>JAXLYL010000021.1:0-127150 GCA_046351475.1 Polyangiaceae bacterium
TTGGTTCGCGCCCGAGACGACGACGACCTTGCCATGCATCGGAGGAACCATGGGACCTCTCCTCGATCGCTCAGAAACGACCGACCGCGCCGAAGACGAATCCCGGACGATCTTGGGCCACGGTAGGCGCCGCGAAAGGAGTGACGGATCCGACTTCGGGGATGGGACGCTTCTTCACCGTCTTCGATTCGGGCACGAACGAAATCTCGGCCTGCAACACGCCCACGACCGCAGTGGCCGCGAGCGCCGAGACGGCGACGAGGTTCACGACGCGGAGATCGTTGGCACGCGCGAGAAATTGCTCCGCTCGGAACCTGTCGCGGTTGGCCATGGCGGTGTCGGCGTCGTCGAGGTTCGAAACGTAGAAGGGCGCCACCGCGACGCTCAAGGTCGCGAGGGCGAGTTCCGACGAGAGGAACACGTACCCGAGCGCCTTCTGACCGTTCTGGAACTGCCCGACGCCGAACGGCACCGCGGCGATCCACCGCGAGTTCTTCACGGTGACGCTCTCCTCCGCGGCGAGTTTCTCGAGCATCGCGATGCGCGCGACCTGCCGCTTCCGCTCGGAGTCCTCCCGCGCTCGTCGTTCGGCTTCGGAGCGTGCCGAAGCCATGGCCGCGGCGTTCAGCTTGTCGCGGATTCGGGCGCGCGTGTCGATGAACGCGTTCAGGACTTCGGTCGGGTATCCGAGAGGGTCGGGTTCGAACTGGGGATCCGACAGGAGAATCTGCTCGAAGAGGGCGTTGGCGTCCTCGCGCTTCTTCTTCGCGAAGAGCACGGCCCCCCAGACCATGCGCGCCTGGGATACGAGCACCGCGTCGTGGACCGTGCCCGTCTTCGGGTCGAGCATCTTGCGGAAGCGTTCGTCCGCCTCGTCGTATTGTTTGGCGTAGTACGCGACGCGCCCTTTCTCGAGTTCGCTCTGTTCGTCCGCCCGGGCGACGGCAGGAACGAGCATCGACGACGCGAGGCCCAGAGCGAAGGCAATCGACCGGACGCGTCTCACGGAGGCGGTCCTTCGGAGAACTCGACGCGGGCTTCGGCGCCCGCGGTGATCGTGACACGCTTGGAAACGTTCGACGGGAGTTCGACGATGTGGACCGCTTCTTTGCCGGCCTTCATGGGCACGCGCGTGGGCGCCCCGGGCCGGACTTCGAGAGTGGGCTGTTCCGTGAGGCGGTAGCTTTGCCCCGAACGACCGAGGACGACGAGGACGGCCGGCTTCAGGTCGAGGGAGACTTTGAGCGAGTCGTCGGATTCGTTCGCGGCAATCGTCCGTTCCTGCGGTTGGCAGTAGTCGTTCGCGCACGAGAACTTGAGGACGTGCTGTTTCGAGTCGACGGGGAGTCGCATCCCCGCCGAGACGGGCTGCTCGCCGCTTCCGTCGACGCTGACCAGGACGCCGAAGGGCGGCCTCACGCCGGACACGACGACCTGACGCATCACCACCTTCGGAGCCGGAGATGCCGGACGGACGTTCGGCGGAGCCGGTGGAGGAATCGGAGGTGGTGACGTCCGTACGGGATCGGTCGCGACTCCCGTGACGGCCGTGCTCGGTTGCGGCGAGGCGACGGGTGTCGTGGGGTCGGTCGTCGGTGTCGAGGGAGGGAGCGTGACGATCCGCGACGAACGAATACGGACACCGATGAACACGAGGAGGACGAGCGAGAGCACCACGGCGCCCACCCGGAACGCGAGAGCGAGAAGGCGCGCGCGTGCTTCCGCGCGGCGCATGCCTGCAACGAGCTTCAGCAGCGCCGGATCGGACGGCGCGTAGGCGAGCGCACGATTGTAGTCGGCGGCGGCCCCCAGAGCGTCACCGGCCTTGTGGAGTGCGGCGCCGGTCGCGCAGAGCGTCGTGATCATCTTGGCGTCGTGGCGCGCGGCGTACCCCGCCGGATCGTCGAACCAAGCTTCGAGCTCCTCACGCGGAGCGAAGATCCCAATGCGCTTCAATTCCGCGAGCAGGGCATCGCGCAGCGCGGTCGCGTCACGGAACCGGTCCGCGGGTTTCTGGGCCAAGGCTTGATCGAGGATCGTGCTCCAACGCTTTCCGACGGTGCCGCGTTCGTGTTCGGCGTTCGGATAGTGACCTTCGAGGACGCGACGGAGCACCTGCGCCGGGTTCGCTCCCTCGAACGGAAGGTGACCGACCATGCACTCGTAGAGGAGCACGCCCATGCCGAACACGTCGGCGCGCCCGTCCACCTCTTGCCCCTCGATCTGTTCGGGAGCCATGTGGGCGGGGCTGCCGAGCACTTGGCCCGTCGAGGTCACCCCCTGGGCATCGAGCAGCTTCGCGATCCCGAAATCGGTGAGCTTCACGTGGACCCGCTCCCCCGACGGCGCTTCCGGATCCGTGGAAACGACTCCGGAGACGTCCGGCTTCGACGATGGCGCCGCATGTTCGATCATCACGTTCTCGGGCTTGATGTCGCGGTGGACGACGCCTTGACCGTGCGCGTGAGCGAGCGCCGCGAGGAGTTCCACGCCGATGCATGCGGCGACCTCGGGCGGAACCACCCCCCGATCGCCCAGAATCTTCCGGAGCGTCGCGCCTCGGACGAGTTCGACGACGAGGTACTGCTCGTCTTCGTCCTCCGCCGAGACGTCGAACACCTCGACGATGTTGGGATGACGGAGCTTCGCGACGGCCTTCGCCTCCACTTGGAAGCGGTGCGTCACCTCCTTCGAGTCACGGAGGTGCGGGTGGATCACCTTGATGGCGACGTCCCGGGCGAGGCGCTTGTCGTGCGCGCGGAAGACCGCGGCCATGCCTCCATGGCCCAGCTCCTCGAGAACCTCGTACTTCGTCACGCTCGGAACGCGCCGAGAGCGAGACGTCATCGACGGCGCTTCCACCCCTTCGAGTGTACCGGAAGGATGATGGGGCCGCGAGCGGACGGTTCGTCCGTCCGCGATGAACCGGTCGTCGTCACGCGCCGGCGTGGGAGACGAGCTCATGATGGAAGTGCTGGAACGCGCTGCTCTTGGGCCAGTCTGGCGCACCTTCGAGGAGACTGAGCGCACGTGTGCGCTCGCCTCGGTCGACGGCGACGATGGCCGCGGCGTACCGCATCGCCCAGTGGACGAGCGGGGAGGCCGAGGACGCTTCCTCGAGGAGCCGCTCGTCGCCGGGTTGGGCCGCGTGGGCGAAGGCACGTGCGAAGGCGCGGATGGCGCGTCGGAGCATCTTCACGCGTCTCCGTGCGAACCACCCCGGGACCGCGACCGGCAGGGACACGAGCGCTTCCGCCTTGAGGAGCGCACGCTCGCGTTCGCCTTCGAACGTATCGAGGAACGTCTCGACGAAGAGCCGTTGTTCGAGCGCCGCATCCCACGCGGGTCCCTTCGCCGCCCGATCGAGAGCGCGACGACCCGCTTCGAGCCACCCGTACGCGGCGTAGGCGGTCGCCTGCATCAGGGGCTCCATCGTCTCCGGATGGCGGACGCGGAGAACGGCGTCGCTCCAGGTCCCGAGGACGCGTTCGACGTCGCCGCTCAGGAAGATGCGACGAAGGCGCCACCGCGCGAGCATCGGCGGAAGCGCGACGAGCACGGCGATGAGTCCGACGGGCACGAGGTATCGCGCGTCACGAACCGCCATCCGGGCGATGAGCAGCCCGCAGAGCGCGCTGATCGCGAGAGGCAAAAACGCGAGGGGACGTCGTCCGGGTTCGGGGAGTTGGGGCACGAGCTGGAAGGATCCCGCGAGCGTGCGTCCTCCGCAACCCGCCTCACCATGAATATGGGATCCGGCGGAAATTCGCGGGGGAAGACTCGACCGTAGTGTTGACCGGGATCCGCGACGCGCGCGATTCTTCGTCCTTCATTCGGCCTCCCGCGTCGGGAGTCGCCCCAAGGAGATCGATTGCCCATGCGCACCTTTCGTACCGTTCTTTGGCTCGCCGCCGCGACGCTTCCCGTCGCCTTCGCGGTGCAAGCCTGTTCCAGCGACGACCCCGCGTCCGGCAGCGACGCAGGTGCCGATTCGAGCACGTCGACCGACTCGGGTTCGAAGTCCGACGCCGGTGCGACGAGCGACGCCAAGGCGGACGCGACGACGGACGCCGGAACGACGACCGACTCCGGAACGACGACCGACTCGGCGACCGACTCGGCGACGGGCACCGACGGCGGCGCGATGAACTACACGGTTCCGAGCTCCGGCGGCACGGCCTCGATCATGTCGAAGTCGGGCACCATGCTCACGTTCGCGTTCCCGGCGAGCGCGGCGGGCAAGGCGATCACCTTGACGCCGACGGACCCGGCCTCGATCGGCTGGGCCGCGGACCAACTCGTCGACGTCATCAAGCTCGAACCGGCGGGCACGACGTTCACGGACCCCGTCATCGTGAAGTCGTCGAAGAACTATCTCCTCGCTGCGAAGTTCGAGAGCACGGCGTCGAAGGGCCCCGCCACGTTCCTCGCGTACGATTCAGCCGCGGGCGGTCTCAAGCTCACGGGCTTCTCGACGCTGGCGTTCGTCCCACCGGAGAAGTCGTGCGATTCGACCTCCGGCTGGCGCTACAAGCCGGACTTCGACTCGCAGTGTCAGTCCTTCGGCACGAACTCGAAGTACGTCGAGTTCACCTGCAAGGGCTACAACTTCTGCCAGATCATCACGGCGAACTGCTGCGAGGCTCCGGTTTCCGGGGTCGACGCGGGTGCGGGCAACACCGCTCCGGACTGCAAGACGACGGACAAGGGCATCAACATCCAGTTCCAACGCTCCGACTCCAACGGCGGTCAGTATCCGCACTGCGCGGTCGACGCGGGCGCGGGGGACGCGGGCGACTCGGGATCGAGCGCTTCGGCGTGCGGCGCGTGGCAGTGCACCGAGGGCATGACGGACGCCGGCATGCCCACGTGCAACTGCACGAGCACGAACAGCTGGACGATGCAGTGCGGCGGGTCCGTGGGTGGACAGTGCGAGTGCCGCACCCCGCAGGCCGGCTTCAAGAACGACGGCCCCGTCGGAGCGTGCTCGACGCAGGCCGCCGAGACCCTCTGCGGCGCGTGCACGAGCCCCTGACGACGGCGTGAGACCCGGACCCGATCGTCGCCCCTCGTGGAGGCGATCGGGCGACGATCGAAAAGCGAACGGCGAGGTCCCCCGAGGGCCTCGCCGTTTTTTCGTCCACGGTCCCTCCCGGGACGGTCGCTCCGTCTCGATCGACGGCCCCGGTCGAGGCCTCAATCAATGGGGTCTTTGATGTCCTTGCCGGCGCCGAGCTTGCCGGGATCGCCGATGCCATGACGACGGAGGTAACCGCGCACGTGGGCGCGCTCCATGGCGGCGCGGCGGCCGATCTCGCTGACGTTGCCGTTGCACTCGGCGTAGAGCGCCGTGAAGTACTCGCGCTCGAAGCGGGCGAGGACCTCGCGCTTCGCGTCCTGGAAGGTGCGGCCGCGGGTGGGGGTCGATTCGGCGGCGCTCCCGCCGACGAGCGGCGAGAGGTGCTGCGCGAGATCGATGGGGCCGTCCTTCGCGAACGCCATCGCGACGGCGACGACGTTGCGGAGCTCGCGGACGTTGCCCGGCCAGTCGTGGCGCATCAGACGCTCGAGGGAGTCGTTCGTGATGCGGGCGTAGGAGTTCTTGTCCCCGAGGTCGTCCATCATCTTGCGGACGAGGGCGGGGATGTCCTCCGTGCGCTGGCGGAGGGCCGGGAGATCGACCTTCACCTGCGCGACGCGGAAGTACAAGTCGCTCCGGAAGTTGCCGGCGTTGACCTCGCGGACGAGATCGCGGCGGGTCGCCGCGACGACGCGGACGTTGACCGGGCGGTACGAGTTCGAGCCGACGCTCTTGATGCGCTGCTCGGCGAGGGCGCGAAGGAGCTTCGGCTGCACGTCGACCGGGAGCTCGCCGAGCTCGTCGAGGAAGATGGTGCCGCCGTCGGCTTCGACGAACGGAGAGATGCGCTTGTCGACGGCGCCGGTGAACGAACCGCGCTCGTGACCGAACAGGGTCGCCTCCGCGAGGGACGGCGGAATCGAACCGCAGTCGACGACGACGAACGGCTTGTTCGCGCGGTTCGACGCCTGGTGGATCGCCTGGGCGACGAGCTCCTTGCCGGTACCGGTCTCGCCGAGGATGAGGACCGTGAGATCCGTCGGCGACGCCTTGCGGAGGCGTTCGAAAACGGTGCGCATCCCCGAGCTCGAACCGACGAGCGGGCCGAAGCCTTGGACTTCGGGCACCTCGACCTGCTCGACGCCGGTGGGCGCGAACTCGAGCGACGAATCGCCGCACGTGATGAACGTGGGCTTGGTGAGGTAGACCTCGCCGATTCGCGTGTCTCCGATGAAGGAGCCGTTCCGCGAACCGAGATCCCGGATGCGGACACCACGCTCGGTCGCGATGAACTCGAGGTGGACCGCGCTCACCTTCTTGTCGTCGATGACGAGATCACACGCGTCGTTGCGACCGACGACCTGGGTCTCGGGCCCGATTTCAATCTTCGGTTTGGACGCGCTGCCCTTCGCGACGGTGAGCGTGCCGCCGCGAACTTCGATGCGCCCTTTGGTGACGATCGTGGACTCCACAGTTCGGTTTTATCACTTCCTCCGCGAAAAGAACCAAGAAGGTTGCAAGCCTTCCCGCCCCACGCGATCGGCGCGCGGCCTCCGCCGGAGGCACCGGACCGGACGAAAGGTGCGCGCGGGACGAACGCTTCGGTATCCAGGTATGGATCCCGTGCCGGCCCCGACGGAGGACGGCCGACGCTTAACGGCTGCGCGTTCCCGCGCTCGAAAGGCTGTCGTACGTCGCTTCGGTGACTTCCGTCTTGTCATCCGCCGGCGGGACGGAAGGAAGCTGGGGTCGGCGCATGCTCGGTGCGTTTCCCATCACCCGACAGACCTTCCGCCACCCGGTGATCGCCTCGGTCGCCGACGTGAAGCGCTTCTCGCGGTCGCGAGACATCATCTTCTCGAGGAATCGCTCGATGGCGCCCGGCCACTCCTCGTGCGTCGTCGCGCGGAGCGACGGCGCCTCGCGATCGAGCTTGAGCGCGATGAGCGTCATCGCGTTCGTGCCCTCGAAGGGCAATCGACCGGTCAATGCCCGGAAGGCGACCGCACCGAGCGCGTAGAGATCCGCTCGCTCGTCGACGCGCGCCGAACCACGGACCTGTTCCGGCGCCATGTACGCGAAGCTGCCGAGCGTCGCGTCGAAGGCGGTGAGCGACGGTTCGCTCTTTCGTCCCCCACGGGCCCGCATCTTCGAGACTCCGAAGTCGAGGATGCGCGTCCGCTCTTCCGTCTCGCCGTCTTCGACCTGCTTCGGAGTCAGCTTTCGCTTCTCGACGTAGAGGTTGGCGGGCTTGATGTCGCGATGGATGACTCCGGCCTTGTGCGCGGCCTGGAGGCCTTGGAGCGAGTCGTCGATGATGGGCGCGACGTCCGCGAACGAAAGGTACTGCTCCCGGCGGAGCCGTTCGTCGAGACCTTCTCCGTTGAGGCGCTCGAAGGCGATCCAGAGGCGACCGTCGCGGTCCTTTCCGGCGCCCACGACTCCGGCGACGTAGGGGGACTTGATCTGAGCCGCGATGGAAGCTTCCCGCTGGAAGCGGGCCACGAGATCGGGGTCCTGTGCAGCGCGCTCGTGGAGCACCTTGATGGCCACCTTCTCTCCCGAACGCCCGTCCGCCGCGTACACCTCTCCCATGCCCCCGCTGCCGAGAAGACGGCGGATCTTGTAGGTGCCCCCGACGACGGAGCCAACGAGCGAGCCGGTGTCTACGGCCATGCGGAACCAGGAAAACACTATCACGGTTTTCGGCGCGCAAGCGTCCACGTGGTCCCGGGAGGATCCACGCTTCCCTCCGCACCGTCGCCCACATGCGTCCGTCGCGGCTGCCGTCCGAGCAGGAGCCGGAGGGGGTCGACGTAGGTTTCACGATCAGCGTTCGTCGGATTGGCGCTACTACTGTGGGCCCGCTCGCCCCACGGGCCGAGCGCCGAGGACCTTCGCCATGCGCACCGAAAAGGACGTCGAAGCTTACCTCCTCCGACTCCGCCGCCGGTTCCAACCCGTCGGCGATTCCGCGGGGACCTACCTCCTGGAGACGACGAGCGAGCTCCCCGCGATCGCGGTGCGCGTGAACGCGCCCCTCGTGGTGCTCCGCGTCGACGTCGTGGAAGTGACGACCCGTGATCCCCTTCCCCTCTTCAAACGTCTCCTCGAGCTGAACTCGAAGAGTCTCGTGTTCGCGAGCTACGGCTTGGACGGGACGAAGATCGCCCTGCAGAGCGCCCTCGAACTCGAGAACCTCGACTTCAACGAACTCCAGGCGACCCTCGACGAGTTCGAACTCGCCCTCGCCCAACAGTCCCCTCAACTTCGCGAACTCGCCAAGTAGCTCCACCCGAAGCGTCTCGGACTCGCTGCAAGGACCCCGATGGGAATCTTCAATCGCCTCGCCCAGCTCATCAAATCGAACTTGAACGATCTCATCAGCCGCTCGGAGGACCCCGAGAAGATGCTGAACCAGATCGAGCTCGACATGAACACGCAGCTCGTCGAGGCGAAGAAGCAGGTCGCCCGTTCGATCGCGGACGAGAAGAAGCTCGCGAAGCAGTTCGAACAGGAAGCCGCGAACGCCGCCGAGTGGGAGCGGCGGGCGATGATGGCCGTGCGGGCGGGCAACGAGGAACTCGCCAAGGAGGCCCTCGCCCGGAAACGCGAACACGACGCCCTCGCCGCCACGTTCAAGGATCAGTGGGAGAAGCAGAAGAACGCCGTCGAGAAGCTGAAGATGGCGCTCCGCATGCTCAACGACAAGATCGAGGAGGCGAAGCGGAAGAAGAACGTCCTCATCGCGCGGAAGAAGCGTGCGGAGGCCCAGAAGGCGATCCAGGAGACCATGAGCGGTCTCCGGGACCAGAGCGCCTTCCAGACGTTCGACCGCATGGCCGAGAAGATCGACCAGATCGAAGCCGAGGCCGAGGCGCAGTCCGAACTCCAGGAGGAGTACACGGGCGACGTCCTCGCGAGTCGGTTCTCGAATCTCGAGCGTACGGCGACCGCCGAGGACGATCTCCTCGCATTGAAGCAGAAGATGGGCCTCGCTCCTCCCGCGCCTCCCGAGGAGGCGCCGGCGCAGGTCCGTGTCGCGGACGCGAAACCCGGGGCCGCCTCGACGACGACCACGAGCGAAGACGAGCTCGCGGCCGCGCTCGAGGAACTCGAGCGTGAAGAGATGGCCGCGAAGCAGAAGGCCGGTCGCTGATCGCCACGCGATGTCCGCGACCCTCAGGGATTCGACGAACGGGGAGAGTGTCCAGGCGGTCCACGCGCTCTCGGTCGACACCGTCGTCGCGAAAGTGCGCACCACACCGGAGACGGGTCTCACCGCCGCGGAAGCCGAAGCGCGTCTCCGGGACGGGGGGCCGAACGAGCTTCCCGACCCGCCCGGGCGGAGTGCGATCCTCCGGTTCCTGGATCAGTTCGCGAACCCCATCGTCCTGACGCTCCTCGTCGCCGCGATCGTGGCCGTGGTGCACGGCGCCAGCGAGACCCACGGCGAACCTTTCCTCCTCCGCTACGGCGACGCGATCGCGATCGGTCTCATCGTCGTGCTGAACGCCGTCCTCGGCTTTTACCAGGAGCAGAAGGCCGAAGCCGCGCTCGACGCATTGAAGAGGATGCAGTCGACGAACGCGCGTGTGCGGCGCGGGAGCGTGATCCGCGTGGTCCCCGCGCGCGAGGTGGTCGTCGGTGACGTGCTCGAACTCGAAGCGGGAGACGCCGTCCCCGCGGACGCACGCCTCCTGCAGGCCATCAACGTCGCGAGCGAGGAGTCTTCCCTCACGGGCGAGTCGGTTCCCGTAGGCAAGGACGCGATCGCCGTCGTCGCCGAAGACGCGACGCTCGGCGATCGTTCGAACATGCTGTTCGTCGGTTCGAGCGTCATCCGCGGCAAGGCGGTCGCCGTCGTCGTCGCGACCGCGGCGAACACCGAACTCGGCAAGCTCTCGACGCTGATCCGTGACGCCGACGACGACCGTTCGACGCCCCTCGAAGACAAGCTCGACTCGTTCGGCAAGAAGATCCTCTGGGTGTGCCTCGGGCTCTCCGGAGTGCTGTTCGTGCGCGGGATGATGTCCGGAAACCGGAGCTGGTCCGAGCTGCTCCTCGAGGCCGTCAGCCTCGCGGTCGCCGCCATCCCCGAGGGACTCCCGGCCATCACCACCATCACGCTCGCTCTCGGCACCCAGCGGATGGCCGAACGGGGCGCGATCATCCGCAAACTCGCGGCCGTGGAGACCCTCGGATCGGCGACGGTCATCTGCACCGACAAGACGGGCACCCTCACCCAGAACGAGATGACCGTGCGCGAAGTCGTGACCGACGGCGTCGCCTACTCCGTGACGGGGTCCGGTTACGACCCGCACGGCGAGATCAAGAACCCCGCGGGCGAGGCCGTCCTCGTGCCGGGACGCGCACTCCGGAACCTCCTCGCGACGGTGGCCCTGTGCAACAACGCGACGCTCGAGAGCGGACCGGACGGGGCCACGAAGGTGGTCGGGGATCCGACGGAGGGCGCCCTCCTCACCCTCGCCGCGAAGGGCGGTCTTCCCCGCGAGTCCCTCGCGCCGAGTCACCAGTTCCTCCAGGAAGTCCCCTTCGACAGCGATCGGAAGCGGATGACCGTGGTGACGCTCGACGAGCGCGGCCGTGAAGTGGCCCACACGAAGGGGAGCGCCGACGTACTCCTCCCGCTGTGCGCGAACGTCGCGACCGACGCCGGCGATCGCCCCATGCGGGACGATGATCGTGCGGCGATCCTCGCGGCGCTCGAACGCATGGGCGACCGCGCGCTCCGGGTCCTGGGTGTCGCGCGACGCACGCTCCGCGAGAGGAAAGCGGAGAGCGGCACCGAGCCCCCCTCCCTCGAACTCGAGCAGGAGCTGACCTTCCTCGGGCTCGTCGGCATGATCGATCCCCCGCGGGACGGCGTGAAGGAAGCGATCCACGCCGCCGCGGACGCCAGCGTCCGGACGATCATGATCACCGGGGACCACAAGCTGACGGCCGTCGCCATCGCGAAGGAACTCGGACTCTGGGAAGCCGGCGCTTCGGCCATCACCGGAAGCGAACTCGAAGCGATGGACGCGGCGACGCTCCGGGAACGCGTCGAATCCGCGCGCGTCTTCGCCCGCGTCACCGCCGAACAGAAGCTCCTCATCGTGCGGGCCTTCAAGGAGCGCGGGCACGTCGTCGCGATGACGGGTGACGGCGTCAACGACGCTCCGGCGCTCCGCGAAGCGCACATCGGCGTCGCCATGGGACGGAGCGGCACCGACGTCGCACGCGAAGCCGCGGACATGGTCATCGCCGACGACAACTTCGCCACCATCGTCGACGCCGTCCGCGAAGGTCGCGCGGTCTACCGGAACATCCAGAAGTTCATCTTCTTCCTGCTCTCCTCGAACGCGGGGCTGCTCTTCGCCGTGTTCGTGGCGGCGTTCGTCCCGCGTTTCTCGCCCCTTACACCGCTCATGATCCTCTGGATCAACCTCGTCACGAACGGACTCCCCGCGCTCGCCCTCGGCATCGATCCGCCGGACGCCTCCCAGATGAACGAGCCCCCTCGTCGTGCGAACGAAGGACTCCTCGGCACGCGGGACGGTCTCGGCATCGCGTTCGTGGGTCTCGTCATGGGCGCTATCGCGATGAGCTTCTACGTCGCGCCCCCTCCCGGCGATCCTTCCATCGAAGGCGATGCCCGGGGACGAGCTCTCGCCTTCTCGCTCCTCGCGCTGAGCCCACTCTTCCACGCGATGAACTGCCGATCGCAGACCGCGTCCGCCTTCCAGGCGAAGCCGCTCTTCCCGCTGCCTCTCGTCCTCGCCGTCGCGCTCTCGGCGGGCATCCACCTCGTCGCCGTGCTCGTGCCGAGCCTCCGTCCGATCTTCCGGACGTTTCCACTCGGACGGACGGAATGGCTCGTGCTGCTCGTGGCGTCCGCGGCGATCGTCCCCGCGGTCGAGATCGTGAAAGCGGGTTCGCGCATGCTCCGTCGGGCCTGACATCGCCCACCTCCGCCCTCCCCCGAGATCCGCCATGCGTCTTCCCAATCGCCGTCGTTCTCCGTCCACCTGCTTCCCCCGTCGACGGAGCCTCGTCGGCATCTTCACCTTCGGGCTCGCCGCGGCGGCGTGTGGTGCACCGGCCGGGAAGGCCGCGGAGGATCCCGCGGGAGCGGACAAGGCGGCGGCGGGCCCGTCGATCGGCGAAGCCGCCGCGAGGGAGGGCGGCCTGTCCATGTTGGGCGGAGGTGCGTCGCGAGATCGCACCGCGTCGACCGACGTGTTCGCGGCGACGAAGGTGGACGGGAACGCGATCAAGCTCGACGGCCAAGTGAAAGAGTGGCCGGCCCTCAAGTCCGCGGACGTGATCGTGGAAGGGCACGGTACCCACGCGGAGTTCGGTGTCGCCTACGACGCGACCCGGCTCTTCGTCGCCGGTGTGATCGCGGACGCGAAGTTCGTCCGCACCTCGAAGTTCGGCGCCGGGGAAGACCACGCGTCGCTCCTCCTCGCCTTCCCGACGGACAAGGGCGGATACTCGGTGCACGAGATCGGACTCTTCCCGGGTCGTCCCGGGCACTCCGCCGGGAGCGTCCGCTTCATGGACGGTCCGCGGAAGGGGCAGACCGTCCCGAACGCGAAGATCGTCGAGATGGACTCCGGCCACGGTGTCGACTTCGAGGCGGCGATGCCGTGGACCACGTTCCCGGAGGCGCGCCTCGTGCGGGTCGGACTCCGCGCGTCCGTGCGCTACCACGACGCGGAGACGTCCGGGAACGTGACGTCGATCGTCGCCACGTCGACGGGCGACGCGTCCAATCCGGACGCCTTGGCCGCCCTCCCTCTCGATTCGGAACACGCGGTCTTCGACGGCCTGCTCGTGCCCAAGGGACTCACGGCGACGGCCCCCCGTTTCGATCTCGTGACCGACGTCGCGGGAGACGAGATGAAGGAACGCGTCACCGTCTACGATCACTGGTTCGTCATCGCGGGTCCGGGGTACCGGGGAGGCAAGGAGTACTTCTTCCGCGAAATTCCCCACGACGTCACGAAGCTCGAGGCGCGCGACCTGACCGGACGGAAGAAGGCGGACCTCGTCGTCTCGACCCGGAGGATCCGTGGCACGACCACGCGCGACGCGGTCGAAGTGTGGAGCGTCCTCAAGGGCGACGAGCCGGAGACCGTGTTCTCCCAGGACGTACGCCTCACGTCGGCCAACAAGAAGGTTTCGAGCGCGTTGCGTTTCGGCGAACGCGAAATCGAGGTGAGCGTCGAACCCGCGACGGCGTGGGACGCCGCGACGTTCTCCGAACCCGTCGAGTCCGGATGGGACCCGATCCTCCTTCCGTGGGGCACCGTACGGTCCCGCCTCTTGAAATTCGACGGGTCACGGTTCGCCCTCGCGAAGGAGATGTCGCAGCCCGGCATCGCGACTCCCGGCCCCGCGACCGCGGTGACGCGTGAACCTCCCCTGACGGCACCGAAGACGCCCGACGTGAAGCGGGGCGGCGATCTGTCCGCGAGCCTCCTCGACCAGTACCGGCGGGACAAGAACGTCCCGGCGACGGAGGTTCCGCGATTCGACGCGTCCGTGAACGTCGCGGAGGACGGGCGTCCCGAACGCGTGGTCGTCCTCGGTCGGGACCTCGTCGTCTTCGGCCCCGGATTCCGCGGCGGGAACCAGTACGCCGTCGTCACCATGGGGACGTTCGCGGAACCGGGCGACGTGAAGGACGTGACCGCCCGCGATCTCACGGGAGACGGAGCCGCGGAAGTGATCGTGCGCGGCGTCGTGAGGCGGAAAGCGGATCCGGGAGGCGTGCTCACGTCCGACGTCACGTTCGTCTACTCGGTGAAGGAGGGGGCACCGGCTCGAATCTTCGCGATCGAGACGTCCCGAGAGGTGGGCGACAAACGCATCCAAGGTTCCGTCCAGTTCGTCCCCGCGGCAGGTGGCAGGACGTTCGACGTGCTCGCCCAAGCAGGCCGCGCGTTCGGATGGACGGCGGCGACGTATCCCTTCCCCGAGGAGACGTCGGGCGGCGCGGTGGAGCCGCTCCTTCTGCCGTGGGGCGCGACGAAGATGGTGCGCTACGGATGGACCGGGAGCGCGTTCGACAAGAAGTGACCCGGGAATCCCGGCGTCACTTCCAGGGGTAGTCGAGTCCGGGCGCGAGCGTCGGCGGGTGCACGACGGTGGGCGCCGGTGGCGGCGACGCGACCGGTTTGGCGTTCGCTTCGAGACGGACGACGACGCGTGACTGCGTCCCGTCGATGCGGAGCTTCTTCGCCTTGAACCCGGGGCGCGCGAACGAGAGCTCGACGGACTCTCCCTTCTTCACGTCCACGGCGATGGGCGACGTACCGAGGTCGTCCTTGCCACGAGCGACGCGGGCGTCGGACGGTTCCACTCCGACGAGGACGGTCGTCGACTCCGATTTCGCGGGCGTGGGCGCCGCGATCGGAACGGGCACCTCGAGGGGCGCCGGCGCCGCGGGACCCTCGGGAAGCGCCGCGGTGGGTGCCGCGGGTTCCGGGGAAGCGGACTCCGCCGACGAGCTCCTCACGAACACGACGCCCAGGGCACCGAGGAGCGTCGCGAGGATGGCGATGGTCGTCACGAGTCGGAGAGGCACACGGCGACGTTCGACCAGCGCGAGCGGCATCTCCCCGCGCTGGATGCACTCGAGGTCGGCGGCGAGGACATCCATGGTCGCGTACCGATTCTCGGGCTTCTTCGCGAGGCACTTCGCGACGACCGCGCGGAGTCCGACGGTCGCGGCGGTGAGGGGTCCGCGGTCGTCGATGGGCGGAGGAGCCTTGTGCATGTGCTGGCTCAGGATGCCCATGAAGTTGTCGGCATCGAACGGCACGCGCCCCGATGCCATCTCGTAGAGCATCACGCCCACGGCGTAGATGTCGGAGCGCTGATCGACGGCCGTTCCGGCCGCCTGCTCCGGGGACATGTAATGGGGCGTCCCGAAGACCGTTCCCGCACGGGTGATCTGCGAGGCCGCGCTGCCGACCTTCGCGATGCCGAAGTCGAGGATCTTCACGAAGTCGGACTGACCGCCGCGCTCGATCAGCATGACGTTGTCGGGCTTCATGTCACGGTGGACGATGCCGGCGGAGTGCGCCGCCGCCATGGCGCGGGCGATCTGTTTGCCGATGGCGACGATGCGCGGCGTAGCGAGGGGCTTCTCGGCACGGAGGAGAGCCGAGAGGCTCCGACCGTCGAGGTGCTCCATGACGAAGTAGGTCGCACCGTCCGGCATGGTGCCGAAGTCGGAGATGTCGATGATGTGCGGATTGCCGATCGACGACGCCGCGCGCGCCTCGAGGAGGAAGCGATCGACGTTCTCCTTGTCCTGCGCCATCTCGCCGCGGAGGACCTTGATGGCGATGCGCTTGTCGATGACGGTGTGGCGCGCCGTGTAGACGACCCCCATGCCGCCCTCACCGAGGACGCTCTCGATGCGATAGCGGCCGTCGACGGTCTTCCCCAAATAGGGGTCCTCCCGGTGCCGGGACGACGGCACGGGTTCCCTCGGAGCCTGGGAAGCGTCGAGCGTGACGGCATCCCGGTTCGGAAGGCTGTTGGAGAGGACTTGGGTCATGGGGCGGGTTCGCGAAACGGTCGGGAAGACCGGATCGGGGCCCATGGTTTGACAAGGGCCCCCGCCGCGACGCAACCCCCCATCCTCGAAATCGTGGTAACCCCACCCTGCTCGACGGACCCGCCGGACATTCCTGCGGGACCGACGTGCGGCCCGCGCCCCCGCCTCGCACGAGGTCGGGGTCCGCGCCTCCCTCGGCAATGGTCGCGCCCGGGTCTTCCTCCCGTGCCGTACTTTTTCGAGGGACGCGGCATCCCCTCGAATCGCTCCCCGCCCACGCTTTTCCCCGATTCCGCGTCCGACGCCCCCGCCCGATGGGATACCCGCTCTACTTCGCCATCCGCTACCTCCGCTCCAAGAAGCGGGAGCAGGTGTCCGTCGGGACCCTCCTGGCGACCATCGGCGTGACGTTGGGCGTCGCAGCGCTCTCCATCGTCATGTCCGTGACGGGAGGGTTCCACGAGCAGTTCCGCGAGAAGGTGCTCGGTGTGAACGCCCACGTGCTCGTCCTCAAGTACCCGGCCGACTTCCGCGAGTACCGCGACGTCATGAAGAAGGTGTCCGGAGTGAAAGGCGTCGTCGGCGTCGCTCCCTTCTGGATCAATCCGCTCATGGTCACGCACGGGGACCGGACGGCGACGGGCGTCCTGGTGAAGGGCGTCGATCCCGTCCTGGTGGGCCAGGTGCTGGACCTTCCCAAGCAGATCGTCGAGGGTTCGCTCTCCGGTCTTCGCAAGGACGGCGCGAAGCCCCCCGAGCGCTCCTACGACGCCACGCTGCACGTCCCGAAGGATGACGTGGACCCGTTCGACGCGCCGCGCGAGGCCGACGCGGGCAAGACATCCGTTCTCGACGCGATCGAGAAGCAGATCGCCGAGGACGAAGCGAAGCGGCGCGCGGCCGGTGAGTCGGCGACACCTCCCATCCCGTTCGAAATGCGCGCGCTCTTCGGTTCCGATGCTCCGGATCCGAAGCCCGCCGTGGGCGCGACACCGCCGAAGTCGAAGACCGCCGGCGTCGGGTCGGATCCCGACCTCTTCGGGGACGTGACGCCGAAGGGGGGATTCGCGAGCGAACTTCCGTCGGAGGACGTCCTGCCGGATTCCGTGGATCCCGACCCGTGCAAGAGCCCGGAGCAGGTCGCCAAGCTCCCGGGGGTCGTGGTCGGTCGCACGCTCTCGAAGCAACTCTCCGCCAACGTCGGAGACTGCGTGCAGATCACGTCGCCCACCGTGGGCATCTCTTACGGCACGAGCAATCGACCTCCGGTCGCGAAGCAATTCCGCGTCATCGCGGTCTTCGAAGCGGGATTCGACCAGTACGACTCGAAGCTCGTTTACACCGATCTCTACGAAGCCCAGACCTTCTACGACTACGGCGACAGCGTCACCGGCGTCGAGATGAAGGTCGACGACATCGATCACGCGAAACGGATCAGTCGCGAGATCGACGCCATGCTCGGCAACCTCGTCTACCACACCATGGATTGGGAGGACCTGAACCACGGTCTCTTCACCGCGCTCCTCATCCAACAGATCCTCATGAGCGTGATCCTCGCGCTGATCATCGTGGTCGCGACGTTCACCGTCATCGCGACGCTGATCATGCTCGTCCTCGAGAAGCAAAAGGAGATCGCGCTCCTCAAGTCCCTCGGAGCACGGGACGACGCGGTGCTCCGCATCTTCCTCTACCAAGGGGGTCTCATCGGAATCGTCGGGACGACGGCCGGCCTCCTCCTCGGCTACGCAGGATGTCGTGCACTCGCGGCCTGGGCGTTTCCGCTCGACCCGAAGGTCTATTTCATCTCCAAGTTGCCCGTGAACATCCGCCTCACGGAGTTCGCGATCACCGGAGGCTTCGCGATCGCGACGTGTCTCGTCGCCACGATCTTCCCCGCGCTCTACGCCGCGCGCCTCCGACCGGCCGACGGACTACGCGCGAAGTGACGCCGCGCGCAGCGCGAGTGCTCAGCGGCCGCGGCCTTGGCACTTGGCCATGCAGTCGTCGTAGTCGCGGGGTTCGACCGACGACTTCGGACACTTGTCCGTGCATTGCTGGGTGAACGGCGAGCCGAGGTAGGCACAGCCCGAAGTCGCGAGGACGACGAACGCGATCACCCCCCGACACACTCCTGCGAATCCGAGTCCCATGGGTTCCTTCTCCTGGCTCTCCGGCCGAGCCTACTACGGACGATTCGCGCCATTTCTTCCCAGTGTGATGGGGTCCGTTGACCCGACGACGACCCCCCTGATACCTCTGGTGGACTCTCATGCGCTGGCTCGTCGAAGTGACGACATCGGGAAAATCGCTGAAACAGCGATACACCGTCGAAGCGGACTCGTGGCAGCGCGCGCTCCTCGCGACGCGGACGCTTCGAGGGGACGGCGGTACGATGAGCGGCTTCTCCATCGAGCTGCTCGAGTCGGGATGTCGCGCCGTCGATCCGGGCACGCGCACGCGGTTCGAAGTGACGCGGGCGGCCGACGACGCGCCTCTCACCGATCCGTCCGACGCGAACGGTGAAGCCGTTCCGCGGAGCGTCCCTCCCTCGAAGGCGCCGTCGGCGATGCCCCCGCGGCCGGGCAAGGACCCGACGCCGAAGCCTGCCTCCGTCGCGCCCGCGGCCCCGAAGTCCAAGTCCGCGGGCAAGACTCCGTCGCCGCCGAAGTCCGCGCCCGCGGGAAAGACTCCGTCGCCGCCCAAATCGAAGCCCGCGACCTCCGGAACGCCTCCGAAGGCGCCCGCGGGGATCACACCGAAGCCCCCGTCCGTCGCGCCACCGCCACCGTCCTCGCCGGCCCCGTCGTCCGGCGTCGCTCCGAGCCCTCCCGCGGCGCCCGCCATCGTCGCGGCGCCGATCGTGAACGCGAGCGGACCGCCTCCGTCGCAACGCCCGCCGTATCCGTATTCGCAGCCACCTCCGCCCGTGCGCGAACTTCCGCCGCTTTCGGCGACCACCGAAGCGACGCTGCGTGACGTGCCCGCGCAGATCATCTTCCGCCGCGAGGAAGAGCCCAGCGATCTCTCCCCGCTGACGTACCGCGAGTACGTCTACGCCGTGACGCCGGGCACGGACGAGCACACGGCCGTCGCGGTCCTGCGAGCGCAGTTCGAGATCATCGAGCGATCGCTGACGAACGTCCGGCCGGGCAAGCTCGTGAACCTCGCCGTCTTCGACGTCGTGTTCCAGGGCAAGCCGCCGGGTGCGCCCCTCGCGACGCTCCTCTGGAAGGATTGGCGCGGTCCGCCCGTCGTCACCCTTCCCCGTCGCCCGGACGCGGAGCTCCCGTCCCCGTCGATGCGGCCGCCGCCGCCCCACTCGATTCCGCCGAGTGCCCAGGTCGAACCCGTGCTCACCGGGTCGATGGGTGCGTCCGCGATGCCGCTCTCGCACCAGCCTCCTCCGATCCAGTTCCCGGTCGGCCTCAAGTCTCCAGGAGTGCCGCTCGACCTCGTGCCGACGGCGCCCCCGCCTCCTCCGGCCATGACGGCGCCCGCACCGCCGCCGAACGAAACGAACTCCCCCGTCCCGATCCCGTTGGTCCAACCCCCGGCTCCGGCGCCGTTCCCCCTCGTGCAGCCCGCGTCGAACGCGCCGCGCACGGTGGACGTCAAGGTCGTCGCCGCCCCCGTGTTCACGCCGCCTGCCGGTCCCGTGGTCCCGAACGCTCCCCCGTCGGCGGGGCGCATGGATTCACGTGCCTCGTTCGGCAAGCGCGGCGCCGCGGGGGACGAACTCATCGCGGATCTCTTCGACGCGATGCACGCGCTCCACTTCCTCCGGGACGCCATCGAAGGCGCCCACTACTGCCTGTCCCTCGCCCTCGAGATGGTTCCGTCGCGGGCCGGAATCGCGCATTTCTTCAACATCAACAAGCGCGAATTCATCGTGGCCGCGACGGAAGGCGGCAAGGCCGACTCCCTGGTCCTGCGCAAGCATCCCGCGACCGATCCGATCCTCGCGGCAGCCTTGAAGAAGAAGTCGTCCCTCGTCATCGCCGACGCGACCGACTCCGAGGCCCGAGGCCTCCCTCGGTTCGAAGTCGTCGGCATCGCGACGAGCCTCATCGCCTCGCCGATCCTCCTCGCCGGTCGTCCCCTGGGCGTGTTCGAGATCGCGAATCCCATCGACGGAATTCCGTTCTCCGAGGCCGAAGGCAACGCCCTCGCGTACATCGCGACCCAGTACGCCGAGTTCATCTCGACACGCGGCCTCGTGCTCGACTCCGAGTCGATCTCGCGTCGACGTCGCGAAACGCCGCTGACGACGTTGGTCCCGGGCCGCGATCGGAGAACGCGACCGCGGATGAAGAATCCCGCCGGGCGCTCGAGATCGGGTGGCGAGCTTCATGCTCTTGCCGGCCGTCCTCGTCGCCGTCGGGGTCCTCGCGTACTTCACGTTCGGACGACACTGTGAGCTCGATCTGCTCCGCCGGCAGTCCGTCTTCGAGGCGATGCCGGTCTCGACGGAAGGCACGCCTCGACAAGCGCATCATCGAGCAGGACAAGTCGTCATGGCTGTCACCGATCCGACGGACCTCGGGCGGCTCGGGGAACGTTGGCTGTCCACCGCGCAACGCGAGACGCCGGTCCGCGCGATCCTCGTCCTCGACGCGCAGCGAAACGTCGTCGCGTACTCTTCCCCGTGCGAGCGGTTCTTGACGGACGAGGACGCATTCCGCCGCTTGCTCGTCTACTGCATGCTCGGGGACATGGAGCCCAAACCTCCGGTGGAAGAGCCCGTCACCTTCACCGCGAGTACGCCGGCCAGAGCTACCTCGTCAGCTACTGGCAGAAAACGGCGAACGGCAAGTCCTACCTCGTCGTCGCGTGCACGACGTCGCACGCATCGTGAAGAACACGTTGCCGCTCCTCTACTCCGAATCCGGGAGGGCCCCGAGCCGCGTGAACGTCGTCGACGAGGAAGGCCGTACCGTGTTCGGACCGTCGCTCCGGAGCGGCGAATTCGTCGTCCGCTTTCCGACGACGCTCTAACTGGCGCCTCCAGGTCTCGCCGATGTCCGCGGAAGAATCCCGCGCGCGAAGAACCGGAGGCTCCTCGAACTCGCGATGGTGCTCCCCTCTCCGCGATCGTCATCGTCGCGGGCGTCGCGACGATCTCTCCTCGCGGCGGAGAAGGAGGCCCATCTCGGCGCTCAAGAGCGAATTCGTGGCCAACGTGAGCCACGGCTGGAAGCGCCGCTCGCGCTCGTGCGCATGTTCAGCGAGATGCTCCAGTCCGGTCGGGTCGCCAACGACGAGAAGCGGCGGCGAGTACCTCGACATCATCGTGAGCGAGAGCGAACGGCTCTCCGCACTCATCGAGAACGTGCTCGACTTCGCGAAGGTCGAGCGCGGGCGCGATGCGACGAGTTCGCGCAGGGCGACGTCGGCGCGGTGGTCACGAAGGCCGCCAGCGTCCTCCGGTACTGGGCCGAACGGGACGGCGTCGAAATCGCCGTGAACGTCGCCGCACCTCCGAGTCACGCATCGACGAACGCGCCATTCCCCTCGCGGTCATCAACCTCGTCGACAACGCACTGAAGTACGCCGGCGAAGGCAAGCTCGTCCGCGTCGACGTCGTGCCCGCCGGACCGAACGTCCAGGGTGCGGGTGTCGGACCGTGGTCCGGGATTGCACCGGAAGAGGAATCGAGAGCGATATTTCGAACGCTTCGCGCGCTCGGCCCCCTCCCCGCGACGAATCCCCGGCCGACGGCCCCCGCGCGCACGTGCGCGGCAGCGGAATGGACTCGTTGGTGCGACACGTGGCGGAGAGTCACGGCGGAAAAGCGTGGGTCGAGTCGGGCGAAAGCGGGCGCGGGAGCACGTTCGTCCTGTCGCTTCCCGCCGTACCTCCTCCACCGTCGTCCCGCCGGCTCAAGGTCTGACCCGGCGCACGACACCCGCATTTCCCGCATCCGGCCGAAATGCGGTGTATTGACCTCCGGGAATCGCACGTTATCGTGTGGCGGAGGGGTCGAATAGGTCGGCGGCTTTGCGTCTCGGGACGTGACTCGCTCACCGAAGGGATCGTCCGAAGTTCAAGAACGAATCACGTATCGGGAGACTCAGGGTTTTCGCATGTCGAATGATGAAGCAAAGCTGTTCGTGGCCGGATTGCCCGACAGCATTTCGGAAGACGTTCTCAAGCAGATTTTCGAGGCTACCGGCGCCACCGTCGCCAACGTGAGCCTCCCGAAGGACCGGGCCACAGGTCGGCCCCGCGGCTTCGGATTCGTGACGCTCTCCACCCCGGCGGAAGCCCAGTCGGCGCGCGACGCGCTCGACGGGTCCATGCAGGGTGGCAAGTCGATCGCCGTTCGACCCTTCTCCCCTGAACCCCCCCGACGTGACGGCGCTCCCGGCGCCGGTCCCCCGGGTGCCGGCTTCGGAGGTGGTCCGCGCCCTGGAGGATTCGGTGCCGGCCCCCGTCCGGGTGGCGGCCCCGCCCAAGCCGACGACCGCACGCTCTACGTCGGCAATCTCCCCTACGACTGCAGCACGGAAGAAGTGGAAACGCTGATCAACGGCGTGGCTGCGGGTCAGGTCCAGCGCGTGAGCCTCCCCACGGATCCGGACGGCCGCAAGCGTGGCTTCGGTTTCGTGACCATGGCGACCGCGGAGTCCGCGAAGGCGGCTTCCGAAGCGCTCGCCCAGGCCGATCTCCGCGGACGTCGTCTCGTGATCAACCTCAACTGGGCAACCCAAGGGGTGATCGTCCTCCGCCTGCGCGGGCGGTGGCTTCGGCGGCGGCGGCGGTGGCTACGGCGGCGGCGGTGAAGTGGCTACGGCGGCGGCGGCGGTGGTTACGGCGGTGGCGGTGGCGGGTTCCCCCTCCGGCCCCTGGCGGCGGTCACCGGGAAGACCTTCGACGATCGTCGTCGCAAGAGCTTCGGCGGCGGCGAAGACGGCGGCGGCGGACCGAAGAAGAAGCGGGGCGGTCGCAACGAGCGCGAGCCGACCATCGACGACTGGAAAGACGACGATTGACGGTTTTGTTCCGGTCAAGGCGACCGGGAAGTCCGTTCCTTCCGCCCGCGTTCGGTTCCCCCGACGCGGGCGGCCTCGTTTCCAGGGGGACGCCGGGCCGGCACCGCGCGACCGGCGCTTGACATGTGGAACGTGGAAAGTAGGGTACGGCCGCTCAGGAGGCCGGAATCCCGTCGCCTCCCTGCCTCTTTCGGAGCCTTTCGATGCGCGATCTCATCAAGATGACCTGCGGACAGTGCGGCCGCGCGAACTACACCACGACCAAGAACAAGCGGACCATGTCCGAGAAGTTCGAGATCAAGAAGTACTGCCCCGCGTGCCGATCGCACCATCCGCACAAGGAAGGCAAGATCTCGAAGGGCTGAGGCCCGCGTTCGACCTTCCCCGTCGTGAATCCTGCTCGCGCCATCGTGCGGGCCCCGGGTGAAGGTCGAGCGAACTCGAGTGCGCTGAATCCCGATGGTCTTCGACTGGCTCCACGGCCTGTTCTCCAACGATCTTGCGATCGATCTCGGGACGGCGAACACGCTCATCTACGTGAAGGGCAAGGGCATCGTCTCTTGCGAACCTTCCGTGGTGGCCGTGCAGAAGGACAGTCGCGGGGCGAACAAGGTCCTCGCCGTGGGTCGGGAAGCGAAGGAGATGCTCGGGGCACGCTGGGAACATCCGCGCCGTGCGGCCCTTGCGCGACGGCGTGATCGCCGACTTCGAGATCACCGAAGCGATGCTCCGGTATTTCATCGCACGCGCCCACAACCGGAAGACGCTCGTCAAACCGCGCATCATCATCTGCGTCCCTTCGGCATCACGGAGGTCGAGAAGCGGCGGTGAAAGAGAGGCGGAGAGTGCCGGCGCGCGTGAGGTCTACCTGATCGAGGAGCCCATGGCGGCGGCCATCGGCGTCGTATCACCGAGCCCTCGGGAAACATGGTCGTCGACATCGGCGGTGGCACGTCGCCGTCATCTCCCTCGCGGGCATCGTGTACTCGCAGAGCGTGCGCGTCGGTGGCGACAAGATGGATGAAGCCATCGCCGCCTACCTGAAGCGCAAGTACAACCTCGCCATCGGCGAGCAGAACGCCGAACGCATCAAGATGCAGATCGGCAACGCCCATCCGCTCGAGAAGCAGGTGACGTGCAGAAGTGAAGGGCCGCGATCTCGTGGCCGGCGTCCTGAAGACGGTCGTCGTGAATTCCGACGAAAATCGGGACGCTCTTTCCGAACCGATCCACGCGATCGTCGAGGCCGTGCTCCTCGCCCTCGAAAAGACGCCCGGCTGCGGCCGACATCGTCGACAAGGGCATCGTCCCACGGGCGGCGGCGCGCTCCTCGCCAACCTCGACGTCCTGATCGCGAAGAGACCGGCCTGCCGTCATGGCCTGGACGACCCGATCAGCGCGGTCGTTCTCGGCAGCGGCAAGACGCTGGATCATCTCGAGCTCCTCAAAGAGGTCACGATCGCGTGAGAGCCTGCGGGCTCTCGTGGGATCGCGCCGAGGAGGCCACCGCGATGACGAACTTCAAGCGTACCCGCGATGCCGCCATCGTCGTGGTGCTGCTGCGGTCCGTTCTTCTTCCTCCGCGCGAACATGAAGCGACCGAGTACTCCGCCTCGACAAGTTCGTGCTGCGCATCTCGGCGCGCCCGTGGAACATGGCGTCGCCGTCTCACGCGCGGCGTGTCGAACTCTGGGGCGACTACGTCTACCTCGTGGACGTGAAGAAGGACAACGATCGGCTCGCCGGGCCAGCGCCCCGCGCGGACGTGATCGCCTCGGCGGCGCGAAGCCGAGAACAGGGAACTCCGACGTCTGCCCACCCGTGAGACGATCCCGGTGGAGACCGTCAGCGCGGAGGTCATCGCGAAGGAGTTCACCGAGTTCTTCCGGGTCACGCGTGTCGTCCTGGACGGAGCTCGCGCAAAATCCCGCCGCGGATGCCGTCGTGTCGCCGGACGGCGTGGTGGGCAGCGTTCTCCGCGTCTCGGGCGACGCCGTCGACGTACAACTCGCCGTGGACGCCGCGTTCGGCATCGACGTCGAGGACGAACGCACGAAGGCCCGTGGGTTCGTCCGGGGCACCTCGGTGATCCGTCGAAATACCCTGCAAGGTCGAGATGCGACTCGCGGGACGAGGTCGAAGTGGGCGATCTGCTCGTGACGAGCGGCAAGGGCAAGTGGTTCCCGGAAGGGAATCCCCGTCGCCCGAGTGACGAAGGTGAAGAAACGAGAGCTGGGACGAGAACAGGCCGTCGAAGCGTCTCCCACCGTGGACTTCTCGCCGCCTCGACGACGTGCTCATCCTCCCTCGCGCCCCCGGACGACGACGGCGACGCCAAAACGCCGCCGAAGGACGCGCCGCGGAGGAACTGATGCGCAACACGGCTTTTCTCGTCGCGGGCGTTCTCCCTCCTGCTCCTCCAGGCGAATCTCCGTCTACGTCACCGCGCGCATCCATCCGGGTCTCCTTCCCGTCGCTCGTGTTGCCCCTCATCCTCTTCATGGGCGTCCACGAGTATTCGATCGCGCGCGGAGCCGGCGTGGCCTTCGTCCTCGGCTAGCACCGACGTCGTCGGCATCGCTCCCATCGGATTGTTCGCCTTCACGTTCGTCGCCACGTTCGTGCTCGCCCGGGCGCTCGGCGTGCGGCTCGCGGCGCAGACCACCGCTCTGCAGGCGGTGCTCGCCCTGGCGTTCGCGTTGGTCCACGCCGTCATGGTGCTCGTCCTCCTCGCGATCTTCGGAAGGGACGCTTACGTGCCACGTGCGCTCCTGCCGAACGTGTTCGTTCCCGCCCTCGCGACCGCCGTCACCGCGCCGCTCGTCTTCCGGCTCGCGAATCGCATCCATTCCGCGACGCACGTGAAGGTGGCGCGGGAAGGGGCGAGACCGTGAGCGACCTCCTCGTCCCGCGCGCCGACGTCGGCGAGTTCCGGAAGCGCTACGCGTGGCTCTCGCTCGCGGTATTCGTCGCGTTCCTCGCGGTCGTGGTGCGCCTCTTCCAGCTCCAGATCCTGGAGGGCAAGTCGTACGCGGCGATCGCGCACGAGAACGTCGTGCGCCGCGTGAATCTCGCGACCACGCGCGGGGTGATCCGGGACGCGCAGGGGAAGATCCTCGCGTCGAGCCGTCCCTCGTACAACGTCTACATCGTGCCCGGACGGGCCTTGCCCAGCGCACGCCCCAAGAAGAAGGCCGCGGGTGAGACCGCCGACACCGACGCGTGGCCGAAGATCGCCGAGACGCTCCGACTCAACCCGAGCGAGCGCACGTACTTCGAGAATCGGATGCGGAACGCGTGCACCTCGGAGGACGACAAGTCGCCCTGCTGGAGGTCGATCCTCGTCCGCGAGGACGTGGCGCGGGACATCGTCGCCGAGCTCCGTCAGCACCAGGCCGAGCTCGCGGGCGCCGAGGTCGTGACGACGCCCGTGCGCTACTACCCGTTCAAGCATCTCGGTGCCCACATGATCGGGTACGTCGCCGAGATCGACGCGGAGACGCTCGCGAAGGTGCGGCCTTCGGGATACGAGTCGATGCGTTCCGACGAGCGTCAGAGGGTGAATCCGCTCGGGTACGAGGTGGGAGACTCCATCGGAGCCACGGGTGTCGAACACGCGTGGGAGACGAACCTGCGCGGCCAGCGCGGTTGGGAGAAGCGCGTGGTGGACGCCCGCGGCCGTATCCGCACGGGCCCGGCGGCCGAGCGCCTCCTCGACCCACCCCACTCCGAAGACCCGATTCCCGGACGCGATCTCCGCCTCACCGTGGACATGGATCTCGAGGCGGTCGTGGAGAAGGCCATGCGGCCCCACCCTGCCGGTTCGGTCGTCGTCGTGGAAGCGAAGACCGGGCGCCTCCTCGCGCTCTATTCGAAGCCGGACTACGACCCGAACGACCTCGCCGGCGGCGGCGGTCGCGCGCATCCGCGAAGCGTTAAGCAGCTCGAAGCCGATCCGCTCCGTCCCATGCTCGACAAGACGACGAGCGGCGCATTCCATCCGGGCTCGACGTTCAAGCCGTTCGCCGCCATCGCCGCGCTCGAGGACGGGCTCATGAATCCGGACGACTCGGAGCGCTGCGACGGCGCGCTCCTCTTCGGCCGCCGTCTCTTCCGGTGCACCCACGTGCACGGGAAGGTGAACATGAAGGACGCCATCGGCGAGTCCTGCAACGTCTACTTCTTCAAGTTGGCGGAGGCGGTCGGCATGGATCGCATCGCCCGCGTCGCGAACGACTTCGGCTTCGGCGCGAAGACAGGCATCGGCGTGAATCCCGAGTCCGCCGGGCGCATCACGACCCGCAGTTGGTACTCCCTCCGCTACCGCGGGCAGTTCCGTATCGGCTTCACGCTCAACACGGCCATCGGCCAGGGCGACACGACGGTCACTCCGCTCCAGCTCGCACTGGCGTACGCGGCCCTCGGCAACGGCGGCACGTTGTACTCCCCGTCCCTCGTGCGCTCCATGGAGACGGGGGACGGCACGGTGGTCCAGGACTTCGAACCTCGCGTGAAGCGCCAGGTCGCCGTGAAACCCGAGAACATGGCCCGCATCCTCGACGGCCTCACGGCCGTGGTGAACGATCCGAAGGGCACGGCGTACCCCGTGCGCGATCCGTCCCTCGACATGGCCGGCAAGACCGGGACGGCGCAGACCGGCTACGTGGCCCGCGACGAGGACGACGCGAAGATGCAGTGGTACTACTCGCGGGAACACGCGTGGTTCGCGGCGTTCTCGCCCGCGAAGTCGCCCGAGATCGCGGTGGTCGTGCTCGTCGAACACGGAGGTTCGGGACCGACGCAAGCCGCACCGGTCGCGGTGTCGGTCGTGCGCGAGTACCAGAAGCTCATGGCGGCACGGGCCGCGAAGCCCGCTCCGAAGCGCGATCCTGGAGCGCCGCGATGAGCCTCCTCTCCGCCGACTCGCGGAGCCTCGGAGGCCGCATCGACCGGCGCTTCGACTGGGCGCTGTTCCTGGTCGCGGCGATGCTCGCGGTCATCGGCGTCGTGAACCTGTACTCCGCGACGAGCGTGACGCGCGCCGCCCTGCAGGACATCTACATCCAGCAGGTCTACTGGCTCGTGGGCGGCGGCATCCTGGCCACCTTCGTCGCGACCATCGACTACCGGCACTACGAACGGTTCGCGTACGCGCTGTACGGACTCGGCATCATCCTGCTCTTGCTCGTCTTCGTCCTCGGCAGGGACATCCGCGGAAGTTCGCGGTGGATCTACATCGGCTCCTTCAGCCTGCAGCCGAGCGAGTTCATGAAGCTTTTCATGATCATCGCCCTGGCGAAATACCTCCACGACGATCCGCGCACGGAAGGGCGCACGCTGAAGGATCTGCTCATCCCGGCCGTGCTCGCCGGCATCCCCACGCTCCTCATCTTGCGCCAGCCGGACCTCGGCACGGCGCTCATCCACGCACTCATCTTCGTGGCCATCGGCGCCATGATGCGGATCCACACGTGGACCCTCGCGTGGCTCGGCGGCTCGGTGAGCGTCGCCGTTCCTCTCGCCTGGTTCTACGTCCTCAAGGACTACCAGAAGCAGCGCATCACCTCGTTCTTGAACCCCGAAGCGAACATCCTCGGTTCGAACTGGCACGCACACCACGCGCGGGTGGCCATCGGGAGCGGTCGCGTACTCGGACAAGGGTTCATGCGCGGGACGCAGAACCAGTTCCTCTTCCTCCCCGACCAGTACAGCGACTTCCCTTTCGCCGTGTTCGCCGAAGACTGGGGCTTCGCGGGATGTTTCGTCCTCGTCGCCCTCTACGGGTTCCTCGTGCTCTGGTCGCTCCGCGTGGCGGCGTCCGCGAAGGATCGTTTCGGTGCGGTCGTGGCCGTCGGCGTCGGCGCCATGATCTTCTGGCACGCGTTCTTCAACCTCGGCATGGTCACGGGCATCCTTCCCGTCGTCGGCGTGACGTTGCCGCTCTTCTCGTACGGTGGGTCCAGCGTGCTCACGATCCTCATCGGAATCGGTCTCCTGATGAACGTGTCCATGCGTCGGTACGCCCTGGCCTGACGGCGGCATCCCGGTTCGTCGGCTCTCGACGCCCACGATCGCGAACGTGAAATCGCGGCCGTGCTTTTGCGGAGTCCGCGGCGATCCCCTGGAATCCCCCGGAACTCGAACGCGACTACCACATAACCCTACATTTGGTACCCCACGGCCCATGACGATCGTGGGACGAAACGGGGCGTGGAAATTCGGACTTTCGATGGGGACGGTTCTCGCCGTCGCTTCGGGGGGCCTGGGGTGCGGTGCGACGTCGGAGGACGCGGACGTGGGAGGGGACGAGATCACGTCCGTCGCCGCGGCGCTCTCCGGTCCCCACGTGGTGGAGACACCGCCTTCGGACGTGCTCGCCGAAGACAGCTACTTCGTCACGTTCTTCGCGTACCAGACCGGCATCAACAACCCGCTCGTGCGCGTGAACAGCCACACGATGGCGCAGTTCGTCCATGTCGTGCCGGACGGCCAGGGCGGCGTGAACGTCGACCCGTCGGAGATGGTGACGATCAGTTGGATGCCGCGCGCTGGCGTCGTGCGACCTTTCGGCGGGCCGGAAGTCGGCGAGAACACGGATCTCGACTTCGAGCTCGGACGTGGCGCCGGCGTCCCGCGCGCCCGTGCGGCCGGTTGGGGCCCGTTCCGCACCACGAAGACCGTGTGGGATCGCGCCGTTCGCCAACGCGATCTCCTCGCGAGCGGTCGCGTGCTGTACCGAGCGGTCGGACGCGACCTCGTCCCGGGCAACGAGGATTACCTCGCCGACGACGGAACCCCGGCGCCCAGCGCGTTCAATTGCATGGCGGCCGTGAGCGACGTGACGCCGGGCGGAGGCATCCGCCTCTTCATCCAGTCCGGCATCCAGGGCACCCAGCAGGTCGTCGACGCGTTCGGTCCCAACGTCCTCGACCGACCGCTCCGGGGTGTGCGCGTCCACGATCGTCACCGCTGGCTCGCCCTCCGCACGCAGCTGTCCCGATTCAACCCCCTCTTCCGGAACGGCCTCGAACTCTTCGAAGCGTCCAAGTGATCGCGTCAGCTCCCCCACGGGCCGAAGCCTCGTGGGTGTGTGTGGGTGGATGAACGAGACATCGACGGCGACGCGGGACCGGGAACGGTTCCCCGTCGCCGTCCTTCATTTCGCCGGGGAATCCAGGGGTGACGACGACATCCACGTTCCTCGTGGCCACGGGGCGGTGCGCCACCGCAATCGGCGATGGGTCCGGCGATCCGCATCTGATCCGTACACGTAGGAAAGTTGCAGAGCTTGGAGGTGAGCCCGTGACGACCCCTTCGGGAGAAACGACTTCGAGTGCCCGGCGTCCTCGTGGACGGCAAGTACGAGATCATCGCGGAGATCGGTGAAGGCGGCATGGGCTTCGTCTACGAAGCCTTCCACCACTTCCTCGGCAAGCGCGTCGCCATCAAACTCCTTCGGGCCGGCCTCGACAGCGTCGAGCTGTGCCAGCGTTTCGAACACGAAGCGCGCGTGGCCGCCAATTGCGATCGCCGTACGTGGCGCGCGTGTTCGACGTCGGGGTCACGCACGACGGCGCGCACTACATGGTGATGGAGCTCCTCGAGGGCAAGGACCTCGCCGCCACCCTCCGCAAGGGCGAGGAACTCTCGATGACCGACGCGGTCGACATCCTCCTCGAGATTTCCTGCCCTCGCCGAGCGCACGCCCGCGGTCTCGTCCACCGCGACATCAAGCCGTCGAACGTCTTCCTCTCGCAGGAAGGCGAGTTTCCGCGTCGCCAAGCTCCTCGACTTCGGCATCTCGCTCAGTGCGATGAGCGACGAACGTCTCGAGCCGTCCGACCGCACCTTCGGCACGCCGCAATACATGTCCCCGGAGCAGGTGGCGTGTCCCTCGGGCGTCGACGCGCGTTCGGACCTCTGGTCTCTCGGCGTCCTCGCCTACCGGATGCTCACGCGGCGTTACCCGTTCTCGGCGCGTTCGTCGCAGATTCCGAACCATCGCGAGCCGATCCGCACCTGAACTCCGTGCGCGCGGACCTTCCGTACGAGCTCGCGAATGCCATCATGCGCTGCCTCGAGAACGACCCGGCGCGCCGGCCGCAGAGCGCCCGCGAATTCGCGCTCATGATCTGGGATTTCGGTTCGGGCGAGGTCCCCGTCCGACGTTCGTTGCGTGTCGCGGAAGCCCTCCGCAATTCGGAGTCGGGCGCGCACAACGGTCGCTTCGCGGCCCTGGTGCCCCGCCGAGCTCGCGCCGCCCGTCGCGGTCGCGACCGTGCCCTCCTCCCGGTTCCGGAACCGTACCCCAGCGACCGCCCCCAACCTCGCGTTCGCGTCGAACCAACGCGAGGACGATCCCGGCGCCGAAGGCGCACGTCGTCGTGCCGAACTCGCCCGCGGACCCCCGAGAAACCGAGGTACCGTTCCGCACGTGGGCCACGCTCGCGACGTACGCGGCGGTCGCCTGCGGGTCGCTCGTCGCGCTCGCCGGCTACTTCGGTTCTAAGCGCCGACGCTGCCCTCCGTCGCCGTGGCGGCGAACGTGGCGCTCCCGATGCTCGCCCGTCGAGCTCGCCACGGCGCGGACCTTCGAGGAAGGCAAGCGTCCCACGTTCCCGTCCGCCGCATCGGTCGCAACGTCATCTGGATGGCGGGCGAGGAAGTCTCCGAACTCGAACTCGCGATGAAGGACGTCGAGGTACCGGACGCGTCGCGATGATCAACGGCGACACGTCTCCTCGCGGAGCGCGGTCAACGTCGAACGGAACGCCGGCTCGTCCCCGGGATGATCGAGGACGTGGCGATCGAGGGCGGTCGCGAGCGCGAGGACTTCGCCGACGGCTCGTTCCTCGCAGAGCCGGTTCCGCGCGGCGTCGAGGCCGCGGGAGGACTTGTCCCCGAGGAGGGTCCCGAGCCGGGGGCCGATCACGTTCGCACGCGAAAACCTCGTGCGAGGAGGGCCACACCACGCCGACCTGACGGAACGCCGTGGGGCCGAGATCGAGGAACGCCGCGAAGTCCCGTTCGTTCGCCGTCTGGCCCTCGCGGGCGATGGCCTTCAAGCGACCCTCGAGGAACCCATGGGAGTAGGAATCCATGGTCGCGAACACGAGCATCGCGACGGCTCGGCGACGCGGATACTGACGCCACGCCCGGGCGGCCTCTTCGAACACGCCTTCGTCCAAGCTGCCGAGGCTCATGGCGGCGACGGCGCGTCCGAGGATCATCCACTGGGCTTCGTCGCTCTCGAACCGACGCCACACGGACACGGCGTTGGAGCCACTTCCCGCCAGGGAGTGGAAGAGCGCTTCGGCCACCTTCGGGTTCTTCTTCCCCACGACTTCGGTGACGAACGCGTCCAGACGCGCGGGGTCGTCCCGAAGCCATGCGTACATCGTGTCGTTGTTCCAGGACGAACATCCGGGCGGGTCGCGCCGCGGGACGCCGTTCCCGTCCTTCGCGGCCGGGCACAGGAGCGCGTCGAAGGTGCGTTCGTCGGGTGATTCCTTGCGGTCCCGTGCGTCCGGATCGTGGACCGGAGCACCGGCGCGGACCCATCGGTCGAGGAGCATCTTCGCGAGCGCGAGACGATCGAGCGCGGGGAAGACGTGCGGATCGCGGGCGGTACGGAAGACCACTTTGTAGACCGCCGTCCGTTCGTATTCGTCGAGGGACCACCCGGCGTCGACCAGGAACTTCGTGAACGAGGCTTCGAGTCGGTGGAACGGCGCGTCCTTCGGGAGCTTCTCGACCGCGGCCGAATTCCTCTCGTGGGCTTCGGCGAGCTCCGAACCGACGCGCGCGATCGCGCGGGACGTCGTGGCCCGGGCTTCGTCGCGGGCCTTGATCGCCGCCGCCGACGCGTCCACCGGTCCTTGCAAGCGACGATGGATCTGGACGAGGCGTTCGAATGCCACGAGATCGTCGTCCCCGCGCGCGACGAGCAGCTTCTCCTTCGACTCCGGGACGCCGACGACGCGGAGATAGTCGTCGACGTCGGCGTCGGGCACGGATTCGGGGCGCATCGCGCGGAACGCGGCGTCGGACGCTTTACGGTCCGCGTCGACGAACGCACGTTCGATGGAGGAACAGGCGCATCGTCCGTCGGAGTCCGCGACCTGGATATGGAGGAGCGTCCCGTCGTCACGGAACGTCGCTTCCGAGCGTTCCGAGATCGCGGAGTAGGTGTAGAGCACGCGGCGCAGCTTCGGCGCGAACCGGGCGAAGGCCTTCGGACGGTACTCCTTGACCTTGCCGAGCTCCCGGGCGACGCCGAGGACCGCCTCTTCGACGTGGGCGAAACCGTCGGGGGACCAACGGGACGCGAGCGCTTCGTCGACCTCGATGGAGACTTCGTGGCCGACGAGCGCGTCGAGTTGGCGTTGCGCCACCCGCTGCCGTTCGCTCGGCTTGCCGAAACGATCCTCGACCTTGGTCCCCGTGTAGACGAGCGTGACTCCGCCGGGCGGTCCGCAACTCGACGTGGCGACGGCGGTTCCCGCGAGCGCGAAGACGAGGGACAGCACGGACGCGACGCGACCTCCCAGGGGGACGTTCATCGGGCGTCGGCTCCGGCGAGTTCTTCGCACGTGGGACGTGCGGTTTGCGAGATCAGCGTGCGGAGTTCGGGTTCGGTCTTGGGCACCCGCTTCGTGGTGGCGACGAGCGCGTCGTGCAGTCGGGAAAGATCCTGACGGGCCCCCTCCGAGCAGAGGGCGGACGCGAGGGAGGCGACGTATTTCGCTTTCCGAGCCGTGTCGTCGCCGTCGAGGAGCATGGCCATGGGGCGTTCGAACGCCGCGAAACGGGAGAACCCCGGGGCGAGGTAGGGCACGAGGTTGGCGGCGTAGCGGAAGCCGAGGGTGCCGTGGGCGAAGTACGCGCGGAACTCCTCCTCGCTGATCGCCTGCGCGTAGGCCTTCTCGAAGTCCGTCCGACGCTCGGCCTTCGTCCTCGAGACGGCACGTTCCCGCTCGGACGTGGCGACGACGAAGAACGCGAGGCCTCGCTTCTTCGGATCGGTCCGGATGATCCGGACGGTCTCGCCGAGGACGTCGGAGTCGTACGCGCTCGCCGTCGTTCCGACGACCCGCGTCGCCGCGGCCCACGCGACGTCGTCGGAGACGAACCGCTTCCAGAGCGGGACGAGCGCGGCACCCGAACGCCGTCCGTTGTTCCCCTCGTCGACGAGGTTCGGGAAGATCGCTTGGACCACGTCGCCGTCGTGTTTGGAGACGAGGTAGGTGACCACCCGCGTGAGCCGGGACTCGTCGGAACGCATGGCTCGCCAGAAGTCGCGGCAGTTGCTCGGGTGCTCACGGATGCGTCCGTCGTCGGCTTCCCAGTAGGGACACACCACGTCGAGCAGATCGCGGAGGGCGGGGTCGTCGGCGTAGTGGGCCTTCGGCTTGCCGAGGGCGATCCACGTGTCCACCTTCCGGAAGACGAACGCGGGAAGGTCGAATCCGGGGAGTTCGAGGAGACGGTCGCGTCGCGTGAGGGACTCCACGAGCTCTTTCTGGTCCGACGGGTCGAACGACTCGGCGTCCCGGGCGAGCCACGCGCCGTACGTTCTCTCGAGCACGGCCCACGGAGAGGCCGGGTCGACGGTCGTGCCCGGAGGGAAGGCCTCGTGGTGGAACTCTCCGACCGAACGGAGGCGTCCGAGCAGATGCTTCCGGAGTTCGGAGCGAGCCTCGCCCTCCTCGAGCAGCGGGTACGCGCGCACTTGACGTGCGAGCTGCGTGGCCCCCGGCTCCCCGATGGCGCGACCGCGTCCCTTGGGGTCGAAGAACTCGTTCCGACGGAGCCAGCGCGTGTAATCGGCGAGGTTCTTGCGGGGGATCGCGTCCGGTTCCTTGCCGTCGAACATCCGCACGTATTCCGCATCCCGCGCGTCGTCGAGGGCCCCTCGATTCCGCCGCGCGCAGCCGTACGTCTCGTCCTGGGTGACGACGATACGGAGCAGCTTCGCGTCCACGTCGAGTTTCGTCTCGACTCGGGTGGCCGTGGCGCTGAACTCGTAGACGACGGTGCGGATCGCGTCCTTGTAGGCCTCGAAGAGCTTCGGGGACCGGGTCTCGATCCGCTTCATCTCGCGGCCGAAATCCACGACGATGCGCTCGACGTGTTCGTCCGTCGCGAGGGCCCAGCGCGGTTCGAACGCGGCGTCGATCCGGATCTCGAGGCCGTGGCCCAGGAGGCGACCGATTTCCTCCCGAGCGACCGTGAGTCGCGGGCTCCGGCCGTGGAAACGATCGGCGAGGGCACCGCCGGGAAAGATGAGGGTCGTCGTCGATGCCGCAGGTTCCCGAGGACCACACGCCGCGAGCGCGCCCCAGAGAAGGCTCGTCCCGAGGAACTGGAGGGAGCGATTCCCGCGGCGCCTGGGACCGGAACCGCGCATCAAGGCGGTCCCCTCGTCGCGTTCGGATCGTCGCTGAGGCGTAGCAGGGCGACGAACAAGAAGACCCATCCCACCAGCGTGATGGTCGAGACGAGGCCGTGGAGTCCGGCGTAGACGGCGATCATCGCGTCGGCTCCGGAGCTCGCCGAGACCATCCGCGACGCGAATGCGCCGACGACGTTCACGACGAGCGCCACGAGGTGCGCGGCGCCGGAAAGGCCGAGCCACGCGGCCGCCTCGGGACGGTTTCGTCGGACCCGCGTCAGCGCGAGCACGATGATCGCCAGGTCGAGGAACAACCCGACGACGGTGAAGAAGCCTTGGACGACCGAGAGAATCGTGGTCGGCGACGTCATCGCTCGCTCCGAGTCACGGCTTCCGGTCCGGAAGGATTACTTCTTCGCGCCCTGCAGGACCATCAGGTGGAACTTCGAGAACTCCGTCTGTCCGAGGGTGAAGAGCACCTCGGTCATGAGACGGTAGGGCGTGTTCGCGTCGGCGATGACGATCGCCTCGGACCCCGGGTCCTTGCCGGTGGCGGCGCGGACCAACTTGTCGCGCTCGCGCCAGGACTGGAGCGCGTTGGCCATGGGCACGATGTAGAGATCGTTGGGGCCGCTCCGCTTGTACTTGCCTTCGACACCGAGGGTCGGATTCGCGGGGACGGGCGCGACGATGTTGTCGTCGACGATGATGTTCGCCTTCGAGATGACCACCGCCACGCCTTCCTGGGAGGCCTCGGTCGTCAGGATGCTCTTGGGCATCTGGAGGTCCGCCGATTGCGGGATCGACGCGCTCGACGCACTCATGCTCTTGAGGAGGAACACGAGGATGATGGTCATCATGTCCATCATCGCGGTGATGTTGAGGAAGTTGATCTCCGGCTCGACCGCGTTCTTGCGGATCTCCTTCCGGAGCATGCGCTTGTACGTGACCATGCTCGCGGCCTTCTGGGGCGCGGCGGGCACGAACGGTTCGGCACCGGGAGTCGGAGGAGTCGGGGGATTCTGGGGCGTATCGCTCATCGTCATTTCGCCACGCCGAAGTTCACGTCGGGAAAGAGATCTTCGCCGGACTGCTCGTCCTTCCGGAGGGCGTCGAGCGTGCCGATGATGGACTGGTACGGGATGTCCGGGTTCGCGCTGACGGTCACCGAGGTCTCGTCCTTGAAGTCCGCCGAGGAGGCCTTCAGCTTCTTCACGCAGGTGTTGAGCTGCGCGTAGTCGTAGTCCTGTTGGCCGTTCGCAGCGCTCACCTTCGCGACCGCGAGACCGGGACCGAGATCGTTGCAGCCGGAGGCGACGTTGCCTCCGCGGGCCTTCACGCTGAAGCCGCCGGGAACGAGCGTGACCGTGAGGCCGAGGGTCGGCGTCGTGGGAGGACGGGCGCCGGATCCACCACCGAGCTTGGGCGGATAGGTGTCGATGGTGGCGGTGAACGTCACGCTCACGGTCGCGAGGACGAACATGAGGACGTTCATGATGATGTCGAGGAAGGGGACGATGTTGAGTTCGCCACCTTCTTCGTCAGGCGCCAATTCCTTCGGCGCCGCGAGGCGTCGAATCTTGCTGCGTTGGGCTGCGCTGAGTTTCTCTTCCGCCATGGGAGCTCCACGAAGGACGATCGTCCGGCCCGCCGACGGGGGCGGCGGGCGCGGAGGTCGTCACGAAGACATCACGCGGACGGACGCGTCTGGATGGTGAGGAGGTTGAAGACCCGCTCCTGCGTCGCGTCGAGGTCGTGTTGGATGTTCTTCGAACGCTGGTGGAGAATGAGGTGCGCGATCATGCACGTGACGGCGATGCCGAGACCGAACGCCGTGTTGTACATGGCTTCGGCGATGCCGCTCGCGAGGATGCGCTGACGATCGGCGGCCGAGAGGCCCGGGGCCGAGACGGCGCCGAACGTGTGGATGAGACCGAGAACGGTTCCGAGGAGACCGATGAGGGTCGCGATGTTCGCGAGCGACCACAGGGAGCCGATGCGCTTCTCGACCGCGGGCTTGAGCTCACCGAGCTTCTCGCTCATGGCGGCGTCGATCTCGTCGGGTCCCTTGTTGGCGTGCGTGAGGCCCGACTTCACGAGCTGCAGCGTCGGGTAATCGCCGGCTTCGCAAAGCTTGATCGCGCGGTCGATGTTGCCGGCGGTCACGAGCTTCTTGATCTGGGCGAAGAACTCCTTCGAGTTCACGCGGTACTTCGTCACTTGGAACGCCGCGCGCTCGACGATCATCGCGATGACGATGGCGCTGACGAACAGGTTCAACGAAAGGAAAGTGGGGTTTTCCTTGAACGCGTCCATGAGGCCATTGCCGCCTCCTCCGCCAGACGCGGCACCCGGATTCAGAAGAACCACGAACATCCCCGACGCTCCTTTCGATCTTCGTAGAAGGAGGAAGCTCCCGGCTCCTCCAGCGATGAGTCTTGTGAATCTGCGGTTGGCCGCGGGCGGCCGCAGGTGACGCGGCACACGCGCGAACGATGGAACGACGCACGCCCTTAAAACGCAACAAACGTTAATGCACGGTGCGACGGTACTTCGTGAAGTCCACGACGCGACCCGGAAGGACGAGGGTCGGACGGCCTCGGCCGACCTCCCCTGTCGCTTCGGAAGCTGCGCTTCGGAGGCGGCGTCGTGGAAGTCCCGGTGGAGGACGATGTGCAGCGCGCCGCTCGAAGACTCCGACGAGCGACCCGTCGAGGACACTCCGAAAAATCGCGGCACCGGGACGATAGCCCTTCGCGTTCGTTCTCGTCAACGAGACGGCCGAGACGATCGCAGGACGGCACGGGCCGTCGTTCCCCACGCGAGCGGACACGCACGGAGTTCGGGTCGGTCCCGTGAAATCTCCGCGGCGACGAAGGAACTTCGGAACCTTTTCCTGTTCCCGGACACGAAGGAGTCACGGAACCGTCGCGCCCTTCTCCGTCGGCGTCCGTTCCGGAACGTCCCGACGGGCGACGTGGGGCGACGTTTCGCGAGACCGTCGGGGCCCTCCCGGACTGTAAACTTATCGCTTCAAGGGATCATGGAAACTGCGCGAGACCCGGACCCAAGCGATGTTGACCGACCCGGGTCGAACCCGGCAAGCTGGTGCCGCGAGTCTGCCCCCACGGGAGCTCCACGAACGATGACGCAGGGCGTGGCCATGATGCTTGCTTCCCCCGTCTCCGTTCGGATAACGTCACGAACCGACAATGGAGCGAAGGGTGGCATGCCGTTCGCTTCGGGTCGCGCGGTACCCGTGCTCTCCCATGTTCGCATCGGGGGGCGGACCGCGGGCAGTGCTCGCAAGGCACATGTTTTCTCGCGGACCACGTTGTCGACCCATCGCTGACTGAGTGTTCGTCTCCTGGATCGGGTCCGATCCCGGAGCACAAGTTCAAAGACAAACGAGTGAGTGCGTCGGCCCGTCCTGAGGACGGGCGGGCTTCGAGGAGGACGGATCCATGGCGGGTATTTGGAAGCACTTCAAAGACGGTGGCTGGGGCATGTACCCGATCGTCTTCTGGTCGATTCTCACGATCGGCATCATCATCGAGCGCGCCCTCTATCTCTACGGCTCCTCGATCAACAAGGACGTGTTCCTCGCCACGATGCAGAAGTGCATCCTCGCGGGCGACGTCGCGAAGGCCGTGAAGATGTGCTCCGCCGCGAACGCGCCCCTCGCGCGCATCGTGCAGGCGGGCCTCGTCAAAGTGAACCGCCCGGACGAGGAAGTCCAAGCGGCCATGGACGAAGCCGCCCTCCGCGAGATCCCGCGCATCGCGAAGCGCACGGGCTACCTCGCCCTCCTCGCCAACCTCGCCATGCTCTCCGGTCTCCTCGGAACGGTCTCCGGTCTCATCACGAGCTTCGGCGCCGTCTCCGGTGAGAGCGTGGACCCGAGCCAGAAGGCCCGCATCCTCGCCGAAGGTATCTCCGAAGCCATGAACTGCACGGCCTTCGGTCTCATCGTCGCCATCATCGGACTCATCGGCTTCGCCATCCTCAACGGCAAGACGCAGTCCCTCGAAGACGACATCAACGAGGCGAGCGTCCAGGTGCTCAACCTCGTCGTCACGAACCGCCAGAAGGTCAACATGAGCGGCCTTCCCGCGGCGGCGTGATTCGTACGTACGGCGGGAACTTCGGTTCCCGTCGTGCGGTCTAGCGGAGAGAGCCTCGGGCTCCTCCGCCGGACACTGGTCGGAAGTCTCTCGAAGCAGCACGCGAACACTCGTGCACGGAACCAGGCCCGGAGGGCCGGGCCTGGACCGTGTGAACCCGGAGCAGAACCATGGCGGGCGTAGACGTCGGCGGCGGTGGCAAAGGCGGTCGGAAGTCCCTCGATTCGGAGATCAACATGATCCCCTTCATCGATCTTCTGATGGTGACCATCGCGTTCCTCCTGATCACGGCAGTGTGGACCCACATGGCGCGCCTCAACGCGGACGCCCAGGTGCCGGGACCGCCCCGTGACACTCCGGTCGAGGATCAGCCCAAGGACAAGACGCTCCACATCAAGATGGCGTCGCCCGAGAAGTTCGAACTCGTCTGGAAGCAGGGAGCCACGGTGGTCAGCACCGTCGACGTTCCCCGCAAGGACGAAGTCGCCCTCGAAGGCAAAACGAAGGTCATCCGCTACCGCGACCTCGCCGAGAAGGTGGAGGCGGAGTGGAAGACCGTCGGTCAGCACCGCGACGCGACCGACAAGAAGTTCGACCAAGCCGTGCTCCACACCGACAACGAGACGCCCTACGCCGCCATCATCGGCGTCATGGACGCGGTCTACAAGGTGAAGCGCGAAGTGAACACCGGCCGGAAGCTCGAGAAGGTCCCGGCCTTCAACATGACCTTCTCGGTCAACTGACCGCGGGAACCAAGGAACTACGCCATGCCGATCCATGAGCCCGGCCGACGGTTGATGCACGCTGTTCCCCTGGAGTTCGTCCAGAAGAAGGTGAGCGGACACGGAGCGCGCGCGACGAACGCGGGCCTCTCCCTCACCAGCATGATCGACTTCCTCATCGTCGTCGTCGTCTTCCTCCTCATGACCTTCAGCGCTTCGGGCGAAATCGGGCCCGCGAAGGACATCACCCTCCCGAAGGCCCAGAACACGCTCGACATGATCGACGCGCCGATGGTCGCCGTCTCGAAGGGCGTCATCATGGTCGGTTCGAAGCCGGCCGGGAACACGCGGGCCGTCGAGGAGTCCAAGCGCATGCAGCGCATCGACGAGCTCTACAACGAGCTCAAGGCCGTCCGCGAGAACTGGCGCTCCGTGAACCCGGGCAAGGAGTTCCCCGGTGTCGTCGTGCTGCAGTTCGATCAGGAAGCCTCGGCCGTCATCGTGAAGAGCGTCTTCCAGACGGCGGCGTTCGCGGGATACCCGAACGTCAGCTTCATGGTCGGTTCCATCCCGAAGTCGAGCGGCGGCGGCGAGTGATCGGGACCCGGCCCGCGCCACGGCGCGACGACCCGGGTTCCCGCAGTACCCCCTCCCCATCTCCGCGACATTTCCCGAATTCGAATCCATGCTGGGCGGCTCGCCGCACCGGACCGGGTGACGTGTGGCCATGAATGCACCGAGTTCCCGCAAGAAGGCGCCTCCGGGCCTCGCGTCGATCCGTCAGGGACGCGAGGATCGACTTCGCGGCAAGTTCGCACGTCCGACCACGAACACGTGGCTCCTCCTGGGCGCGGGACTGGTGGGCAGCATCGTCGCCTACCAGGTGATCGCCGGACGGCAACTCGCCGCCAAGCAGACGGCCCTCCTCGGCAAGCAGCGCGCGATCGACGCCACGCTGGGCGCCGAGTGGAAGCCGCTCCGCGAGAAGGTGGAGACGGCGACACTCGAGGCGGCCAAGACCTGGAAAGGCGACTTCATCGCCCCCGACTTCAAGGATTTCCGATCCCGCCCGGGCGTCTTCCTCCGCATGCGCGTCGCCGACGCGGGCTCCGTGGCGACGCTCCGGAAGGCCGCGGAAGACTCCTCCCGCGATTCGTTCGTCGCGTGCCTGATTCGCCCCGCCGTCGCGAAGGCGGCGAAGGCGAACGCGCCCGTCGTGGAACCGTGGAACCTGCGACAAGCGTACGGGTCCACGCGCATCCTCACGGACGCGTGGGTGGAGGAGATGAAGGCCTCCACCGACGACCTCCGTCTCCGCGTCTTCGAGCAACAGTACGAGAAGGCGATGAAGGACGAGATCCCCCTCGCCATCGACGTCGTGAAGAAGGCGGAATATTTCCTCCTCGTCCTCGACGAGGACGTGCCGGCGGCGGCCGAAGCCTCCGGTGGTCACCCGACCCTCGACGTGCTCGAGCAGTTCGCCCATCCCGCGCGCGTGCACGCGTTCGAGCTGCCCTCCGGCAAGGAGCTCGCGCGGGTGAAGCGCGAGACGACCGCGGAAGCCCGCATCGTCGCGGACAACGGCGCCATCGGACCGGATTCCCAGCGGGCCATGCAGCGCCAGGTGAACAACTGCGCCATCGCCCAGGAAGTGGGCGCGTACCTGGACACCGCCGCTTTACCGAAGTGATCCCTCGTGCGCGGGGGCCGATGCAGGAAGCGGCTCCACGCGTCCGTCGCCGTCCGCGTCGACGTAGACGGGTCCGCTGAAGCCGAACGAGCGTGCCGTCGGATCCGGGAGGATCTCGGGGAGCGGTGACGCGCTCTCCGCCGTCGCGAAGAGGACCACGTCGCGAGACACGGGCACGTCGAACGTCCGATCGAGACGGAGTCCGTCCACTTTCCGCGTGACGTTCGCGGAAGCGACGGCGGTATCGTCCACGAAGACCTTCACCCGATCCACGGGCACCCACGCCGGCGCGAGCACGCGCACGCGGACGCGGAGCGGGCCCTTGGCGGGTTTCGCGACGACGGAAGGCGCGTCCGGCGACGCACCTTCGACGTCCACGAGGACGAGAGGACCGGAGCTCACGGCCGTCGCTCCGCGGGCGAGGGCGTCGAGGGCGCGGTCGCCGAGGGTGGCACGGGGCTCGACGGGCGTGCGGAGGTACGTGCGCGGGAAGCCGACCTCCTCGAGATGCACGCGGTGCGAATCGCTGTTGCCGGTGAGTGCGACTCGGCGGCCACGACGTGCGAGTCCGACCACGTCCCGGAGACTCTCCATGGCGCGCTCCGGTTTCGAGAGCCAGATGCCGTTCCACGCTTCGACCACGTCGAAACCATCGGCGAACGTCGCGTCCGCCTTTCCGGTGCGTGCGTCGAAGTGCGTGAGATCGAAGTATCCGATGCGCGGAGGCATGCGCGCGTGGTTCACCTGCACGAACCGCGCGCCCTTCGCGCGCGCGCCCTCGAAAATCGCCTTCGGCTCGAGGGCGAAATAGGGCGGGAGCGACTCCTCGTGGACGCCGGAGGTCTTCGGGAGCGGATACGCGTTGAAGTGGCCGTAGAGGTCGTCGCCGCTGGACGTGATCTCGTCGCCCACGATCGACGCGAGGTGCGACGTCGACGGCAGGGTCGCGACCTCCGTAGCGTAGTCCGTGACGTGGTTGTGATCCGTGGCCACGGCGACGTCCACGCCTTCGCACACGAGGGTGGCGACACGTTGGGCGAGGCTCACGGGTGCGTCCGGACTGGGAACCGCGTGGAGATGGAAGTCGCCGGCGACTACGTCGACGTCGCCGAGGGCGTACGGCAACGCGAGGTCCAGATCCGTCGTGACTCCGGCCTTGACGGCGATCGGACGGGCGACGAGGCCGTGGGCGATCCCGTGGCTGACGACGAGACGGTAGGTTCCGGGCGCGAGGACGAGTTCCGTGCGACCGGACGGGGCGTAGATCGATTGGGCCTCCCCGAACGCGGCCCACGGATCGGACGCGCGCGAACTCCTTCCCGAGAAGGCGAAGAAAACGGGATCCGCCGTGGCCCCGCGTCCGCGGACGAGGAGGTGAGCGGCGAGGTCGGCTCCTCGTCCGTCGCTCACGTGGATGCGGACCGTGCCGGAGGGCGGTCGCGGCCGATTCCGGAGGCGCGAGGGATCCGACATCACTTCGGGCCACGTCGCGCGTGCGACCCGGAGACCCTCGCCGTCCCGCAATTCGACCTCGGAACCGAAAGGGCCGGCGAACGGGAACGTCCTTCCTTGGATCGGGACGGTACCTCGGTACAGCTCCTCGCCACGGGCGGAGAGCACGCGGAGCATGCCGGCCCGGCCTCCTTCGATGGACGCGACGACGCGGACCATGGGAGAGACGAATTTGGCGAGCGCGTCGAGGGCGTCCCCGCGGACCACCGCGATGCGACGTTCCACGGAGTGACCGCCGTACCGGATCGAGATCGGTGCAGGGAACGTCTCGGCGTCGATGTGCACGAGTTTCCGTCGGACGACAGCTCCCTTCGTCTCGACGACGAACGCGGTCCCGTTCTCGGCGAGGGCCACGGCACCAGGCACGGGCTCGCCCTCCCACGTCGCTCCCTCCCGCGGGAGGAGCACCTGCGCCGTCCCCGCGTTCAGGTCGTCGGCGAGGATGGCTCCGCGCGGAAGGCCGTCCGCCGAGGTCCGGACCGTGTACACGCCACCTTCCTCGGGACAGAAGGTCGTGTCGAAGGGCGAGGACTCGGCACGGCCCACGGCACGGAATCCGAGGCGACCGCCGGGACAGGACACCGATCCCATGGACTCGGCGAGTGCCGCGCGGAACGTGCCGCCGGCGTCGACGTAGCCGGGGCGGTACCAAAGGAGCGGGTCCGGGGCGTCGTTCGCGTCGTCGTCGTCACCGACGCCGAAGTCGAGGAGTCCACCGACGAGGGGTCGCATGCCGTGCACCGCGGGCAACGTCGAGAAGAGGAGGGACGTGCCGTCGGACCCCTTCAGCCACGTGTCCCCCGCCCTGCCGAACGCGTGGGGCGCGCGCTTCGATCGCGCGAGCACGCCGAGCGTGTAAGGCGCGGCATCGCGGAAGGAACGCGCCCCGGCGGACACGTTCGCGTCCGCCGGGGCGGGAGCGACGCTCCCGGAATCGCGGAACCCCTGCGGGGACGGCGGTGTCGTCAGGGGAACCGGTACGGATTCGGTGCGCTGGCAAGCGACCACGAACGGGGCCGTGACGACGGAAGCGAGGAGAAAGAGGGCGGGTCGGAGGAGCACGTGGAGGTCCGCGAGGTTGGTCGTCGACGGGAATCGGGACACGGCCGTCTTCGCACGACGGTGCGACGTACCCGTGTCGAACGCTTCGAGAGAGGGGTCGGTGAGGGAACGATCGAGCGAGGCGTCGACGATGGCGCCGGCGTCCGCGCTTCCGTCGTGGCCGTCGGTGGCGAGCGCGGCGAAGACGACGCCCGGAGCGAGGTCCTTCGCGACGCGCGCCGCGAGATGGGACGACCGACCTCCGCAGGCGTCCGTCGCGACGTTGGTCGGCACCACGAGGGACGGTTCCGCCGCGCGCACGAGGGCATGACCGGGTGCGAGGAGACGCGAGGAAGCCGCGTATTCGACGGCGAGCGCTTCGACGGATGCGAGGGAGGGTTCGCGGACCGTCGTCGCGAAACCACGATCCTCGAGCGCGGCGGCGAACGCCGCGACGAAATCCTCGGGAGCGACGACCGAGCGCGCGTCCCAGGCGGGCGTGGGGAGTCCGACGTCGACGGCGTCGTCGGGAATCGTCGGACCGGATCCGACGTCGTGGAGCTCGCCACCGAGGACGTCGCTGGCCACGAGCGTGACGACCCGGACCCTGGAGGCACGCAAGAGTCGTCCTCCCTTCACGTCGGACATGCGCTTGCGCTCGCGGTTGACTTCGCGAATGGACGCGCCGCTCGCGAGCAGTTCCGCCGTACGCGCACGCTTCTCGTCGAGGGTCATCCCGCGCGGCCGGGCCAGGAGCGCGGACGTACCGCCGGACACGAGCGCGACGATGGTCTCGTCGGACGCCGCACCTCCGAACCACGCGAGGGCACGCTCGGCGGCGACCACGCTCCGCGCGTCCGGGAGCGGATGGGAGGCGACGACGGTCTCGGAGCGTGGATGTTCGAAGGGCGCACCGTCTCCGGGACGGACGACGAGGGCACCGCGCATCCGGGCACCCAGCTCCTCCGCGGCGACGGACGCCATGGTCCCCGCGGCCTTGCCGACGGCGAAGAGACGAACGGGACCGTCGGGGACGAGTTCGTGGAGCACCGGAGGGAGCCGCACGTCGAAGGCGACTTCGTGGAGAGCGATCTCGAACGCGCCGAGGATCAGGGAGCGGCACGTGGAGAGCACGGCGTCAGTCCCGTCGTGGCGCACGATCGCCGACGTCGACGACGTGCGTGAGGACGACGTGGTGCCAACTCAAGGTGATGGATAGGTAGAGAGAGCGGTCGATGGGGGTCTTCACGTCGCCCGACGAAAGAGCGGAATCGCCGAGACGGAGTCCTCCGTGGAAGCCGACCCAAGGTCCCGTCGCGCGACCGAGTACGGGCACCTCGAGGCCCACGCCCGTCTGCAGGCCGGCGCGGGATCCGAACGAACCGCCGATGGGCTGCGCGAACGTCGCGCCGATCTCCAGTCCGAACGAATCGAGGGTGAGATCGGCCCAAGGCGACCCGAGCTCCCATCCCTTCGCGAGACGCGCGAGGAAAAGGGCGCGGAGCTCGAGTCCGAACGCGAGGAGTCGGCGGGGCTCGGAGGCGGACTCGAACAGCGTCCCGTCCTCGTAGGCGACGAAAATGCCGGCGGTGTCGAGGTAGCGCGCTCGGACTTCCGCCGTCGCTCGTGGTGCCGTCGGTCCGAAGCTCGCACCGACGCCACCCACGAGCGTGACGTCGCCCTCGAGGCGACCGTAGGTGTGGTCCTCGCCCATGCGTTTGCCCGGGACCGGGATCGCCTCGTCCGCGTGCGCGGTCCCGGGCACGCCGAGCACGCACGGGACCGCGAACGCGAACAACGCGAACGGGAAACGACGGCCCATCAGACGCCGAGGGCCTTCGTGATCGCGTCGCGGAGTTCGCCTGCGAAGATCAGACGCACACGGGAGAGCGATTCGCCCGCGAGGCGGCCCAGGAGGAAGGACACGTCCCGGAGGCGCCGGGCGGGTCCCTTCTCGTAGACGACGAGGAGCGGATCGTCGTGGTCTCCCTCGAAGGGGACGTCGGACGCGACGTCGAGACCGACGTAGAGTTCGGGATCCAGGCCACGCTCCTTCGCGATCGTGCGTGCGATCGCGAGGACCTCGTCCCGACCGCCAGGGGCGGCCTGATCCCCGAAGAGTTCGAGGGTCTTGAAGAGGGAGCGCGCGCGGACACGACGCGTGAGATCCGCGAGCGGCGCGTCCGCCGCCCGTTCCCAGGCGTGCATGGCGACGGTGAGCACGGCGTCGTCGAGTTCGAGGTAATCCGCGAGGGCGATGGGAGTCCCGCGTGCGCCGTCCTTTATCGCCTTCGGGACGCCGTCGAGGGAGACGCCCGACGCGACCAGGTGCGCGACGCGCGCGAGTACCGTGCGAATCATCCACTCCGCGGCGCGCGTCGCCTTGTGCAGGTAGATCTGCTGGAACATGAAGAGCCGGGCGAGGATGAACGCCTCGATCGCCGGCAGCCCCTTCGCTCCGTCGATGGCGAGGGACGGCGTGCTCCCCTCCCCTTCGGACTTCGAGAAGCGGAGACTCCGGAGCAGCCAGTCGAGATCGTAGTGGCCGTAGCGGACGCCCGTCGCGTAGGCGTCGCGGAGCAAGTAGTCGCAACGATCGACGTCGAACGTGCCGCTGACGGCCTTGGCGAGGTACGCGATGGGATGCTTGCCGTCGACGAGGTCGGCGACACGGGCGGGCATTCCCGGGTCGATCGACCGGAGCACGGCGTTCACGCCCGTGGTCGGATCCGTGACGATTCGTCGCGTCCACGCCTCGTGGTGAGGGACACCTTCGATCGCGTCCTCGAAGAGGTGCGAGAGCGGACCGTGTCCGACGTCGTGGAGGAGGGCGGCAGCGAGGACGTCCCGGGCGTGCCGTTCCGTGACGCGTTGCGACTCGGGCAACGTGCCATGGATCGACCGGAGTCGCGCGAGAAGACGCGTCATCACGAACGTGGCGCCCACGGCGTGGGCGAAGCGGGTGTGTTCGGCGCCCGGAAAAGCGACGTAGGTGACACCGAGCTGTTTCACCCGGCGGAGACGCTGGACCTCGGGCGTGTCCATGAGCGCTTCGACGACGCTCTCTTCGGGGAGTTCGAACGCGACCAGGCCGTGGACGGGATCCCGGAGAATCACGATGGAACTCCTTCGGACCGCGACGTGGATCGCCCCGCGCGACCGTTCGTGAGCGCGACGTCGCACTCGCGCACGGTTCCGTCGTCCTCGTGGACGCGCACCACGAGATCTCCGGCGACGCCACGACCGTCGAACGCGAGGACGTCGGCCACGGGCGCGGCGGACGCTCCGAGCCCCCGCTCGGAATGGGCCAAGACGACGACGTCGCGGTCGGTGCGGCGAGCGACGGACCACGCGAGCGGCTCGCGGGGACGGAGAAGGCTCACGGACACCTCGTTCCTCGCGCCGGTGGTCACGCGGACTCGCACGGCTCCGTCTCCCCGGACGACGGGCGGCGTCGTGCCGCAGGTATCGATGGACAGGGGCGCTCCGGCGCGGAGCATGCGCGCGCGCGTGGTGGCGAGGGCGACGGGGCCACGATCGCCGACGATGGCCCGACGTCCCGTGACGTGGGCCGCTTCCGCGGTCGTGCCGCTCCCGGAGAAGAGGTCGACGACGAGACCGCCCTTCGGGGTCGCGGAAGTGATGATCCTCTCGAGCAATGCCCGTGGCTTCTGCGTGGGGTAGCCGGTCCGTTCGCTCACCGCGACGTGGCGGAGTGGCGGCACGTCCGTCCAGAGAGCGTCGACACGGCGCGCGCGGCACCAGGTTCCCGAGGCGTCCTTCTCGAGGAAGTACTTGATGTAGACCTTGCCCGTGGCGGTACGGTGGACGCGGCCTTCCGTTTCGAGTCGGGCGATGGATGCGTCGGTGTAGTCGCCGCGTGGAGCGGTCGTGAAGGGACGGCCTTCGTCGTCGAAGCGGATCGCGGACGGCTCGATGGGTTCGAGACGCGTGGGCGGTACCAGCTTGGCGTCCTTGCCGCCGTAGACGATCAACGTGTCGAGGGTACGCCCGAACTGGTGGCTCGCGGCCTGACGACCGAGGTTCGGCGCACGACGCCAGACGATCTCGTTGAGGAAGCGATCGCGGCCGACCAATTCGTCCAGGAGGACGCGCACGAGGTAGGCCGCACGCCAATCGAGATGGACCCAGATCGTGCCCGACGGCGAGAGGAGCGCGACGAGCGCGCGCAGGCGGGGCGCGAGGTCCTCGAGGTACGGCGCGATGTCCGTCGAGTCCTCGTAGGCCAGGACCCGGCGAACGCGGCCGTCCGCGCGGCCGTCGAGACGCACTTCGTGGACGTAGTCGGCGCGCGAGGCGAAGGGCGGATCGAGGTACACGAGATCGACCTTGCCGCGGAGACCTTCGTCCGCGAGGGCGTGGGCGACGTCGAGGGCGTCTCCGAAGACGAAGCGGTGCGTGTCACCGGACGTCGCTCCGATCCGTTCGTGGGGGAGGATGGGCGGCGCGGCCTTCGCATCGTCGTCGCGCCACGTGGTCCCGGACCAGGAGAGACGGGGTCCGATGACGTGCTCGCGGCCACGTGACTTTCCCGAGGAGCCGATCGACGCCGCGGACGTGCCGGTGACCGCGGCCAGGGATCCGGTCACGGCTCCGGACGATGTCCTGCTGGCGAATGACCCGCCGGAGGATGACCTGCCGGAGGATGACCTGCCGGAGGATGACCTGCCGGAGGATGACCTGGAGGTGCGCCGAGACACGCGGCGGATGCTACTCCGCGGACGTCCTTCCGACGGGGGAAATCGGGGCGTCCCGCCGCGGCGAAGGGCGAAGGTGTGGATCGGGGGGAGAACGGGTAGATTGGGAGCTTTCGGGATCCCTCGAAGTGGCCACTCTTCCGCCCCCGCCCATGCCGCGCCGACTCGTGGACGTCCTCCGCGCGCTACCGACGCGCGAGCTCGACGCGTTGGTGAGCCGCCTCGGGATCCGGATCGATTCCGCGAAACGGATCGACGCGCCCTCGCAGATCGGGCGCGCGCTCGTCGCGCTGCCGGAAGTGCGGGATCCACACAGGCTCCCGACGGCGAGTCTCGAACTCCTGCATCGCGTGGCCGAAGCTCGCGGATCGTTGGCCGTGGACGTCGTGCCTCCCGCTCTCGAACCGCTCGCCGCGCGGGGCATCATGTTCGCGCGTGCGACCGGAGTCGGCGTCGAGCTCGTGGTGCCGCCGGCCTACCTCGTGCAGTTCCGGTCATGGGAAGGGGAAGACCCGAAGGGTATCCGCGCCCTCCTCGCACAGGCGCCGCTCGAGACGTTGAGCGCGATCGCGGCCCACTACCTCGGACGCCCCGCGACGCCCCCGGTCTCGCTCGCGCTCGAGACGGCGTTCGAGACGCTCGTGGATCCCGGGAAGCTCGCGGCGGAGATCGAGCGGTTGGCGCCCACCGAACGACGCGTCCTCGAAGGTGTGAGCCGCGAGGGCGGCGAGGTCGACACGGAGGAACTCCTCGAGCTCGAACGCGAGCCCGTCCGCATGCGGACGGCGATGGGCTCCGTCCCTTCGCGACGCGGTGTGGGGTTCGCGCTGGAGCGTCGCGGACTCCTCGTGCCGATGCATCCGAACCGCCACGTGATCCCGACGGAGGTCGGGGCGATCATCGGAGCCGCCGAGAGCGCCGAGAAGGCGGCTCGACGGGAGCGCGTGCGCACGTTCGTCCAGACCGAGGATCTCGCCCCGCGACGCGCGCGGTTCGCGACCGACCCGGCGCCCCTCGCCATGGGACTGGCGCTCGCGGCGCGCGAATCGGGAAACGAGGTGCGTCCGAACATCGGTACCCCGAAGTCCCTCGTCGCGCGCCTCGCGACGCGATTCGGGCAGGACCCGCACCACGTGGCCCTCGTGATCGCGCTCAGCCGCGCCGTCGGTCTCTGGGATCCATCGGCCGTGAGTTCGGCCGCTCCTCCGGGTGCGCTCTGCATCCACGAACTTCTCCCCGCCCTCTACGAGACGTGGCGTCGCGGGGGCGCGTGGGACGAGGGTCGGAACGAGTGCGAGGTCCTGAGGCTCCCCGCGGACGCGCGCGATCCGAGCCCGGCTTCCGTCGTACGCGAGCTGGTGGTGGCCGCGCTCCACGAACTCGGCGAAGAGCGATGGGTCCCGTGGTCCCAACTCCGCGGCTATCTGAAGAGCGATCCCCGGATGCCCGGCGCGTCCCGTCTCTTCCGACGTTGGGCGGAACGTACCGGGGCGGACGAAGTGGACGCGATGGAGGTCGCCCGACGCATCGTCCTCGAGAGCATGCCCGCCCTCGGTTTCCTCGACGTCGGCGAGGACGCGGCGACCGCCGAGGTCTCCGATTCGACCGACGGCCCGCCCTCGACCCGGAGCACGTCGTCGATCCGACTCACGCCCCGTGGACGCGCGCTCCTCGCCGGCAAGAGCTCGCTGAACGACGAGACGCCGTCCAAGTTCCTCGATTCGCACGTGCTCCGACTGGGACAGCGGACGAAGGTGTCGTCGGTGTTCGCGCTCTCCCCGTTCGTGGAAGTCGGTCGCGCGGGCGACGTCCTGGATCTGATCGTCGCGCCGCAGACCTTGGCGCGTGCGCTCTCGGCGGGCGTGGAAGCGGAGGTCCTCCGTCACCGCATCGAAGCCGTTGCGCCGTTGCCCGAGACGCTCTCGCGCACGTTGCAACAAGCGAGCGTCGTCGTCGGACGGGGGACGTTCGTGGCCTCCGCGGGGTTTCTCTGGGTGGACGACGCGAACCTCCGCGAGCTCCTCCGCACGCGGAGGACGACGGGCGAACTGTTCGCCGATCCGTCTCCTCCCGGAGGCCTCCTCTTGCTTCCGGGAGTGGACCTCGACAAGTTGGTGCGACGAGCGAGGACCGTGGGCGTCGAAATCGTCTCGGACGGCACGGTCGTGCGCGCGCGCACGGTACCTCCGCCGAGAGTCACGCCTTCGCGCGGGACGAAGGCGTGACCCGCGGATCGCTCGGCTTTCGAGCGGTCCGCGCTCAAAGATTCTCCGGGCACCCGGACCCGACGCTGCATTTGCCGTTGCGGCGGAGGCACTTGAGTCCCGCGGACGATCCGTCGGAGCAGATCTCGGCGATGTCGGCGATGGGACCGCCGCATTCCTCCGTCGTGCAGTCGTCCGTCGCGGGGCCGGCGTCGACCTTGTCCGGCACGCAGGTCTCGTAGACGGCGCAGGCGGCGTCGTTCTCGCTCCCGCAGCGCGGGGGAAGTGCGTGACTGCCCGCGGGACACACGACCGCGATCGCCGGGTAGACGCATTCGCTCGGCTCGCATTCGCGCCACGAGACGGCCCCGTTGGGGTCGCCGGAGTTCCACGCGCACGTGGTGTCGACCTGGGCGCAGGTGAACGCAGCGCCCTCCTCCGAGCTCGAAGGGGACACGCCGCAGGAGGACGTCGTGCAGGGGGACTTGAAGCGGAGCTCTGCGCTCGACGTACCGGTCTTGGGGTCGTCCTTCGGTTTCGGCTCGACGGTGCCACTGCAGGCGACGACGAGAAAGGACGTGGAAACGAGGGCGGCGACGCGGAGGGAGAGAGACATGGTGGACTTCCTGGTTCGGGGCGCACGCGGCGCACGGTGGGAGACGACGGGACGGACGGGACGAGGACACGAGGACGCGACGGCCCGGCGCGCGACGGACGTCGTGCGGAGGACCTTCGAGGGAGAGTGGCGGTGGGGGGCGTCCGGACGCGGACGCGTCGATCAGCGGGTGAACCCCCGGAGACGGACCGACGAGACGGCGCCGTCGGACGCGGTGAGGACGACGAGACGGCTGAACGTTCCGGCGGCGGTCGCGCGCACGGGAATGCCGAGGGTCACTTCGGCACCGGCGGCGACGGTTCCGGACGGCGGCGGGAGGGACGCGACGTCGGCGTCCCCTTCGGACCACGCGCGGAGCGCCGTGATGCCCGAGGACGCGGCGCATCGGTTCGAGGCCGGCAACTGGAGGAGGTAGGTCACTCCGACGTCGAGCTGCGGAAGGAGAATCACGGGTGCGTTCCACCCGACGGCGAAGCACGGGTCGACGAACCGCGCGACGGAAGTTCCGTCGAACCTCACGTGCGCCACGAGCGTGTACGCGTCCGTCTCCTCGAGACGGTACGTGTCCGCGAGGGAACCGGGGATCGTCACCTCGAAGGAGCGGTCGAGGGTCGCCGTGAACGTCGTTCCGACGGGGCTCCGCGTGAGGTTCGTGAGCGTGAGGCGCACGTCCCCGGCAACGGGGCCGCTCGCGGTGCCGCGGACGCGGAGCGCGTCGCCCTCGACGGTGGCCGAGAGCGTGGACGGATCGACGGAGACGCCCGTCGCGTTGTCGGGAATGGGCTGCGGGCTGATGATGCGGGGTCCCGCGGGTTCCGACGGATCGGGGAGCTCGCCGCCCCCCGACGGGCAGCCGAGGAGTGCCCCCGCCGCCGCGGCGACGACGGACGCCCGCACGGCCGCGACACCAAGGGCGGCGAGCGTGGGGAGAGAGGGGCGGCGCGGGCGGTCCATGGCAGGAGACTAAGCAGGGTACGTGCCACCGACAAAACTCTGCAAATCGGGAGGTTCTGCACTGGCAGATGACTCGAAAGTGTCTCAAACTATGTCTCAGTGGCACGACCGAGACATTCCCTGCCATGGGCCGGACGCTTTGCGCCCGTGGGGCCGACGCGGAGAGGTGCCGGCGGTCGGACCTACGTCGGGAAGGACGGCGACGGCGGTGCCCGGGTGTTCGTGAAGGAAGGGACGGGCGCCACGTTCGCCCTGGTGCGGAACGAGATCGTCCGGCGCCTCCCCCTCCGCCATCCGCGGATCCCGGCGATCCGCTTCGCACACGTCGACGAGGGCCACGCGCGCGTGGCGTTCACGTTCGTGGAGGGTGGGCCGCTCGGGGCGTCGCGTTTCGAGTCGTGGGAGGCGGCGGCGGGTGCCCTCGCCGACCTCGCGTCGACCCTGGCGTATCTCCACGCTCTCGGGATCGTGCACGGCGACGTGAAACCCGACAACGTGGTCGTCGACGTCGGCGGAGCCGCGCACCTCGTGGACTTCGGCGCCGCGCGTCTGGGCGCGGGAATGGCGGACGAACTCGCGGGCACTCCCGCGTTCCTCTCGCCGGAGGCGTCGCGGGGCGAGTCCGGTCCCGCGAGCGACGTCTTCGCCTTCGGGACACTCGCGGAGGCGCTCGTGCGCGAGTTCGAGGACGGGGGACTCCACGTGCCCTCCGAGATCCTCCGCATCTTCGCCACGTGCCGGACGGAGGACCCTTCCACGCGTCCTTCGGCGGACGACGTCCATCGCGCGCTCAGGGGACGGTCGGCGCCGATCGCGGGCGCACTCCTCGCCACCGGCCCGTCCGGACGAATCGCTTCGTCGGCCCTCCGGATGGCGCTCCTCGCGCGCCTCGCTCCTCCCTCGCCGGACGCGCGACGGGCGCAGAACACGGCGACGACGCTCGTGGGTCCGCCCGGTTCGGGCAAGACACACACGCTCCGCGCCGTGGACGAGGACCTGACTCGAGCGCGGGTCCACGTCGAACCGTCGGGTCCCCTTCCCGTCGCTGCGCTCGCCTGGGGCTTCGATCGCGACGACGTCGTCGTCGTGGTCGACGGAATCGACGAGGTCGACGACGCGCTCGCGGACCGGATGGGCGATCTCGCGCGGCAGGTCCGCGACCACGGGCGAGCCCACGTCGTCCTCGCCGGCAGGGATCGTCGTCTCGTGGGCCTCGCGGCCGCCTTCGCGGACGACGTGGTCCACCTGGAAGCTTCGGGCCTCTCCCGGAACGAAGCGACGGCCTGGCTCCGAACGGTCGACGCGCGGGCGATCCTCGATGCGCCGGATCTCGCGCCGCTCGACGCGGGCGAGGACGGGGCGTCGCGTCCGGACGCGCGCCTCCTCCCCGGTGAGCTCCTCCGGAGAGTCGAGGCTCTCGATGCGGGCGGGCGAGGGCCCGCGTCGCCGTCGGGGCTCCCGAGCGCCGCCGACGAAGCCCTGCGGCTCCTCCGCGCCGGCGCGTTCGCGGACGTGATCGCACTCGCCGCGAAGGTCCACGCGTCCGCGGCGTCACGCCTGGATCGGGCCCACGTCGACGTCACGTCCGCCCTCGCGCTCGCGAACATGGGGCGCGTCGACGACGCCGGAAAGCTCCTCGAGGACGTGCGACGGTCGCTCGCTCCCCAGGATCCGGCCCGACTTCGCTTCCGGGCCGCGAACGCGTCGGCCATCGTCGCCTACCGCGCGGGGGACGTCGGAGGCGCGAAGCACCGCTACGAGGAGGCGTTGCGAATCGCCGAGGAAGCGAACCTCGACGAACAGGTCGTCCTCGCGGCGAGCAACCTGGGTGGCGTCGCGCACCAGACGGGCGACTGGGGCGACGCTCTCGCCGCATACACCTCGGGGCTCGAACGCGCGCGGAGGAGGGGCGCGACGACGTCCGCCCGGATCCTCCGATTCAACGAAGCTCGCCTCGCCATGGATATCGGTGCGTTCGCGAGGGCGCGGGAGCTCGCGGCGGAACTGGAACCCGAACTCCGTGCCGCCGGCGACGCCCCCGTGCTCCTCGGGGGACTCGTGGCGATGCAGGCCGAGGACGCGTGGCTCCGGGGCGACGCGCGGGAAGCTCGCGCGAAGAGCGCGTCCGCCCGGGAGATCCTGACCGCCGCGTCCGCTCCGCGCGAGGCCGACGAATGCCTCGCCTCGGACCTCGAGGCCGAAGGGTGGAGTGGGGACGTGGCCGTCGTCGGGACGGACGCGTGGGAAGAATCGGCGCGAGGCCTCGTCGCGAGGGCGCGGACGAACGGCTGGAGCGACGTGGAGGTCCGCGGACTCGCGGCCCTCGGTGCCTCCGAACGCGCGCGCGGACGCGCCGCCGACGCCGTGAAGACCCTCGAACGCGCGATCGCGATCGCGGAGAAGACCGGTCGGAGGACGCTCGTCGCGAGCGTCGCCACGCGACTCGATGCCGCGTACCGGGCGTCGTCGGCGATCGCGCTCGCCGCGAAGGCGAGGACGCGCGCGCGCGAGGCCTGGGAACGGACCTTGGCGAACCTTCCCCTCCATCTCCACGACGCGTTCCGGACGCACCCGCACCGACGTGGGACGTTCGAATCCGCGACGCTCCCGGGCCCGGAGGATCCGGCGTCGCTCTCCGTGGCCAAAGTGCGGCAGCTGCTCGCCATCAACCGGAGACTCGCCGCCGCGACCGACTCCCGCGACGTGCTCGAGGCCACCATGGACGCCGCGGTCGACCTCACGTCCGCGGAGCGGGGATTCTTGCTCCTTCGTGGCGAGGACGCGAAACGAAAGGAACTGGTCGTCGCGATCGCGCGGAACATGGATCGGGAGGTGGTGAAGAAGGCCTCCGCGAAGTTCAGCCGGGGCATCGCCGAGCGCGTCGTCGCGTCGGGCGAGGTGATCCGGACGCACGACGCCGGACTCGACCCCACGCTCGAGAGGAACCGGTCGGTCCACGCCATGAAACTCCGGAGCGTGCTCTCGGTGCCCATCCGCGAAGGCGGCACGGTCGTCGGCGCGATCTACCTCGACAACCGCTTCCGGCCGCGTGCCTTCGACGAAGAAGCCATCGAGATCGTCACCGCACTCGCCGATCAGGCCGGCATCGCACTCTCCCGAGCGAGGCTACTCGCGGAGCTCGCACGGAGGACGGAGGAGCTCGACGCCGAACGCGCGCGGACCGAGTCCGATCTCTCGGAGGCCCAACGTGCCCTCGCGTCCCTCCGCGAGACCCCGCACGTGCCCCGCGGTCCGGACGAGTTCGGTGCGATCGTGGGACGGAGCCCGGGCATTCGTCGCGTTCTCGACGTCGTGCGCCGTGTGCGGGACATCGACGTCCCCGTGCTCGTTCACGGTGAGAGCGGGACGGGCAAGGAGCTCGTCGCACGGGCCATCCACGACACGGGCACCCGCGCCCGCGCTCCGTTCCTCGCCATCAACTGCGGTTCGATGCCGGAGTCGCTCCTCGAAGCCGAACTGTTCGGGTACGAGAAGGGCGCTTTCACGGGGGCGAGCCAGTCGAAAGCGGGTCTCCTCGTGGACGCGGGCGAAGGGACCATGTTCTTCGACGAGGTCGGGGAGATGTCCCTCGCCATGCAGGTGAAGCTCCTCCGCGCGCTGCAGGAGCGGGAAGTGCGGCCGCTCGGCTCCTCGGAGACGCGCAGGATCGAGGCCCGCATGATCTTCGCCACGCACCGGGATCTCGGCGAGGAGGTGCGCCTCGGTCGGTTCCGCGAGGACCTCTACTTCCGCATCGCGGTCGTCCTCGTGAACGTGCCTCCGCTCCGCGATCGGCGGGAAGACCTGACCGACATCGCCGCCGCCATCCTCGAACGTGCGTGTGCGCCGGAGCCGCCGAAGCGACTCCACGCGGACGCTCTCCGGGTGCTCCTCCGCATGGATTGGCCGGGAAACGTACGACAACTGGAGAACGTGCTCCGGAGGGCCGTCGTCTTCTCCGACGGCGACCGGATCCAGCTCGCCGACCTCGGCGTGGAGATGGAGACGCCGAGACGGCGGGGCAACGTACCGGGCGAAGCGGCGCGCATCCAGGCCTCGCTCCGGGCGAACGACTGGAACGTCGTCGTCACGGCGAAGGAGCTCGGCATCCCGCGCGCGAGCCTCTACCGGAAGCTCGCGAGGTACGGCCTGGCGCGACCGGACGAGGACGGCCGATCAGGTTCCGCGCGTCGGAGCCCCGATCGCGAGGCGTGAGCGCGCCCACGTGTCCTCGGGTTCGGGTGCGGCGACGGCCACGATGGCACCGTCCCGGACGAAGACTTCGGCGGGGAGCTCGCGACCGTTGTAGCGGCTCGCCATCGAGTATCCGTACGCTCCGGCGTCGAGCAATGCGACGAGGCCGGAAGGCTCGGCGGGCAACACGTGCTCGCCGAAGTCGTCGGAGCTTTCGCACACGGGTCCGACCACGCGCATCGGGGTCGTGCACGGGGCGAACGCGACCGGCACGACGCGGTGCCGGGCCTGGTAGAGCGCGGGGCGCATCAGATCGTTCATTCCGGCGTCGATCATGAGCCAGCGTCGTGCGCCGGAGGGAGCATCCGGATCGACGGAACGTTTCGTCTGGATCACGCGGGCGACCAGGGTGCCGTACGCCGCCACGAGCGACCGCCCCGGCTCGACACGGAGCTCGAGCTCGGAGAGCCCCCGCTCCCGCTTCAGCTTCCGGACGGCGCGCACGAAGTCCGCCGGACCGACGGGGCATCCCTCCCCGTAGTCGATGCCGAAGCCGCCACCGGTGTCGACGTACCGGACCGTCGCGCGGTGGGCCGGGGGCAAGTGATGGACCACGTCGAAGGCGACGTCGGCGGACGCGAGGTACGGATCCACGCGCGTGACCTGGGAGCCGGTGTGGACCGTGATCCCGACGAGCGCGAGCGACGGATGGTGCGCGAGTGCAGCGAGGGCGTCCGGGAGATCGGCCTCGGAGATGCCGAACTTCGCCTCGTCGTGACCCGTCGTGATGTTCGCGTGGGTTCCGGTGGTGGCGACGTCGATGCCCGGCTTGATCCGGGAAGGCCACACGACCGTCGCGACCGATGGCTCGCGAGCGCGAACCGAGTTTCCTGATCTCCTCCACGCTCTCGACGTGGACGGCATCGATGCCGACTCCGTCCACGCCGAGTGCCCGATCGAGTTCGGCGTCGGTCTCGGGCGACTCCGCTCCAGACGACCTTCGACGGCGGGATGCCCGCGCCAAGGGCCACGGACAGCTCCGCGGAACTGACCACGTCCGCGCCGGCCCCACGTGCGGCGAGAGCCCGGACGACGGGGCCCGCCGCGTTGGCCTTCACGGCATAGGCGACCAGGTGGGTGGGTCGGCGTCGAACGACGCGGTGAGGGTGTCGAACGCGGCCACGATGGCCCCGAGATCGTAGACGTACGCGGGCGTCGGTACGCGCGCTTCCGCGAGGATCGAGCCGATGGAACGACCCGACACGAGGAGTTCACCCGAATTCGAGCGTGGCAAGTTCACGTGCGGCGGGTCAATCCACGACGGCTCCATCCTACGTGGCCGGAGCCCGACCGGGAAACGTTCCTGCCGGACGCGTTCCCGACGCTTTACCGCGAGCGCCTCGAGGGTGGCATGCTGCGCGCGACAGCGCGGCCGCGCAAAGCTCGTCTGTACGCTCGGCCCCGCGGGTCGACCCGCCGGGAGGCCCTGGAAGCCCTCGTCGAAGCCGGCATGGACGTGGCCCGCCCTCAATTTTTCCCACGGCACCCACGAGGAACACGGCGAGCGGTTCGCACGCGACTCCGAAGACGTGCGAGGCGAAGAAGAAGTCCGTCGCCGCGCTGCAGGATCTCTGCGGTCCGAAGATCCGGACCGGTCTGATTCCGAAGAAGTACGAGCCCTCCGGCATCGACATCACGCTCGTCGAGGGCGAGAAGTCGACGAGGAAGACGTCGTCGCGATCAACTACGAGGGCCTCGCCGGCGACGTCCGCATGGACGATCGCATCCTCTTCGACGACGGTCGCATCGTCCTCGCCGTGACCGCCATCGAAGGCGACAAGGTGAAGGCCCGCGTGCTCCAGGGCGGCGGCATGCGCTCGCACATCGGCGTGCACCTGCCGAGCAAGACCATGCGCCTCGGCGCCCTCACCGAGAAGGACAAGGAAGACCTCCTCTTCGGGCTCTCCCTCGGCGTCGACTACATCGCACTCGTTCGTCCGTCGCGCCGAGGACATCAAACTCGTCCGCGAGATCTGCACGGCCTGGGGCCAACCGACGCCCATCGTCGCGAAGATCGAGACACCGGACGCCATCGACAATCTCGAGAGCATCATCGCCGCCTCCGACGGCGTCATGGTCGCCCGCGGCGACCTCGGCGTGGAGTTCCTCCCGAGCGCGTGCCCGTCATCCAACGTCAGATCCTCGGTGTCGCACGCCGCGTGCGTCGCCTGGTCATCGTGGCGACGGAGATGCTCCAATCGACGACGAAGGCCACGCGTCCCGGCCGCGCGCGGAAGCCAGCGACGTCGCGAACGCTGCATCGGCACCGACGTGCCCTTGCTGCTCTCGGGCGAGACGCCACCGGCGATCACCCCATCCTCTCCGCCTCGATGATGGCGGCCATCGCCGTGGAGGCCGAGAAGAGCCCGTTCTTCGAGTCCGCGCCGTACGCCTCCCGCGCGACGACCGTCGCGGAAGCCATCGCCCGCGGTGCCTGCAACACGGCGCGCGAGATCGGCGCCAAGTTCATCGTCGCGTTCACGGAGTCGGGCTCGAGCGCCATGACCGTGTCCCTCGCGCGACCGAGCGTGCCCATCATCGCCTTTTCGCCGAACGCGAAAACGCGGCGCCGCATGGCGCTCTATTGGGGCGTCGTTCCGCGCGAGATGCCCGCGCTCCACGACACCGACGCCCTCGTGGACTGGTGCACCGGAGACCTGATGGCCTCCGGTCTCGCCTCCCCCGGCGAGCGAGTCGTCATCGTCTTCGGCGCGCCCATCGGCGTCAGTGGAAGCACGAACAGCATCCGCGTCCACGTCATCGCGTGACGGAGCCCGGCGACGCGGGCTCCCTGGCCCACCGTCGCCGCCGTCCTCAGTTCGTGCCGGCGAGCCGCAGGTCCTTCTTCAGGACCTTGCCGGTGGGATTGCGCGGCAACGCGTCCATGAACACGTAGTCCCGCGGCACCTTGGCCCCTGAGAGGCGCTCCCGCGCCCACGTCTTCAGCACGGCGTCGTCGAGGGTGGACCCCGGTCGCTTCACGACGAACGCGCGCACGCGTTCCCCGAGGTCCGCGTCCGGAGCGCCGACGACCGCGACCTCGGAGACGTCCGGATGGCCCTCGAGGACGCCTTCGACCTCCGCGGGGTACACGTTCACGCCCCCCGAGATGATCATGTCGCGCTTGCGACCCTCGATGAAGTAGCGGCCGGCGGAGTCCCTGCGTGCGAGGTCGCCCACGCTGAAGAAACCTTCGGACATGCTCTCGTTCGTCGCCTTCTCGTCCTGGTGGTATCCGGCGACGAGCAGTCGGTTCTTGGCGAAGAGCTCGCCCACTTCGCCGTCGGGCACGCCGTCGCCCTTCTCGTCGAGGAGCCGGATGACGTTTCCGGTGATCGGATGACCGATGGTCCCGGGCGCCGCGCGGAGCTCCTCCGGAGTGGCCACGGTCACGAGTCCGATCTCGGTCGCGCCGTAGCAGTTGTAGAGGACGTCTCCGAACGCATCCATCGTCTCGATGGCGAGGGGGCCCGGGAGTGGCGCACCGCAGGCGAAGATGGCCCGGAGCGAACGGGTGTCGTACTTCCGGAGGACTTCGGGTCCGAGGGCGAGCGTACGGTGGAGCATCGTGGGCACGACGGCCGTCTGCGTGACGCGGTGCCGCGCGAGTTCCGCGAGGAAGATCTCCGGCTTGAAATCGTCCATGAGGACGATGGTGCCGCCGAGGAGGCACGCGAACGCCATGAACCCGAAGGCCGTCGAGTGGTAGAGCGGACACGCGACGAGGTGCACGTCGTCGGACCGCATGGGCGTCTCGCCGATGAACTGGAGCGCGCCCGTGATCGCTTGCTTGGGGAACTTGCGGACGGCGCCCTTCGGTTTGCCGGTCGTGCCCGACGTGTAGATGACGACCGCGGCGTCCTCGGCGGCGTTGGCGGGTGGCGTATAGTCGACCCGATCGGCGACGAGGGATTCGTACGGGCGGGCCCAGGAGGGGACGTCCCCGATGGCGAAGGTGCGGTCGTCCGACACGCGAGGCAGGTCTTTCCGTGCTTCGGCGACGACCTCGGCGAAGGTGTCCTCGAAGACGATGCCTTCCGCTCCGCAGTGCTCGACGAGGTACGCGAGCTCCTTCGCCGTCGATCGCCACGAGACGCTCACCGCGGGGACGCCGACGCGGCTGGCCGCGGCGTTGATCTCGATGAACTCGGGTCGATTCCGGGTCATGAGGACGACTCCCCTGCCCCGTGCGAATCCGCGGGCCGCGAGACCGGAAGCGATGCGCTCGATGCGTCCGTCGAGTTCGGCGTACGTCCACGAACGATCCCGGAACACGAGCGCCGTCTTGTTCGGCGAGTTCGCGGCGTGCAGGCGGTAGATGCGGTCGGGAGTGCCGGAGCCGCTCGCGACGATCCGCACGAGTTCGCGCACTCCCGCGGCCGTGAGGTTCCGGGCGAGACCCGAGCGTAGACCGACCTTCACCGCCGCCCGGATGCGGACGGGAACCTCGCGGAGGTCGTGACCGAGGGTGGCGAACTTCGAGTTCGAGGGTGAGGGGCGAGCCATCGGATCCGAATCGTACCCCGACGCCGTGCCCGCAGGCCGAAATGGTGCTGGCAGCCGGGCGGGCTCTGGCCGACAATCCCCGGCATGGCTTCCGACGACGAGATGCCGCCGCGCTCGAACATCTCCGCCCTCGGCGGAGATTCGTGGGCCGACAAGCGGGACGACGATCGCGCCGCGATCACGTTGCGCGTCGAGTACAAGCGGCTGAACACCTTCTTCGCGGACTACGCCAAGAACATCTCGAAGGGCGGGACGTTCATCCGCACCTCCAAGCCTCTCGACATCGGCACGGAGTTCGTCTTCGTGCTGACCATCCCGAACTCCGACAAGCGACTCGAGCTCCGGGGTCGGGTCGTGTGGATCGTGCGCGCGGACGACGCGACCGACGACAACCACGCCGGCATGGGCATCAAGTTCCAGTTCGAGAACGACTCGGAACGCAAGGCGGTCGAGGCGTTCGTGGAGTCGCTCATGCGCGACGCCCTGGGCGAAGCGCTCTCCCAGAAGCTCCTCGCGAAGAACTGAGTGCCGTGCGCCCGTTCCCGCACTTCCTCGTGGCCGCGACCTTCGCCGCTCTCGCGGCCCTCGGTCCCGGCGTCGCGTCGGCCGACCCGGATGCGCCGTCGCGAACCGCCGAATCCGCACGGACGTCCGCCCCACGACCCCGGGAATCGTCGTTCACGATGACCGTCCTGCCGGAGTTCGGCATCGGGGCGCTCGCGACGACGGTGACCATGCCCGCGACGCTCACGCTCGCGCGCGCGATCGGCACGTCGTCGCCTTCGATCTACGCATCCGGCATCCCGGCGCTCCTCTTCGCCGTGTTCGTGCCTCCCGCGATCGCCACGGCCGCGACGACGTGGGCGCGCAACCGGATCCACCCGAAGTCGGCCTCCTTCTTCCCGACCTACTGGTACGCGACGACCGCGCAGGTCGCGGTGGTCGCCGGAGCTCTCGGCGCCAAGGCCTGGGTCGGCGACGCGCGGGATCTCCTGCTCCTGTCGGCGGTGGAAGGTGTGGTCCTGCCGGCGGCCGCCACGCTCGGGAACGAGATCCACGCGCGTCACGTCGACGCGGACGACGGCGCGCCCCACGGCCGTTCGTTCGAGATGCCACGGATCCAGGGTCAGACCGTGTCGGTCGTGCGGGGAACGTTCTGATGACCTCGGTCCCGCGTCTCGCTCTCGCGGCGTCCGTCTTCGTCGGTCTCGCGGCGACGGCGACGTCCGTCCACGCGAGCGATTGCCCGGTGCATCCGACGTGGCCCACGGCCGGTTTTCCCCGTCGGACGGACGAGACGGCACGCCTCTACGCCGACCGCGTGAAGGCTCTCGAGGACTACGCGTTCACGATCGAGGGTGCGGACGCGGATCACGTCGGAGTCCGCACGGACTCGGTCGTCATCGTGCACCAGGGCGCGATCTTCTACGAACGTCATGCCCGGGGCTACACGGCGTCGATGCCTCACTACGCCTGGTCGGTGACGAAGAGCATCACGTCGCTGCTCGCCGGCATCGCCGTCGGACGCGGGGATCTCTCGATGGACCGTTCGGTCTGCGCCGCGATCCCGAACGCGCCGGAGTCGGCGTGCAAGATCACCCTGACGAACCTCCTCGAGTTCGCCTCCGGTCTCGACTGGAACGAGACCTACGAAGGCAAGTCGAACCAGGAGTCGTCCGTCCTCGCCATGCTCTACGGCCAGGGCCACGGCGACATGGCGAAGTTCGTCCTCGACCATCCGTTCCGGGACGAACCCGGCACCTCGTACATGTATTCGACGGGAGATTCGGTGGCGATCGCGGCCATGGTGGACCACGCGCTCCGCCCCTCGCTCGGGGACGACTATCCGTGGACGGTGCTCTTCGATCCGCTCGGGATGTCGAGCGCCACCCTCGAGCGGGACGGTTCGAACACGCACGTCGGTGGGTCGTACCTCTACGCGTCGCCGGAAGACTACGCGAAGGTCGGCTACTTCCTGCTCTCGGACGGCTGCTGGAACGACGCGCGGATCCTCCCCGAGGGATGGATCGAAGAGGGCACCGCCGTCAGCGCACCGTTCCGCGCGAAGCCCCTCGGACGCGAACCCGGCGACGTGCAGGGACGCCAGTTCTGGTTGAACAGGGTCGTGCCGGGCATCGCCGACACGCTCCCTTGGCCGGACGTGCCCGACGACGCGTTCGCCGCCCTGGGACACTGGGGCCAGTCGATCACCGTGATCCCGTCCCGGGACGTGGTCGTCGTGCGGACCGCGGACGACAGGGACAAGACGTTCGATCTGGGAAAATTCCTCGCGCTGGCGTTGGCGGTGGTGGGGGACGCACCGTGATCGCTCTTCGTGGGAATCGGAAGGCCATCCTCCGGAGTCTCGTCGCCGGCGTCGCCGTGCTCGTCGCCGTGACGGGCTGTGATCGCTACGCGGCCGACGACCTGGAGCTCTTGACGGCCTTCTCCGCCAAGGAGATGTGTTCCTGCCTGTTCGTCGTCGGACAGACCGAAGATTTCTGTCGGACCATGACCAAGCAGGCACCGGACGTGAAGAGCGTCACCATCGACCGCGACGCGAAGACCGTCCGTTCGCAGGCGGTGATGATGTGGGGAGCCCGGGCGAGGTACGTCGACAAGCGACACGGTTGCGTCCTCGAGTGACTCGGGAAGACGTCCTCCGCGACGCCGCGTGATCCGCGGACGCGGAGTTGATGCTAGTCTCCGGAGTCCCCGATGACCGGCCAAGAGTCCTCCAAGTCCATGAAGGCCGCACGACGCGTCGGACAGCTCGTCGACTTCGAGGACTTGAGCGTGGTGTTCCAGCCCATCGTGCGCCTCCGCACCATGCGCGTGTTCGCGTACGAGGCGCTCGTCCGGTGCCGGATCCCCGCCTACAAGAACCCGATGGTCCTCTTCGACCGCGCGGTGGCCGAAGGATGCACGGGCGAGCTCGGACGCATGATCCGCGAGATCGCGGTTCCGCTCTGCGAGCGCATCCCGCTCTTCGTGAACGTGCACCCGGTCGAACTCGAGGAGCAGTGGCTCGTGCGGCCGGACGACGCCATCTTCGGCCACGACACCACCATCTTCGTCGAGATCACCGAAGCCGTCCCCATGGCGAAGTTCGATCTTTGCCAGCGGGTGCTGGCCGAAATGCGTTCCCGCGCGGACGTGCGCCTCGTCGTCGACGACCTGGGCGCCGGCTACTCGAACCTCAAGTACATCGCCGATCTGAAGCCCTCGGTCGTGAAGCTCGACCGGGGGCTGATCGCGGGGACGAAACGTGGTTCCCGCCACGAGCGGCTCATCAGCGGCATCGTCAAGATGTGCAACGACCTCGACGCCACCATCGTGGTGGAGGGCATCGAGACGGAAGAGGAGCTCGCCGTCGCCGAGGCCGCAGGCGCCGAATTCGTGCAGGGATACCTCTTCGCGCGGCCGGATTTCCCGCTGCCTTTGCGCGAGCGTCTCGAATAACGGGGCGTCTTTACGGCGGAGCCGTCCGTCACTACGTTCCGGGCATGGGTCTCCCCGTCGTCCCGTCCGAAGGAAAGCGTCGTCCCCACGGCGACCTCACGTCCATCCCCTCGACCCTCGATCTCGAGGAGGAGATCCGGCGGCTCAAGAAGGAGAAGAACGCGGTCATCCTGGCGCACTACTACCAGGACTCGGACATCCAGGACCTCGCCGACTTCATCGGCGACTCCCTCCAGCTCGCCCAGGCCGCCGCGAAGACCCGCGCGGACGTGATCTGCTTCGCGGGCGTGCACTTCATGGCGGAGACCGCGAAGATCCTGAACCCGGATCGCATCGTGGTCGTGCCCGATCTCGACGCCGGCTGCTCTCTCGCGGACGGATGCCCCGCGGACGCGTTCGCCGCGTGGCAGGCCAAGTATCCGGGCGCGGTGACCCTCAGCTACATCAACTGCACCGCCGAGGTGAAGGCCCTCTCCGACTACATCGTGACCTCGTCCAACGCGGAGAAGATCGTGCGTCACGTGCCGAAGGACCGCGAGATCCTCTTCGGCCCGGACAAGAACCTCGGCCGCTGGCTCGAGAAGGTCGTCGGCCGCCCCATGCACCTCTGGCAGGGAAGCTGCGTCGTGCACGAGACGTTCAGCGAACGGAAACTCGTCGCCGAGAAGACGCGCCATCCCGAGGCCCTCGTCCTCGCGCACCCCGAGTGCGAGGAGCACGTGCTCCGCCACGCCGATTTCATCGGGTCGACGACCGCCATCCTGAAGCACGCGCTCGCGAGCGATCGGCGCGAGTTCATCGTCGTCACCGAAGCCGGCATCCTCCACCAGATGCAGAAGCAGGCACCGGAGAAGGTGTTCATCCCCGCGCCGCCCGAGACGAACTGCGCGTGCAACGAGTGCCCGTTCATGAAGAAGAACTCCCTCGAGAAGACCTACCTCGCGCTCCGGGACCTTTCGCCGCGGCTCGAGATGCCGGCCGATCTCATGGGGCGCGCGCGGGTTCCCATCGATCGGATGCTCGCCCTGAGCTGACGCCGGAGCGACGCGAGGACGGTCCCCGAGAAAGGCGCTCGTCGCGAGCGGGCCGGAGTCCGCGCGCGCGAACGTCCCGGCGTCGCGCGCGCATCGACAAGGCGCGGGACATTCCGTAGCCTCGACCGATGCTCGAAGCCGCCATCGAGGCCTCCATTCGCCGTCCCACGTTCCTCGTCGCCTCGTCGGCGCTCCTCGTCTTCGCGGGGCTCGTCGCCGGTTGCGGCAAGAGCAAGGTCGATCAATGCAACGCGTTCATCGAGCGCGCCAACGCGTCCCAGACCGTGGTCGCGGCCGTCCACCTCGATTCCGAGGACCCGGCGGCCATCGAGGCCGCCGCGGCGAAGGTCGACGTCGAGGCGAAAGGTGTGGCCGACGTGAAGCTGGAGGACGCGAAGCTCGTCGAGTTGAAGACGAAGTATTCCGCGTCGCTCACGGCATTCGCGAAGACGGCGCGCGATCTGGCCGCCATCGTGAAGGCCTCGAAGGACGCCAAGGGCGCCGCGGGTCTCGACGACCGTCTGAAGAAGCTCGAAGCCGACGCCGAGAAGGCCGAAAAGGACGAGAGCAAGGTCGTGGACGAGGTGAACGTCTACTGCACCGGGAGCAAGTGAGCTCGGCGACGGAAGAGCACCCAGCCCACGAGTCCGTGGAACGCGGCGAAGGACATCGTCACCCATTGGCAGACGAACGCGCTCGAGGTCGCGGCCTCCCGCGACACGCCGACCGCGACGAAGCCGAGGACCCAGCCGACCTCGAGTGATCCGAGCGTCCCCACACCTCCCGAGAGCACGGCACCGCCCACGAACGTGAGGGACGTCGCGAGCGCGACGTCGGCGGGGCCGACCTCCACGTGGCACGCGGCGAGGACGGCACCGAAGACGACGGCCTGCGCGACGAATTGGACGGTCGACGCGACGAGGATCACCGCGTGGTCCCGCGGTCGGAGGCGCCCGGCGCGTGCGGCGGCGTCGGCGATCTTTCCCGTGAACGCGAGGAGTCGAGGATACGCGCGCGCGCGCGCGAAGCGCTGCACGATCTCCAATACCCTGACGAGGAGGGGGCGGAACGCGACGAGGGTCCCGACGCAGACGACGGCGAGCAGCGCCAGCACGCGCGTGTCGGCCAGGTGCGCGCGCGGGCCGGCATTCCAAGCGAGGCCGAGGACGACCGTCACGGCGACGCAGAGATCGACGAGACGGACGAACACCACGTCGATCACGGCGTCGGCGAAGCCGAGCCCGGTCGAGCGTTCCATCATCCACGGGTAGGCGATCTCGCCCAGCCGGAGCGGCAGGACGCGGTTGGCGAAGTTCTGCACGGTCGTCGCGGCCCAGGTGGGCACGTGGGGTGTACGGGCGAGGACGGCGAATCGGACGCTCCGCAACGTGACGACGACGAACGCGGCCCCCCACGCGACGACGAGCTTCGTCCGATCGAGGCCCACGAAGGTGGATCGCAACGCACCCGGATCCACACCCCGGAGCACGAGCGCGAGGAAGACGGCCGAGACGGCGACCGCGAAGAGGACGCGCACCGTCCGCGATTTCACGGACCGGCCTCGTTCGCGGACGACGCGGTCCCCGGGTTCGAGCGAGAGCGCACAGTCTCTGGTATCACGGAGGTACGTGACACCGGAAATGGTCCTCTCCCCCGCCTTCCTCCGACCCTCGGGTCGTCGCTCCCGGACGCGATGAACGGCGGCTCGGACGGCGTCGAGGCGCGCATCGAACGGATCCTCGCCCTGCCGTTGGGTGCCGTCGTCCTCGCCCTCCTGGAAGCGGTCGGAGCGGGCGTGACGGTCGGTGCAGTGTCGCTCCGTGGCCGGTACGACACCCTCACCAACGTGCAGACCGGCGAGGAGCGTTACCGTCTGGTGCTCGTGGTCGCGGCGACGGTCCTCGTGGCGGCGCTGTTCCACGGGTTCCGCGCCGTCCGCACGTACCGCGAAAGTCCGGACGACGACGAGGCAGGACGACTCCGCGCGGCGCTCGGCACCTTCCATGGGCCGAACCGCGCCGGACTCCCGCTCCTCGCCACGCCGTTCTTGTTCGCCGCGTTCGGGCCGGACCGACCCGAGACCTACCATCCGCAGACGACCCTCCTGTTCCTCGTCGCCACCGGCGTGACCGTGGGCCTCGCTCACCCCTCGTGGTTCGGTCGCGCGGCGCTCCGCGACGTCCCACGGTCCGCGGCGATCGCACTGACCGTGCTCGCGGCTTCGGCCTGGGGCGCATGGCACGTGCACCTCGCGATCCTGCGGCACGAGGGGATGCTCACGCGCATCTTCGACCTCGCGATCTACGAATCGATCCTGTCGAACGCGAGCCAGGGCATGGGTCTCGCGACCAACTTCGTGAAGGGCGGCAACCACGCCGGGGCCCATTTCGATCCGATCCTGATCGGACTCTCTCCCCTCTACGGCCTCTTCCCGACGACGAAGACACTGTTCGTGATCCAGGAGGTGTTCGTGGCGTCGGGCGCCCTTCCCTTGTTCTGGCTCGCCGAACGTCGCATCGGGGATCGCGTCGTCGCGTTCTTCCTCGCGAGCCTCTACCTCCTCCAGCCCGCGCTCCAGGGCGCGACGCTGTACGACTTCCACTCGCTCACCCTGTCCGCGCCGTTCATCCCCTGGATCGTGTGGCTCCTGGAGGTCCGTTCGAGGGTCGCTCTGTCGATCGTGTGCGCGTTGCTCGTCACGGTTCGGGAGGACATGGCGCTCCTCCTCACCGCCACCATGGCATTCGCCGCGTTCGGGGGCTACGGCGCCAAGAAGGCTCTCGTCGTGTCCGTCTCCGCGCTCGCGTGGCTCTGGGTCGTGAAGCACCGGTTCATGCCGCACCCCGACCTCTTCATGCACGGCAGCGACGCATACTCGTACTCCGGAAGATTCGCGGGCCTCATTCCCGAAGGCAAGGGCGCGCCCGCGCTCTTCGCGTCCATCCTGACGAATCCTTCGTTCGTCGTGTCGCGCATCCTCTCGGAAGACCGACTCCTCTTCCTGGCGAAGGTGTTCGGACCTCTCCTCGCGTTCCCGCTCCTGTTCGGGGGTCGGTCCCGGCTCCTCTTCCTCTACGGCACCGCCTTCACGCTCCTCTCGTCGAGGGCCATCCAGTACTCGCCCGACCTTCAATACCCCGTCGTCCTCGTCCCCGCGGTGTGCGTCTCGAACGTGTTCGCCGTCGAAGCTTTCGGACGATCGAGGCTGCGGGGAATCGTCGGCAACGAAGGCGCGCGTGCGATTCGCCCCGTGGTCGTCGCCATGACCGTGGCGAGCGTACTCGTCGCCATGCGTTTCGGTTCGCTCGGGCACAACGTCGCGTTGGCGCCGGGCAACAAGCCCCTCCTGAAGTACGTCACGGAAGGCGACCGCGCACGCGTGGCGCACCTCCGCGAAGTGCTCCGCTCGATTCCGACGGAGGCGTCGCTGGCGCTCTCGGACTCGGTCGGTCCCCACGCGTCGACGCGGCCGGGGGCGATGCGTTTCGAGTCCGGGAACGTGTCCGAATGGATCGTCGCGGAGCTCCGGACGATGGAGCCGCCCGACCTCGCACGCTTCCGTCAGGTGCGTTCGTCGGGGGAATACGTCGACGTCTCCGAAGCCCACGGCATCGTCGTCCTCCGTCGGATCGCATCCGCTCCGGATCCGGCGCGCTGACGCGTCGTCGTCGGCCGTCGTTCCCTGCCGCGACTCAATCGACGCGAACGACCGTGGCGTCGCGCACGCCCCGGATCGGGTCGACGTGGAACTTCATGTAGTGCCGTCCGATGCCGTCGAGACGCTCCGGAATGGCGCCACCGCCGCCCGAGATGTACGCGGGAATCCCGGCGTTCGCGAACGCGTAATACGAGTGGACGTGCCCGTACAACGTGAGGTCGACACGACCCTCGGCGAGTCGTTCGAGGAGCTTCGCGGCCTCCGAACGGCTCGCGAACGCGCCGTTGCGGAACCCGGAAGGGTCGAACGGAGGCACGTGCATCGCCACGACGTGCACGCCGTGGCGACCGGCACCGAGCCACGCGTCGAGTCGGTCGTAGATCGCGGGGTCGATCGTCGCGGACGCCGAATCGAGGAGCGTGAATCGGGTGGACCGGTACACGAAGCTGTAGTTGCCGCGGCCGTAGAGGTCGTGGAAATGGACGCGGTCGGAGCCCAGCTCGTGGTTGCCAAGCGTGGCGTAGAGAGGCACGTCCAGGCGTTTTTCGTGCCTCTCGAACTCGAGGAGTTCCTCCCGGGAGCCTCCCCGCGTCAGGTCGCCGCTGAACAGCACGAACCGGAGGTCGGCCTCCTCGCCCATGCGCGCGTAGATCGCGTCGACCTCTCCGACGGCTTCCTGCACGTCGGCCAGGAGGCCGAAGGTGAACGGCTCGGCGCTCCCGTCGTCGTCGGAGGCGACGTGGAGGTCGAGGGTGACGGCGGGGCCGAGTTCGCGGGGAATGGAGACGTCGCAGGTCTTGTCGAGGCTCCGGCCGCGGGCCTCGGCCTTCACGAAGAGCGAGGTGCCGTCCCCCGCGATCGCCGTGCAACGCGCGTCGGGGAGCACGTTGTCGATCTCGAAGTGGAACGTCTCCGGGGCGTTGGCGAGCTCGACGTGCACGTCGATGGCCGGCGCTCCCGCGCGGAGATGGATCCGGTCGAGCGTGCCGTCGCGGAGCGCGGCGAGGCCGTCGGCCACGCGGATCGCGATCCCGGGGGCGCTCGTGCTCCCGATGGCCGCCTCTTCCTCCGTCCGCTCGCGCGTGACGCCCGTGCACGCCATGGACGTCGTCGCCACCACGGCGACGGCGCCGATTCCCTTCCGCCACGCGATCATGGTGCCGCCTCCGGTCTCCACAGGATCGAGAGTCCCCCCATCCACGCCGAACCGACCGCCACTTCGGCAGCGACGCCGAGACGGGGCGTCACGTAGACACGGGACGTGAGTCCCACGCTCCCGAGGATTCCCGCCGCACGCCCGGGAACCTTCATGCCTCCGACGAGCGTGTCCCGTCTGTGATCGTAGGTCACCTTCGTCTCGCCGAACGGGGCCCGTCGACGACCGTGGTAGACGCCGAACGCGACGCGCATGTCGAACACGTCGATGGCGTCCGGCTCGGCGGCCGGCGCGGCGTACCCCACGCGCTGCAGGCCCCATCCGAGGGCTCCCTCGGCGAACGTGCCGGCGAGGCTCCGACCGACGCGTGCCAGATCGTACCGGCCGTGGAGCGAGAGCACGCCGGAAGTGGAGACCGTACGATCCGAGATCGCCCTCACGTGGAGGACGTCGAGTTCGGCGTCGAGGAAGGTCCCGTCCTGCGATCGGCGTCGCCCTTCGGTGGGCCCGAGGAATCGCCACGCCGCGCCGACGTCGTAGCGTCCGTGGGCGTCGTCCAGAGCGACGGACGCTTCGGGCGAGACGCGGAAGCGCCCCGAGCGGAGATCGAACCCTTGGACGGCGAGGACGCCGTACGACGCGGTCGGATCGTGGAGGACGCGCACACCCGCGTGCACTTCCAAGAGAGGGAGCGTGCGTTGCGCCCGCCCGAGGGTGCCCTCCGGAAGCGACGTGGCCGCGACGTCGGCGAGGTACGTCGCGAAGAACGTGCCGAGGCCGAGTCCCACGAGCGCCGCGAACGGCGCCACGGTGTGACGGGACGCCCCCGTTCCGAGGAGGCCGGCACCGCCGAGGGCGAACGCCGAGACGCCCAGTCCTTCGGCGAGGAGCAAACGATGGCCCGTGCGCGTGTCTCCCGTGGCGTACCGACCGAGTCCGTGGACGACGGCACCGGGCACGACGGCGATGGCTGCCGCGACGGGTCTGGGGAACCCGCGATCCCGACGGGGATCCGGATCGGCCGCCGCCGGGCGCACGACGGAAACGACCGCGAGGACGGTCGCGACGACCCAACGGCGGTTCATAGATCGGTCATCAGGCTCGTGACGACGTAGTCCGCCGCGAAGATGACGACGATGCTCGCGACGACCGCCTTCGCCGTCGCCTCGCCGACGCCCCGCGCTCCGCCCGACGCGTGGAAACCCTTCTTGCAGCAGATCAGGCTCACGATGAGTCCGAAGATGGCGCTCTTCACCGAGAGCATGCGCATGTCGCTGAACTGGACGAACTGCTTGATCTTGTCGAAGAAGATGCCGGGATCGATGTTCTGCATGACCACGGCGACGAGGTACGCGCCGAACATGCCGGAGACGCCGAAGAGGAGCGCGAGGAACGGCAGCATCACCGTCGTCGCCACGATACGCGGGACGACGAGGTACTGGATCGGACTGACGCCCATGGTGGTGATGGCGTCGATCTGCTCGGTGACGCGCATGTTGCCGAGCTCGCTCGCCATGGTGCTTCCGGCCCGCGCGGTGACGACGACCGAGGCGAGGACGGGTGCCAGTTCCCGGGAGAGGGCGAGTGCCACGACGCCGCCGACCATGCCCTCGGCGGAGAACTGCCGGAAGCCGACGATCACGCTGACCGTGAAGGCCATCCCCGTGAAGAGTCCCACGAGACCCACGATGAACGTGGACTCGGCCCCGATGAAACTGAGCGCCGTGAGGAACTGCGCGACGCGGAACGGCGGTCGGACGAGCCATGATCCCGCCTGCGCGGCGAGGGTCAGTGTTTCTCCCAGGTCCTCCAGCAGGCCGAGCGCGGGCGCGACGAGGCGATCCGAGAAACTCGGTCCGTCGTCCTCCTCGACGTCGCTCGTGGAGCCCTTCGCGGCCATGGCCGCGGAGCCTACTCTCCCGCCCAAACCGCGTAAATCGTCGTGAATCGGCGGTCGTGGACGAATTCGACCGTTCGAGGTGACCAACGCCCACGACTTCGGCAGACTGCGGATCCGTGACGAAATCCACCTCCGATCGACTCCGACTGCTCCTCATCGTCGTGGGATTCGCGGGGTTCGTCGTCGTCGCCGGGAAGCGCGAACCGGTGGCGCAGTGGCTCTCGTGGCGGTACGCGGGCTACGGGGCACTCGCGCTCGCGTGGGCCTTCGGCTGCCTCTCGACGGGCACGGCGATCGTCCGTCGCGTCGTGGGATCGCGACTGCCGCTCCGGGAGGAGCTCGCCACGTCCTTCGCGACCGGCGTGTTCGCCTATTACCTCGTGGCGTCGGTCGCGGGCCTCCTCCACGCGTTCGGCACGACGTTCTTCGTCCTCGTCCCGGTCGGCATGGGCGCGATCGGTGCGCGCCCACTCTTCCGCACGCTCCGTCGCGTGGCCCGGCGGATCGCCTCCGCACGACCGCGATCCCTCGACCCGTCCTGGAGGGACGTCGCCCTCCTCGCGTTCGGACTCGTCGGCTTCGCGCTCGTGTACCTCCAGCTGTTCACGCCCGACAACGTGCAGTTCGACTCGCGTTGGAAACACTTCGCGCTCGCGGAGGAGTACGCCGTGACCCACGGCGTGCGACGGTTCGGCGAAGGCTGGACGGTCGAGACCAACCCCCACCTCGCCACGTACGTCTACACCTGGGCGTTCACGATGCCGTTCGGAGGCATCTTCGATCGCGCCGAACTCGCCGCCCACATGGAGTTCGTGGTGTTCGTCGCCACGACGCTCTCCATCGCCCCGCTCGTGCGGAAGCTCCTCCCGCGCACGCACGCGCGCCACCTCTGGGCCGTACGCTTCCTCTTCCCCGGCGTCTTCCTCTACGACTCGAACGTCTCGGGCGGCGCGGATCACGTCGCGGCGCTGTTCACCGTTCCCCTCGCCCTCGCCCTCGTGCGTGGATTCCGGGATTTCTCGCCCCGCCACGGGTTCCTCGCGGCGGTCATGGCGACGGGAACGGCCATGAGCAAACTCACGGGTCTGCTCATGTTCGGTCCCGTGCTCGCGCTCGCGGTCCTGGCGGGAGCCGTCGCGTTCGTGCGTCGCGGCGAGGGCGCTCGTGGAATGCGTCTCCTCGGAACGCCGCTCGTCGTCCTCGTGACGTGTGTCGTCCTTTCGTCCACGTTCTGGGCGAAGAACTGGGTCTGGTACGGGGATCCGATCTATCCGTCGTCCTTCTCGCGGCTGACGCTCCGTCCGTGGACCGAGGACGCCGCGAACCTCTTCGTGTGGGGCTACCAGGACTACCAGTTCTGGCGCCCGCCCCGCTCCTTCGCGGGAGTGCTCCGCACGTTGCGGAACTTGGTCACCTTCTCGTTCGTCCCCAACGATTACCCGCGCTACCACAAGGACGTCCCCGTGTTCGGATCGCTCTTCACGATCCTCGTGCCGACGCTGTTCGTCGGCGCGCGAAGGTCGTGGCGGACCATCGGCCTCGCGACCCTCGTCCACGTGGCGCTGTTCGTCTGGTACTGGATCCATCACCAGGATCGGTACCTCCAGACCCTCGTTCCCTGGATGGCCGCGGTGACCGCGGTGGCGCTCGTGCTCGCGTTCCGCGCGGGTGGAGCGCTGCGTCTCGTCACCGGTGCGCTCGTCGCGTTCCAGATCGTCTGGGGCGCGGACGTCGCGTTCGTGGGAACCCACGCGATGATCGGCGGTTCGCCGTTCCTCCGCACGATGGCGCTCCTCGGGTCGACCATGTACCCGACTCCGACGCGGTTCGCCGCGTTCGAGCCGTGGACCACCATCGGGGCGTCCCTGCCCGAGCGCGCGCGGGTACTCCTCCACGACGACCACGATCATCTCGGACTCGCACGCGAGACGATCAACGACTGGAACGCCTGGCAGTTCGGCATCAGCTACGGAAGGCACGGGACGCCGGGCGAGACCTTCGACGCGCTCACCTCCCTCGGAGCGACGCACGTCGTCTGGAAGCGCGGCGAGAGCGAGGGCTGGGACTCCATCGCCGGGGACCTCGTGTTCTTCCGGTTCGCGACGAAGGAGACCTTCGGTCGGCGAAGCGTCGGCGCCTTCGAGGTCGCGACCATGCCGGAACGACGACCGACGTCGAATCCCCTCGAAACCGTGCAGTTCTACGGCTGTGGCACGACGTACGCGGACGGCCTCTACCCTCTCGCGGCGATGCGCGTCCCGATGTTCGGCCCGACGCGGTCCACGTTCCCGAAGCCCATGGTCCCGGGCGCCGGGGAGGCCGGCCCGCCGCCGGACGCCATCGTGATCGAGATCGCGTGCGTCCACCGGATCCCGGCCGGAGTACGCGGAGCATTCACCGAAGTCGCCCACCGCAAGGCGCTCCACGCACCGGCCACCCGACTCGACGTCTCCCTCTGGTTGCGGGACGATCCGCGGCCCTGACGTTCCCCATGGTCGCCCCGGACGGCGACGAGGTGCACACTCAGGATTCGAGCGCGACTTCGTGGATCGTGGTGATCCGCTCGCGGGTGCTCTCGAGCTCCAGGGTCGTCGGGACACGGTACGCCGCGAGAGCTCGGTAGTGGGCGGTGGGCATGTACCGGCGCCCCGGATCCGCCACGACGACCTGGCGCCCCGCACGCGCACACGCGAGGAACCACGCGTCCACCCGACGTGCCATGGCGGCGTCGTAGAACACGTCCCCGGCGAGGATCAGATCCACGTCGGGCGGTGAATCTCCCAAGAGGTCGACCGCGACGACGTCGAGGTCGAGCCCCGCGGCGTCCGCGTTGACCTTCGCGGCCGCGACGGCGAACGGATCGAGATCGACGGCCGTGACCCGTGCCGCGCCCGCTCGGATCGCCGCGAGGGCGACGAGCCCGGAGCCTGTGGCGAAATCGAGCACGCGGCGTCCGCGCACGAGCGCGGGATGATCGAGGACGAACGCGGCGAGCGCCTGCCCGCCCGGCCACGCGAACGCCCAGAACGGAACGGGCACGTCCCGCGCGCGGAGCCACTCCTCCGTCGCCGACCAGAGCGGCGTGACCTCGGTGCCCATGCGGAGCGGGATCTCCGGCACGAGCACCGGCCTCCCCGGCGCGGTGTGTTCGAGGACGAAGCGGCGACGCGCTCCGGGAGAGGCGTGGTCCTCAGGGCTCACGGTAGAATCGCGGGACACGGCGCGAGATCGACGTGAGCACCTCCCAAGGAATGGTGCCGGCGAGGGCCGCGAGTTCGTCGGCCCAGAGAACGTCCTTGCCGAGGGGGCCCTCCTGCGCGCCGAGGACGACGGCTTCGTCCCGCAACGTGACACCCGGAAGGTCCGTGACGTCGATCATCGCCATGTCCATCGACACGACACCCACGAGGGGCGCCCGCGCACCGCGCACGAGGACCGCCCCCTTGTTCGACAGCGCGCGCGAGTAGCCGTCGGCGTATCCGATGGGGATGGTGGCGATGCGCGAAGGTCGCGTGGCCGTGAACGTCCCGCCGTAGCCCACGTTCTCGCCCACGGCGAGGTCGCGCAACGCGACCACCTCCGTGCGGACGCGCATCACCGGGCGGAGCTCGGTGGAAAGGCGTTCGCCGAGGGCCACTCCGGGTCCACCGGGCAGACGTGGCGTGTGGCCGAAGATCGCGATCCCCGGCCGCACGGCGTCGAACGTGCCTTCGCCGCGGAGGAGCGCCGCGCTGTTCGCCGCATGGCGGACTTCGGCGCGGATGCCGCGGGAAGCCAGGAGCGCGCTCGCCTCGTCGAAGCGCCCCAACTGCACGCGCGTGTCGTCCAGGGTCGCGGAGTCGGCCTGGGCGAGGTGCGTCATGAGCCCGCGTACGCGGACCTCCGGGCGGGCGAGGAGGCGATCGGCGAACTTCGGCAACTCCCGGAGCGTGACGCCGAGACGGGCCATGCCCGTGTCGACCTTGAGGTGCACGCCGACGGGACCTTCGACGTCCCCCGCGGAGACGAGTCGGGCGAACCCTTCGAGACCTGCCTCGTCGTAGACGACGGGAACGAGCTCCCGCGCGAGCAGTTCGGCGTAGGCCCCACCGTAGTACCCTCCCATGACCAGGATGGGCGTGCGGATGCCGGCATCGCGGAGCTCGATGGCCTCCTCGAGGAGCGCGACGCAGAAGCCCCGTGCGCCCGCGCGCTCCAAGGTGCGGGCGACGGCGGGGGCGCCGTGGCCGTATCCGTCGGCCTTGAGAACGGGCCAGACGTGGGCCCGTCCCGCGTGCTTCTGCGTCACGTGGAGATTGTGACGGAGCGCCTCGAGGTTGATCTCCGCCCGCGTGGGACGGACCGCGTCGGCAGGTGCGGCCCGACGGGGCCGGAGGACCCGCGGCACGCTCCCGAGCCGGGGCTCGCTCTCCCGGGGAGCGGGGATGCGGTGCTCGCTCGGTTCGTCGGCCGTCGTCACGTCCATGCGTTACCCCGAACGCACGGGCGACGCGAGCGATTCCGGCGAGCCCGGGGGCGGGGTTTGGCCGAGATGGGCGGCCTCGTCCTGGGCGAACTGCAGCCGGTGTAGGCGGGCGTACACGCCGTTCTTCGCCACGAGCTCGTCGTGGGTGCCCCACTCGGCCACACGGCCCTTGTGGAAGACGACGATGCGGTTGGCGGCCTTGATGGTGGAGAGGCGGTGCGCCACGACGACGGACGTGCGCCCTTCCATGACCGCGTCGAGCGCGACCTGGAGGCGCGCTTCGGTGTCGGAGTCGACACTGGCCGTCGCCTCGTCGAGCACGAGGATGGGCGCGTTCGAATAGAGGGCCCGCGCGAACGCGAGGAGCTGCCGTTCGCCGGCGCTGAAGTTCGCCCCCATCTCGTCCACGCGCGCCCCGAGTCCACCCTCGCGACGCATGAAGAGGTCGTAGGCGTCGATGCGGCGGAGTGCCGTCTCGACGCGCGCGAGATCGGGAGCGTCGTCGCCCATCGCGACGTTCGAGGCCACCGTTCCCGCGAACAGGAACACGCTCTGCGGCACGACTGCGAAGAGGCTCCGGAGCACGTTGCGGTCGTACTCGCGCACGTTCTTGCCGAACACGCGGACGTCGCCGGCGTTCGGTTCGTACAGCCGGAGGAGGAGCGAGAGCACCGTGCTCTTCCCCGCACCGGTCGCTCCGACGAGCGCGATTTTCTCGCCACGTTTCGCCGTGAGCGAGACGTCCGAGAGGACGGGCACGCCCGGCTTGTATTCGAAGTCGACGTGATCGAGAGCGACGGCTTCCTCGGCGGCGGTGTCGGCGGACTCGAGGGCCTTCGCGTCGGTCTCGGGTTCGAGTTCCGCGGTGTCGAGGAATTCGAAGATGCGTTCGGCGCCGCTCATGGCGCTCTGGAGCAACGTGTACCGCTGCGAGAGCATGCTGATGGGTTCGAACGACTGCTTGATGTACTGCGTGAAGGTGACGACCAGCGCGAACGTCACCGCGCCGTCCCCCACCTTGGCCATCGCGTGCGCGACGCCCGCCCACCAGAGCACGCTCGCGATGCACACGGTGCTCACCATCTCGATGGCCGCGTCGAGAACGGCTTCGTAGTAGATGGACCGCTTGTTGGCGTCGCGGTACGCGAGGTTGATTTCGTCGAACTCCGTCGCCATCGCCCGCTCGCGACTGAACGCCTGCACGACCGCGATGCCGTTCACCTGCTCGTTGAGGAAGACGTTGAGACGTGCGGTCTTCGAACGGATGTCCCGGAAAGCTTCGCGCGAGCGCTTGCGGATGAAGTTCACGAGGAGGCCGACGAGCGGCAACGAAGCGAACGAGATGAGGGACATCCGCCAGTCGAGGACGACCATCATGACGACGATCCCGACGAGAGAGACGAGATCGCCCACGGCGTTGAAGACGGCCGACGCGAAGAGCTCGCCGAGCGCGTCGACGTCGTTCGTGGCACGCGTCACGAGACGACCGACCGGCGTCTTGTCGAGGAAACGAAGGCTGATCCGCTGGAGGTGACGGAAGATGGCGGCGCGCAAATCGCTCATCGCACGCGCCCCGGCGAGCTGCATCGCGTACGTTTGCGCGAACGTCAGCACCTGCACGAGGATCATCAGCGCCGCCATCACGACGCCGTCGTGGAAGACGGCGGGGGCGTTCCGGGCGTTCGCGTCCTTCGCGATCTCGCCCATGACGAGCGGACGGACGAGGCTCGTCGCGATGAGGACGAAGAGCATCGCGATGGAGATCACGACGAATTTCGAGTGCGGCTTGACGTAGGGCCAGAGCCTCGCGAGCAGGCGTGTGTCGTACGCCTTGCCCATGGCGGCTTCCTCGTGGAACGCCGCCACCTTCTCGGCGCCACGGCTCTTCTTGGCCTGCGGCTGCACGGGGCCCTTCGGCTTCGTGACCTCCGTGGTCCCTCCGGTCCCGGCGCTCACGACGACGCCTCCCCGGAAGCCACGCTGCCGCCGTTCGCCTTCGGGCCCCCGAGCTCCTCGAGTTCGCGCGCCATCCGCTGCTCTTCGGCGAAGAGCGAATAGATCCCCTTGGCCTTCACGAGCTCGTCGTGTGTGCCCTGTTCGACGATGCGCCCTTCGTCGAGCACCACGATGCGATCGCACCGCGCGGCCGCGGCCACCCGGTGGGTCACGAGGACGACCGTGCGTTCGGCGGCCTGCCGCTCGATGGCCTGGAGGATCGAGGCTTCCGTCTTCGCGTCGACGGCGCTCAACGGATCGTCGAGGACGAGGACCTTGGGCTTCCACACGAGGGCGCGCGCGAGGGCGACGCGCTGCTTCTGGCCGCCCGAGAGCTGGACGCCCCGCTCGCCGACGACGGTGTCGATGCCTTCGGGCAGCTCGTCGAGTTCGTCCTTCACGTGGGCTTCGACGGTGGCGGCACGCACCTTCTCGAGCGCTTCGTCGGAATCCGGGTCGTCGAACACGAAGCCGACGTTGCGGGCGACGGTGGTCGAGAAGAGGAACGCGTCCTGTTGCGCGTAGCCGATGTGGCCGCGAACCCAGGCGAGCGGATGCCGCGTGACGTCGTGTCCATCCACGAAGACAGTCTTCTCGGGCGTGGGGAGGAGGCGCGCGAGGAGGAGTGCGAGCGTCGACTTGCCGGAGCCCGTGCGACCGACGATGGCGACGGACGTGCCCGAAGGCACGGAGAACGAGACACCGTCGAGCACCCGGCGTTTTCCGTACGCGAACGAGAGCCCGCGGACCTCGACGTCGCCGTGGGTGGTCGCGGGAGCCTTCTCCGGCCCGTCGGAAACCTCGGGCATCGCGTCGAACACTTCCTTGATGCGGACGAAGCCGGCACGGCCGCGTTGCACCATGGAGATCGAGAATCCGAGCGCGATCATGGGCCACGTCATGCGGAGGAGCGCGAGCCAGAACGCGAAGAAGTCGCCTTCGCTCAGGCCTCCGCCGGCGTGGCCCGCCGCGAGCAACGTCCCGCCGTACCAGAAGAACACGAGGAGGCCGATCGCGGCCCCCGCGCCCATGAGCGGAAACATGGCGCCGCGAACCCGCGCGAGACCGAGGCTCGCCTCGAGGTACGCGGCATTCGTCACTTCGAAGCGCGCGAGCTGCGCCTTCTCGAGGGCGAAGCTCCGGATGACGCGGGTGCCGGCGACGTTCGACTGCACGAACTCGCTCATGCGCCCCAGCGTCTCCTGGTTGGCCTTCATGCGCGTGTACATCTGCTTGCCCATGGTCCGCGACGCGAACATGACGAGCGGCAGGTTCGCGAGACAGGCGAGCGACAGCTTGAGGGAGATGACGAGCATGACCTGGAGCGCGCTCGCGAAGGCGAAGACGACGTTCACGAGGTTCAGGACGCCGAATCCGTACAGGAGCCGGACCTGCACGAGGTCGTTCGTCGAACGGCTCATGATCTCGCCCGAGGACATCGTGCGGTAGAACGCGGTGCCCAGGCGCTGGAGCCGCGCGAGGAGGATCGCGCGGAGTTCGTATTCGACGTCGCGACCGGCGTTGAAGATGAACCAGCGGCTCGCCACGCGTGCGACGAAGGCGATCACCGCGAGGCCCAGCATCGCGAGCGCGACGCCGCGCGCGTCCCCCGTCCCGGACTCGGAGAAGATGCGATCGACGGCGGCCTTCGACAGCCAGTCGATGCGGTTCATGCAGAACTGGAAGATCGCGAGAACCACCGCACCGAAGACGTACGCGTTCGCGTGTTTCGCGAAGAGCGAACGGAGGGTGATGGTCTCGGACGTCGCCGCGAGCGCTTCGAGCTCGCGGGACTCGGCATTCCGTGCGGCTGCGGTCATCGACCCGGGCGACGCTTTCTGTGCGAGGTCGCGAAAAGGTTCCGCCCCTGTCCTTCACGGACGGCGACGAGGTCCCGGACCGGGATCCACATGGCGAGGAGGCCGAGCATCACGCGTGCGCCCCCCTTTCCATCGAGTTCTTGCACGATGCCGCGTTTACCGGAAAACGGGCCTTCGAGCACGTGAACGTTCACGCCTTTCTCGACCGCCGCGCTGGGATCGACGTCCGCCGCGGGGCCCCGACGCTTGGGAAACGACCGGAGGGCACGCATGGCCTTGGGAAATGCCGGCGGCGGCATGGGCGTCGCGTCCCGGTCCCGCTCCCCGGCGCGCGCGTCGTCGTCCCGGGTGGGCTCGGCATAGGGACCGTCCCGCCGCGTGCGCGACGCCTCCGGGTCGCCGGCCCGTTTCGCACGGGGCCCTTTCGGGGTCCCGTGACGTCCGGTGCCCTTCTTTCCCTTGCCCGAGACGCGCTGGCTGGCGACGAGCGCGGCCCGTTCCCTGGACGCGCGGGCGATGTCCTTCGCCTGGCCGTGGGTGACGGGCGCACGCTTCCGGTCGATGCCGAGGAGATCGTTGTCGCTCGCCCACGCCACGAGCCGGTACACCGGGGCGAGGGCGACGAGCGCGTCCTCGAGCTGTTCGTCCACGATCTCGGTGTGGTCGACCGCCACCGCCCGCGGGATGGTCCACCCCACCCAGAGCCCGGCCTGCTCGACGATGGCGCGCTCCATCACCGATCGTACCGTGTCCGCCTTCTGGTGCTGGGCGCTCGGCCGCACGGCATCGTCGGCGTCGGTGGTGAGGCCCATGGTGAACTGCTCGGGGAGTGCGTCGAGGGCGACCTCGAATTCCAGGGCCCGCACGGGTTCGTTGAGACGCGCGCGGAAGTTCTTGAGGTCGAGCCAGGCCTCCGGATGCAGTTCGAGACTCACGGACACCGCCGCCTCGTCGAGCGTCAGCGCGAGGTACACGTGACTCGTGTGGGGCACCGTGTTGCCGAATTCGAAGGCGAGGCCCCGACGCTCCTCGAGTACGGTCTCGAGGCGCGCGCGGGCCCCCGCGTGCCTCCAGAAGTACACGCGCTGCGACGTCACCCGACGCCCGTTCCTCGGGCTCGGTTGGTCGTCCGTGGCGGAGACGTCCATGGAGACACCGAGGGATTCGAGGCGGGAAACGACGTCGCTGGCCCAGGTGAGCATCCTGCGCTTGAGCTCGTTCCGCTGCGCGGCGAACGCCGACGACCCCGCCCGTTCGGTGCGGTAGGTCGCGAAATCATCGTCGGTCAGGCGAAGTGCGGCCTTGTCCGCGGGCGGCGCACTCGAATCGCGGTCGGGGGGCATGCGCTCGGGCCGATCGTCGGTGCCTTCGTCTCCCGTGTCAACCCGACCCCCGCGACTGTCCGAACGCCGACACCGTTCCACGGGAACGCGGCCGACGGGGCATGCTCGGACCCGAACCGATTCTGCAGCGGATTCGGCGTCCTCGGCCGTTCTCGGATATCCAAGGACTCGGTGAGTGCCCTCCCCTACGTGACCTGCGTCATCCCGTTCTTCGACGAAGAGGCGACCCTGGAGGAGCTCCATCGCCGGCTCGACGACGTGCTGCGCACGACGCTCGGACCGGCACGGACCTTCGAGATCGTCTTCGTGGACGACGGTTCGACCGACGGCGGCGCCGAGCGCGTCCGCGCCCTCACGACGCGGTTCGAGGAGGTGCGCCTCCTGCGTCTCCGCGGCAACTTCGGCAAGAGTGCCGCACTCGCCGCCGGGTTCGAGGACGCGCGCGGCGACATCGTCGTGACTCTCGACGCCGACCTCCAGGACGAACCCCGGGAAATTCCGCGGTTCCTCGAGCGCATCGAGGCCGGCTTCGACGTCGTCTCCGGCTTCAAGCAGCATCGCAAGGATCCGTTCCACAAGGTGCTCCCGTCCCGCGCGTTCAACGCCATGGTCCGTGCGTTGACGGGGCTGCGTCTGCGCGACGTGAATTGCGGCTTCAAGGCGTACCGACGCATCGTGACGGACAACGTGAGGATCTACGGCGAGCTCCACCGCTTCGTCCCCGCGCTCGCGCACATGCAGCGCTTCCGCGTGGACGAGATCGTCGTCGAACACCACGCGAGGGCGCACGGCGTCAGCAAGTTCGGGACGTCGCGGTTCTTCCGGGGCGCCATGGATCTCGTCACGGTGTGGTTCCTCCTCAAGTTCGACAACAAGCCCTCGCACTTCTTCAGTGGCGTCGGATTCATGGTCGGGTTCGCGGGCTTCGCCGTGTGCCTGTACATGACGTTCCTGAAGATCCGTGGCGAGGCCGTGGGACATCGACCTCTCCTCATCCTCGGCGTGTTGCTCGTGGTCGTGGGTGTCCAGACGATGGCGACGGGGCTCATCGCCGAACTCGTCGTGTTCCTGAGTCGTTCGCGTTCGTCCACGGTCGTGCGCGAGATCGTCCGCCACGAGGAAGGAACCGTCGGGCGCGAACGCGAGGCGTCGCGAGCTCCGTGACGTCGCCGGCACGTTCGTCGAACGAGCAGAAACACGAGAGCGCGAACCCGGTGCTCCGCGGGCTCGTGGCACGCTTCCATGCGCGTGCGACGAGGATGGTGGCCGACGCGCCGTTCGCGGACGTGCTCGACGTCGGCTGTGGCGAAGGGTACTTCGCCCGTGCCCTCCTCGACGCGTTCCCCGGGATCGCGCTCCACGGCATCGACACGTCGGAGCGCGCGATCGCCCTCGCACGGAGCCGGTGTCCCGGGGCGACGTTCGACGTGCGCGACGCCATGCAGATCGCCGACCAGGGGCGACGCTTCGATCTCGTCGTGTGCACGGAGGTGCTCGAACACGTCGCGCCACCCGAGCCGCTCCTCGACGCACTCGCGCGAGCGAGTCGGGATCGGCTCCTCGTGACGGTTCCGTGGGAGCCCTGGTTCCGGTGGGCGAACTTCGCCCGCGGGAAGTACGTGCGCCGCTGCGGCAACCATCCCGGGCACGTCAACGCGTGGTCACCGGAAGGTTTCGAACGGTTCGTCGCGTCCCGCGTCGCCGTCGTCCGACGCGCGACGTCCTTCCCGTGGACCTTGGTGCTCGCGCGGGTCCGCTGATCCGGTGCCCCGGGGCCCCTCGCACCTGTCCGCCCTGTCCGAACCCCGACACGATTCCGGGACGGACCGACCGGCGGAGCCGTGGTTCGCGAGCGGTTTCCCCGTCCCCCCTTCGTGCCCCCCGGGCGCGCACGACTCGTGCTAGGCAAGAGCCGTGGCCGCACGGAAGAAATCGACGTCTCCGAAAACGAAGTCCCCGTCGCGCACGCCGGGCGCGAGCGCGACCGAAGGGGATCCCTCGGACGACGAGCCCATCGAGGCCGTGGCTTCCGAAGCGGAGCTCGTGGATGCGGACGATTCCGAGGCCGTCCTGGCCGAACCCGTAGGGGCCGAGGACGGCGCCGCGGACGGGGACGCGGACGACGACATCGTCGAGGCCTCCGAGGTGGAAGTCTCCGACGTCGACGACGACGTCGAGGCGGACGTGGTCGCGCCCGCCAAACGCGCGACGGAAAGCCGCGAGCGGGGCCTCGAACGCGCCGACGCGATGACGCAGTACCTGCGCGAGGTCCAGCGCCACCCGCTGCTCACGCCGGAAGAGACCCAGGCCCTCGCGATCCGCTTGGTCGAGACCGGCGATCCGAAGGCCGCCGCCCAGCTCGTCACCGCGAACCTGCGCCTGGTCGTGAAGATCGCCTACGAGTACCGCCGCGCCTACAAGAACATGATGGACCTCGTGCAGGAGGGGAACATCGGACTCATGCAGGCCGTGAAGCGGTACGACCCGTACCGCGGCGTGAAGCTCTCCTCCTATTCCGCCTGGTGGATCCGCGCGTACATCCTCCGCTACATCCTGAACAACTGGCGCCTCGTGAAATTGGGCACGACCCAGGCGCAGCGGAAGCTGTTCTTCAACCTCCGGAAGAAGCGCGCGGAGCTCCAGGCCATGGGCATCGAACCCACGGACGAGGAGGTCGCGAAACGACTCAACGTCTCGGAGGCCGAGGTCAGCGAGATGGAAGTGCGCCTCCAGGCGAGCGAGAAGTCCCTCGACGCGCCCGTCGGCGATTCCGAAGGTCGGTCCACCGCACGCGTCGACATGATCCCGAGCGTCGGCGAGGGACCCGAAGCGTTGCTCGCCGGAGGCGAACTCCAGGCCCTCCTCGAGGACAAGCTCGCGGCGTTCCGCAAGGGTCTCGCCGGACGGGACAAGGACCTCGCCATCTTCGACGAGCGTCTCGTCGCCGAGGACCCCCTGACCCTCCAGGAATTGGGCGATCGCTTCGGTGTGTCCCGGGAGCGCGTGCGCCAACTCGAACAGCGCCTCACCGGCCAGCTCCGCGAATATCTCCACAAGGAGATGGGTGACGCAACCGAGGTGGCCTGAGTGAGCGAGCGCGGCGTCCTCTACGTCGTCGCGACGCCCATCGGGAACCTCTCCGATCTTTCCGCACGCGCGGCGGACACCCTCGCGTCCGTCGATCGCGTCGCGGCGGAGGACACCCGTCGGACCCGTGCACTCCTCACGCATCTCGGCATCGCGAAGAAGCCCGTCGAAGCGCTGCACGCCCATTCCGACGACGGCACCGTGGCGCGACTGGTGGCGCGCCTCGAATCCGGTGAATCCGTCGCGGTCGTGAGCGACGCGGGAACGCCCGCCGTGAGCGATCCGGGCGACGCCCTCACGCGCGCGGCGATCGCCGCCGGTATCCGCGTCGTCCCCGTCCCGGGACCGAGCGCGGTCCTCGCGGCGCTGGTCGGCAGCGGCATCGGCGGCGAGAGCGGGTTCCGGTTCGTGGGCTTCATCGCACGGGACGGGACCCGCCGGCGCGAGGCCCTCTCGGAAATCGCGCGCACGCGGGATCCCGTGGTGCTCTTCGAATCCCCGAACCGTGTCCGGGACACGCTCGTCGAGATCGCGGAGGCCACGCCCGGACGACCGTGTGTGGTCGCCCGCGAACTCACGAAGATCCACGAGGAGTTCGTGCGGGGCACCGTCGGCTCCCTCGCCGCCGACGCGCGCGAGTGGCGGGGCGAAATCGTCGTCGTCCTCGGTGCCCACGATCCCGCCGCTCGCGAGGAGGCGGTGACGGAGGAGGCCGTCGATCACCGCATCGACGCGGAACTCGCGCAAGGTCTCCACGCGAAGACGATCGCCGAGAAGCTCGCGCTCTGGAGCGGGCGCCCGAAGCGCGAGCTTTACGAACGGATCGTGTCCCGGAAGGACCGGACACGAGGCAGCCGGTGAGTCAGCGGAACCAGCCCGTGACCGTGTCGTAGTAGAATCGCGGGCCGTTCTTCACGCCGTACCAGAGCGCGCCGAGCCCGAGCCCCCAATTGAACTCTTTGTAGAGTTCTTCGGCCTCCTTGTCGCCTTGGCGCATCGCCTCCTCGAGTGGGGCGTTGATGTGGACGGACATGACGTGCATGTGCACGGCGATCGGGAGCAGATAGAGGGAACACCGGAGCGCGAGGCTTCCGACGGTCCGACCGAAAAGCACGGCCTCGGTCGCGTAGCCGCCGTACGCTCCCGCGGCGTACCCGACGGCGAACCCGAGGTCCTTGCTCCCCGTGAGGCTCGTCACGCCCTTTTCGACGGCGTATCCGAGCGCGAGCCCACCGACCAGGCCGGTCGCCATGCGGGCCGCACCGAATGCGAAGCGCGCACGGAGGGACCAGTTCGCGGCGTTGGACGCGGCCTTGGAGAAGAGTCCCGAACCGATCTCCTCGCACGCCGCGTACCGCGCGGCGGCATACGCTCCCCGCGCCATGGAGGACGCGACGCGCCCCGCGCGCATCGCTCCGCCGTACGCGTACGCCGCCACGTTCTGGGCCCTCTTCTTCGCCTTGTAGAAGACGCCGTACCAACCGCGGAGGTGTCGCGGCACGTACGGTTTTCCTCTGGGTGTGAGTTCACCCGTCGGATCGTCGGGCCATTCCCGGGAGACGTCGTAGGCTTGGTTTCGGTCGAGGGCGACGACCGAAAACTCCCCGGGCGTCGACCGGTGCCCGTACGCGTGGAGGGTCTCCTGATCGATCTCGAGAACGCCGCCCATCCGCATCAATTCGAACGCCGTTCGCTCGACGGCCTGGGGCGTGACGCCTCGAGCGAAGGCCTGCTGGATGCCGAAGCCCGTGTGAGCGTTGTTCCCTTGGCCGGCGAAGTACGCGGCTTTCATGTCCTTCGGGAAGCGGGCCTTCGACGGGTCGTCCGCCACCCATCGCGGCCACGGTGCATTGCTCTGACCGTAGAATTGCTGGGCGGCGAACCAGCTCGGTCGCAGGCCCGTGGGCTCCCCGACTCCGACGATGCGGACGAACGTTCGATCGACGGGAACCATGACGGCCAGTCGTCCACGGATGTTGGTCACGTGGGTCATGTCTCCGCCGAGCACCTCTTGGATGAACCGCTCGTTGAACCCCGCGTGTTGGGGCAGGTTCCACGACTGGGGGAAGAAGATCGGGATGCGCTCCGGAACGACCGCGGCCGCCGAGGCCGGCGACGGAGACAGGATAGAGAACGCCGCGGCAAGGATCCCGAGGATCCGGAACCAACGAAGTGCTCCCGGGCCCCGCCGCGTTCCGCGCGACGCCCGTTTCGACCGACGCCACGCCGACTCAGTACCCTCGCACATGCCAACCCCAGCTTTCTTCTCGCGTGTTCGTGCCGACCACGTAGGTGTTCTTTTCCCCGATCTGGATGGATCCCTTGGTCGCGAATGTCCGCTCCGTGGTCCGTTCGAAGTTGGGTGAGGTGACGACGGTCTTCCTCGCGGCTCCGTTCTCGAGGAAGTCGGAGTGTTGGACGGTCGTCGTGAAAGGCTTCGTCGTTCCCGTCACCGTCGTCGCTTTCGTCGTCACCTTGAGCCCGGGGCTCTCCTCGAAGTCCGTCACCGATCGGGTCGTACCGCACTGCTTCAGGGTCGTCTTCTTCGCGTTGCCCGAAGGGTAGGTCTCGAAGATCGTCTCCACCGCGGTGGCCGGGTCGAACGACCTCGCGACGGCACCGCGCGTGTCGTAGCTCGTCGTGGCCCACGCGCCGGGCTTCGAGCCGGGAGCCGAATTGGCGATTTCCCGACCGAATTTGTCGAGCACGCTCACGGTCTCGCCCCCGCCGTGCGGATCGTTCGACGTCACGGTGAACACTCCGGCGCCGGGCGCTCCCCCATTTCCCGCCGCGACCTCGATCGTCGCTCCGCCACGTACGACGGACGTCGTCGCGTCCTTCCGGACGATCGTGATCGACCTCGGCATGCGAGACGCCCAGCCGACCGAGTCCCACCACGCTTCGTCGGAGACGGCCCCCGTCGTCGACGTGGTCCCCGGCACGGGGCCGTGGCCGGTCTTCTGGAACACGGTACGCGTGTCTCCGGCGTTCGAGACCTCCCGGACGAGCATGTTGTCCTCGTCGTACTGGCGCGCGACGAACATCACCTTGGAGGAGGCGACGGGCTTCGGGCCTTCGGTCGCGCCGTTCGGGTCGACCTTGGGACCGGAGGTCCTCTCCACGACCCAGGTATTCGCGGGTGTGTCGTCGGTCGTCAGGAAGCGGGTCACCTTCGTGCCTTCGGAAATCTCGAGGGTCATGCCACCCGCGGCGTTGCGACGACGCGTGATGGCGCTCGTCGCCTCGCCTGGGCTCGACCAGGTCCGGCTCGCGTACAGGGCCGAAGTGCCCGCCAGCCCGGGGAAGTTCTCGAACCGCGTCCAGTGCGCGTAACCGTGGTCGTCGACCTCCGAGACGAGGCATGCGCGCGTCGCCGTCGGACCGTCCGCGATCGCCTGACCCGCGCAGTCGAAGTACCCGTAGTCGGAGTAGCGCTTCTCGCCCTCCGCCGCGTCGTTGAGGTTCGGATGCTCCACGCGACGGAGACGACCGTCGGCGCGGTACAGGTATTTCGTCTCGTCGAGCGCCGGGTCGACGATCGTTTCGATCTGGTTCGCCGCGTTCCACGCGAGGACGTACGGCCTCCTCTCGTCGAACCGGATCTGCTCGAGGACGCTCGACGCGGCGGTTCCGGCGTAGGTCATGGTCGCTCGGGTGGCCGCCTCCGTGCCGTTCACGTTGAACTCCACCGAAGTGACGCGTTGCGCGTCACCCGCGGGCTCCCAGGAGAAGCGCGCCGCGACGATCCCTTCGGGGAACCGATAGTCGCGGATCTCCTTCAGGTAGCCCGAGGGTCCGACGCGCACGTAAGACGTCACTTTCCCCTTGTCCGGGAAGACGGGCGGCACGGCTCCCGTGCGGGAGATGCGCCGCTTCTCCATCGACGCCATGGGATCGGCGCGTTCCGTGACACGCCACGTGTCCCCGAACTTGCGGAAGATCGAGTAGCCCAGGTCCCTCTGGACGAGCGCCCAGCTGTCCGCCGCGGTGAACTCGCGGTCGAGGACGTTTCCCGAAGCGTCACGCGCTACGAGGTCCGCGTGGATGTACGGCTCCGCACGGAACGCCTTCTCCGAGTCGATCCAGGCGAACCGAACCTGCGTGTGCCCGGAGACGATCGTCGCGTTCCCCTTCGTCGGGTCGAACGCGAGGATCTGCTCGTCCACGAGCGCACAACCCGGTCCGCACTCGAGTCGATCCGCGGCGGCGGCCGTGGTCTTCGCGAGCGGCCCGCCCGCGCGGACCCCGGAGTCGATCGACACCGGACCGAACGAGAATTCGAGGGTACCGAGGCACGCGTTGAATCCGGAGAGCGTGGCCGCGGACGCTTGCCACGGCGCGTGTTGGCCCGTCCTGCACTCGAGCAGGAACGCCGGCGCGGCTCCCGTGGTGGACGCCCGCCCGGGGACCGTGAGGACTCCGACCGGAGTCGGATCGACGCTCCCCGTACCGGCCGTCCCGCTCCCGGCGGTGCCGGTGCCACCCGTTCCACCCGAACCCGCGCCACCGGTCCCGGCCGCGCCGGACGATCCGGCCACGCCCGCGGTTCCTCCGGCGCCGCCGAGTCCCGGTGGACCGCCGGGCTCGGGGACCGAGCCGGAGCCTTCCGCCGCGTTTCCGGACCCGCCGGCGACGCCGACTCCGGGTGCGTCCGGAGTCGCGCCCGTGGAGCAGGCCGCGAGCCCGAGGGCGAGGAACGCACGGGCGACGTCGTGGAGTGCGGACCGCTTCATCGAGGATTGTCGCAAACGAGCCTCTCTTCCCGGATGCACGAGGGGGTCTTGCATTGCTGGAGGAACCAGGGCTGCGTGTGGGTCGTCGTGTAGGACTGCCAGAAACGCTGCTTGGTCAGGTTCGAGTCGTTGAGGAACGTCTGACGGCACACGAAGTCGGCGGGCAGTCCGGGGCCGAAGTTCCGGCAGATGCCGGGAGAAAACGGATCGGTCTGCCCCGAACACACGCCGCACTGGCAATCGAGATCGGAGCGGCACGGGATGGGCAGGAGGATGGTCGGCGTGCGGAGCGTGGGGCAGCCGACGATCGCCTGTCTGCGCGAGCGGGGATCGGAGGTGATCGTCAGCTCCGGCGCCGCCTTGCTTCCGTCCGAACGTACGGATCCGAAGGAAGTCGCGCCGCGCCACCCCTCCTGGACGGTCCCGTCCGTGCCGAGCGCGAAGTCCGAATACGTTCCGCTCGCGATGGCACCGGCGACCTTGCGGACGCGCTGGGTCACGAGGCCCGGAGCGTTGCGCTCCCCCGTTCCGACGCCCGTCGGGACTTTCTGCGCGAACGCCACTTGGGCGTACGTCGACTCCTCCGAGATCTCGACGCCGTTGATCCGCGCCGCTGTGGCGAGCGGCATCTCGTTGAAGGGATCGTACGTCTTGGTGATGGACTCCTCGACCGCTGCGCCGTCGCGCGTGGTGGAGGCCGCGACGGCGCCACCCCCGACGGCGGCGGCGAAGAGGACCTCGCTCGGCGTGCCGACTTCGGGTGCGGTGAGCGCGAGGCTCGAAAGCGCCGCGGAGAGTTCGGGAGACGTCGCGAGGTCGTCGGGCCAATACGAATCCGTGCGATTCGTGACGGACGTCGTCTCGTCCCCCGTCCCCGCGCAATTGCGGGTCGTCGGGTCGCAGGCCGGCCCCGGGTTTCCCGGAGTGCCGACGACGTCGGCCGTCGCGACCCCCTGCTTCGACGCACCGGGCAACTGGATCCGCTTCGGCGTGCCGTACACGGGGTCGCGATCGCCGAGCACCATCGCGACGTTGGACGACACTCGGTCGGAGATGGTGACGGTGCGAACGCTACTCGCCTCGTAGCTCGCCGCGAGTGTCACCGCGTCGAGAGGCCGGTTCTCGTGTTTCGTCGTGCTACGGATCGGCATCCCGTAGTCGTGCGCGGGGCACGTCGTCGACGACGACGAACAGAGGGACACGGACTCGGTCGTGAGGAGGACGTCGTCGACGGAGTGACGGGTCGTCGTCGGCGTGGTCGCGAGCGCGGGGTCCGCGTACTCGAATTCCTCCGTCTGACAGTCCTTCACGATCTTCTTCACGCGACCGTGATGCTCTTCGTCCCGGGTGAACGTGGTCGTGGTGCCGTCGGGTTCGGTGGCGGTCGCGATCTCGCCGCTCGACGCCCCGGCAGTCGCCCCGAAGTACGTGTTCGTCGTCTCCCCGCCTTCCGGATGGACGACGTTCGTGACGCCGTACTGGACGTTGCACCCTTCCGACATGAGGCAGGGCACGTCCGTGGGCAGGCGCGACCCGATCGGGGTCAGCGTGGTCACGGTCGGCAGACCGAACGGATCGGTCATCGTGACGGCGACGCCCGAACTCACCGCCGTGTCGGTGTAGCGGAACAGGTACGGGTCCGTCCTGTCGTCCCAGAAGCGCTGGAGAAGACCGGAGTTCGTGAACTCGAAGCGCTGTGCCTTCCGATCGTTGCCCTGTTCGTAGGACACGGACTTGAGCCCGCGACCGAAAAGGAGCGCATCGTACCCGAACTGCCACGCGTTCCCGGAAGAGACCCCTCGCGGAGCGAACGAGCTCGTCCCCGGCGGCCCGCGGTTGTCCTCGACCAGGGCGACGTACTTGTTCTGCGGGAGCCACGTCCCCAGGTAGTAGATGGAGTAGACGAGCGGCACGCCGGATCGCGGCGAGATTCGCTGGGGAGTCACGATGCGAGCGAGCTTCACGTCCCCGTCCGCGGGGGCCTCCACGGCCGTCGCACGCTCGACGTCTTCGCACTTCCTGTCGTAACAGTGACGCCCGTTCGGACACTGCGGGGTGACCGTCGGATCCGGGTCACAGTCGTTCGTCTCCTGGTTCGTGTCCTTCCATCCGAGCCACGTGACGCTGGTCGTACGGTCCGTCGACGAACCGCCCGACACCGCGGGTCCGAACTGCAGGATCTTCGAGATACGGGCCTTCTTGTCCGTCTCGGGGCGCGGGATTCCGTCCGGGCCCAGGGGACGACGGATGTATTCCTTCACCATCGTCATGTCGCCGGTGGCCGTCTTGCGGAGGACGCGGCCGAGAGCGAAGCGTCCGCCGAGCGCGATGGTGGCCGTCCCCTCGCGCATGAACACCTGCTCGGTACCGTCCGCGTCGATCACGCGGAGCGCGAGGTCGGCGTCGTTCTTCACGACGAGATCCGGGTCCTCGGGGCAGTCGTAGTCACGCCCTGCCGTCGCCGTGCTCCCGAAACACTCGACGAAGTGGAGACCGTTCGAGATCTCCACGCGTCGACTCGTCGAGTCTCCGGACGACGGCCACACGTACGCGCGCCAGTCTTCCACGTAGTACATCTGGCGCCCGTAGAGCTCCGTCGGCAGCCACGACGGGAAGAAGTTCGAGTACACGAGGCCCATCGACGTGACGTAGACGGACCTCCACGCCTTCGGAGGCGCGCCGACGACGAACTGGTCGGCGGGACCGGCGCCGTTCCACGTCATGAGCGGGAGGCCGCGATCCGACTTGAGGCCGAAGTGACGGAGGTCGTCCGGCGCGCGGTTGTCGTTGAAGAGCGGCACGGGCGCGCCGGGTCGATCGAGCTCGAAGTCGACGGGCACGGCACGCACGAGACGTGCGCGGGTGTCCGTCGAGACGCAGGCGACGGCCATGAGCGCGACGCAGGCGAGCGCCGCCCCGATACGATTCCCCAAGTCCATGGACCCTCACGTTCAAGCGACCGGGCGCACGGCGTCGCGCGTCGACCCGAGTCACGGGTCGCGCGGAAGCTCGTCCAGCGGTCTCCGTGGTTACGTGCAAGGTCGGCTGGTCGGATTGCGATCCTGGATCGTCGAGACGCGACGCAGACGATCTCGTGAGGCTGGAATCGCGGAAGTCCCCGGAAATTTCACGAGGAACGAAGCCCGACGGGGCCGCCTCCTCAGAGTGCGCGCCCCATGGCGGCCTCGATGCGTTCCGCACTGAAGCCGACCATCACGGTTCCGCGCACGTCGATGACGGGGATGGATCCGCTCCGCAATCCCGCCTTCGAGAGCTTCGCGCGCATTTCGCGTCCGGCATCGGCGTCGAGCTCGATGTCCTTCTCGACGAAGGGAATGCCCTTCCGTTTGAGATAGGCGGCGGCTTCGTGGCACGCGCCACACCAGGAAGCGCCATAGATGATGATCGCGGGCCGTTGGGACCCGGGTTCGTCCAAGGGACCGTTGCCGACGGGAGCCGGACGTCCCCCGGCATCGCTCCCGGGGTCGGCGAGGGTCGGCGCGTGCTTCTGGCGACGTTCGAGGATGAACTTCTCGAATTCGGCGCGTGTGGCCTTGCGGAGGGCGTACGTGCCGTCGCCTTTGGCCACCCGGAGGTCGACGACGAAGATGGTGTCGCCCCGCGAACCTTCCTCGCGGTTCGGATCGACGACGCGTACCGAGTCCCGACCGACGAGGGGTACTTCCGTCGCCTTCTGCACGACGTGCGGATCGCCCTTCTCGTCGACCCACGTGAAGAGGAGCCCGTCCGTGTCGTCCTTCACGACGAGATCCGAGGGGACGTTCGTGGACTCGGGAGCGTCCTTCTTCGCGGGGCAGCCCGCGAGCACGGGTGCGGTCGTCACGAACGCGAGAGCGATCGCGACGGCACGTACGCTCCGGAAGCGGGAGAAGGAGAAACGGGTCACGGGGAGTCCTCGGAGATCTTCGCCCATTCCATGAGCATCGCGTCGACCTTCTTCGTGAGGGTCTGTTCTTCCGCCGCCATCGTGGCGAGCTTGGCCCAATCTCCCCCCGGATCCTCCTTCAAACGACCGCGGAGTTCCTCCAATTCGCGTTCCTTCTCGCGGATGCTCGCCTCGAGGTCGGCGGCGCGGCGTTTCCGCTGTTCGGCCGCCCGTGACTTCTGCTTCTCCGCCTCGAACACCTTCCGCTTGTCCTCGGGCGATTTCGCGGAGGGGCGCTTGGAGTCGCCCCCGGGACGGGCCTCGGAGCGCAACCCGCCCGCGCGGGCCCCCTCGTTCGCCGCCTTCTTCGCCCGCGCGGCGGCCTTCGCGTCGGCATCGAAATCCCGGAAGCCCCCGGGATACACGTCCACCTTCCCGTCGTGGACGTGCACGATGCGTGTCGCGACGGTCTCGAGGAACCGCCGGTCGTGGGACACGAAGAGGACGGTCCCGTCGAACCCGACCAGGGCCTCCTCGAGGATCTCGGCCGCGGGGATGTCGAGGTGGTTCGTGGGCTCGTCGAGGAAGAGGAGGTTGCGCGGCTCGAGGAGCAGCTTCGCGAGGGCGAGACGCGAACGTTCACCCCCGGAGAATCCGCCGACCACACGGAGCGGATCGTCCCCCCAGAACCGGAACCGCGCGAGGTACTGGCGAGCGACCTCCGTCGTGAAGTCGCCCCGGATGCGGCGCACTTCGTCGACGGCGGTGAGCTTCGGGTCGAGTTCGCCGAGGTGCTGATCGAAGTACCCTTCCTGAAGGTTCGTCCCGCGACGCACGTGCCCCACGTCGGACGCGAGCCCGCGACCGGCGACGAGCTTCAGGAGCGTGGATTTCCCGGCGCCGTTCGGTCCCACGATGCCGATCCGTTCGCCACGGCGGATGAGGAGCTCGGCGCCGTCGAAGAGCGTGCGTCCTCCCCGTTCCGCGCGGAGCCCCCGGGTCTCGAGCACGATGTCCCCGCTGCGATCCGCGGGCGCGAACCGGAACGCGACACGCTCGGCGACGGCCCACACGTCCTCCGGCCGGTCGACGCGTTCGAGTTTGTCCAGCATCTTCCGGCGGCTCTGGGCCTGCTTCGTCTTCTGTCCGGCGATGTTCTTCCGGATGAAGTCCTCCGTCTTGGCGATCATCGCTTCTTGGCGCTCGAGCAGCGCGCGCTCGCGGGCGAGATCGTCCCGACGGAGCTCCGTGTATTCGCTGTAGCTCACGGGGTAGTCCCGCATGCCGCGGGTGCCGAGCTCGAGGGTGCGGTTCGAGACGTTGTCGAGGAACGCGCGATCGTGGGAGACGATGAGCACGCCCGAACGCAACGTCGCGAGGTGGCCCTCGAGCCAGGTGATGGTGTCGAGGTCGAGGTGGTTCGTGGGCTCGTCGAGCAGCAGCAGATCGGGTTCCTGGGCGAGGACGACCCCCAGGGTCAGTCGACCGCGTTCTCCTCCCGAGAGGGACGCGACGGGGCGCGCGAGATCCGCGTCCGAGAACCCGAGCTTCGAGGCGAGGATGGCGACTTCGCGCTCGAGCTCGTCGCCGCGGGCGAGGTGGTAGCGATCGGTGACTTCCGCGAGCCGCGTGAGCGCTTCGGGCGTGCCGGACGCCGCATTTTCCTGCGCCTCGGCGAGGGCGTCGCGAAGGGCGACCACGTCCCCGAAGCCCGAAAGGAACGCCGAAAGCACGTCCCCGTGGGCGTCCACTTCGTGGGATTGCCGGTGGTAGCCGACGGTCACGTCCCTTTTCACGACCGCGCTCCCGATCAGGCTCGAGTTCGTGGGCGACGAGCGGAGCAACGTGGACTTGCCCGCGCCGTTCCGGGGCGACGAGCGCGACCCGATCGCCGGCCGCGACGGAGAGCGAGCGCTTCGAAGAGGATGTCCCCACCGAAGCCGAAGGTCAGGTCCGCGACCTGGAGGATCGTCACGGCGTGCTCCTCGACCGGGCGGACGGTTGCGGGGATCGAGCCACGCAGGCGACGTTCGAACGGCAGACCTCGAGGCCGACTGCCGGAGGAAGGCGTCGATCTTCGGCATGCGCTCGAGGGCGAGATCGAGTTCCGGGTCGGCGCCCTTCGCGTAGCCGCCCAGGGCCACGAGGTCACGTTTGGCGTCGTGGAGCGCCATCGACGCACGCACCGCGGCCGCCGCGGAGCGGTGCGCTTCGGTCGTGACGACGGGCATCACGCGGGACAACGACTGCCCGACGTCCACGGCCGGAAAGTGTCCGCGTGCGGCGAGACGTCGATCGAGGACGACGTGGCCGTCCAGGACGCCACGCACTTCGTCCGCGACGGGCTCGTCCATGTCCCCACCTTCGACGAGGACCGTGTAATCGCGGTGATCGAGCCGCGGCTCCCCTTGCCCCGTCCTCTCGAGGAGACGCGGCAACTTCGAGAACACGCTCGGAGGATATCCGCGGCGCGCGGGAGGTTCGCCGGCCGCGAGACCGATCTCGCGCTGGGCGCGCGCGTACCGCGTCACGGAGTCGACGAGGAGCATGACCTTCGATCCCCGGTCCCGGAACCATTCCGCGTACGCCGTGGCCACTTCGGCGGCCCGGAGGCGCTCGAGGGCGGGCGCGTCGCTCGTGGCGACGACGACGACGCTCTTCGCGAGGCCCGACTCGCCGAGGTCGAGGTGACGAATTCGCCGACCTCGCGTCCGCGTTCGCCGACGAGCGCGACGACGACCACGTCCGCGGAGACGCCGCGCGCGATCGCCGCCAGCAGCGAACTCTTGCCGACCCCCGAACCGGCGAAGAGCCCGACGCGCTGACCTTCGCCGAGCGTCAAGAGGCCGTCGAGGACACGCACGCCCCGTGGGCATGGGGCTGGCGATGGGGCTGCGACGGAGCGCCGCGGGCAGGGGAGCATCGACGTCGATCGGGTCGCCGGCGATGGGGCGACCCCTCCATCCGCGGGGCGACCGAGCCGTCGACCACGCGACCCAGGAGCCCCATGCTCGCGTGGACACGGAGCGGGCCGCCCGTCGCTTCCACCTCGTCGTCCGGACCGACGCCGGCGAGCGTTCCGAAGGGCATCGCGAGGGCCTCGCCGCCGTCGAACCCCACGACTTCGCAGGGCAGCGGTTCACCGCGACGACGTACGCGCACGAGATCGCCGACACGCACCCCCGGGAGCGTGAACCGGAGCGCCAGGCCGGTGACGCTGCGGACGCGGCCGCGCGTGTCGACGGCACTCGTCGCCTCGAGGCGCGCGCGGAGTTCCTCGAGGTCCTTCACTTCGCGGACGCGCGCTTCTTGCCTTCGGCCAGCGCCGCCTCGCGGAGTTCGACGTCGAGCTCGCGCAACATGGTGCGCGCCTTGTCGGTGAGCACGGTGGGGACGTCGACCTGGACGACGGCGACGAGGATGCCGCGGCCGCGGCCGTCGAGCCTCGGAGCGCCCGCGCCCTTCAACTGGAACACGGCGCCGGACTGAGTGCCGGGGGGCACGGTGATGGTGTGCGTGGCGTCCTCGTCACGTTCGAAGGCGGGGATCGCGATCTCGGCACCGAGGGACGCGTCCGTGAACGTGAGGTGCACGCGGGTCACGAGATCGGCGCCGTCGCGTTCGAAGCGGGCGTCGCCCTCGACGTCGACTTCCACGTAGAGATCGCCGGCGGGCGTCCCTGCCGCGCCGCACGCACCTTGCCCCGAGACCCGGAGTCTTTGGCCGGCATCGATGCCCGCGGGGAACGTGACCGTGACCTTTCGGGGTCGCTCGACGATGCCCATGCCGCTGCACGTGGCGCACGGGTCCTTGATGATCGTCCCGTGGCCGTGGCACTTCTGGCAGGGAGCCGTGAACATCACGAAGCCGCGGGCGTTGGACACCTGGCCCGTGCCGCGGCAGTGGGAACACACTTCGGCGACGGTGCCTTTGCGGGCGCCCGAACCGGAGCAGTCGCCGCACCGCGCGGGCGCGCGCACCACGATGTCCCGTTTGGTGCCGAAGGCGGCTTCCCGGAGGGTCAGACGCACCTGCGCGCGGAGATCCCCGCCACGACGTTGACGACCGCCCCCGCCGCCGAATCCGACGCTGCCCGAGAACATTTCGGTGAAGAGGTCTTGCATGTGGGCGAAGACGTCGCCCATGCCGCCGTCGAACCCGCCTGCACCGCCTTCGAGGCCCGCGTGTCCGAACTGGTTGTAGACCTGACGTTTCCCGTCGTCCGTCAGGACTTGGTACGCCTCGTTCACCTCCTTGAAGGCGACTTCGGCCGCGGGATTTCCCGGGTTCCGGTCGGGGTGATGCTTGAGGGCCTCGCGCTTGTAGGCCTTCCTGAGGTCCTCCGAAGAGGCGTCCCGGGCGCAGCCGAGCACTTCGTAATAACAACGCTTCTGGGCCGCACTCATGGGGATTCGCTCGATGTTCCAGCGGGGGAATCGGGAGGGAGCCTCGGCAACGTAAGGCACCCGTCCGGGGTGTCAACTCGACTCCGAGGGCTCCCGGGACTTCGCCCCCGCACGCTGCAGCTCCTTGTATTTCCACTCCGCGGCGACGAGCTCGGACTCACGACGCGCGGCGTCGAGGGCCTGGGCGTCGAGGAGGGCCGAAAACTCGTCGAGGTTCGCCTTGAGATCGGCGACGACGCGCGCGCTCCTCCGCAGGTCCTCCTCGAGCGACAGGACCGCGCGTCCCCGCTCTTCGAGCCGGGCCTCGAGATCCCTCCGCCCCTCGGCGGCGGCGTCGTCGGACGCGCGGGCGTCGGCGACCATGTGGGCGGACTCGCGCGCCCAGTCCGCTTCGCGTTTCGCGCGCTCGGTTTCGAGTTCGCGCACGCGTGCGTCGAGGGCGATGCCGTTCTCGTCGGAAGCGCGCAGAGCGGCCTCGAGTTCACGGACCCGCGCGTTCACGCGTCCGAGTTCCGCGGCGCGCTCGTGGTCGCGAGACGTGGCACCGTCGGCGGCGTCGTCCGCGCGCTCCTCGGCGTTGGTACGCGCCGAGTCGGTCTCGCGGAGGGCGGCGTGGAGGTTCGCGTTCTTCTCGAGGACGCGTTCGAGTTCGTCCTCGGATCGACGGGCGCGCTCGCGGAGCAGCGCCAGTTCGGCGTCGGCTTCGCGGGCGCGGACGAGTGCGGCGTGGAGTCGATCGTCCTTGTCGGCGAGGGTGGTCTCGAACGACGCCGCACCCTCGGGAAGCTGGACGATGGCGAAGGGGTCGAGCGCGACGTCGCCCTGGGACGCGAGCGCGGCGAAGAACGTGGGAGCCCCGTCGTTCGTCGCGAGCTGCGTGTCGACGGCGACGTCCGGGCTGCCTTCGCGTTCGCCGAGCTCGGCGAGCGTGACGCCGTGGAACGGCAGGATGCCCACCATGCGCACGTGCGCGAACTGCAGCGCGACGAGATCGTAGAGGCCGTAGTAGTCGATGGCGTCGGGTGGGGCCGAGCCGTCGGGGAGCGCGTCGGGGTTCGGTGCGGCGACGAGGAGCGCGCCCGAGACGCCGACGAGTCGACGTGCCTCGGCCAGGACTCCCGCGGGATCCGGGAGCATCGTCACGTCGGGGATCAGGGCGAAATCGAACGCGCCGTCCCGGACGTCGAATTCGCGGAGGCGGAGTTCCCGAACGGAGAGCCCCCGCGGTGCGGCTCCCGCCATGGAACGCGCCCGGACGCGTTCCGCGTCGGGATCGCAGACGCTCACCATGCGCGCGCCCAGGCCCACGAGGGTCTCGGGAACTCCGGTCGTCGCGTCCCCGAAGACCACGACGCGGCGGCCGTGGGCGAGCGACTCGGCGTAGACGCAGAGTGCGTCGAGCGGCGTGCGCGCGGACGGGTTCGGGGATCGGTTCGGGGAGGCGGGCATGATCGGAGCGGGAGCGCCGGTGGACCCGGCGTCACGCTCCTTTACCCGGGACGCCTCCCGACGTCACGAGGCGGCGGCAGGGGCGGCGGCGGGTCGCCGTGTCGGGACGCGCCGTTCCACGCCTTCCCACCCGAGCTCCCGGGCGTGGCGCCGATCGCGGAGTTCGCGGACGACCTCACGGACGAGGGCCACCGTGCTCCGGACCGTGGGAAATCGAGGGACGAGTCGCACCACGCGTTCGGTGGGCTTCCGCCCCGGCACCGCCCGGGCTCCGGGAACCAGGGCGGAAAGGCGTTGCTCGCCGTCGGATCCTTCGGCGACGCGCACGAGGACCTCCGGCATGCGGACGACGCCCTTCGGCGTGCGGTTCGTCGCCAGTCCGACCTCGATGCCGGAGACCCCCGCGAGGGCCCCTTTCGGGACCACCACGAGGCGCAGTTCGTCCGGCTCCGTGCATCCGCTCGGGATGCGCGCCCACGGACTCACGCGGGACAGGCCGTCGACGAGGAGCGCACCGTGGACGCGTTCGAGGAACGCCGACGGTCCGCGTACGGAATCCGTCGTGTCCTGTCCACGCGTCGCCGTGAAGAAGAGGGGGACCAGGACGAATCCGCCCATCATCGCGGGGACGACGAACTCGGGACTGCCGAAGCCTTCGAACGCGAGCACGCCGAACACGAGGGCGAGGAGCGCGATGGCGGTGACGCGTCCTCGCCACGTGGTTCCGTCCATCCAATCGGCGGCGTCGGTCGGCGTCCGGAACGCTTCGTCGGGACGCAGTGCGAGCCAACTTCCCGGTCCCCGCGCGCGGACCTTCGGGGAGGGCGCACGCTCGACGGCGAAGACCATGGCCGCCACCAACGCGAACGATGCGTGGAGTGCGGGGCCGTGGGCGAACGACGCGGCGGCGAAGGTGGTGGCGAGTCCCGCGCCGAGCGCGCGCACCCACGTCGGAGCGGGAACGAGCGCACGCGGAGCGGGACCCGCGGGATCGCGACGAGCGCGACGTCGGACGAGCGTTCCTTTCGCTCCGGTCAGGAGCGCGAAGCACGCGCCGACGGCCCACGTCCAACGGGGGAAGGTGGGCTCGGACTTCGGCGGCGGCGGTGGCGGGACGGCCTTCGTATCGGCGGTCCCACGCCCGTTGCCCTTCGCGAGCGCGATGGCGGAAAGCGCGTGCGGATCGACGCGGACGTTCCACACCGGTGCCTCGCCGCGCGCGACGTGGGGGCGCACGAGTTCGAGTTCGTCGAAGCTCGGGGATCGACGGAGCGTGGCGAGCACGGTGCCCTCCGTCTTCGCGCCGTCGGCCCGGGCCTCCGCGGTGGAGAAGACCCGCGGTTCGGTGGGCGCCGCCACGAAGCGCAGCACCGCCCGCGATCCGTCGAGGCCTTCCTTGGCGACCGGCGCGACGAACGAGAACTTCCACATCGCCACGTCGCTCGTCACGACGTTCGCGGCGACACCGTCCAGGGCGTATCGGAACGTGAGGACGTAGTTGCCGCGCTTGAGTCCCTTCGGCTCGTCCACCGCGATCCGCACGACACCGACGTCGTGCCAGTTCGCGTGGGCTCCGAACTCCCGATCGTCGTCGGACCGGACGGTGACGACGGGCTCCAAGGTCGCCACCTTCGGGACACCGACGACGTCGAACGTCTTCAAGGTCCCGAGAGCGATGCGCGTGCCGATGCGGTGCTCGACCGAGAGCATCCCCGTTTCCGCGACCTCGATCTTGAGGTCGTCGGACGTCTGACGACCGTCCGCGCGCGCACCGGTCACGACCGACGTCGCGGCGAGGGCCACGGCGAAGGCGGAGGCGCGGACGATCGCGACTGCGGTCATCTCCTCCGTCTACCCGGGAGGAAGGGATTCCTCCAAGATTTCAGCGTCGTGGGACGGCCGAGGTGGGGCGGTTCAGAACCGGAGGCCGCCACGCAACGCCGTCCGGATGCCGAGGGCGATCACGGGCTGGGGGATCGTCATCGTCGCCGAATAGGAACCCTGGGTGTTCCGGGCGTCCGCGACGTTCACGTGCGTCGCGAAGTTCAACGGGAGTTCGAGCGCGGGACGCTCCGCCATCATCTTGCCGAACATTCGGGCGTCCTTCGTGGACCCGGCGCCCGTCAGGGTGGACACCAGGGAGGTGGCGAAGGTCTCGAGGGTCCAGAATCCGCCGCTGTGCATGCGCGCCGACTTGAGCGACTCGAGATCGGTGCGTGTGTCGAGGGTCTTCGCGGCGGGTTCGGTGCCGAAGAGGGTCCGTAGGGACTTCGCGGCGATGTCCTCGCGCATGGCGACGCCGTAGAACGTGCGCGTCGCGTCCGGCGCGAGGAAGAGGTGGATGACCGACTCGCGGAGGGGCGCCGGCTTCTTCGCGGCGGTCTTCGCGGTCTTGGGATTCCGGGTCATCACCGTCGGGGACGGCGGGACGGACTCGTGGTCGTCCTCGGGTACCTTGATAGACGCCACGTAGTGGACCGTGTCCTTCGGGAGGCCGAGCGCCTTGGACGTCGGCGCCGACTTGAAGGTGAACGACAGTCCCGCCGCCTCCTTCGACAAGTCCTTCATGAACTTCTGGACCGCCGGACGGGACACCCACGTCGCGAGATCCTTGAAGGTCGCCGCGGTGGTCGCCATCGGCTGCTCGACGACGCCGACCTTGTAGCCGAACGACTCCTCGGAGAGCGCCTTCTTCGCCTTCGCCGCGTCCTTGTCGGCGGCGGCCTTCACGGCGGCGAACGCCTTCTCGACGGCGGTCATGTCGACGCCGGAGGCGCTGACGTACGAACGGGGCACCACGATCTTCCCCGCGAGATCGAGCGCGACCTTCACCTCGGAGGCGGGCAGCTTGAACGTACTCGCGAGCTCGGCGAGCATCGCGAAAAGCAGCGTCTTCGGCTTCTCGAGCATCGCGGGGTCGACGACGCGGGACGAGACCGCTTGACCCGCGTCCGCCGGGAGCTTCCAGAAGGAGGGCGGCGGCACGTCGTCCTTGCCCTGATCGAACAGCGCGATGCGCGTCGTGAGCGCGGCGTTCCCCCGGAACCCGACCTTCAACGTGGGTTCGAGACCGGTCTCGGCGATCGACGTTTCCACCGTGACCTGTTCGAGGTCGCTCGCGAGATCCTGGATTTCGCCCACGAAGGAACGCACGAAGTCGTCCGTGGCCGGGCCCGCTCCGGACTGCCGCGCGAAGCTCGAAGCTCCCGCGATGGCCATGGGACCGAAGCGACGTGCCGCTTCACGGATCGGTTCGGGGTGCACCTCGATCTTGAAGTCGTTGGTGGTGTCGGCACGCGTGAGAGTGCGCGTGAGGTAGGGCGCGAGGTCGGTCAGCATGCGGTCCCTCCGCGAGCACACGAGACGGAACGCCGCGGCGCCCGCCGCCGGCGCGACCACGCACGCCTTGCCGTGCAGCCCTTCCATGGGCTCGTCGTCGGCATCTTCCTCGTCGTCGACGTCGACGCGCTTCTTGGGCTTCTTCTCGACGGGCGCACGGCGCGGGGGATCGAGTCGCAGGACGCCGTTGTCGAGGGCAGCGAGCGTGAAGTGGGCCTCGAGCGCGGGACGGATGGTGTCGAGCGAACGGAGCGGGAACGACACGGCGAACGACTCGCGTCCTCCCATGTCGACGGCGAGGGCGAAGTCGACGGGTTCGCGGAGGTCGAACACGTCGCCCACGTTCTCGTCGAGGACGAGTTGCGCGAGGTTCTCTCCCGTGACCGCTTTCGGGAACGACGGCATCTCCTTCGCCACCCACCCGTTCACGATGCCGAGCACACGGGCCGGATTCGCGAGCCGACCGTCGACGACAAGGTTCTTCGGGACCGGCACTTGCGAGACGTCGACGCGCTCCTTCACGGGCGCCACGGGCTTGGCGGCCGGCGCCTCCGGCGCCTTCGCCGCGGGCGCTTCGCCTCCACACGCGGCGACGACGAGGCCGAGCGAGAGCCAGGGAACGAACGACGCCGGCGCCGAGATGGACGGGACGGAACGGGTGCTTCGCGGAGATCGCATGGGCAAAGGATACCGAAACCCGCGGCGATTTCGGCACCCGTGGCACGAAGAGAAAATCCAGTCTGTTCGCCGCGCCGCGCATCCTGTTTAAGGACCGTCCCGCGCGTCATGGCTGCATTTCCGCTCAATCCCGCGCAACTCCGTGCCGTCGAGCACCAGACGGGACCGCTGCTGGTGCTCGCGGGCGCCGGCTCCGGCAAGACACGCGTCATCACGCAGCGTGTCGTCCGTCTCATCGAGCGGGGCGTCCCCCCGCAGACCATCGTCGCCCTCACGTTCACGAACAAGGCCGCGGCCGAGATGCGCGAACGCATCGGCCACGCCCTCCACGACACCGGGCACGGCGCGAAGGCGGCCCAGGCCATCACCATCTCCACGTTCCACTCCTTCGGTCTCGGCGTCCTGGGCAAGGAGAAGGCGGCGGTCGGCGGCGCCTTCACGATCTTCGATCAGGGCGACGTGCTCGCGGCGATCAAGGAGATCATGCGCACGGTCGGCGCGTCGAAGGCCCTCGATGCCCAGGCGATCGCGACGCGCATCTCGAACGCGAAGAACGCGTTCCAGTCCGCCGAAGATCTCCCCGACGACGGCGTGGACGAATACGACGAGGTGACGAAGCTCGTCTATCCGAAGTACGAGTCCGCCATGCGCGGCTACCGCGCGTTCGACTTCGACGATCTCGTCTGCGGCGTCGCGCGACTCTGGCAGACGCGACCCGACATCCTCGCCCGCTGGCAGGACCGTTTCCACTACCTCCTCGTCGACGAATACCAGGACACGAACCGGGCCCAGCTCGCGCTGCTCACGGCCCTGGCCGATCGCCACAAGAACATCTGCGTCGTCGGAGACGACGATCAGTCCATCTACGCGTGGCGCGGCGCCGACGTGCGGAACATCCTCGAGTTCGAGGAGCAATACCCGGGCGCCGAAGTCGTCAAACTCGAGCAGAACTACCGCTCGACGACCCCCATCCTCGACGTCGCCAACTCCGTCATCTCGAAGCGCGCGGACTCGAAGTACAAGAAGGTTCTCTTCACGGAGAACGCCGGCGCCGACAAGGTGCGCGTGCTCGTCGCTCCTTCGCCGGAGGTGGAGGCCACGTTCGTCGCGCGCGAGATCCGCCGCATGATCCGGGACGAGGGCATGCGCCCGAAGCAATTCGCCGTCCTCTACCGATCCAACGGTCAGGCGAAGGGCATCGAGGAATCGCTCCGCGAAGAGACGGTCCCGCACAAGGTCATCGGCGGACAGCAGTTCTTCGAGCGGAAGGAGGTGAAGGACCTCCTCTCGTACCTCAAGGTCACGCTGAACCCGCACGACGAGATCGCGCTCCGCCGCGTCATCAACTATCCCGCACGCGGCATCGGCGACACCACCCTCGAACGCCTCCACCTCCACGCCACCGCCCGCTCGTGGACGTTGTGGCAGGCCGTGGAGCGCGTCGCCGCCCTCGACGACATCCCGAACGGCGCCCGCGAAGGATGCCGTCAGCTCGAGTCCCTGGTCGAGGAGACCAAGCGCCACCTCGCGAAACCCGAAGCCACCGCGAGCGAGGTGATGCGCGGGATCGCCGAGCGCATGCGCCTCCGGGAGGAGATCTCGGCTTCGAGCGCGTCGCCTCACCAGTCCGCCAAGCGGTGGGGCAACGTGGAGGCCCTCTTCCGCACGTTCGAACGCCACGACGCGCGCGCGAAGACGGCCGGAGCCACACGAGGAACCGACCGCGAGCTCGAGAAGTTCGTGCATGCCCTCACCCTCGACTTCGGCGACGACGGCAACGACGCTCCCGAGGACGTCGTCACCCTCTCGACCCTCCACGGTTCGAAGGGGCTCGAGTTCGACGTGGTGTTCCTGATCGGCTGCGAAGAAGGCTTCCTCCCTCACTCGCGCACGCTGGATTCCCGCGTGACCGACGCGATTCCCCAGGACATCGAGGAAGAGCGGCGCCTCTTCTACGTCGGCGTCACCCGCGCCCGGCGCCGCCTGTTCCTCTCCCGCGCGAAGCACCGCGTGCTCCGTGGCAAGCCGATGCCCCGGACGCCGAGCCGGTTCCTGCTCGACATCGACCCCGCACTCCTCGTCGAGGAGGACGTCCAAGCTCGTCCCGCGATGTCACCCGCGACCCTCCAAGCGGAGGCGGACGCGCTCCTCGCCGCCCTCGACAGTCTCGGCTGAACGGCCGCCTCCGGCGGCTCCCGGAGACGACCGCGCACGGAATCCGAGCGTCCCGCACGGCGATGTCGCACGGTTCCCCCGGTCCCCCTTCACCTGGCGAGATCGGCGACGGAGGTCCCGTGTGTCGCGCGTTCCCCCACGAAAGTGGGGAGGGGCAAGCGCGGATCCCCCCGAAGTTGCGATAGTCTTCGAAGGTGGACCATCGTCGTGACCGAGGACGCCCTGTGCCATGAGTAGCTCGAAGAGTGGCAACAGCCCCAAGCGATTCGCCGGCTACCCGCAACAGGGCGAGGTCATCGACGGGAAGTACCTCGTCGAGGAAATCCTCGGCGAAGGTGGCATGGGCGGCGTCGTACGCGCGCTGCACGTGAAGCGGAAGGCACCCGTCGCACTCAAGTTCATGGCCCCGGCCCTCGCGCGGATCCCCGGGGCGACGGAGCGATTCGCGAACGAGGCCGTCGCCGCGTCGCAGATCCGTTCGGATCACGTCGTCACGATCCACGACGTCGGCGCGCTTCCCAACGACACGCCGTACATCGTGATGGAGCTCCTCGAGGGTCGGGATCTCGGCGCCGTCCTCGCCATGGAAGGGCGCCCTGGCCTTCCCCTGCCCCACGCCGTCCACTTCGTCGCCCAGATCCTCCGAGGTCTCCAGGCGGCCCATTCGGCGGGGATCATCCACCGCGACATCAAGCCGTCGAACTGCTTCGTCGTCACGAAGGACGGCGAACCCGACTTCCTGAAGCTCGTGGACTTCGGGATCAGCAAGCTCGCGACGGACGGCGACGCGGAGCTCACCGGGACGAACATGCAACTCGGTTCGCCCGCGTACATGTCCCCGGAGCAACTGCGGGCGTCGAAGGACGTCGACAGCCGCTGCGACCTGTTCTCGACGGGCGTGGTCCTCTACAAGCTCGCGGCGGGCCGCCTGCCCTACGACAAACACGGCGAAGACGTCATCGAAGGCCCACTCCTCGCCTCCGACGGCTCGGTGGCCGGCGATCCCTTGCCCGCGGCGTTCGTCGACGTCGTCCGCAGGGCGCTCGCCAAGGATCCCGCGAAACGGTTCCAGACCGCCGCGGAGTTCGCGATGGCCCTCGAGCCCTTCGCGGACGAACGAGCGAAGCGCACCCTGGCGCGCATCAAGCACGTCCAGGAGAACGGCACGGGTGCGGGCGTCGTCTCGCGGCGGAACTCGCAACACGCGGCGCCCCGCGATCCCGCGAGCCACAGCATCAGCGTCCGCACGCAGACCGTGAGTTCGGTGTCGAACCCCGGCTCCCCGGGCGACGTGATCGAGACCCGCATCGATTCCGCGATGCGCCGCATGACCAGCGGCGCGCCCGGCGCGGTGTCGACCGCGGAACAGGCGCCGACCCATTCGAGTTACGAAGTGAACACCATGCAGTCGCGCTTGCCGACGGGCGAGAAGCCGCGACGAAACACCATGATCCTGGTCGGCGCGATCGCGGCCGTGGTCACCGTGGGTACGGCGTTCACGCTCAGCCATCGTCAGGCCGAACCACCGGCCCAAGCGACCACGCCCCCGAAGGCGCCCTCGCCGCTCCCCGCCACCCCGACCCTCCCCGTCGGCGACGTCGCTCCGCCGAAGGCCGTCGCGGACGTCCCGACCACGGCCCCGCCCGCCGCGCACCTCGAGGTCCCGGCCGCGAAGGATCCGTCCGCGGAGTCGCCCAAGGCGGTGGCCACGGCCTCGCCCGTCCCCGCGCCGTCGACCCGCCCCGTCCCCGCGAACGGTTCGCCGAAGGCGGGCGGTGGTAAGGTCAAACTCGAACGCGTCAACCCCTACGCGAAAGACCCATGACCTTCCGACCGGCCCGTCGCGCTTCGCTTCGCCTCTTCGCACTCACGCTCACGACGACCCTCGCCGCCCAGGTTCCCGCGAACGCATGGGCGCAGTCGACGCCGAAAGAAGGCGCCGGCGCTTCGGAGGACGCGCGGAAAGAGGCGGCGTCCCGTTTCGAACGGGGCCTGGATCTGTTCGACCGCGGCAACCCGAGCGCCGCGCTCGCGGAATTCAAGCGAGCGTACGAGCTCGTCCCGAGCGCCCTCGTCCTCTACAACATCGCGCTCGTCCACGCGGCATCGAACGCGCCCGTCGAAGCGCTCGACGCCCTCGACAAGCTCGTCGCGAATCCGGGCACGCTGTCGAAGGAAGGTCTCGCACGCGCGACGAAGCTGCGTGACGAACAGTCGTTGAACGTGGCCGAAATCACCGTCGAGGTCGCGGCCGAGGGTGCCGTCGTCGAGGTGGACAACGTGGAGGTGGCCCGGACGCCGCTCAAGGCGCCGATCCGCGTCTCCGGAGGTTCCCACGTCGTCGGCGTCGTCGCGCAGGGGTACGCGCCCGCGCGCAAGCAGATCACCACTCCGGGCGCGTCGAAGATGACGATGAAGTTCGACCTCGTCCCGCTCCAAGGTCGCATCGCGCACCTCGCGGTGAAGAGCCGTCTTCCCGGCGCCGACGTCGTCGTGGACTCTCAGGTCGTCGGCAAGACCCCGCTCTCGACGTCCCTCTCCATCGTCCCCGGCAAACACACGGTCGAACTGCGTCGTGCCGGGTATTCCACGGCGAAGCAGGAGCTCGATCTCGGAGACGGTGCCACCGGCGAGGTGACTCTCGAGCCTCAGGAAGAGGCGTCGGCGATCGCCCGCGAAGGCGTGCGGCTCACGCTCGAGATCTCCGAACCCGAGGCCCTCGTCACGATCGACGGGACGTCACGCGGCCTCTACGCGCAGAGCTTCATGCTCGCGAAGGGCCCCCATACCCTCCTCGTCCAGCGCGCCGACTTCGAACCGTTCGAACGGGAGATCGTGGTCGCCGGCTCGTCGACGAACGTGAAGGTGGATCTCGTGCCGACCCCCGAGAAGCGCGAGGCGTACGTGTCGAACGCTCGGCTCCATCGGACGCTCGGCATCGTCGGCATCGGTGCCGGCGCGGCGGTGGCAGCGGGCTCGGTGGTGTTCCTCGTCGTGAACGGCGGCTCCAAGTCCGACGCGCAGGCGGCCTACGACGAGATCGTCAAGCAGAGCATCGCCGGCTCCGGTGAACGGTGCGATCCGCGGAGTCAGCAGCCGGACGATTGCGTCCCGACGCTCGACTCGCGCAAGAAGGACCTCGACGCCGCGAAGAGCCGGGACGTGATCGGCTACGTGGGCGCCGGCATCGGCGGCGCTCTCGTCGTCGCGGGCATCGTGGTCCTCGCGACCGGCGGCGATCCGCACAAGTACGATCGCGACGGCGCGAAGGCGAACGCCGCCAAGGGCGGAATCACGTGGACGCCCACCGGATGGTTCAGCGCGACCGGTGGCGGCGGCGGTCTCGTCGGCGCGTTCTGACGACGGCGTCGTCGGCCCCACCGCTTCGACGCACCAGGCACCGGTTTCGCAGCGATCCACGGGTACCCCGGATCGATCGAGAAATTCGCGGACAATCTCCGTTCGCGACGGAAAGATGCAACCGGAACGGCGGTTGCAGTCCCTGGGATCCTTCCCATGCGCTTTCCTTTCCTTGCCTCGGGGCGCTCGCGCCTCGTTTCGTTCGTCGTCGCACTCGGAGCGTCCGTCGTCGCGTGCAGCGGGACGGAGGACGGGCCCGGGATCCCGACCCGTCCGGCTCCGGTGCCTCGCCGGTCCTCCCGGTTCCACCGGATGCCGCCGGAGGATCACCTGGAACCTTCCCGTCGGACGCAGGCCCTTCTGCGACATCCTCGGACGCGTCGAGCGGAACGACGCCGAACGGGGGAGGATCCGCCGGAGGTCCGGGTCAGGGTACTGGGACGCCCGGCGACGGTTCCCCGACGGACACGCGTCTTCCCTCGGCCCTCGCCTTGCCCGGCGGCGATCTCCTCCCCCTCCACGCGGGCCCGAACGGTGAGGGCCATGCGTTCCGACTCGCCGACGGCACACTCACGGCGTTCGACGCGAACGGCGTCGTGCGATGGGAAAAGCGGGTGGGCGAAGGGCGCCTCTTCGGCGGGTTCGATCTCGACGGCGACGGCGTGGTCGACGTCGGCATCGTGCGGACACGGGCCCTTTCACGCTCGTGCGGACCGAAGGCCCTGAACGAGAGCTGGATCGATCTGGTGCTCGGTTCGACGGGGCAGGTCTTCGAACGGGTCGTCGCGCCCCTCGAGGACGTGTGCTTCTCCACGACCAACTACGGCGTTCAGCAGTGGGTCGCGCGCTCGCTCCTCTTCGGAGCGAATTCCCGCACCTTCGTCCTCGTGCCCCAGTACCAGACGACGAGTGCGGCCGCGATCAACCCATACCAGGTGGGCCAGGCATTCGTGTTCCGCTTCGAGAACGGCGCGCCGAAACGGATCGGCGCCGTGTTCACGCCCGCGAGTCCTTCGTTCGACGGCTACGCCGCCGCCCGTCCCGACGCGCACGGGATCGGCACGAAGCACATGATCGAGAGCCACGTTCCCAACGGCCTCGTGACGACCGTGGCCGGAAAGGAACGCCTCGTGTTCTTCACGTCGGGTCGCGTCGTGCAATACGACCTCGAGACGCTCCGCCTCGTGGCCGACTACCCGTACCTGACCGGAGGCCGCACGGACATCGTCGGCCGCAACTACGGCGGCATCCAGCTCGATCCCGGAGACCCGACCAGGCTCCGTCTCGTCACCGGCACCTCCGCCCACACGCTCGCGGAGGACGCGCTGAAGCACGCGATGACGACGGACCCGTGGGCCGGTATCGAGCGCCACGTCTCCGTCTACGACCTCACGACCAACGGCATCGGGGACCGGTTCTTCTCCTACGCCCACGACGGAGGCGACGCGTTCCAGTTCTCCGGTCGCACGGCGTATCCGGCTCGTTCCGCGATTCCTGCGGCCCGCGGCGGAGTGGCCCGCACCGTGTTCGACGTGTACGCGGGCGGGAGGTGGAGCACGATCGTCACGCGTGCCGGCGGTGTGGGCACCGACGTGAGCGTGAAGGACCGCTACGTCTGGGACGTGGTCGACCTGGACGGCGACGGTTCGGTCGAGATCGTCGCGACCACGATCCGCACTCCCGACCAACCCGACGTGCCGGGCTACTACTATCCTCGCTTCGAGACGAGCCTCTACCACTGGGACGAAAGCGCGACGGGAGCCGCGAAATTCGTCCACGTGCGCACCTACGCGGACGTGATCCCCAAGCTCGTCGACGGATTCAGCGACGGAACGACGACCGATGCGCAGTCCAAGGTCTCGCGGGCGAGCACGGTGCGGTCGAACGGGAAGCTCGGACTGCTCGTGGTGTCGCGGACGGGTGCGGTGTCGACGGTGCCCGTCGACGGACCGTAGGAGACGACGTCAGGGAACGCGCGCGACGGAACCTTCGCCCTGCCACGGCGAGGTCTGGGCCTGGAACTGGATGCGGCGCCCGCCGTCCGTGAACTGGCAGCGGGAGGTGTAAACGAGACCATTGTGACGGGTCTCGAGGGTGAAGACACCCCCTCCGGCGTCCTTCACCACGTACGGCGCCTCGAACGTCATGGTCGGCGAGGATGCGCGCATCCACGTCCCGTCGAAGCGGACGTCGAGCTTCTGCACCTGGAGGGCGACGAGACCCATGGTCAGGGCGTCGGCGCCGATCTGCGGACGGTACGACTCGAGGCGCCAGGCCGACGTTCCGAGCTCGTGGTCGACGGCACGGCGCTCGACCTCCGCGGCGTTCGGAGCGGCGGGCCCCTTCGCGGCGTCCCCGCAGGCGACGACCGAGACGGCGAGGAACGACGCGAGGACGGCCGCGTACGGCACGGACGAAGAAGGGAAAGCAGGGTCGCTCATGGCACTCCTCGATTCGATTCCGGGACGATTCAGGGAACGGCGAGAGCGGCGCGGACGCGCTCGCGGAGGACGCGGGCGGCGTCGGCGGTGGGGACCAATTCGGCCTTCTTCGGGTCGGACTCGGCGCGCGGCTTCACTTCCACGGATCCCGCGGCGAAATTCTTCCCTCCCACGGTGACGCGGAGAGGAATGCCGATGAGGTCCGCGTCCTTGAACTTCACCCCGGGACGCTCGTCGCGGTCGTCCCACAGCACCTCCACGCCGTCCTTCCAGAGGCTCTCGTAGAGTTCCTGCGCGAAGGCGGCGATCTCCGGCTCCTTGCCGATCGAGCAGAGGTGCACCTGGTACGGCGCGATGCTCATGGGCCACTTCATGCCCTCGGCGTCGTGGTTCTGCTCGATGGTCGTGGCGACGAGACGGGACACGCCGATGCCGTAACACCCCATGACGACGGGCTTCTTGGCCTGCGCCTCGTCGAGGTACGTCGCGCCCATCTTGTCGGTGTAGTGCGTGCCGAGGATGAAGATGTGGCCGGCTTCGATTCCCTTGTAGGAGGCGAGCTTCCCGCCTTCGCAGTTCGGACAGAGATCACCCGTGGCGGCGAGGCGCACGTCGGCGACGGTGCCCTCGTAGTCCCGGAGGTACTGCACGCCGAGAAGGTGGAGGTCGTCCTTGTTGGCGCCGGTGACCGCGTTCCGCACGACCGACGCGGCGCGATCGACGACGATCTTGTGCTTCCACTCGACCGGGCCGATGTAGCCGATCTGCGCGCCCGTGGCCTTCTTCACCTCGGCCTCCGTGGCGAGGAACACCTCGTCCACACCGAGCGTGCGCGCGACGCGGATCTCGTTCACCTCGTGATCGCCACGGACCACGACCAGCACGAGCTCCTTCCCCGCGACGTAGACGAGGGACTTGAGCATGCGCTCCTTCGGGACCTTGAGGAACGCGGAGACGTCCTCGATGGTCTTCTTCCCCGGCGTCTTCACCTCGGTGGCCATCTGCGCCGTGACGTCCTCGAGCGCCTCGGCGGGGGCATGGCGCACGGTGGCGACTTCCACGTTCGCGGCGTAGGAGCACGAGCCGCACGCGACGATGGCGTCTTCTCCCGAGTCGGCGAGGACCTGGAACTCGGCGCTCGTCGACCCGCCCATGGCCCCGGAGTCGGCAGCGACCATCCGGTAGGTGAGGCCCATGCGGTCGAAGATGCGGGTGTACGCGACGCGCATCGTCTCGTAGCTCGCGCGTGCGGCCTCTTCGCTCACGTCGAACGAGTACGCGTCCTTCATGAGGAACTCGCGGCAGCGGAGGAGGCCGCCGCGCGGACGGGGTTCGTCCCGGAACTTCGTCTGGATCTGGTAGAGGTTCTTCGGGAGATCCCGGTAGCTCTTGATCTCGCGACGCGCGATGTCGGTCACGATTTCTTCGTGGGTGGGTCCGAGGTGGAACTCGGCACCCTTCCTGTCTTCGAGTCGGAAGAGCGTGTCCCCGAAGCGTTCCCAGCGCCCCGTCTCCTTGAAGTACTCCGCGGGGAGGAGCGCGGGCATGAGCACTTCGAGGGCGCCGGAGGCGTCCATGGCCTCGCGCACGATGGTCTCCACCTTGCGGAGCACCCGGAAACCGAGCGGCAGGTAGTCGTACATGCCCGCGCCCACGCGGCGGACGAAGCCGGCGCGCGTGAGGAGCACGTGGCTCACATTGGTGGCATCGGCGGGAGCTTCGCGGACCGTCGGGATCAGGGCACGGGAGAAACGCATCGTGCCCCGCGGTTTACCGCACTTTCGGGGGGTCCGGGTAGAGTTCCCGCGCGACGAGGCCGGGCGGGATGCTGCCGTGGGACAGCACCTGATCGTGGAACCGTTTCAGGGTGAATGCGGCGCCTTCTGCCTTTTTCGCCCGCTCTCGGAGGGCGAACAGGGCCTCGCGCCCCGTCAGGTACGCGAGCGGCTGGGTGGGCGACATCGTGTACCGCTTCACTTCGTTCGTCGCGAGTTCCTTCCCGAGGTGCACCTCGTCGGTGAGGATCCTCACGGCGCCGGGCACGTCGAGCCCGCGCGTGTGCAGGCCCACGTCGATGACGACGCGCGCGGCACGCACGAGCGTCCATTCGAGCTGCATCAGGCGCTCGCCGTCCCGGTAATACCCGAGCTCGTTCATCATCTCTTCGCAGTAGAGGGCCCATCCTTCCGAGAAGATCGGGCTGTCGACGATCTTCCGGAGCTTCGACGGATGGCGCCGGGCGAACGAGAGTTGAAGGTGGTGCCCCGGATAGGCTTCGTGCACGGCCGTGTCGACCACGTCGCCGAAGTCGCTCTCCCGCAACCAATCTTCCTTCCGCGACGCGGACCACGTCGGTTCGACGGGCGTGACGAAGAAGAATCCCTTGGTCGACGGGTCGAACGGAGGCGGTTGATCGTAGGCGGCCTGGAGCGTCGATCGGAGGAAGACCGGCGTCTCGATCACCTCGAGATCGTCGCCTTCGGGGAAGGACACGATGGCGTGTTCCGCGAGGAACGCCCGCGCGCGTGCCACTTCCTTCCGGTAGGTGGGCAGGAGTTCGGGGGCGGTAGGGTGCTTCTTCTTCTCGTTCGCGACGACGTCGACCCAGCTCTTCGCCGTCGGGTCGATGCGCTTGGCGACGATCTCCAGCTCGGAGATGGTCTTCGCCATCGTCGCCCGCCCCATGGCGTGGAGGTCGTCGGCGCTCGTGTCGACGAAGTACGCCTCGCGCAGCATGAACTCGAAGAGGTCCTTCCCGATGGCGAACGAACCGGTCGAGCGCGGGAGGACCGTCTTCTTCAGGAAGACCGCGTAGTCCGCGTACGCGGCCTCGGCCTTCGTCACGGCCGCGCGGTTCGACGTCTTCTCGCCGGGCAACGCACCGTCGAGGAACGCGAGAATTTCGGCGAGGAACGCCTTCGCGCTCGAGGCGCGTTCGATGGCGACCTCGGTGAAAACCTTGGGCGGCGCCCCGACGTTCACCTTCGCGGTCCGCACCACGTCCGGCAACTTCGCGAGCCGCGCCAGGACGTTCCGCGCGCGTACTTCCGGCGGCGCGTACTCGCGGGCGACCATGGCGAACAGGGCATCGAAGGGTTCCGTGTACGTCGTCGGCAGGAGGACGAGAGGCTTCCGTTCGCGCGTGGCGCGGAGACGCACACGGAGGACGCCGCGAAGGAGGTCCACGTCGATCCGTCGACGCGCCGAAAGCGTGTCCCCTGCCGAAGCGGCGCGGACCTCGACACCGCGGAGGATTTCCTCGAAGACCTCGAGACACTTCGCTTCCGCCTCGGGCGAGCGGTCGTCGAGTCGTGCGTCGTCGTCGTGGAGGCCGAGGCTCGTCGCCGTTTCGGGCGAGCAACCCGTGAGGGTCTTCACGTACCGATCGACCGCGGCGTCCACCCACGACTCGTCGACGGGTGCCGCGGGAGGGCGGGGCGCGGACGCGAGGACGACGGACTCGGTCGGTCCGGGACCGGTCCCACGGGCGCCTTCGACGGGCCCCACCTTCGGCGCGGCGCACGCGAGCGTCGTGACGACGAAGACCAGAGGAACGAGCGCGGCGTACGATCGGCGCATGGAGGATCTCACGGAGTGTGGACGGGATCGGGGACGCCGAACATGGGCGCGGGCGTGGGTTCCGGCGTCGTGAGGGTTTCGCTGGGACGGAGGCCGGCGAGGTCGCCGAGGACGACGTCGTCGTCGTCCGTGAAGACCGGTTCGCGGCCGTAGATCGTGTAGACGCGCACCCTGCGTCCGAGGCTGGGCTCCTCGCGATCGGGCTCCCGCTTCAACGTCACGGGTTGGATGACTTCGACCATCTCGCGGAAGTCGAGGACGGGCTCCCGGACCTTGTCGCCGACGGCGAGCTTGGCCCGCTTCATCCACATGGTGAGGAGCGCGCGTCCCGGACCGATCACGGCCTTCGGGACCGCCCCTTTCAGGACTTCCAGGTGTTCGGTGCCGTCGGCGCGTTTCGCCTTGATGGACACTTCCGGCCCCCGGAATTCGTAGCGGCGAATCTCACCGTGCCCGTCGGGACGCGAGGAACCGGGAATCGTCATCCGCTTCCAGACCCGGATCGGAGTGAACGTCTCGTCGAAGACGGCCTCCACGTCCGTGGACTGGCGGGACCATTCCTGACGGACGGAGACCGTCCAGAGGCACGCATCCCGGCGCACCTCGAACTTCTCGATCATGCCCCGTTCGACGATGGGGTCCGCGAGACGGAGGCGCCCGCGGACCGAGAGGTCCGAAGGAACGCGTCCGGAAGCGCCCGCGTCGGGGACGAAGCCGAGGGCGAAGGGAAAGGCGACGTAGGGTCCGGGCAACGCGCCGCCGTCGACGCACGTCGGGTACGGGAACTCGGGCGCCGTGGCGACTTCCACGTGCCGTCGCTTGCAGCCGACCTCGGCCATCGCCGCGAGCGCGAGCACGAGGGACGCGAAGCGCATCCACGCCACGATGCGGGGCGGACGCGCGATCGTGGGAAGCCTGCGAGCCATGCCTCGCGATGTAGAACGGCCCGCACGGGAATGGAACGTCGACGACCGTTATCCCACCTCGTCGCCGATGGATCGGTCACGCCCGTGACTGGATCCCACCGGCCGGGAACTTCCTTCGAGGACGGATTTCGCGAGCGAGGAACGCGCCCTCTCCCCCTCGCACATGCGAACGCGCGTGTCCTTCTCGCCCTTGCGACGCCGCTCCGGAGGTCCCGGGTCGCTCCCGGTATCCCGGCTCCACGGGCACCGGATTCCTGGGCGAACCCATCCCTGCACACGCTTCCGTACCGTGGCCCTCTCCTTGCTAGGTGACCTTTCATCGACACCCACCGCGAGGTCCACCGTTCACGGGGGCCAACCACGTCCTGGAGGAACAACACCATGACTTTCACGAAATCCTTTCCGCTCGTCGCCCTCGTCGTCGTCCTCGGAGCCCTCTCGCAAGGGTGTGCGCTCTTCCAGATCTCCCTGTTCTGATCCGACGGCCCGCGGAGCCTCCGCGCTCGCGGAGGTCCACCCGACTCCGTGATAGCGTTCCCGCATGGCTCTCCCTGAACGGCCAGGGCGAACGTCCGGAGCGCCGCACGACGTCGACGAACTGGTCCGTCGCGCCGCGGATCTCGAGGGCAGGATCCTCGGGGATCTCGCGCGCGAGCTCGGCCTGGATCCGACCGGCGAGAACCTGCACGCGAAGGGCAAAGCGGGAACGTTGCTCGAGCGCGCCCTGGGCGCGACCGCGGGCAACGCCAGCGTTCCCGACTTCGTGGCGCTCGGCATCGAACTGAAGACCATCCCCGTCACGGACGAAGGCCGACCCCACGAGTCGACCTTCGTCTGTTCGTTCTCCGTGGCCGACGCCGACCGCGCGGAGTGGGACGACTCTTCGGCTCGGGCGAAGCTCGCCCGCGTCCTCTGGGTTCCCGTGATCGGCGAGAAGCGCGGCGCCCTATGGGAACGCCGCATCGGTCGCGCGTGCCTCTGGAGCCCGACGGCGGAACAGGAAGCCGTCCTCCGCGCGGACTTCGAGGACCTCGCCGGCGCGATCGGAGCGGGAGGCATCGAGTCCGTGACCGCACACGACGGTCGATGGCTCCAGTTGCGACCGAAGGCGCGGGACGGTTCCGAACGGACCATCGCGTTCGCGGCCGACGGTGACCCCGTCGCCACGATTCCTCGCGGCTTCTACTTGCGCGCGCGGTTCACGGAAGCGCTGCTCCGTGATCCTTCGGCCACGCCACCGTGACGTAGGCGATGGTCAGTCCCCGACGAAGACGTCGGCCACCACGCCGAAGTGGTCACTCGGATGGACGCCGTCCACCATGGCGTCGAACGCGACCGCGGCCGAGAGGACGTCCCCGCGGAAGCGCTCGTCCCGTTCGCCGACGAACACGTAGTCGATGCGTCGGTTCGGTTCCCGCCAGGAGGCGGTGAAGGGATTGCTCCGGCTGAACGTGGTTCCGGGCGACCCATCGCCGGCGACGGCGAACGCATCGGCGAAGTAGGCGCTCCTGCCCTGCATCGCCACGAGGCCGCGCATGAATCGGATCTCCTGCGAGTCCGGATCGGCGTTGAAGTCGCCCATGATCACCGGCGGCATGTGCCCGGGAACGCGTCGCCCGTTCACGAACGCGGCGAGGTCGAACACCTGCGCCTCGCGGACGTACCCGTGGTGCAGCCGATAACAGAGGTGGGTCGAATAGACGGGAAGGACTCCGAAGGGCGTCCGCACGTCGGCGGCGGTGACGGCGCGGAGATCGTCGGCGTCCAGCATCGGCAGCGGATGCACGGCCTCGCGCTCCAAGGGCCAACGGGACAGGATGGCGTTGCCGACGGGAAATCCGCCTTCCTCCGGCGCCCTCCCCCACGCGACGTGATCGAGGCCGAACCCTGCGCCCACGAGCCGTGCCTGGTCGAACTCCTCGGCGCCCACGGGGCTCCGGAGGACCTCCTGCATGGCGAGGACGTCGGGCTTCAGGGTCGCGAGGGCCGCCCGAATCGCGACGAGCCGCTCTTCCCACGGCCCGAAGCGATTCCAGATGTTGAGGGTGGCGACGCGGACCGTGGCCACGAGGTCAGTGGTGCGCGGGTGCTTCGGCCGGCTTCTCCCCGTGACCCGTGGCGCCGTGTCCGCCGGCGGCCGCACCTTCGGGCGTGACGCCCACGAGGTTCGGGTTGGTGATGCCGCCCGGAGCCACTTCGCCCTTCGACGGCAGCACGTGCGTGCCGTTCGCTTCGTCCATGCGACCGCGGTGCGAATCGTCCTCGTTCGTCATGAAGATGAAGATGCCGAGGAACACGAACGAAGACAGGAACGCGATGGTGTTGAAGAGCTTGTCGTGCGTGAGGTGCATGAAGAACGCGGCGACGAGCCCGGCCTTCATCGTCGCGATGAGCATGGCGACGATCGTGTTGGCCGCACCGAAGTCGAAGTACGACGCGGCGACGGTGATGAACGTGAGGAGGATCAGGCCGGCGAAAATGCCGATGTAGAACTTGACCGGGGCGACGTGCGCGTGGACCGCTCCGTCGTCGTGGGCATGGGCTGCGTGCGAGGACATGGCGGGCCTTTCAACCGATCAGGTAGAGCAGCGGGAAGAGGTAGATCCAGACCAGGTCGACCAAGTGCCAGTACAGGGCGCCGAGATCGACGGCGGTGAAGTACTCCTTCGAGAAGTCGTTCCGCTGGTTGCGCCAAAGAACCCAACCGAGGACGGACATGCCGATGAGGACGTGGAGCAAGTGGAGCCCCGTCATCATGAAGTACAGGCCGAAGAACATGTTGGCGCGGGCGGGGAGTGGCGTCTCCCAGGCCGACGTCTTCGTCAGGTCGAATCCAGGGTGACCGAAGTAACGACCCGGCAGGAGGCCTTCGTGGATCTTGTGGGACCACTCGAAGTACTTCACGATCAAGAACACGCATGCGCAGAGCAGCGTGACGACGATGTACATCGACGTCTGCTTGCGATTGCCCACCTGGGACGCGCGCACGGCGAGGGCTGCCGTGAGCGAGCTGAAGAGGAGCACGACCGTGTTGATCGCGCCCATCACCTTGTTCAACTCGTGGTGGGCAGCGACGAAGACGCTCGGTTCCTGCATCTTGTAGATGCCGTACGCGACGAACAGGCCACCGAACATGAGGATTTCGGTGACGATGAACGCCCACATCCCGAGCTTGGCGGACTCGAACTGCTGGACGGGCGTGTCGAAGTGGTGGGCCAACCACTTCGGGTGCGCGTGACCGTGCGCTTCGTGGGCGGTGCTGGCTTCGGTGTTCGCCATGGGAATCTATGCCTCGATCGATGAATTCGGGGTCGTCAGGAAGACGAACTTCAGGTGGCCTTGCCCGAGGCCTTGGAGTCGCGGAAGCCTTCGAACAACTCGGCCTCCGTCGCTAGGTGGTAATCGTAGGGCCCGCGGGTGATGACGGGCTGATCGCGGAAGTTCTGCATCACGGGCGGCGTTTCGGACTGCCACTCGAGGGCGGCGGAACCCCAGGGATTTTCGGACGCCTTCGCGCCGTTCTTGAGCGACATGAGGAGCGCGTACAGCGTCGCGAAGAGACCGAGGCCGAGGATCCACGATCCCATCGTCGAGATGCGGTGCAGACCCTCGAACTGCGGGAGGTAGTCGTAGTAGCGGCGCGGCATGCCGCGCGAGCCGAGCACGAACTGCGTGAGGAACGTCACGTTGAAGCCGACGAACACGCACACGAAGCCGAACTTCGTGATCGACTCGCTGTACATCTTCCCGGTCATCTTGGGCCACCAGTAGAGGAGGCCGCCGATGAAGGCGATGACGGTGCTGCCCATCATCACGTAGTGGAAGTGAGCGACGACGAAGTACGTGTCGTGCAAGTGGATGTCCGTCGCGAGCGTCCCGAGGAAGAGCCCCGTGAGACCGCCGATGGTGAAGAGAACGATGAAGCCGAGCGCGTACAACATCGGCGTCGTGAGCCGGATGGAACCCTTGTAGAGCGTGGCGGTCCAGTTGAAGACCTTCACGCCGGAGGGAATGGCGACGAGGAACGTGAGCGCCGAGAAGAGCATCGTCGCGAACTCGCTCATGCCGGCCGTGAACATGTGGTGAGCCCACACGAGGAAGCCGAGGAGCGCGAGTCCGATGGAGCTCATCGCGATGGCGAAGTAACCGAAGATCGCGCGGCGGGAGAAGGTGGCGATGAGTTCGCTCACGACGGCCATGCCCGGGACGATCATGATGTAGACGGCCGGGTGCGAATAGAACCAGAAGAAGTGCTGGAAGAGGACGGGGTCACCGCCGAGACGCGGGTCGAAGATGCCGAGGCCGAACACTCGCTCGAACGTCAGGAGGAGCAGTGTGATGGCGAGGACCGGCGTGGCGAGGACCTGGATGATGCTCGTCGCGTAGAGACCCCACACGAAGAGGGGCAGGCGCTTCCAGGTGAGCCCCGGGGCGCGAAGCTTGTGCACCGTGACGATGAAGTTGAGTCCGGTGAGGATGGAAGAGAAGCCGAGGATGAACACGCCCAGCGTCATCGCGATGACGGCGGTCTGGGCCGAGGGGTCTTGCACGCTGTAGGGGGTGTAGAACGTCCAACCCGTGTCGACCGCACCGGCAACGATGCTCACGACGCTGAAGATCGCGCCGACGACGTAGATGTAGAACGACAGCAGGTTGAGCTTCGGGAAGGCGACGTCCTTCGCCCCGAGTTGCATCGGGAGTACGAAGTTTCCGAGCGAACCCGGAATCGACGGGATGATGAAGAGGAACACCATCACCGCGCCGTGCAGCGTGAAGAGCTTGTTGTACGTCGGCCCACTGACGATCGTCTTGCCCGCCGAGAACAGTTCGAGGCGGACGAGGAGCGCGAAGATGCCGCCCAACAGGAAGGCGAACGACACCGCGGCCAAGTACATGAGGCCGATGCGCTTGTGATCGACCGTCAGGATCCACGACTTGATGCCCTTGGTGGCGACCAAGTAGTTCGTGTTGAGCTCTTCTTCGGAGTGCCCCCCGGCGGCATGGCCGTCGTGGGCTGCGATTTCGTTGGCCGACATGGCTGCTTGGACCTTCCGGTACTCGTTACTTCAGGGTCTTCATGTACTCGATGAGGGCGTCGATCTCTTTGTCCTGGAGGATGCCCTTGTACGTGGGCATCACGGGACCGAAACCGGCGACGACCTTCGCCTGCGGGTCGAGGATCGACTCGCGCACGTAGTTCTCGTCGACCGGGACGCTCGCACCCGAAACGAGCGCGACGTCGTGACCGAACATGCCCTTCCACGTGGGGCCGGCTCCCTTGGAACCGTCGACGGAGTGGCACTGCTTGCAGTTTCGTTCGCTCCAGAGGCGCTCGCCCCACTGCGGCGGCGTTTCGCCGGGCTTCGGACCGATGCTCTCCTTCAGGAACTTCTCGAAGTCGTCGTTCGTGAGAACGTCGACCTTGGTGATCATGGACCAGTGACCGGCGTCCTTGCCATCCTGCCCCTTGCCGCCGCAATACTCGGCGCAGAAGAGATCGGTCTGGCCGACTTCCGTCGCCTCGAACCAGGCGCTCGTGTACATGCCCGGAACGAGGTCCCGCTTGATGCGAAACGCGGGCACGAAGAACGCGTGGAGCACGTCGCTCGAGGAAAGAATGACCTTCACCGGCTTGTGGACCGGGACCTTGAGGACGCTGGAGTGCGCACCGTTCGGGTACTCGAAGTCCCAACCCCACTGGAAGCCGCGTGCGCGGACTTGCATGGAGTCGGCGGGCGCCGTCGCCATGTTGATGTAGCCCTTGAAGCCCCAATGGAAGAGGGCGACGAGGACGAAGATGGGCGCGACGGTCCACGTCACTTCGAGGACGTGGTTCTCCTTCGTCGGTTCGGCGGAGACGCCCGGACGGCGCTTGTACTTCCACGCGAAGTAGACGACGCACGCGGTGATCGCCACGAAGAACGCGACGCTCAGCCAGTAGATGAAATAGTAGAGGTCGTCGACGGCGGACGCGTACGTCGACATCTGCGGCGGCATCTGGAACGTTGCGGGTCCGCCTCCGCTCGTGGGATCGATCCTCATGGACTTGGCCTCGGGAGCGGCGTGCGCGAACGCGACGGCGTCTCGTCAAAATCTGCAAGAAGTGAAGGCGAAGAAAGATCTTCGGGAAGGTTCGAGTAGGCGCGATCCTCCGCGGACTTCCGCTTCTCGCGGAGCCAGAGGACGGCGAGGAGACCACCGAGCGCCACGGCCGTGGCCGCACCGCCGACCCGCATGACGTTCATGGCGACGAGCGCGTAGCGCTTGCCCTGCGGGTCGTAGTGGTAACAGTAGAGAAGGAGCTTCTCGACGGACGAGATGGAGCGACCTTCGGAGGCTTCCAGGAGACCCAGCCGGAGATCGGCGGGTTTGAACTCGATGCCGTAAAGGTACCGGGCGAGGACGCCCTTCGGTGTCGTGAGATAGAGGGCGGCCGGGTGCGCGTACTGGCCTTGGCGCTCGTCGTAGCGGTACCGGAAACCGATGGCGTCCGTGACCTTCGCGATGTTCGACGCGTCGCCCACGAGGAAGTGGAGCCCACCGTCGGCGCGGTCCTCGGGAAGCTGGCGGCCGTAGGCACGGGCGACCTCTCCCCGCTTCCGGCCCGCGGTGGCCGGAGTGTCCTTCGGATCGATGCTGATCGCGACGACGTCGTATTCCTTTCCGATGGACCAGGAAAGCTCGCGCATCCCCTTCTCCGCCGCGTCGAGCACGAGCGAACAGAGCATCGGACAGGTGTGGTAGACGAACACGACGGCGACGGGGCGCTTGCCGTCGAAGTAGTCGCCGAGACGCACGACCTTGTCGTGGTGGTCCTTGAACGTCGTGTCGAGGGGGAGGGAGCTCCCGAGATGCTCGACGACTTCGACGTCCTCGAGCTCTTTGGGCGTGACGTTGATCTGCGCGCGCGCGTGCCCGGCCACGAACGTCGTCGCCACGAGGGCGAGGACGGCGGCGAGGAACCTGGGGGAGAGCGCGCGGAGGATCGTCACGGGTGTTTCTCGTGGCCTCCGGCGTCCTTCGCGTCCTTGACGGGCTTCGTGGCGGCGTCGCCCGTCGTGCCGGCGTCGGTCGCGAGCGTGGTCGCGCCGCCGTCCGTCGCGAGGGCCGACGTACCGGCGTCCGCGTCCGGCGTGGCGGTCGGCATCACGACCATGGGAGGCTCCGGCTGGGGACGGGGGCGCTGGAGCCATCCGGTCATGGGCTGCATGTCGGCGGAAGGTTCCTTGCCCATGCCGGCCATGGCCATGGAGGAGCCCCCCTTGGCGACGGCTTCCATGGCTTTCGCGATGGGCATCTTCGACTCGTTGAGGAAGCGCTTCTCGTCCGCCCGAAGCTGGACGAGCGCCGGCGGTTTGACGCCGCCGATCTTCACGGCGTACTCCGCGTCCTTCTGGGTCTGGAAGTACGAGACGAGCGCGAAGCGCACCGCGACGAGCGTCACGATGCCGAGGACGCCGATCTTCAGGATGTTGACGTTGTTCGGTTCGCTGGTTTCCGAAGCCATGATGATTCCTCAGGACCTTCCGCGAATCAGACTTGGTGGTGGACGGCGCGCGGGAGGCGCGGGTCGCCCACGGGGATGAGCGGGTGGGACGTGAGCCACTTGAAGACCCACGCCAGGTAGATGCCGCCGATGCCGAGGAAGCAGGCCGCGTCCATCCAGTGCGGAGCGAAGCCGCCGTCGCCGTAGTTCGGCATCACGAGCCAGTAAAGCTCGGTGACGTGCATGCAGAGGATGAAGGCAGCACCGAGCGCGAGCACGGCGACCTTGCGCTTCACGTTGCGCGAGAGGAGGAGTGCGAACGGGACGACGAAGTGTCCGAACACGAGGAGCAGGGTGATGCCTTGCCAGGCGCCGCCGGCTGCGTCCCAACGACGGTGGTAGAACGTCACTTCCTCGGGGATGTTCGAGTACCAGATGAGGAAGAACTGGGAGAACGAGATGTACGCCCAGAAGACGAGGAACCCGAACTGGAGCTTGCCGAGATCGTGGAAGTGCTCGGTCGTGACGGACTCGCCGAGGAACCCGGCGGTCTTGAGCGCGTTGAGCGTGAGGATCATCACGGCGAACATCGCGACGACGCTGCCGGCGAACACGTAGACGCCCCACATCGTCGAGTACCACATGGGATCGAGGGACATGATCCAGTCGACACCCGCGAACGTGATCGTGATCGCGAAGATGGCGGTGGCGAGCGGCGCGAAGCCTTGGGCCTTGGCCGTGTTCTCGTGCTTCTTCGTCGCGTCCTGGTCGAGCGACAGCTTGAGGAAGCGCCAGCCGAGGAACGTCCACGCGAGCACGTAGAGGACGGCGCGGATCAGCCAGAAGTTCTTGTTCAAATACGCCGACTTCTCGTGGAGGAAGTGGGCGTGCTCTTCGTGCTCGGCGTGCGTGAGGGCTGCTTCGAGCGACGCATCGTTTCCGTCGCGTTCTGCCGAGCCCATACCGGCGCCGACGCCCGTACCGTGCTCGCCCGGTCCGACCTGACCCGGCTCCTTCGGAGCGGCGGACTCGGCCTGACCGTGACCTTGGCCGTTGCCCTGGCCCCGGCCCTCACCAGTGCCCGCACCTTCGCCGACGCCCTTGGCGTGCGCGTCCTGGCGCGGAGCTTCGGCGCGACCGGCGCCCGTACCGTCGCCGTGTCCGGCGCCCTTGCCGTCGCCGTGACCCTGGCCGCTGCCGTCGCCGTGCGCGGAGCCTTGCGGTTTCGCGGACGCCTGGGGCTTGGCGGTCTCCTGGGCGTGCGCGGTTCCTTCGAACGGCAGCGTGAGGAACGAGTGTTGGGGCTTGGCGTGTTCGCCGGAACCCGAACCGTCTCCGTGTCCCTTGCCGTCGCCTTTGCCGTCGCCGTGCCCGCTGCCGTCACGGGTGCCCTTCACGCCGTGATCGGAGCCGGAACCGTGGTGATCGCCCTTCGAGGCAGGAACACCGTGTTCGGCGCCGTGTCCCCCGCCCTCTTCGGCGGCGAGCCACGGATAGAGCTTGGGCCCCATGACGAGGATCGGGATGACGAAGAAGATGAAGACCACGAGCCCGCTGGCGAAGAACTCGGCGGTGCGACGGACGGTCACGCTCCATCCCGCTCCCGTGAGGTGCTGGATGAGGACGAAGAAGAGGGCGCCGAGGCCGATCGTGAGGAAGACGAAGAACGCAAAGAGCCACGCGTAAGCGAAGCGCGTGGGGTCGGACGCGTATCCGGCGCCCGCACCCGCGAGGCCGAGGGCGCCGACGCCCGCGGCGATCTTCCACGAGTTGGCCCAGGCGCTGCCGTCTTTGACCCGGTACTGGTCCGGGCGAATGCTCTCATTGTGCGTGGCCATTACTTGCTCGGCTCCGTCATGGAGATTTGGCTCATCTCGAGGGCGCGGACGTAACTGACGATCGCCCAGCGATCGTGCACGGGAATCTGCGCGGCGTAGGACGGCATGACACGCACGCCGTTGGTGATCGTCGCGAAGATCTGACCGTCAGGCGCCTTGCGCAGACGCTCGTCGTGCAGCATGGGCGGCTTTTGGAAGCCCTTCTGCACCACCATGCCGTTTCCGCGACCGGACTGGTCGTGGCAAGGCGCGCAGTAGATGTTGAAGCGTTCGTGGCCGCGGTCGACCATCCCCTCGCGACCACCGAAGTGCTTGGCGACCGACTCGGGAATGTCCATCACGTAGCCCGACCCGTCTTCCGTCCGGCCGGTGGCGACGCTCTCGTTGTCGAGGAAGTGTTCGCGATCGACGGTGCCTTCCGGCGGCGTCCGCATCGTGCGGTGGTCCTCGAAGTAGGAGCTGTACGACTCCGCGTTGTAGCGCTCCTGGTGGTACATGTTGCGGAGGAGCAGGATCGGCGGGTCTTCCGACTCGCCGCCGCGACAACCCGCGAGGGCGGAGGCGGCGACGACGACGGCCCCGAAGGCCACGATCGAAGGAATGGAGCGGATCACTTAGACCTCCTCCTCGACGACTTCGACGAAGGTCGCGTGGAGCGATTCGAGGAGCTTCTTGACGTTGCCCTCGTCGAACTTCGGATCCTCCGCCTCGATGGAGAGGAAGTACTTGTCGTCCGAAGCGGCGCGGAAACGATCGGAATAGAAGACGGGGTGGTGGTGGCGGGGCAGCCGGTTCAGGTGGAACATCCCGAAGACCGAGCCGAACGCCGAGAATAGGATCGTGAGCTCGAACATGACCGGCACCATGGACGGGAACGCGTCCGCCGGCTTGCCGCCGATGATGATCGGGTAGTCGATGCCGTTCATGAACATCATCATCGCGAAGGCGATGGAGATGCCGGTGCACGCCATCGTGAGGACGATCCAACCGAGCTTCGAGTCCTTGAGACCCATGGCGCCGTCCATCCCGTGGATGGGGTACGGCGTGTAGGTGTCCCAGTTCTTGAACCCCTGATCGCGGACCTTCTCGGCCGCGTGGACGATGCTCGCCGAGGAGTCGAACTCCGCGAGGACCATCGCCACCTTCTTCTTCGTCGTCTTGGCCTTGGCGGATGCCTTCGGCGCTTCCGAGGTCGACATCACTCCGCTCCTTCGGGGGCGAGTTCGCCGGCGGGCGCCTTCGAGGCGTCGTCGTGGGCATGGCCGTGGGAGCCGTGGGCTCCGTGGCCTTCCCAGTGCGGGTCGGCTTCCTTGAGGACGCCCTTCACTTCCGCGATGGCGATCATCGGCACCCAGCGCATGAAGAGGAGGAAGAGCGTGAAGAACACGCCGATCGTCCCGAGGTAGGTGCAGATGTCGAAGATCGTCGGGTGGAACATGCCCCACGACGACGGGATGTAGTCGCGGTGCAGGGACGTCACGATGATGACGAAGCGTTCGAACCACATGCCGATGTTGATGAGGATCGACACGACGAACATGACCGGAA
>JAXLYL010000022.1:0-124772 GCA_046351475.1 Polyangiaceae bacterium
TTGGGCTTGTTCGACGGCGCCGGTGCGGCGGCACGGTTCGGATCGCTGACGCCACCCTTCGACGCGTTCGTGACGGCGGGGTCGAGTGCGAACGGATCCTCGGGCTGGTTGGCGCGGAGCTGCGGCAACGACTTCACCATCGCGAGGTTCTCGAGGACGAGCGCGAACTTCACCGCGCCGAGGTCCACGAGGCGGAGCTGGGTCGTGCCGTCCGACCACGTCATGGTGCGGTTCGGGTGCCCTTCGCCCGGCGGCACGTCGAGGCCGGCCGCGCCGAGCGTCGAGTTCACCTTCGTGGCGACCTCCGCGAACGACTTGCCGTAGGGGCTCTTGGGACCGAGGCTCGACTCGATCCAGATCTTGTAGAGGCGCTCGTTCGGGTCACCGATGTAGAAGAAGTACCTGCGCTCGGTACCCTGCTCGGTCTCCTGGTCCACCGTCTGGATCGCTTCCTTGTTCCGGTAGGTGAATTCCTTGAGCGATCCGATGGCGAGCGCGTCGTACCCTGTCGGGTTGTTGCCGAAGACGACGTAGGCGTTCTCGAGCGCCTGCTTCTTCTGGTCGCGCTCCGACTCCTTGTTCATCTGCTCGCGCGAACCGTTCGACATGTTCTTGAGGACGGCGTCGACCTCCTTGTCGAAGATGCCGCCCGTGCGCGTGTAGGCCTTCGCCACGTCGGTGTGCTTCGCGCCCCAGGTGAAGCCTTCGAGGATCTCGGCCTCCTTCGAGGAGAGCGCGCACTGGGACGGCGGAAGGTGGGGACACTTCAGCGCCGCCACGGCCGGGCGCACGGACTTGACGACGGGCGCCTCCTGCGGCGCGGCCGGTGCCGCCGTGGGCTTGGCCGCCCAGGCGCTCACGGTGCCCACGAAGATCGAAGCCAGAATCGTTGCGGCCGACACGCTGCGTTTCATCGAAGATCCTCTCGGTTTGATCGCGGAGCCCGGTCCCCCGCAACGAATCTACGAAACGGGACCACGGGGCGTTCCTTGGTTCTGAGTCGAAAACGACGGTTCCTCAAGTACCACGACTGGAAGTTTCACGGACTTTTCGAACACATGGCCCCGTTTCCGGGGCACCTCACACCGCTCCCGAGGGTTGGACGGAGAGTCCCGTCATTCGCTTCACCGGATTCGAACGTTTCGCTATTTGGGGAAAGACGCATGGTTCGCTTCCGCCTGCTGCTCGCCGACTGCCCGACCTTCGCCCTGACCACCCTGCTCCTCGCCTCGGTCGCGGCAGCCCCTGCCTGTGGTCCGCCCGCGGGCCAGGCCCGCTCCCCCGTCGTGTACCCTCGGTACGACGACGAAGGCCGTCGCCTCTTCGGGGACACCATCGACGCGGCGGCCGTGGGTCTCGAGATGTCCGACCAACAGCGCGTCTCGCACAAGGACGCCATCCTCGGCGACCGCACCATGACGGCCGACTGGGTCGCGAAGGTCCGCATCGCGACGGTGACCGCCCGGGACCGCACGGAACGCGGAGAGCACTTCGACGTGACCCTCCGAACGGTCGAGCGCTACGCGGGACAATCGGCCGCGAAGGAGACCTTCGTCCTCCGGGTCGAACCGCACGACGAGTCGTACGGCCTCGTCCGGAGTTTCGGCGAGCGACTCGTCGGGCGGGACTTCATCGGCTTTTTCCGGGCCTACGCGACACCCGAGGAGGACGAACCCATCGTCCATTTCCACCTGACGAAGGACAGCCCGGAGCTCGAGCAGGCCGTGAAAGGTGCGGCGACGGTCAACGAACTGCGCTGAACCGCGGCCGAACCTGGGTGGTTTCGGCGCGGAATGGAGCTAGGAACGCTCCGTGCCCATCGAGATCAAGAGCCCGAAAGAAGTGGAAGCCATGCGCGTCGCCGGCCGCATGGCCGGAGAGACCCTCGTCCTCGTCGCCGAAACGCTCCGCGCCGGAATGACGACCCTGGACATCGACGCGTTCGTCCACGAGGACACCGTCCGACGCGGCGCGCGACCCGCGCCCCTCAACTACCGCGGGTTCCCGAAGAGCGTGTGCACGTCGATCAACGACGTGGTCTGCCACGGAATCCCCGGTCCCCAGGTGCTCAAGGACGGCGACATCGTGAACGTCGACGTCACGACCATCTTCGAAGGGTTCCACGGCGACACCTCGGCGACGTTCTACATCGGTACGCCCAGCGCCGACGCACGACGGGTCACGGAGACCGCGCGGAAGGCGCTCGAGTTGGGAATCGCGGAAGTGAAGGACGGAGCGCGCTTCGGGGACATCGGCGCGGCCATCCAGGAATACGTCGAAGCGCAGGGCTGCAGCGTGGTTCGGGACTTCGTGGGCCACGGCATCGGTCGCCGCTTCCACGAGGACCCGCAAGTGAAGCACTACGGCAAGCGCGGCACCGGCGAGCGCATGAAGGCCGGCATGATCTTCACGATCGAGCCCATGGTGAACATCGGCCGTTGGGAGGTGAAAGTCGACCCGAAGGACAAGTGGACCGTCCGCACGGTGGACGGGAGCCTGTCGGCGCAGTTCGAACACACGCTCGTGGTGACGAAGACGGGGTGCGAGGTGCTCACGGCACGCGCGACGCCCCTCCGTCATTCGGAGAACGTGGCGACGCTGTTCGCGACCTGATCGCCTCCGGACGTTGCGCCGCGCCCCTCGCGCGGCGACGTCGCGCTCAGCGACGTGCGGACAGGAGCTCGACGGCCGCCTTCTTCGCGGCGTCGCCCACCTTCACGCCGCCGATCATGCGCGCGACCTCGTCGACGCGCTCGCCCTCGGCGAGGCGCTTCACGAGGCTCGTCGTGCGCCCCTTCGACTCGGACTTGCCCACGACGAAGTGGGTGTCCGCCAGGGCCGCGATCTGCGGAAGATGCGTGATGCAGAGCACCTGCCGGTGCCGTGCGATGGACGCGATGGATCGGCCGATGACCTCGGCCACGGCGCCGCCGACGCCGGCGTCCACTTCGTCGAACACGTAGAGCCCCGCGGGCCCCTTCTCCGCGAGGACGCGCTTCAACGCGAGGAGCGCGCGGGATAGTTCGCCACCGCTCGCGATCTTGCGGAGTGGCCTGGGATCTTCGCCGGGGTTCGGGGCGATGAGGAACTCCACGCGATCGATGCCGTTCCGGGTGAGGCGCGCACCGTCGACGGCGAGTCCGTCGGACGCGGACGCGCTCGTCTTCGCCACGTCGACGATGACGCGCGCGCGTCCCATGCCGAGCTCCGCGAGTTCCTTGCCGATGGAGTCGGCCAGGCGCTCGGCGGCCGTGCGACGCGCCTTCGAGAGCGCCCGCGCCATGGTGGTCACCTTCGCGAGATGCTTCGAGCGGAGCGCTTCGAGTTCCTGGATGCGTTCTCCCGACCGCGTCAGACCGTCCATCTCGCGCGAGAGGGACTCACGGTGGGACGCCAATTCCGCCGTGGTCGGTCCGTACTTCCGGAGGAGCTTCTGCAACCGGAACAGGCGCTCGTCGATCTCGGCGAGACGCCCTGGGTTCGACTCGACGCCGTCGGCGTAGCGGCCCAAGGCTCGGGCGCTGTCAGCGAGCTCGGCGCGGGCGGACTCCACCGTCCGGGCGAGTCCCGCGAGGGACCCGTCGATCGCGGCCGCCCCTTCGAGGTCGGACGCGAGCCGCGCGAGTTCGTCGCAGATGGCACCCTCGCCGTCGTACAGACGTTCGGCCGCGCGACGCGTGGCATCGGTCAGGCGCTCGGCGTGGCGGAGACGACCGCGCTCGTGTTCCAGGTCGGTCTCTTCGCCCGGACGGGGATCGAGCTCGTCGATCTCCTTCAACTGGAACGCGAGAAAATCCTCCCGCTCCGCGCGGCCTCGTTCGGCTTCGATGGCGGATTCGAGTTCCGACACGAGGGACGCGAGGGTGTCGACCTCGGCGGAGAGCGCGTCCCGCGCGGAGTCGAGCTTGCCGAACGCGTCGAGGTATTCGACGTGGGTCTGCGGGTCCGTGAGGCTCACGCTCTCGTGTTGCGAGGCGATGTCGCACAGCTCGGCGGCGAGTTCGGCGAGCTGCGCGGCGGTGGACAAGCGACCGTTGAGGAACGCCTTGCTGCGCCCCTCCGCCTGGACGACCCGTCGGACGACGAGTTCGTGATCGCAGGGCACCCCCGCCGCTTCGAGCTTCGCGGCGACCCGGGAACCGGGCGGCAACTCGAAGAGGGCCTCGACCTCCGCCTCCTTCGCGCCCGTCCGGACGATTTCAGGCTTGGCCCGGCCGCCCAGCACGAGGTCGAGGGCGTCGACCAGGATGGATTTCCCGGCGCCCGTTTCCCCGGTCAGGACGTTGAATCCCGGACCGAGCTCGAGCACCAGCCGTTCGATGAGGACGACGTTCGCGACGGAGAGCTGAACCAACATGGGAACATTTGTTTAGCACTTTCCCCTTCGCGGGGTCGAATGGAAGCGTATGTCGGATACTCCTCCCTTGACGCTTTGCTGCAGAGTTCATTAGCATGCGCGAGCTTTCGCGGAAAACCTGTTGAATTTCCTACACTTTGCGGACTCGATGGCCTCCAAGATTTCCGGAAAAACCAAGAAAGCCTCGGTCAGCAACCTGGCCGTGGCCACCCCCAAGGCCAAATCCCTCGAGGAACGTGCGACCGAGGTCGAAGAGCGCCTGTCGAAGACCCCGGCGGACTTCCAGGCCCGCTTCAAGGAGAACCTCGACATCTCCTGGATTGCCCACGACAGCGCCATCGAAGGCGCCGTGTACACGCTCCAGGAGCTCCAGACCGCCCTCGATCCGAGCGCGACCTTCGTCGGCGACTCCACCATGCAGCCCATCTGCGAGGAGATTCGCAAGCACCGCGAGGCCCTGGACTACATTCGCGACTACGCGCAGAAAAAGCGGCTCCCGGTCACGCTCGACGTCCTGAAGAAGATCTACGTCATCCTCCATCCGGAGGAAGGCGACATCAAGACGGTGAAGTACCGGAAGGACATTCCCCAGCACCGCCTCTACTTCCACGAGTACGCGGCGCCCGACAAGATCACCTACAAGATGCGGCAGATCGTCGACTGGGTGAACGACCCGGAGACCCGGAAGACCCGCAATCCCGTGCGCATCGCGACCCGCGCCCACTACGACATCCTCCGCGTGTTCCCGTTCGCGAACGACAGCGGCAAGGTGGCGCGGCTCTTCATGAACCTGCTCCTCCTCCGTCATGGTTACCCGCCGGCCATCGTCCACTCCACGGAACGTCAGCGCTATTACGAGGCCCTCAAGGGCGCGAGCGCGACCATGAACGCGATCATCCAGGAAGCCCTCGAAAACAGCGTCGCGTCCATCGAGAAGATGCTCGACGCGTACGACGCCCGGATGCGCCCGCTGCCACGTTGAGACACGCGATGCGCGTCGGGGCCCGTTGATGCCCGATGCGCGCGGACATGCACCACGCGCGGCACACTCCCTCTCCCCGAACGTCCCCGTCGATCTCCGTTCTCCGCAGCATGCGCGGAAAGGGCCGGCCAAGAATTTTGCCCGCCCTGCCGAACCGGATATCGAAGGACGCATGACGACTCAGTCCATCCAGGGAGTCACGCTCGAAGAGGTGTTCGCGGCCCTGTCGGCCAAACGGGTCCCGATGGCGCCCGAGCTCGCGGGGTACCTCGCGCTCGGGGTCGCGGAAGGGCTCCCGGCATCGAACGTGCGGGTGGAACCGCAACGGGTGTGGATCGGCGAGGACGGAGTCGTCCACGTGCTCATCCCCCGGGGCACCGCGGTGCCGGGCGACGCCGAAGCGGACGTGCGCGGATTCATCGGCGCACTTTTCGAGGTGACTGGTCAGAAGACGCCCGCCCTCGTCGCGTCGTCCCGCAAGAAGTCGGGAGGCAACCTCCGGGCGTTCGAGACCGAGCTCGTCTCCGCGCTCATCCCCGTGAACCGATCGGCGGGCAAGCGGGCTCTCGCGCGGCTCGCGCGTGAAGTCGCACGGGCGGGCGTTCCGCTGACGACGGTGGAAGCGAGGACGACCCGGGCCCCTCGGCACACGCCGCACCGGCGTCGGACGTAGTGAGGGTTCCCGAGCGCGCCCCCGTCGTCGAACGATCGCCGGTCGTCGAACGCGCGCCGGTCGTGGAGATTGCGCGAGCAGCCACCTCCACGCACTGGGGCATGCCCATGTCGTCCCTCGGCGAGGACGAGATGACACCTCCTCCGCGCGCCGTCGCCGCCGCGCCGATGCGACCCCACACCGCCACGATCGTGGATGTCGCGCCGCCCGCGGTGTTCGCGGACGCGAAGTTGCGTACGGATGTCGGCACGTTCGTCGAGCCCCCGACCTTCGTGAACACGCCTCCCCTCTTCGATGCCATCGCGCCCGTCGCTCCCGTGGGAGCGACGCCCGTCGGCGTCCCGGACGGGGCCGCGGCAGTCGCGGACGTCGAGGGTTCCCCGGAGGACGACATGGACTTCTCCATCGACGTCGACTTCGAACCCGCTCCGTCCGTCGCGTCGGTCCCTTCGACCGCGTCGATGTCGGAATCGAAGGAAGTCCACGACGAGGCGTGGGTGGCGATCCCCGATCATGGGTACGACGACTTCGACCTCCCCTTCCGCCGTCGAAGTTCGTGACCCTTTCCGATCCGCTCCTCCCGGCGTTCCACGTGCCGCCTCCCAGCGATCGCCACCTTTCGGACGAGCTCCGCGCCCTGGTCGGCGTGGATCGCACGCCTCCTCCGACGCCGGAGAGTCCCGTCGAGGGTCCGCCTGCGGCGTTCGTCGACGCGTTCGCGGAAGCCGACGAGGACCTGCACGAGAACGAGGAGGCGCTCGCGGACCACGTGGCGCGTCTCGATGGACGCGACGCGGACTCGCTCCGCCCCTTCGCCCGGAGCGCGCCGGAAATCGACTCCGACGCGACGGACGATCCACGTCTCGCGAAGACCGGCCCCGCGCGGATGCCGCGGGTGAGGGAGGACGAACGCGATGCGGCACTGCATGCCGACGCCGACGTCTCCCCGCGCCCGCGCACGTCGCGTACACGGAACGCACTGCGCACGGCGGCCTTGGTCGCGTCCGCGTCCCTCGCGACCGTGTCGATCCTCTGGGCGGCGTCCGGCCGCCCCGGCTCCACGGGCTCGGCCAAGTCGCCGGCACGTGCGGAGGAGACCTCGGCGCTCTTCTCGATGGAGCGCGCGCCGGCATGCCTCGCCTCGCTCACGGTCTCGGACGTCCCGGCGCACGCGGAAGTCCTCCTCCGCGTGGGTCAGGCGCCGCTCGACGTCGAACGCATGCCGGTGGGTGCGCGCCTCGAGTTCGTGGCGCTCGCGGACGGTCACGTCCCGCGCCGCGCCATCGTCCCCGCGAACGCGGCGTGGGAGAGCGATCCCCAGAACCGTCCGCGGTTCGAACTCGGCGTCCAACTCGACGTGGCGAAGACCCGCGCGCAGACCGACGCGTGGCCCGCCTTCGAGTCGGGCACCGAGGTCGGCGGCAAGGGCACCCCCGGCACGGTCCACGTCGTGGCGTCGCCGAAGGGGTCCGAAGTCTGGCTCCTCGCCGGAACCGGCCCCGAAGCGCACATCGAACAACTCGGGTGCGGCTCCGATGTCGACGTCCTCGTCGCCGGCCCAGGGACGTTCCGGAAACGGATCCACGTCCCCGCGTCCGACTTCACGGTCGACGGCGCCCAAGGCAACGCGAAGTCCGAAGTGCGGCTCGCCCGCGCCAGCGTCCGCGCCGTGCGCTGATCGCTTGCCACGGCCCCGGGAATCTGAGACGACGGGAGGCATGAGTCCGCCTCCGATGAAGAAGATTCTCGTCGCCCTCGACACGTCGAAACGATCCGGCGACGTCCTCGCGACGGCGCTCACCCTCGCACGGGAACACGAGGGACAGGTCACGCTCCTCCGGGCCGTCACGGTGCCCCCGGACCTGCCGAGCGAAGCGTTCTCCGTGACGCCGGACGGACTCGTGGACGTCCTCCGCAGGCATGCCTTGGAGGACCTCCAGGTCGTCGCGACGGCGATCCCGAAGGAACTGGTCGCCGGATTCGACGTCGTCGTCGGGTCGCCCTGGCAGTCGATCTGCGAGGAGGCGAAGCGGCTCGACGTGGACCTCGTGGTCCTCGGTTCCCACGGCTACGGCGCCCTCGACCGGCTCCTCGGGACGACGGCCGCGAAGGTCGTCAACCACTGCGATCGCAGCGTGCTCGTCGTCCGGGACCCGGCGTCACCCGGACGCTGATCCCCCGACTTCGACCCTTGACCGACGCCGGCCGGGAGGAGATCCTTCCCGCATGTACGACGACGGACTCGCGGTGATCAAAGCGCTCGTTCCCATGGCCTGGGCGGACGGTGTCTTCCAGGACAAGGAAAAGGAAATCATCGACGCGCTCCTCGACGCGTACCACGCGACTCCCGCCCAACGGGACCTCGTCACGGAGTACGCCAAGGAGAAGAAGACGCTCGACGACATCGATCTCCAGGATCTGTCGGCGGCGGATCGGCGCGTCGTGCTGAACCACGCCGTCCTCTTGTCCTTCGTCGACGGTGTGCAGGGCCCCGAAGAGAAGGAGTTCCTCGCGAACCTCGCCGAGCGTCTGAAGGTCCCGGCGGACGAAGCGAAAACCATCTTCGCGGCGGGCGAAGGCCGCGCGAAGAAGTTCCTCGCGATGCTCTGAGAGTTCGTTCCCGGGGCGCGCTGCACGCGGGCCCCGGAGTTCGTCACTTCCTGGAAAATGTGGCGACGGAACGGATGCCGCCGAGGGGGGAGCCGTCCACCTCGAACGCGCCGTTCTGCGTCTCCATGAGGGCCGCGGCGAGGTGGAGCGCGAGGCTCGAAGGACGACCGAACGTCGCCGGATCGACCTCGAGCATCAGGTACGAACGGGCCTCCGCGGCGGGCACGAAGGGACCGGAATCGTCGACGGTGATGCGCGCGCCGAGCCCCTTTTCTTCCTGGGCGGACACGGTGACGTGGACGTGGCGTCCCCGCGGCGTCGCGACGAGGGCGTGGCCGATCATCTGACGGAACACGACGGAGAGGGCTCGCGGCGCGGCCCGGACGATGGCCTTCGTCGCGTCCGCGGGAGACTTCTGCAGCGAGAGCTCGACGCCGGCCTTCTGGGCGCGGAGCGTGGCGTGGCGCACGGACGCGTGCGCGATCTCGAACAGGTCGACGTCGACGTGGGCGTCGTGCGGGTCGAGTTCGCCGACGTTCGCGAGCTCGCCGACGAGGTCCTGGACGAGCATGATGCGCTTCTGGATCGCCTCGAGCTTCTCGACCATCTGCTCCCAGCCGCCGGGGACCTGAGCGAAGTCCTTGTTGTCGATGAGCGACAGGAGATCCCACCCGATGGGCGAGAGCGCGGTCCGAAGATCGCTGGCGACACCACCTGCCATGCGCGAGAGGGACGCGAACCTGTCGTGGTTGCCGGTCGGGAAGGTCGACGGCGCGACGATGTCCTCGCCCTGGGACACCACCGCGGCGAGTTCGCGGGCGTAGGCCTGCCCCTGCCGACGGGCCTCGTCGAGTTGGCGACGGAGCTTCTCTTCCTCGGATCGGTTCTCGAGCTTGTCCGCCGGGAGCGCGAGCACTTCGCCGCCGCCGGTGAGTTCGTAGCGACCGCCGTACCGGATCGCCATCCGGTGGAGCCACGCGCGTTCGGATTCCGAGGTCGCCGAACTGTCGGGACCGAGTTCGATGACGAGACGAACTTCCTCGCCGACACGACGGACGACGATCGCCGAACCGCTCCGGCTTCCGGGCCCCACGAGCATGTGGAGCATCCGACGGAGTTCCCCTTCGTCGCCGTAGACCTCCGTACCGCTCCCGGGTTCGATGGAGACCCGGGCATCGGGCGCGATCTCCCAGAGAAGGGACGCGAGATCGATACGCCCGCGGCGTCCTTTCGCCGAGACCGGCTTCGGATGGAGGGAGGACAACATGCCCATGGCGTCGTCGAGCGCGGCGAGCGTGTCGTCGACGGCGGACTGGGTGCCCGTGTCCGCCATGGGAGGGATGGTCTTCGTGAGGACCTGGACACCTTTGCGCAGCCGCTCCGCCGCCCCCTGCGCTTCTTGCGTGAGGAGCCAACCGAGTTCTTGTCGTGTGAGACGGCCCTTCGTGGTCACGGCTCCTCCGGATCTCGTTCCCTGCTTCCCCGAAGCGTATCGGGGAACCCGGGGATCCGGAAGGGCTGCGCCGATCGATGGAGCACCTCGGACGACCTTTCCCGCCGCGCGCGGCGTGGTACGACACGGACATGCTGCGTCAGATCGACTGCGGTTCCTTCGTGTACGATGCCGCGTCGGACACGGCGACTCTCGTCGCCACCGCGGGAGCGCTCCCTGACGCGCGCTCCTTCGCCGAAGTGGCCGGCTCTCTCCTGGTCGACGCCGAGGGGCGCTGGGTCGGCGCCGACGTGGACACGGCATCCCACGGACGCCACGTCCTCATGCTGGGCCCCCACGAGGCGGTGGACCGTGTCGTACCCGCGACGCTCGCGATCGCACGGGACGCCGAGGGGACGCCGACGGCCGTCCGCGTCGCCTCCGCGCGGTCCATGGTGAGAGGCGCCGAGCCGACTCCCTACGTGGGACGCTGACGTTTCAGAGGGCGCGCCGCGACGACTTCGCCGGCGGTGGGGCGACGCGCGCCGTGCCCACGGTCACCCACGCTCGTTCGACGGTCCGGACGAGCGCCTTCAAGGTGACCTTCGAGGATCCGGCGGAGGCGCTGATCGTCCCGTCCTCCCACGCGGCGAGCGCGGGCAACGTCAGCGTCTTCTGGGCGCGGAGGGCGGCGACGGCGGAGGCGTCCGCCTCGAACGTGGCGACGCCGAGTCCCGCGAGCCACGATACCGTACCGCTCGGCACGAACGTGCCGACGACGGCCCGGACACCGGAAGTGGGATCGGAAGCGACGAGGGCGGCGCGGCGCACTTCGTCGAGCGTCGCGCAGACGACGACGCTCTCCGCCTTGGGCCTCACGAAGCGGAGGGCGCCGTCGACCACGTCGAGCGCGCCCCCCTTCCAGGGTTGGGACGGAAGGACCGCGAACGTGACCTTGTCCTTCTTGGCGACGTCGAGGGCCTTCTTTTCCCGCACGACGAGGACGTCGTCGGTGGGGAGAGCGCGCGGCACCGTCACGCGGACCGGGCGCTTGAACGCACGCGGATCGCCGATCTCGCCGCTGGCCACGGCGTACGCCAGCGTCTCGGCCGAGGCGACGACGAAGGAGCCATGCCCACCGGCGCGGGGTTCCGGATCGTAGCTCCGGAGGCTCTCGCCTCCCGCGACCGGAGGATAGAGCTCGCCCGTCATCACGCGACGATCGGGTTCGACGATGCGGGCTCCGGTCGCCACGAGATCGGTGAGGGCTCCCGTGCTGGCGAGGACCTCGAGCATCTGGCGCGAAGGCACCGCGACGACGAAGTCGAGGCGGGGCGGGACACGCTTCGACTTGAGGAGCGTCGCGGCCGCGAGCATGTCGCGGAGCGTGACGCCGCTGTCGCCGCCGAGGACGACCTGACTCACGGGCTTGCCCGCCAGATCCCGGACGGACCGCACGTTGCCGGCGTCGTCGAGGAGGAGCGGATCGACGGCCCCGAGATCGACGTTGAGGACGTCGTCGCAGGGAGCACCGGCGTCGGGCACGAGCGCGCGGTGCGCCTTCGAACGGCGCTGATCGCGGAGGAACACTTCGGAACGCTCGTCGCTCGTGAAGATGGCCGCGGCCGCGCCCAACTGCGGCGCGAGGCCGGCGAGGACGGCGCGTTCGCTCACGGACAGGAGGCGCACGCTCGGCCCCGCGAACTCGACGACGACGGGCGCCGCGTGAGCACGTTCGACCTTGCCGATCGCTTCGCCGAGGCCACGACGAATCAGCTCGAGCGCGATGTCCCTGGCGCACACGAAGGGACGGACCCTTCCCGACAGGAGGACCTGGATGCTGCGCGGTGGACGGAGGAGCACGGAGCCCTGCGCGAGGGCTTGACCGAGCTGCGCGGGCGCGAGCACGAGGGAGAGCATGCCGACTCCGCCCACACCGGCGAGGCGCGGGTCGTCGGTGACGCAAAGTCGTGCGGGGCTCGCGAAACGTTCGAGGTGGACGGCGTTCGGGTAGCCGATGCCGGCGCGAGCGAGGAGGACGCCGTGGGCCACGAACTCGACGGGCGTCTCCGTGCCCGGCTTTCCATGATCCTCGGCGGACGTGATCGCGCGGCCGTCGTAGGCGATGGCGACCTCGACGTTGGTCTTCTTCAGTCCCGCGTGGAGTCCTTCGGCGAGGGCGAGGGCCGGGGCGCGCGAGAGCACCACCTGGTCGACCTTCACCGAAACCAACTCGCCTTGGAGCGTGGGGTCCGACGCCCGGCCGGCGAGGATCTTTTGAGCCATCGTGCGGGGCGGATCCCCGGAGCGAGCACGCATGACGAGTCTTGGATTCTCCGAAAAGCGGGGTCAGAACGGGAAGATGCGAGCGTCGGGACGGTAAACCTTCGCGGCGAGGCTGGTCAAGGGCCCTCTCGTCGGCGCGCGTCGCACACCCGCGGTCGGGTGCCGAGGACGCGCATTCGCGCGTCGGCTGCCCTCGTACGGACGCGCATTCGCGCGTCGGCTGCCCTCGTACGGACGCGCATTCGCGCGTCGGCTGCCCTCGTACGGACGCGCATTCGCGCGTCCTTGACGGCCCACCTTCGAGCCCCATACGCTCGGGGGATGTTCAAAGAGACGCTCCAAGAGATCGTGGACAAAACGGACGGGGGTTTTGCGGGTCTCTTGATGGACTCCGCGGGTGTCCCCATCGACAGCTACGCGAAGTCCGATGCGCTCTTCGACATCAACAACGTCGGAGTCGAATTCGGCATCCTCATCAACTCGATCAAGAAGGCGGCGGAGTCGCTCGAAGCGGGCAACCCGAACGAGATCGCCATCGCGACGGAGAAGATGACCACCATCATCCGCCCCATCGGCGACGGGTACTTCCTCGCGCTCACGCTCCACCCGGGCGGCAACTTCGGCAAGGGTCGCTACCTGATGCGTGTGGCGGCACCCGCGCTCCTCAAAGAGCTGTCCTGAAGAAGGCGCCGTCCGCGCTCCGTATCCTCTGCCTCTCGGGCCCGAACCTGCAGCTCCTCGGGACCCGGGAGCCGTCGATTTACGGCGCGGACACCTTGGCGGACGTCCACGCGGCCCTCGGTCGGCGGGCGAAGGAGCTCGGCGTCGCCGTGACGTGCCGCCAGTCGAACCACGAAGGCGAACTCGTGGATTGGATCGGCGAAGCGGCCACGGCCCCGAAGGGAGGTCGATTTCACGGCCTCGTCTTCAATCCGGGAGCGTACACGCACACGTCCGTCGCCCTCCTCGACGCGATTCGTGGGACGGACCTGCCGACCGTGGAGGTCCACCTGTCCAATCCGGACGCCCGCGAGGCCTTCCGACGTCGGTCCCGCATCGCTCCCGCGTGCGTCGGACGCGTCGCGGGGTTCGGAGCTTCCAGCTACGTGTTGGGACTCGACGGTCTCGTCGGTCACCTCCGTCGCCGATCCGCGTAAGGACCGACGCGCCCGAAGGCCCTTCCCTCTCGGGATTGCAACCGAGTAGGGTGCGGCCGCCATGAACGTCGACATCGAGAAGCTCGAGCGCCTGATCGCCGTGCTCACCGATCGTGAGATCGCAGAGTTCGAACACGAGGACGAACACGCACGTGTGCGCATCGTCCGCGGGCACAAGGGAACGTTCGTGCCCACGGTCACGACCTCGCCCGCCGCGGCCTCCATCGCGCCGGTCTCCACGGCCGCCGCGCTGAAGGAATCCGCACTCCCGGACGACTCGGTCGAGGTGACGAGCCCGTTCGTCGGGACGTTCTACCGTTCGCCCACACCGGATGCCCCGGCCTTCGCGGACGTGGGCACGGTCGTCCGCAAGGGCCAGACGCTCTGCATCGTCGAAGCGATGAAGCTGATGAACGAGATCGAAGCCGATTGTTCGGGCACGATCGTCGAAGTGTTCGTGCAGAACGGCAAGACCGTCGAGTACGGCCAGAAGCTTTTCCGGATCAAGAAGGCCTGATCGAGAGGCTTCGATGTTCAAGAAGATCCTCATCGCGAACCGGGGCGAGATCGCGCTCCGCATCCTGCGGGCGTGCCGCGAACTCGGAATCCAGACCGTGGCCGTCCACTCCGAGGCGGACGCTCGCGCCCTCCACGTGCGGTTCGCCGACGAGGCGATCTGCGTCGGCCCCGCCCTCGCGGCGAAGAGCTACTTGAACATCCCGGCGATCATCAGTGCCGCGGAAGTCACGGGCGCCGACGCGATCCACCCCGGCTACGGCTTCCTCTCCGAGAACGCGAAGTTCGCGGAGATCTGCGGCAAGTGCAACATCACGTTCATCGGCCCTTCCCCGGAGGCCATGCGCGCGTGGGGCGACAAGGTGACCGCCCGCGAGAACGCGCAGAAGTTCGGTCTCCCGCTCCTTCCGGGGAGCCCCGTACTGAAGAACGCGCGCGACGCGCTCGACCACGCGAGACGCATCGGATTCCCCGTCATCCTCAAGGCCTCCGGCGGCGGCGGCGGACGTGGCATGCGCATCGTGCGCGAGGCCGCGGAGATCCCCGAGGCGTTCGCGAGCGCGACACGCGAAGCGGAGGCCGGATTCAAGAACCCGGACGTCTACCTCGAGAAGTTCGTCGAGCGCCCGAAGCACATCGAGTTCCAGGTGCTCGCCGATCGTCACGGCGGCGTGTGGACGCTCGGAGAGCGCGAGTGCTCGCTGCAACGTCGACACCAGAAGGTGATCGAGGAAGCGCCGAGTCCGGTGATGAGCCCCGAGCTCCGCCAGGAGATGGCGACCGTCATCCGCCGCGCGATCACCGAGACCGGCTACCAGTCCCTCGGCACCCTCGAGTTCATCATGGACGAGGATCGGAAGCTCTACTTCCTCGAGATGAACACGCGCGTGCAGGTCGAGCACCCCGTCACCGAGATGGCGACCGGCCTCGATCTCGTCTCGCTCCAGATCCGCGCGGCGGCGGGGGAGAAGCTCGACCTTCCCGACACGCGTCCTTGGAGCTTCCGCGGTCACGCCATCGAATGCCGCATCAACGCGGAGGACCCGACGAGTTTCGCGCCCTGGCCGGGACTCATCGACGAGTACCACCCGCCGGGCGGCACGGGCATCCGCGTCGACTCGGGTGTCTACGGCGGATGGCGTGTCCCGCCGAACTACGATTCTCTCATCGCGAAGCTCATCGTCCACGCGCCCACCCGCGCGGACGCCATCGTCCGCATGCGACGTGCCCTGGACGAATTCATCGTCGGCGGTATCCGCACGAACATCGAGCTCCACAAGCGCCTCCTCGCCAACGAAGAGGTCCTCGCGGGGACGATGACGACGCGCACCATCGAGAACATGCTCGCCGCCAAGTCCTGAGGCGATGACGATGGCTCGGGACGGGGGCGACAAGAGTTCGGGCGGCGACTCCTTCGAGGGACATCGCCTCCTCCGTCTGCAGGAGCTCCTGCTCGACGAACTCCGCGGTCTCGTCCGTGACGACGTGCACGATCCGGCGTTGTCGGGGACGGTGCTGACCGCCCTCGTCCTTTCCGTGGACTACCGCCACGCCCGCGTCCATTTCGTGTTGCCTGCGGGCGACACGTCGAAGGGCGCGAGAGACCGCGCGGAGAAGGTGTTCGAACGGGTCACGCCCTTCCTTCGTGCCCGCGTCGCCGAAGCGCTGGACCTCCGACGCGTTCCGGATCTCCGCTTCGTGTTCGACGGGCACGCCCTGCCCTGATTTCCCGGTTGCGCCGTTCCGGCCCGCCGTACGTGGAATCCGACATGACTGGAACCACGGACACATTCGCCCTTCGCGGCGGATGAGTTCATTCGGGCTCCACATCCCCGTCACAAAGGCTTGGCATTCGTCGAGGCGTTCGATTTCCCCGTCCCGAGTGCCGCGAGCCTCTCTCGCCATGCTGCTCGGCTCGCACGCGCGTCACGCTCTTCTCCCCTCCCCTCGTTTCTTCGCTCCTCCCCCCTCGCCCGCACCACGTGCACGCTGTCGTTCGGACTGGCGACGCTGACGGCGTCGACGACCGCGACCGCCCAGACGGACGCAGGGGCTCCATCGGCCCCCACGGTGGTGACGTCGCCGCTCCCTTCGGTCGCTTCCGACGCGGGCACCGTGCCCTCCCTCCAGACCTCACCGTCGTCCGTGCCCTCGCCGACGACGTCGACCGGCACGGCGGCCGGGGGACTCGGGACCGAGCCTCCTCACGGCGGTTCGACCATCGTCGCGCCGATCCTCGTCAACCCGTCTCCGCCGGTCGTCCATCCGACGCGCTCCGCGGCGCCCGGCACCGATCCCGTCAAGCCGGGTGAACCGGTGCACGAGAAGCACTGGTACGACCGCATCCAAATCCGTGGCTACACCCAGCTCCGCTACAACCGACTCTGGGCGACGAACGACAAGTTCAAGAACGACTTCGCCGACAAGTCCATCGCTGCCGGGAGCGGTTTCTTCATCCGCCGCGGTCGCCTCATCGTCCAGGGCGACGTGCACGACCACCTCTTCCTCTACTTCCAGCCCGACTTCGCGGGAGCGGCGAACGGCGACGCCCTGAACCTCGCCCAGCTCCGCGATCTCTACGGCGACATCTCCATCGACAAGAAGAAGGAGTTCCGGTTCCGGGTCGGGCAGTCCAAGGTGCCGTTCGGCTGGGAAAACATGCAGTCGAGCCAGAACCGCGCCCCGCTCGATCGTTCCGACGCGATCAACACCGCCGCGCCCAGCGAGCGCGATCTCGGCATCTTCGCGTACTGGGCGCCCGAGCACGTTCGCAAGCGCTTCAAGATGCTCGTCGACAGCGGCCTCAAGGGCTCGGGCGACTACGGCGTCGTGGGCCTCGGCGTCTACAATGGACAGGCCCTCAACTTCCTCGATCGCAATTCCGAGAAACACTTCGTCGGTCGCGTGACGTGGCCGTTCGAGTTCGGGGACCAGGTGGTGGAAGTCGGCGTGGCCGGCTACTACGGCAAGTACCGCATCAAGCGCGACGCGGGGTACTCCGCGCACGTGGCCGGTGGGAGCGACGACGACTTCGACGACGGCCGCGGGGAAGCGTCGTTCACGCTCTACCCGAAGCCCATCGGCCTGCAGGTCGAGTACACGGTCGGCCGCGGACCGGAGCTCGATCCCGGCACCAAGATCGTCCGAACGAAGACGCTCTACGGCGGGTACGCCATGCTCATGGCGCGCTTCGGCGAGCCGGAAGGTCCGTACGGTGCGTTCACTCCCTACGTGCGGTTCCAGGCGTACGACGGTGGTCGCAAGAGCGACGCGAACGCGGCGGCCATCGTCACGAAGGAGCTCGAGGCGGGCCTCGAGTGGCAAGTGTGGAAGTCCGTCGAACTCACCGTCGCCTACGCGAACAGCCAGCGCACGGTGAACTGGGTGAGGCAGGACGGGCAGCTTTTGCGGACCCAGATCCAGATCAATTATTGAGCGGTCCAGCGTGAGCGGGCGTCGCCCGATCGAATCGACCGCCCATCGACCGACAACAGGATGGGTCTTGCCCAAGGTCCGACGGACCTTCGGCTCCTCGCGGGGACTCGCCGGTTCGAATCGCCCCCCTTCGGGGGAAGGTCGATTCGAACCGGCGACGCCCACTTCAAGAGGGTCGAGCCCGGGCGGGCGTCAGAGTCCGCCGCGGAAGCGCCAGTAGTTCACTTGTCCGCCGGAATAATACGAACCGCACGAGATGAGCGCGTCCGTCGGGGCGTGTTCCCCTGCGCCGTTCTTGGATCCGTCGAGGCTGCCGACGAAGAGCGAGCCGTCCACGCGTCCCTCGAAAAACTTCGTGGCCGCGCGGGGCGCGAGCACCGTGCCGGGTACGACGACGTTCTGCATCGTGAGAGAGGTCGCTGCCGGGAAGTTCCAGAGCACCCCGTCCGGCCGGAGGCCACCGGCGAGGACGATCGTGTCCCGGAGGTCGGAGAGGTCGACCACGCCGGCATCGACGACGTTGAGGAACACCAACGACGTGTCCGAGCCTTCGATGCGGATCGACGACGCGGCGCGCAGCTCGGAGGCGCGCACCTCGAACACGTCGAGGGAGTGCGTGGCCGGGAACGTGAGGACGCCGGACGCCTCGGTCTGGACACTCGTCTTCGTCCAGTCGCCGATGCGGCGGGACGCATCGAGGAGATCGGCGGACACGCGCGCGTGGTCGACGGTCGTCGCGCTACGGGCGCGGGACGTTCCCATCGTGACCCTGTGCCGCGGTGACGCGGGAACGTGGACGCGGACGTCGGCCTGCGCCTCGACGAAGCCGGCTTCGAACGGGATCGCGTGGACGGTGAGTTCGGCGAGGGAAATGGAGCCACCCGCCGAAAGCGACACGCCGACGACGTACGCGTGGGCGGCGTCCCAGAAGCGACCGTAGGTCTCCCCGTTCCACGACTCCGACGGGTCCCACACCCAGGCGTAGTCCCGGATGTCGACCGGAGTGGTGAACGCGTTCAAGCGTTGGAATTCGGCCCGTTGCGCGAGGAACTGTGCCTCGGTCGGCACCGCGACTCCGACCCAACCCCGCTCATTGCGGTAGAAGGGCGCGTTGACGGCCACGCGGTTCAAGCGGATCGATCCGGCGGCGCCGACGGCGCCTTCGAAGTCCGAACACGCGTAATCGATGTCACCGAGGCTGTAGACGTTGAGGGGCGAGGCCGCGCCGAACAACTTGGCGGGGCAGCTCGTGGGAGCGACCGTGCTCGCGGCGCCCTGGGACGACGCGCCGGCGTCGTCGATCGTCGACGACGAACACGCGGCCAGGAGAGGAACGGCGGCGAAGGCGAATCGGGGAAGGATGCGCGCGGACGGGCGCGTGGACCTACGGAGAGAGAAGGATCGCGTCATCCCGTCGGTGTGTATGGAAACAGGCGTACAATCAACACCTCGACCGACCTGTACGACCTTCGTTCGGAATCGGGTTCGGATTCGCGAAAAGCCGAATTCCTCACCGGATTTCAGTTTCCTACGCGGTCTGGAGGCCCTCGCGTCGGTTACGGGCTCGTCGTTGCGCCTGACGTTTCAGGTCCGAAAAATTCCGAAGTCGATACGGCCGTCGACATCGCGTCCGCGGTCCCACGCGTGCGTCGTCGGGGCGCGTCGGAAGGGACCCTCACCCGAGGCGTCCCTCACCCAAGGTCCGAGGACACCGCGCCTCCCGACGCCGCCGGTGTCCGCATGGAGCCGAACTGCCGAAGGCCGTTCGGCGCGAACACCCTGACCGCGGTCAGACGCGTACGCCCTCGGAGCGCGTCGACGGGGACCCTCACCCGAGGCGTCCCTCACCCAAGGTCCGAGGACACCGCGCCTCCCGACGCCGCCGGTGTCCGCATGGAGCCGAACTGCCGAAGGCCGTTCGGCGCGAACACCCTGACCGCGGTCAGACGCGTACGCCGTCGGGGCGCGTCGGAAGGACCCTCACCCGAGGCGTCCCTCACCCAAGGTCCGAGGACACCGCGCCTCCCGACGCCGCCGGTATCCGCATGGAGCCGAACTGCCGAAGGCCGTTCGGCGCGAACACCCTGACCGCGGTCAGACGCGTACGCCCTCGGAGCGCGTCGAAGGGGGCCCACACCCCGTGGGGGTCCCCTTCGAAGCGCTCCGACCGCGCACGGACCGTCAGGTCAATTCGATTCCCAGCGAAGACTCTCCCCCTGCACCGACGCGATCTTCTGCTGGTTCATGCCTTGAAGATTGGCGGTGAAGAGACCGCCGCGGGTGGAGAAGAACGCGACGCTGCGGCCGTCGGGGGAACAGGCCGGATAGGTGTTCGAACCCTGGTCCTGCGTGAGTCGCTTCACGCTTCCTGGATTGCCGTTGGGATCCACGCTGAAGATGTCCCAAGTGGAACCGTCGCGCCCCATGAAGAGGATCTTGGGGTTCTCCTTGTCGTTGCACCACACGGGAGCCATGTTGTACGTGCCGCGGGAGGAGACGCGCGTGCCGTCGACGTAAATCTGCGGGTTCCCGCTCGCGTTGGACACGTAGGCCAGCTTCCCGCCGGGACCGAACGCGGGATGGGTGTTGAGGCCGCCGTTCGTGACTTTCCGGAGATCGGAGCCGTCGGCGTTGCCGACGAAGATGTCGCTCTGTCCGCCCTGCGAGATGACGAGAGCCACCTTCGATCCGCCGAACGCCGAGCCGAACACGAGGCCGGGATGTTTGATCGCCGGCGTGGACGAGCCGACCTTGAAGAGGGAGTACGTACCGTCGGGAAGACCACCGGAGTAGAAGATACCTCCGGGTCCGATGGCCGGCGCGAGGGAGACGTTCGACACGGTCGAGAGGCGACCGAGTCCGTTGCCGTCGCTCTCGATGGCGAAGACCCCCTTCTGCCCCGCGCCCGTGCTCGCGCTGAAGACGAGACGCGTGCCGAAGGTTCCAGGCGTCCCGGTGAACCAACCGACGACCTCGTTCACGAACTGGTGGACGGCACCACGAACGCCCGCCTGCGGTACGTCGAATTCCTTCTTCAGAACGGCCTCGGCGCCACGGGACACGACGAACAACCGGAGATCGAGGTGCACCCCGGTCCCTTTCGGAGCGACCGTGCCCTTCACCACGCCCTCGGCGCCGACGTTCCGCCAGGACGCCGGATCGATACCGAATCCCTCCGCGTCGAGGTTGGCCGTGAAGCTCTTCGGATCGAGGACCTGGAACAGGCTCGAGAGCACGAAGTCGTGGGAGGCGGTGTCCGCGACGACGTTGTTCACCGCGGCGTCGCCGACGATGCGCGGGACGGCGATCTTGAAGAGGGAACGGTTACCCCCCGTGACCATCACCTGGGTGACCCCGCCGGAGACCGGCGGCAGCGCGGACGTCGCGGGAGCCGGGGTCGCCGACTGCGCGGAAGCCGGTCTCGCGCCGACGCCGAAACCGGCGGCGACGAAGAGTCCGAGTGCGACGGGTCCGAGGCTACGAATCGTCATCTGCATCGCGAGGAGTCTCCGTGAAGATCGCCGGAAAGTGCAATTTGCACCGATCGGCCCTTGAATGCTTCGGCCACCTCCGGAGGAGGTTCCGGCAGATTGGTGCGCTCGTCCAAGAGTTTCATGAACATGGAACGTGCGGAATCGTCGAAGAGTTCGTTCCCGCTCTTCTTGACCGGTTCCTGACGCACGTGCCAGATGACCATCCGCGGGCTCACACTCACCTGGAACACGACGCACAGCCGGTTGGCTTCGCCCTGCGAAATCACCGTCGGATAGACCCAGCGATCGTGGAGCCACGCGCCGAGACGCGCCGCATACTGCTCACCCGCCTTGACCTTGGTGGGATCGGTCTCGGTGCCGCCCGCGACCCCCGTCTCGTGACCTTCCTCCGGACGCACCTTGCCCGCGTCTTCCGCGAAGGGGTCGCTCTTCGCGATGAGTTTCGTGAGGTCCGAATCGTCGGTGTTCGGAGGAGGCGGTCCTGCATCCTTCGGGTTGACCTTCGACGGTTCCTCTCGGGACGCGATCGTCTCGTTCTTCGGCGCGGTGCGCCTCTGGGGAACGAGTCTGTCCGGCAGATGCTTCGGGTCGACGGGCTTGCCGAGTTTGAGGAGGGTCGCGGCGACGAACGGCTTCGTCACGACCGGTTCGTCGAGCGGATCGGGCTTCGACGGATACGCGACCTTGATCGCGATGGCCCCCAGTGGGATCACGTGGAGCGCGAGCGCGAGTGCGACACCGAACGCCACCTCGTCCCCCTCGTAGCCCACGCGCCAGGCGAGCTTCTTCGGTGGTCGAAGCGTCGACGGACGCTTCTTCGACGTGGGTGCGCGGGACTCCATGGCCCCTACTTCACCACCATGGGGTCGGTGATCATCCCGAGCTTCTCGACGCCCGCGCTGCGGGCCGCGGCCATGACACGGAGGACGGCGCCGTACTTCACGTTCTCGTCCGCCTGGATGTAAAGCTCACGTTCGGTCCTAAGGCGCGAATTCGCGCCGAGCTTCTCCTCGACCGCGCCGGTGATCTCGTCCTTGCCGAGATAAACGTGTTCGTCCGACGTCACGATGACGAGCATCTTCGTGTCGTCCGCCTGCATGGGCGCGCTCTTCGCTTTCGGCAGATCGACGTGGACGCCGGTGGTGAGCAAGGGCGCCGTCACCATGAAGATGACGAGGAGGACGAGCATGACGTCGATGAGCGGCGTCACGTTGATCTCGTTGAGGCCGCTGAGGCGACGCTTGCGCCCTCCCCCGGCCGCGACTCCCGCGCCCATCGGTCAGCCTCCCCCGAGCTTCGCGCGTGCGGCGACGTCGGCCGCGAAGGTCTCGAGGGTGTCGGCGAGCTCCTGCACGCGGCGGGCGAAGTAGTTGTAGGCCATGACGCTCGGAATCGCCGCCACGAGTCCGATGGCGGTGGCGATGAGCGCCTCGGCGATCTTCGGGGCGACGACGGGGAGGTTCGCGTTCTGCTGGTTTCCGATGCTGAGGAACGCATCCATGATGCCGTACACCGTGCCGAACAGTCCGATGAACGGCGCCGTCGAACCGATGGTGCCGAGGAGGCTCATCCAAGATTCGAGGTGCGTCACTTCCTTGGAGGCGGCACGGCGCGTGACGCTCTCCACGTGGGTTCCTTGCGCGTCGCTCAATTCGACGGCGCGACCCCCGGTGAACTTCGCGAACTCGTCGAAACCGACGGCGAAGATGCGCGCGAAGGGCGAGCCCGGGTAGTGGCCGATCTTCTGCGCGATGACTTCGAGGGTCGGCGTCTGATCGAAGAACTTGAGGAACCGTTCGGAGTCGCCCTTGGCGCGACGCAGGTGGAGCGCCTTCACTCCGATGACCATCCAGCACGCGACCGAGAAGAGGAGCAGGAGCCCGATGACGACCTTCACGGGAATCGACGCGTTGAGGACGAGGAGGAGAGGGTCGAGCTTCGGCGGATCCCCCGCGGTTGCACCGCCCGGACCCGCGGCGGTCGCACCCGATCCCATCCCCTGGAGGGAAGCGGAAATCGCGGAAGTGACGGGGCCGAGGAAAGTCGTCGTCATGGGCTCTTCCTACCCTGAACGCAGGAAGGGCGTCGCGAATTTCACCCACCGACGAAGACGGCGGGAGCGGCACACCTCGCGCACCGATTTCGGGATTGGATCGCGGAGAAATGCGTTCTAGGACCATGCCTCCATGGGTTCGATGCGCCCCACGAATCGTGTTTCTCTCCGTGCCGTACCGGGTCCGGGAACGAACCGCCTTTCTCGGACGTTGACAGGCTCCGCGTCGAACGGCTCGGAGGCACTGCTCGCCCTCGTCCTCGGTTTCGCGTCCCCGTCCGTGTCCGGCTGCGCGACCCTCGAGACCACGAGCGGCATCACGCCGGTCACGGGCATCGTCATCCGCTCGGACGCCCTGACGGCCGATCTCGGGTGCGGCAAGGGAGACCGCGAAGTCTTCCGCTATGCGGCCATCGTCATCGACGCGGACGGCAAGCGCGTCGCCAGCAGCGTCAACGACTGTTTCGCGGACGGCGCGTTCGTGAGCCTCTTCCCTTCCGAGAAGACCTCGAGCCTCGACTTCCGGGTCACCATCCGCGCGTGGAACCACGCGACGTACACCTCGTTGAACGAGGGTGGAGCGCTGGATCGCGCGAATTCCGAAACGCTCGAGGCGTCGAGCTCCACGTGGCGCACCGACTGCACGGCGACCCAGCAGCAGGACGTGCAAGTCCTCGCCCTTTGCTCGCCCCTCGGGACCCCCAAGTCCGACTGAGCCGGTTCAGGCCCGACGCGAGCTCTTCAGCACTTCGCTCGCGCGGGACGTGACCGATGGATCGCCGCGGTGCACGGCGTCCCGGACCGCGCCCATGCCGACACCGAACGCGGCAGCCATCTCGCTCAAGAGGACGTGCTCGCCGCCGGCGACGATCTGCTTCTCCGCGAGGGAGAGCTTCTCCCCGAACCGCAGGAGTAGCCGGACGTACTCGGCTTGCTCGGCGGGTTCGAGCTTCGTGAACATGCGGCTCGAGGTGAGGACGGCGAGCGTCCGCTCCCCGTCCGTGGCGTCGCACATGCGGCGAAGGAGTCCGTCGGCCGATTTCCTGTCCATGGGGAGGCGGAGGAACGAAGCGGCGTCCTTCGACGCGATGCGTACGGTGCCCTGTTCGAGGTCCACGACGTACTCGTCCTTCGGCGGCTCCTGCTTGTGCTCGCGGAGGAGGCCGGCGCCCTGCCCACGGACGACCACGGCGTGACCGACCTTCAACGTCGGCTCCTTCGATGCGGCGGACTTCTTCGGATCGGTGGGTTTGGGCACGTCGGTCTCGAACCTCGCTCCACGAGTATACCCGCGACCTCCGCCGTCCGCGTACGCCTTCCGCGCGAGGAATTCCGCCATGTGGGAGGTCGTGGGCTCCTTGCGGCGATGATCCGCCAGAAGTACAGTGACCGTATGAGCGCGAGCGGCCCGGCGACCCCGTCCTTGCCTCGCCTGGGGCCGGCGTTGGGCACTCTCCTCGCCCTCCTCTTCGTCGCCGGAGTGGGTCTCGCGGGACTTCAGACGTGGACCTCCTTCGGCGGCCACGCGTTCGACGCGCTCACGTGCGACGTGGACGCCGTTCTCCACGGGCAGGTGTGGCGCCTGGTGACCGCAGGCCTCCTCACGACGCCGCGGCGGATGCACCTCATCTACGTCCTCATCGGGCTCTACTTCCTCTCGCCCGAACTCGAGAAGCGTTGGGGCGCCGCGCGGTTCGTGCGCTTCTACTTCGCGTCCACCGTCCTCGGTTTCCTCTTCGCGATCGTCTTCCGACTCGTCGCGCCGGGCTCGATCCATGGGCACGAAGTCGTCTACGGTCCCGCCGCGGCCCTGGCGGGCACGGCCGTCGCGTGGGGCCGAGAGAATGCGCAGACGGGCGCACGGCTCTTCTTCGTGCTTCCCATCCGCGGGCAGCACCTCGTCTGGTTCACGATCGCGTTCTGCACGCTCGGTCTCGTGTATCCGCCCGAGACGCCCGAAGGAGCCATCGCGCCGTTCGGAGGCATCCTCGCGGGGTACCTGCTCGCGGGTTCGCCTTCCCTCGTGCGCAGGACGTGGCTCCAGATGCGCCTCGCCTTGCTTCGTCGCCGTGGAGGTCACGGCGCGGGGGACACGGTCGAGAGCGTCCTCGCGCCCAAGAAGCCGAAGCGGCCAGGGCCGCCCCTCCGTGTCGTTTCCGGAGGCCTCGAGGACGAACTCAAGAAGCGCAGCCCTCCGAAGGACAAGCGCTATCTCAATTGAGCCGTGACCGAGCGGGAGCCGTGGTACTCCATGGAGCCCGTGAATGCACCGCACGGGCCCTGGGCCCACCGGCACCTGCTCGACGTCGAATCGCTCTCCGCGGGCGACATCGACGTGCTCCTCGCGAAAGCCTCCGACTATTTCGAGGCGGGTCGGAAGGGGCCGCTCAAGTTGGACGTTCTCCGGGGGCGCACGATCCAGAACGTCTTCTTCGAGGCGTCGACCCGCACGCGCACCTCGTTCGAACTGGCGGGCAAGAGGCTCGGTGCGGACGTCGTGAACGTGAGCGTGTCCACCTCGAGCGTGTCCAAGGGCGAGACCCTGATCGACACGGCGAAGAACCTCGAAGCGATGCACACCGACATCCTCGTCCTCCGTCACTCCGCCTCCGGCGCACCGCACATGCTCGCCAAGCGCGTGGGCTCGGCGGTGGTCAACGCGGGGGACGGTCGGCACGAACATCCGACGCAGGCGCTGCTCGACGCGTTCACGATCCGTCGGGCGAAGGGCGAACTGGCAGGACTGACGGTCGCCATCTGCGGAGACATCCTGAATTCCCGGGTCGCGCGCTCGAACGCCATCCTCCTCACGAAGAAGGGAGCGCGCGTGCGGTTCGCCGCGCCGCGCACTCTCCTGCCGCGACACGCGGAGACCATCGCGCCCGGCGTCGAGGTGCACACCGAGCTCGCGGCGGCGCTCGACGGTGCCGACGTCGTGATGATGCTCCGCATCCAGAACGAACGCCTCGAAGGAGCACGCCTCGCGTCGACGCGCGAGTACTCGAAGACGTTCGGACTCAACGCGCGCACGTTCGCCCTCGCGAAGAAAGACGCCATCGTGATGCACCCCGGCCCGATCAACCGCGGCGTCGAACTCGACGGTGCCCTGGCCGATTCCGCGTCGAGCGTCGTCCTCGAACAGGTCGAAGCGGGCGTCGCCGTGCGGATGGCCACCCTCGCCCTCGTCGCGAGCGTGCCGAAGGACGTCCGTCCGTGACCGGACGCGGTGCGGGACCCGCCAGGGCTCCGTCCTCGGCGCCCCTCGGCGTGTTCGATTCGGGCCTCGGTGGCCTGACGGTGGTGCGCGCGCTGCGCAAGTCCCTTCCGGACGAGGACATCGTCTACCTCGGCGACACGGCCCGCGTGCCCTACGGAACGCGCGGCCCCGAGACCGTCGAGAAATACGCCGTCGCGTGCGCGCGTCATCTCGTCGGCCGAGGCGTGAAGGCCATCGTGATCGCGTGCAACACCGTGAGCGCCGTCGCGCCGGACAAGTTGCGCATCGAACTCGATCTGCCCGTCCTTTCGGTGATCGAACCGGGAGCGCGTGCGGCCGTGCGCGCGTCGAGAACGGCACGCATCGGAGTCCTCGCGACCCCCGGCACCATCGCTTCGGGTGCGTACCTTCGCGCGATCTCCCAGCTCTCGACCCGCGCGGAAGTCACGGGCAAGGCCGCGCCCCTCCTCGTCCCTCTCGCGGAAGAGGGGTGGACGGAAGGCGAGGTCCCGCGACTCGCGGCGGAACGCTACCTCGAGCCGTTCGCGAAGGCGGACGTCGACACCATCATCCTCGGCTGCACGCACTACCCGCTCCTGAAGGGCGTCCTCACCGAGGCAGCGGCGAAAATTCTCGGACCGCACGTGACGCTCGTCGACAGCGCGGACGAGACCGCGAGCGACGCGCGGTCGTTCCTGGGATCGCGGGACATGCTCTCGGGAACGCGGGTCGGCGGTGGACGCATCGACGTGCTGGTGACGGACATGCCCCGTTCGTTCGCCGAATCGGCGGCGCGGTTCCTCGGCAGCCCGTTGGAAAAGGTCACGGCCATCGATCTTTGACGGGATCCGAAACCGACCGTCTTCCGCGGGTCTGTCAACGATTCCGAGGACTTGAACATCGTCACCCCGGAAGCGACGGGACGTCACGCGCACGTCGCTGGGCGCCCCGGGGGAGAACTGGTAGCTCCCGGACCATGACGACGTCCCTCCGATTCGTGCGCACCGTCCGACGTTCCGGCCTCTTCGGTCTGGCCCTCCTCGCGAGTGCGTGCGGCGGGTCCACGAGCGGAAGCTCCGAGGGCGCGTCCCGCCCGAACGGTCCCGCGTCCTCCTCGACGTCACCTTCCGAAGCGAAGGAAGCTTCGTCGGCCGATTCGCCCTCCGGCGGCAAGGGACCCGCGACGACGACTCCATCGGAACCGTCGACAGGCGGAACCGACCGGGCGGCGAATCCTCCCCCGTCGCCGGACACGCGCGAGCCGTTCGATCTCGGAGCGGCCCTCGGGGCCGGCTTCGATTGGTCGCTCGCGGAACGCGTGAACGGCGACGGTTGGCTTCACTTCGCGCCCGACTCCGAGGGGCTCGGACATGGCGCGTTCCAGTACACGGTCGCGACGGCGGACACGTCCTACGGCGGCATCTTCTCGTGCGGGACCGCCGCGGGTACGTACGATCTCGATGCCACGGCCCGGAAGGTGACGTTGCACTTCCCCGCCCCGTGTCGGGACTACTCCGTCTGGTTCGACTCCGACCGCATCCTCGATCGGTACCTGGGTTCGGAGTTCCGAACCGACTTCCGGATGCGCGACGAGAAGTACGGCATCGATTCCACCGAAGGCATCACGTTCGCGTACACGGCGGGCCACTGCGACGCCGGTTTCACGACGTGCTGGCCCTGAACCGGCGTCGGACGAGTCTTCGCGCCTCGCGCGTCATTCGTCGATGTAGAGGACGCGTGTCGGCTTCGCGACGAAGTCGGCCTTGTCGATGAGCGCGAGCGCGAGGTCGAGATCGGACCGCTTCGCCGCGTGGGTCGCGAGGACGACCTGGACGGGACGACCGCTGGCGTCGCCTCCCCCTTCCTGCACCATCTGCTCGATGGAGACCCGGGCGTCGCCGAGCGCGCCCGTGATCCGGCCGAGGACACCCGGCTTGTCGAACACCTGGAAGCGCACGTAGTACCGCGACACCGCGTCCGCGAGCGGCGAGAGCTTCCTCGGCGCGATGCCGATGGCCTTCGTCGCGAGGCCGCGGGCGCCGTGGACCTGGGCGGAGGCCACGTCCGCGATGTCGGCGACGACGGAGACGGCGGTCGGCATGTCGCCGGCACCGCGACCCGAAAGCAGGCACGGACCGAGCGCGGCGCCCTGGATCTCGATGGCATTGAGCACGCCGCCCACGTTCGCGAGCGTCGACTCCTTCTTCACGAGGGTGGGGTGCACGCGCAATTCCACGCGATCGCCGTGATCGCGTCCGATGGCGAGATGCTTGATCGTGTACCCGAAGCGATCGGCGAACCTGTGATCGATGGGCTCGATGGCGGTGATGCCTTCGGTCGGAACGTGCGTCTTTTCGGGCAGGTCGACGCCGAACGCCAACATCGCCAGGACGACGAGCTTGTGCGCCGCGTCGTGCCCACCGACGTCGAGGGTCGGGTCCGCCTCGGCGTAACCGAGTTCCTGCGCTTCCTTCACGGAGGCGTCGAAATCCTTGCCGTCGTTCTTCATGCGGGTGAGGACGAAGTTGCACGTCCCGTTGACGATGCCTCGGAAACGCTCGACGCGATCGCTCGCCATCGCCTCGCGGAGGACGCGGATGACCGGGATACCGCCGCCGACGGACCCCTCGAACGCGAGGTCGACGCCCTTCGCCTTGGCCTTCGCGAGGAGCTCCGGACCACACGTGGCGAGCAGCATCTTGTTCGCGGTGACGACGCTCTTGCCCGACTCGAGAGCGCGGGTGACGTATGCGCGTGCCGGATCGACGCCGCCCATCACCTCGACGACGAGGTCGAGGTCTTTGGCGCCGAGGACGGCTTCGGGGTCCGTGGTCACGAGGGACGCGGGCAACTCGGCCACGCGTGACTTCGTGGCGTCGCGCACCAGCACCTTGGCGATCTCCAGCTTCGCGCCGACGCGCGCTTCGAGCGCCTTCGCGTTCCGCGCGAGCAGCGTCGCGACGCCGCCGCCCACAGTGCCACCGCCGAGAAGCCCGATCCGCAAGGTCGTCATGGGACTTCCGAGCGTACGGGACGGCGTCGGCTGTGACTACGGCTGGATTCGGACGAAGTATCCGTTGGCGCCGTTGCCACCCGTCAGCGTGACGGAATCCCACGGGCTCGTGGTGGCGTAGTTGAACCACCCGACCACACCCAGGACTCCCGAAGCATTTCCGGCGAGGCCGAGGACTTCCTCGTTGCCGGAGACGCTCCCGTAGGAACGGGCCCAGACCACGGAACCGTCCGGACGGAGACGCGTGGCGAATATCTGACGTCCCGCGGACGGCAGTGCGACGGTGCCGATGGGGAACACGCCGGCGTAGCGTCCCACGAGGACGAGATCGCCTCCGGTGAGGCGCTGGAGCGACGTCCCGGGTGACGCGACCGTGAACGAGGGGAACGACGAACTTCCGTAGTAGTCGCCGTACGCGGACGCGCCGTCCCCTTCCTGGTCCGTGCCGACGAGTTCGTCGCCCGTTCCTCCGTATTGCCACGCGCCGAGGGTGGCCCCGTCCGTGCCGCGAAGGCGCAGGAGGGCGAGGTCCATCCCGCCGGCACTCGTCATCGGAGGAAGGTCGTTGCCTGGGTTCAGGGACTGGTTGAACGTCAGCGCGACGTACACGTCGCCGACGTCGTCGACGACGATGCCACCGACGTTGTCGGTTCCAGGGCCGCCGAGCTTCACGGCCCACGAAACGGCGCCCGCGGCGTCGAAGCGGACGACGATGACGTCCTCGTTGCCCGCGGTCGCCGTGAGGGTCGTGCTTCCTGCGGTCACGGACGCTCCCGAGAGGAGCGCGCCGGCCGCGACGGCCCCACCGGTCGGATCCACCGCGACGGCAGAGAAGTCCGCGGACGAATTCGTTCCCGTGAGCACCTTGGCCCACGTCGTCGTGCCGTCGGTTCCCTTGGTCTTGAGGATGAAGGGCAACGCGTAGTTCGATCCGGTCGCGAGGACTCCGCCTCCGAGGTCCACGTTGCCGGCGGTCAATCCGACGGTCACGAGGTCACGTTGCGGCGTCACCGCCGTCGCTCGGGGGACGACGTACTGGTCGCTCGAGCGGCACACGGACCAACGGTGCGCGCCGTTCGTACCGGCGAACTTCGCGATGCCCATGCGGGCCGCAGCACCGTACGAAGAACCTCCCGAGCCGGCCTGGCAGAGGCGATCGCCACCGCCCATGTCGACTCCGGTTCCTCCGGAACTCTTGATGACCGCGAAGGCGTCGCCCGCGGAGTCGACCGCGACGCCGCGAACGTACGCGTAGGAGTTCGCGTCCGCAGGAGGGAGGGTCGCGAGGCGCTGGGTCCACCGCGCCGTTCCGTCCGTCGTGTAGGAGGTCGCGAACGCCTCTGCGCCACCGCGCGGGGACAGGGCGCCGAGTCCGAAGTTCACGGACTGTTTGCCGTCGACGCCGACGACGAAGGCACCGGTCGAGTCGACGGCGACCGCGCGGGCGATGATGGCACCGCTGCCGCCGTTGCTCGAGAAGGTCTTGCCGAAGACCGAAGTGCCTCCCGTGACGCCGGAGAACGTCGCGGTCACTGTCGCGTCCGCTTGGAGCGTGACCGAACACGTGCCCGTTCCCGAGCAGCCCGCGCCGTCGAACCCGCCGAACGTCGCGGTGGCGGTGGAGGCCGCGGACAAGGTCACCGTCGTGCCGGCCGGGTAGAGTGCCGAACACGTCGACCCGCAGGTGATTCCGCCCGGAAGAGACGTGACGTTGCCGGAAGCGCCTCCGGTGAGACTGACCGTGAGTCGGACGGTGGCCTTGCAGCGCCCCGCCACGCAGAGGCCGCTGGAACAATCCGCGTTCGCCGAACAGCGACGATCTTCCGCGCACGTCGTGCAGTTCGCGCCGCCGCAGTCGACGTCGGTTTCCTGACCGTTCTTGAGACCGTCGTCGCACCGCGGCACGGCGCACACGTTCGCGACGCACTTTCCCGACGTGCAGTCACGGTCGGCCGCGCATCCGGCCCCGGAGGTGCAAGCGGCGCAATTCGGGCCACCGCAATCGAGGTCGGTCTCTCCGCCGTTCAGTTGCCGGTCGGTGCACGTCGGTGCCTGGCAAAGGCCTCCGAGGCACGAGCCGCTGACGCAGTCCCCTCCCGCGGCGCAGGTCCGGAGATTGTCGCACTTCGCGCACGTCCCTCCGCAGTCCACGTCCGTCTCGGTTCCGTTCTTGACGGCGTCCGTGCACCCGGACGCCTGGCACGTGCCGCCCGTGCAACGTCCGGACGCGCAGTCCGTCGCGGACGAGCACGTCGCACCGGTCGCGCACTTCGCGCAGGTCGGGCCGCCGCAGTCGACCGCGGTCTCGCCACCGTTCTTGGTGCCGTCGCTGCACGTCGGCGCCTTGCACAGGTCGGCGTCGCAGACACCGCTCAGACAGTCACGGGCGGCCGCACACGCGGATCCCGCCGAACACGGCAGACACGTCGGGCCGCCGCAGTCGACCGCGGTTTCGGTGCCGTCGCGCATGCCGTTCGAACAGCTCGCTCCCCCGCCCGAGGTGCCCGCCGTTCCCGACGTACCGGACGTACCGGACGTACCCGAGGTCCCCGACGTACCGGACGTTCCCGACGTGCCGGACGTACCCGACGACCCCGACGAACCCGAGCTCCCCGACGTGCCGGACGTACCCGACGTGCCCGAGCTCCCCGACGTACCGGACGTACCGGACGTACCGGACGTACCGGACGTTCCCGACGTGCCCGAGGTGCCCGAACTCCCCGACGTGCCCGACGTGCCTGCGGATCCCGCACCGCCTCCGCCGGCGACGCACTGGCCCTTGTCGGAGCAGACGGCACCGAGGCCGCAGTCGCGGGCGTTGTAGCACTCCCGCACGCAACGCGACTCGCGACACACGAGGGGTTCGGAGCATTCGCTGTTGTACGCGCAGGTGGCGCCTTCCGATACGGAGCCCGCCTTGGGGACGATCGCTCCCTCCGACGTCTCGGCGCACACGCCTCGCGAACACACTTGGTTCGCCGCGCAGTCCTTGTCGGCGGCGCACTGATCGCGGCATTTGCCGTCGACGGCACAGACCTGTTCGCCGGGGCAGGAGCTGGAGTACTGGCACGTCGTTTCCTCGGGGAGCTGGCACACGCGGAAGGGTTTCGACTCCGCGGCCACGCACCGGAGGCCGACGCCGAGCGCGTCGCAATCGCGGCTCTCCTGACAGGCGCTGTGGCACTTGCTGAACGCGCAGACGAGGGGCGAATTGCAATCGCTGTTGATCGAGCAGCCTTGGGAAAGCGCCGCCGTGCCGAGCGACGTCGTGGTCTCCCCGGACGAACAGGCCGCGGTACCGAGGGCGAGCGTGCACGAAATCCACGAGAAAACGGCGATGGTGCGAAGCGAAGTCATGGTTCCTCGTCGGATTGGGGTGACGCGGATCGGCGTGCCAGCGAGCGAAACGACGGTCGCAGGACCTCAGGGTTGGATGCGCGTGAAAAGAGCGGTCTTGTAATTGTTTCCACCCCCGGTGAGGGTGACGCCGTCCCACACGCTGGTGGAGGCGTAACGGAACCACCCGACGACCGTCATGACGTCCGTCGGTCCGAGCGCCGTTCCGAGGACGTAATCGTTTCCGGACGTGCTCCCATAGCTGCGCGCCCATGCGAACGATCCGTCCGGATGCATCCGCACCGCGAAGATCTGTTGAGCGGCCGCAGGGAGGGCGATGCCGCCCACCGTGAACGCGCTCGTGTACTTCCCGACGACGTAAACGTCCCCATTGGACGCGAGCTGGACGCCCGTACCCGACGAGGAGTTCGTGAACGACGGAAACCCGTAGCTCGGGACGCCGTCGCCGTCCTCGTCGACGCCGACTTCCTCATTTCCACTCCCACCGATCTGCTTCTGGAAGACCGGCGCACCGTCGGAACCGCGGAGCCTCAGGACGACGACGTCCTGACCGCCCGAGCTCGTGAGGGGCGAGAGTCCGAAGCCCAAGGACAGCGACTGTGCGAAGGACATCGCGACGTACACGTCGCCGTTGGCGTCGAACGTGAGACCACCCACGTTGTCCGCACCCGGGCTCGCGAACATCCTCGCCCAAAGTACGTTGCCCGCGGCGTCGTAGCGAACGACGACGACGTCGTCGTTGCCGTACGAGGCCGTCAACGTCGTCGTGCCGAACGTGTGCGACGCGTTCGGGAACAGGGCCCCGGCGACGACGACACCACCGGACGAATCGGCCGCGACGGCCGAGAAGTGCCCTCCGACCCCGGAACCTCCGGAGGTGTACGAACGTGCCCAGACGCCCGTCCCGTCGGTGCCCTTCGTCTTGAACACCATGGGCCACGGGTAACCGGCCGTGGAGCCGATGTCGCCCGTACCGAGGTTGGCGACGTTGTTCGTCCATCCCACCGTGACCAAGTCGCCCTGGGGCGTGATGGTCGATGCACGAGGCGTCAGCGAGTAGCCATTGGCGACGCTACGGCACGCCGACCAAAGGTGCGCCCCCGTGATGCCGTCGTACTTCCCGATACCGACGTGGATGACGCCGTTGGAAGAACCGGTCTGGCACGTCCGCGCGCCGTCGCCCATGTCGACCCCGGGTCCGCTGTCACTCCGGATGACGGCGAACACGTCGTTGTTCGAGTCCGTCGTCACGCTGCGCACGCGAACCGACGAATTGGAGGCCGGCGAGCTCGCGAGTCGCTGCGTCCAGAGTGCCGTGCCGTCCGACGTGTGGGACGTGAGGAAGCCCTCGAGGTTGCGGGGTGACACGGACCCGAGACCGAAGTTGACGGGCGTGCCCTGCGCATCGAGTCCGAGGACGACGCGGCCGCTTCCGTCGACCGCCACCGAACGTGCGAAGACGCTTCCCGAATCCGAACCTGGATAGCTCTTTCCCCAGACGGTCGTCCCACCCGTCGTTCCCGTGAACGTCGCCGATACGGCGACGTCGCCGTTCAAGGTCAGCGTGCACGTGCCGACGCCCGAGCAGCCGGCCCCGGAGAATCCGCCGAAGGTCGCGACGGCGTCGGACGACGCCGAGAGCGTGACCGTGGTGCCGATCGGATACACGGCGGAACAGTTCGCGCCGCACGTGATGCCCCCGGGAATGGACGTCACGTTTCCGAGGGCGCCGCCGGAGAGGTTCACGGTCAGTCGTGCCGTACCGCGACACGCTCCCGCGACGCACAGGCCGCTCGTGCAGTCGGAGTTGGTGAAGCATCCCTTGGCGTCCGCGCACTTGCCGCAGTTGGGGCCGCCGCAGTCCACGTCCGTCTCGCTCCCGTTCTTGATCGTGTCGTCGCACCGAGGCGCCGCGCAGACGTTGCCGGTGCACTTGCCCGTGACGCAGTCCGAATTCGACTGGCAGCCCGCGGCGGAGGGACACTTCGCGCAGTTCGGGCCGCCGCAGTCGACGTCCGTTTCCCCCCCGTTGGTCTGGAGATCGAAGCACGTCGCCGCTTGGCACACGTTCGCCGAACACGCGTTCGACACGCAGTCGCCCGCGACGCCGCAGGACTTCTGGTTGTCGCACTTGGGGCACGAGCCGCCACAGTCGACGTCCGTCTCGCTCCCGTTCTTGACGCCGTCGTCGCAGCCCGCGGCCTTGCACGTGCCTTGGTAGCACCGGCCGGAGAGGCAGTCGGACGCTTGCGAGCACGTGGCGTCGATGCCGCACTTGCCGCAGGTGGGACCTCCGCAGTCGATCCCCGTCTCGCCGCCGTTCTTCGCGCCGTCCGAACAGGTGGGCGTGCGGCAGACGTTGCCCGAACACACGGCGCTCAGACAGTCCCGCGCGAGGACGCACGCGGCCCCGGAAGCGCAGGGAAGGCACGCGGTTCCGCCGCAATCGACGGCGGTCTCCGATCCGTCCTGGATGCCGTTGGCGCACGCGCTGGTTCCGGAGGTGCCCGCCGTTCCGCTGGTGCCCGACGTTCCACTCGTTCCCGACGTGCCGCTCGTGCCCGACGTGCCGCTCGTACCCGACGTACCGGACGATCCCGAGGTGCCGCTCGTACCGGATGTACCGGACGATCCCGAAGTGCCGCTCGCGCCCGAGGTTCCACTGGTGCCGGACGTCCCCGAACTGCCGCTCGTGCCCGACGTTCCACTGGTGCCGGACGTGCCGCTCGTGCCCGACGTGCCACTGGCGCCGGACGCGCCGCTCGTGCCCGAAGTGCCGCTCGCGCCGGAGGTTCCCCTGCTCCCGCTGGTGCCGCTGGTGCCGCTCGTTCCGGACGTGCCGCCGGTGCCGCTCGTCCCCGACGTGCCGCTGCCGACGCATTGTCCCTTGTCGCTGCACGTCGATCCCGCGGCACAGTCCCGATTGCCGTAGCACTCGCGCACGCAGCGCGATCCGCGGCACACGAGCGGTTCGCTGCACTCGGTGTTGTACGAACACGTCGAGCCTTCGGTCACCGTACCGGGTTGCGGGACGATGGATCCTTCGGAGGTGTCCGCACACACGCCGCGCGAACAGGTCTGACTCGCTGCGCAGTCCTTGTCCGCTGCGCATTGATCCCGGCACTTGCCGTCGACCGCGCAGACTTGGGATCCGGGGCACGCGCTCGAGTACTGGCACGTCGTCTCCTCGGGGAGTTGGCACACGCGGTACGGTTTCGATTCCGCGGCGACGCACCGGAGGCCCAGGCCGAGGGACTCGCAGTCGCGACTCTCTTGGCAGGCGCTGTGGCATTTTCCGAATGCGCACACGAGGGGTGAGTTGCAGTCGCTGTTGATCGAGCAGCCCTGCGAAAAGCTTCGCGACCCCGTGGTTGTCGCGGCCGGCTCGGACGAACAGCCGACGGAAAACGTGAATAGGGACGCGCGGACAAAAGTCCGAGAACCGCCAAAACGCGGGAGCGAAGCAGCGTGAAAAGTTTCGCGTACCGTGGCCGTCGTCGCGCTTACTGCCTGCTCCCTCGCGCGGAGGTCTCACACCGACACCACCACCGATGTCGGCAACCACCCGACCCATGCCGAACCCTTCATGAACCAGGCAGCGATGCGCTCGGAGGAGTTCGCGGGAGCGCGGGACGCGTGTACCCCCGACCTGAACGCCCTTTGATGCCGTGACTCGGTCCGAGCCACGAAACGACTCGAGCGACCCCGCGGAACGAGATCGCTCGAATTTTCCCTGCCGGGATCGACGGCATTCGCGGCCGTGGGCCGCGCGTCGTCAGTTCGGCGTGACAGGAGGCGCGGACGCCTCCTTCTTCGGTTGGAGCTTCTCCTCGAGGGCGGCTTCGAGCACTTGATCCATGCGGCTCGCGGCCACGAACTCGAGGTCGTTCTTCACCTCGGCCGGAATCTCGTCGAGGTCGGCCTTGTTTCGCTCCGGGATGATGATGCGCTTGATCCCGGCGCGGTGGGCCGCCAGGACCTTCTCCTTGAGGCCGCCGATGGGGAGCACCCGACCGCGGAGCGTGATCTCGCCCGTCATGCCGACGTCGTGGCGGACGCGGACGCCCGTGAGCATCGAGACGAGCGCCGTGAACATCGTCACACCGGCCGACGGGCCGTCCTTCGGCATGGCGCCGGCGGGGATGTGGATGTGGATGTCGCTCTTTTCGAGGAAGTCCTTCGGAATCCCGAAGAGCTCGCAGTTCGTGCGGACGTACGAGAGGGCCGCCTGGGCGGACTCCTTCATGACGTCGCCGAGCTGGCCGGTGAGCTGGAGCTTGCCGGCGCCGTACATGCGCGTGGCCTCGATGAAGAGGATCTCGCCTCCCACGCTCGTCCACGCGAGGCCCGTGGCGACGCCCGGTTCCTCGGTGCGCTCGGCGACTTCGCTCGTGAACCGCTGCGGCCCGAGGAATTCGCGGACCTGGTCCTCGTTCTCGATGACACGCGGGGTGAGGTCGCCTTCGGCGATCTTCACGGCGACGCCACGGATGACGCTCGCCACCTGGCGCTCGAGGGTGCGGACACCGGCTTCGCGGGTGTAGCTGTCGATGACGGCTTCGACCGCGGTGTCGGTGATCTTGAGCTGCTCCGGCGTGATGCCGTGCTCTTCGATCTGCTTCGGGATCAGGTGCTGACGCGCGATGGCGAGCTTCTCGCGACGCGTGTAACCCGGGATTTCGAGGATCTCCATGCGGTCACGGAGAGGCGCCGGGATGGGATCCGCGACGTTCGCCGTGGCGATGAACATGACGTTGGAAAGGTCGTACGGGATCTCGAGGTAGTGATCCGCGAACGTGTTGTTCTGCTCCGGATCGAGGACCTCGAGGAGGGCCGCCGCGGGGTCACCGCGGAAGTCGTGGCCGATCTTGTCGACCTCGTCGAGCATGAAGACCGGGTTGATGGTCCCCACCTTCTTCATGCCCTGGATGACCTGTCCGGGGAGCGCGCCGACGTACGTGCGGCGGTGACCACGGATGGCCGCTTCGTCGTGCACGCCGCCGAGCGAGATGCGGTGGAACTTGCGGCCGAGGGAGCGCGCGATGCTGCGACCGAGGGACGTCTTGCCGACACCGGGCGGGCCGAGGAGGCAGAGAATCGGGCCCTTCTTGTCCTTCTTGAGCTTCCTGACGGCCAGGTATTCGAGGATGCGCTTCTTGACCTTCTCGAGGCCGTAGTGGTCCTCGTCGAGGACGGCGCGGACCGCGCTGATCTCGAGGTTGTCCGTGGTCTGCACGTGCCACGGCAAATCCAGGATCCAATCGAGGTAGGTGCGGACGACCGTGTACTCCGCGGAGCCGACCTGCATGTTGCGGAGACGCTTGATCTGCTTCTTCGCGACCTGCTCCGCCTCGTTCGGCAGGTTGGCCTTCGCGATGCGATCTTCGAGGCCGTCGAGATCGCCTTGATCGCCGTCGTCCTCGCCGAGTTCTTCCTTGATCGCCTTCAGCTGCTGGCGGAGGACGTACTCGCGTTGGTTCTTCCCCATCTCCTCCTTGATCTGGGAGTTGATGCGCTCGCGCATCTTGAGGATCTCGAGCTGGCGCGTGAGGAGACGGAGCACCTTGCGGATGCGCTCCTTCACTTCCACGGTCTCGAGGAGGCCGGCCTTCTCTTCCACGGGCGCGTCGAGGTTGCCGGCGACGAGATCGGCCAGGGCGCCGGGCGCTTGCACCGAGTCGATGAGCGAACCCGCTTCACGGGGAAGCTCGGGCATGAGCTGGATGACCTGCTTCGCGATGTCGCGCAGGCTCATCGAGAGCGCCTCGGCCTCGTCGTCGTCCACACCGGACTCGTCGAGACGGACGATCTTCGCCTTGAGGTACGGCGCGCCCTGGGTGACCTCGTCGAGCTTGATGCGGGTCAGTCCCTGGAGGATGAGCGAATAGTTGCCGGAGCTGTGCTTGAGCGCCTTGAGGACGCGGGCCGCGCATCCGACGAGGTGGAGGTCGTCCTTGCCCGGATCGTCGGTGGAAGGATCACGCTGCGCGAAGATCGCGATGACGGGAGACGTGAGGTTGTCGACGTCCTCGACCAACGCGACCGACTTCTCGCGACCCACGTCGAACGGCGCGACCGCTCCCGGGAAGAGGACGGCATTGCGGATGGGGAGGACCGGGAGCTCGTCGCCGAACTGCACCGTGTCTTCGTCGCGCGGCGGGACAGGGGGCGGACCCTTCTTCTCGGACATAGTCACCTCGGATCGCTCTCTCGCGGGTCATGCCCGGTGGAGATCCGGACCGAATTCTTCGGAGGAGAGCGACGCAGCACCGTGCACAGCAAACTGGGATCCCCCCCATGGTATGCACGCCGTTTGCGCTTCGCTAGTGTCCTGCAACGGGAACTTCACGAAGTGTCCGCCCGGAAAAGGACGCGACGCGTGAGGTCGTCAAAGGTGCGAGGAACGCGCGACGCGCTTCACGAACGACGTCAGCTCACGTCCGCGTCCGGAAAGTGTTTTCCGGTTCCCGTCTCGTTGACCTTGTCGCGGAGGTACCAGGGTCGTCGCGACTGTCCGTGGGCCCACATCCCGACCGCGAGACCGCCGAGGACGACCCAGACGAGCACCCCCGCGCCGACGTGGATCGTCGCGACGTGCCCGACGTCGGCGACACTTCGCGCGAACTTCGCGACGCGGATCGGAACGAGGACGGGCTGGTCCGAACCGGCCACCGATCGGGCGCGCACGACCCGCTCGTAGTCGCCCAGGTCGAGCTCGAAGGCGGACGTGCTCCCCGAGACGGGGTCCACGCGCACCGTGATCTCGTAGTGGGGCACCGTGGAGCTCTTGTTCCTCGTCGTGTAGTAGCGGTTCGCGGTCACGGGCGCTTGCAGGTTCTCGCCGAAGAACTGGAGCATCGTGAACTTCGCGAAGACGACTCCCTGGAAGAGCAGGATCGCGGCGACGATTCCGTTCCTCCATCCTCGGAAGAACGAGGCCCGCTGGGCGTGACGTTCGGTGAGCGGACGGGTCGAGATGAACATGGGTTGGCCCTTCGGCGGCCCCAGCACCATGCCCGTCCCTCCGCGGAACGCCGTCCCGTCGGCGGCCCTCGGATTGAATCCCCGCACGGCTTCGCCCGTGACGTACGCCGCTTCGTTCTGGGAGAGTTCGGCGACGCGCACGCGGGAGTTCTTTCCGGTGCGCGTCCCGGCGTCGAGATCGTCGACGAGCACCGTGCGCCCTTCCGGCTCGACGCGCACCATGCTCCCGCCGTCGAGCAGGAGGTAGAACGGCCGGAGCGTGATCTCGCGACGCGACTCGCTCCACGAATGGTGCGGGCCGTGCTTTCCCTTCCGCGTGACGCCGTCCTGGTGGATGGCGACGCGCACGGCGGCGTCCTGTCCGTCGTCGAAGGAGACGACTCCGTGCGCCGTCGTGAGACCGTCGAGTTCGGTGGTCGTGCCCGCGGCGACGTCCTTCGCGTGCCGTTCGCGACGCCGCGACTGATCGAACCTGTGGTGCGCGTAGAGCGCGAGGGCGGCGAACGCGAGGAAGCCGAACCCGTACGCGACGATGACGGACGCGGTGGGTCCCATGGACATCCGCGTGGTGACGTCCTCGGCGAGTGGCGCGAGCGGAGACGTTACCGCGGGCTCGGTGACCATCCGCGCGATCAGCCCTCGCCGGGCGTCGGGAAGTTCGTGCGCAGGAACCGATCCCACCCGCGATCGGTGAGGAGCGCCCGTTGACCGAGGAGCGCCGTCGCCGAACACGACACCGTGTAGCGGGGCTTCGGATTGCGGGTGGTGAGGGCCTTCTCGATGGCCTTCGCGACGTCGTCCGGCACGCCGGCGAGCTTCGCGAGCGGGCCTTTCTCGTAGGACTCCTTCGTCGCCTTCGCGACGGCGGCGTGGAACGCGGCGTACGGGTCCGACTTCTTCGACGTCCCCGCGGAAGGCCCCATGGACGCGACGGCGGCGTCCCCGAAACCGGACTTGATGAGGCCCGGCTCGATGAGCACCACGTCGATGCCGAATCCGCGGAGCTCGAAGCGGAGGGCGTCGCTGATGGCTTCCACCGCGTACTTCGTCGCGTGGTAGAAGCCTCCACCCGGGAACACGAGCTTTCCGCCCATGGAGCTCAGGTTGACGATGCGTCCTTCCCGTCGACTCCGCATCGCGGGGAGGACGAGCTGCGTGAGTCGCACGAGCCCGAACACGTTCGTCTCGAACTGCGCGCGCACCTTCTCCATCGGGACCGATTCGACCGCACCCGACTGGCTGAAGCCGGCGTTGTTCACGAGGGCATGGAGCGCTCCGACTTCCCCTTCGATCGCACGCACGGCCGCCACCATGGACGCCTCGTCGTTCACGTCGAGCGAAAGCGTGCGGCCCCCCTCCGCCTCGAGATCCTTCAGCGAGCTCTTCTTTCTCGCGCTCGCGAAGACGGTGAAGCCTTTCGCGACGAGCCTCCGTGCGGTCGCGGCACCGATGCCCGAGGAACACCCCGTGACGAGCACCGCACGTTCTTCTCCGGAACTTCCTGTTTTCGCCATGGGGGACGAAGCTATCGGTTCGGTCGGCCGTTGGGCAACGTGGGGAAGTGTACTTTCGAGGTCTCGAAGAGGCGTCGACAAGGTGGCGACTCCGGGTCGGCCGGGCGCTCCCCGCGTTCGTCGGCGTCGTAACACGTGAATCCCGCGTCCCAGACCTGTCCGTGGAGCTTCGTCGCGCCGTCCAACATTCCCCAGGTCGCGACCGGGCAGTGGAACAGGGTCGTGCAGTTGGAAATGGGTACGGGAGACGTGCCACCCCGGACGGCACGGAACCACGACGCGCCGCCGGCGACCGCGAGGGCCTTCGCGACGGGCGCCGCGTCGAGGACGCCGTAGAGATCGTAGATCGAGGGCGCGACGTCGAGGTGGGTCGTCGGCAGGATGGCGTGGGTGGCGAGGTTCCGACGGGCGGTCTCGTCCACGGCCCCGCCTCCGACGACGACGAACGTCGGGACGCGGAGCTGTTCGTCGAAGAGGTTCTGGCCGTGGTGGATGCCCCGGTGTTCGCCGAAGGCTTCGCCGTGATCGCTCGTGAAGAGGATCGCGTGGGGCGCGTCGCCGTTCGCCTCGCGGAACGCCTGGACGATCCCCGCGACTCGGAGATCCTGTTCGACGAGGGCGTTCTTGTACGCGTTCGAGAGCTCGTCGAGCCCCGACCATCTCACGACGTTGCTGTACGGACGGAACGGCGCGTGGGTGTCGTCCACGAAGTACGGCGCGTGCGTTCCCGCGAGGTGGACGATCACGAACGCGGGACCTCGGCCGAGGAGTCTCGGGAAGTTCGCCTTCGCGTAAGTCTCGAGGAGGCGATCGACCCCGAGTGGAACGAGCTCGTCTTCGTCGGCGACCGGATGCCCCACGAGCGTCTCCAACGTCGCCATGGAACCGACGGCTTCGTGCGTGGCCTCCGACTCGAACACGCTCCCCAATTGCGACGACCAGTACGCGGTCGTCACGCGACCCCCGCCGGCCGTGCGGACCGTCGCGAGGACGTCGAACACGTTCGGCGCCCGGGACGGATCGGGATGGCGGAGGGCCTCCGAATCGAGGACGACGGGAGCGACTCCCGTGAGGATGGCCGCGATCGACACGGCCGTGTAGCTCGCCACCGATCGGGCGGCGTGGAAGTCCGTACGTGGTCCCGTCGCGACGCGTGTCGCCCGACCGGTGAGGCAGTCGTCGGTCTCCCGGCAATACGCGTCCGCCCGGACACTCTCGGTCACGAGGAGGAGCACGTTGGGCAGCCTCGCCTTCGCGGACACGATGGGTACTTCGGGATCGAATCGACGGACGGTGACGCGACCGGCGGGTCGGGACGAGGAGCGCGCCCGCGACGCGCGGACGCCGGCGGACGCGTCCCGGAACGCGGAGACGAGTCGGAGTTCGGGGGTCGCGTCGCGAAGTCGCGGCCCGACGACGATCGCGAAGGCGAAGACGGTGCCCGTGAGGATGCGGGCGCGACGTCCCGGGGCCCGTCCGACGGGAAGCGCGACGACGAAAATCGCGAGCGCCAAGGTGACGACGGCGATCCACGGAAGCGTCGTCACGATGGAGCTACGCACGTCTCCCCACGCGAACCACGCACTCTCGAGGATCGGCCCGGACACGAACGCGTGGTAGACGCGCGCGACCGCCGCTTCGCACGCGACGACGAACGCGATCGCGAGGCCGAGACCGGCGCGAACGGCGAAGAACCGACGGTACGGCGCCACCGCGAGTCCGAAGGTCACGCTCGCGATCACGGCGAGGGTGTGTCTCGGACCGTCCGACCACGCGTCGCGTCCGAGCACGACGAGTTCGGCGAGGGCGAACGTCGAAGCGAAGACGAACGGCCCGACGGCATGGGCCATGACACCGACCGGAGCGCGTTCCGGCGCACGCGTCGGCGCGCCCTTGGAGGGCATCAGAGGACGATGGGAACGAACCGGGACGGGTCGAGGGTGTGGATCGCGAGTCCCGTCGGCACCTTCGGGTAGAAGAACGTGCTCTTTTGCGGCATCACGGATCCGGCCTCGGCGACCTCGCGCACGTCGCGCACGGGCGTCGCGTTCATGAGGAACAGGACCTGCCCCTTCCCTCCCCGGAGTTCCGCGAGCGTGGCCGGGGCGTCCTGCGGATACCAGAGGTTGGTCTTCGCCGCCTGCGCTTCGAGGCTGATCCCCAGGACGTGCTCGAGCAGCACGGAGTGCAGGATCGCGACGTCCGTCTTGCGGACGACCGCTTCCCGCTGCCCGGCCGTGGGATGTTTCGCGAGGTCGACGTCCTTCTTCAACGCGAGGAGGAACGTCCGACCATCGGGAAGAGCGGCCGCGAACGACGGCGTTCGCGCGCCGGAAGCCGCGAGTTCCTTCGAGACGACGTCGGCGGCGACTCCCCGCGCGAGCTCGCGCACGTCGAACACGTCCTTCGCCTTCGCGATCATCGCGTCGCCGTCGAAGGTCGGGAGCGAGTGCACGTGACGGTGCGTGGGGAACACGACGAGGTTCGGGTCGTCGCCGTTGACGAGGAACGTCATGAAGTAGCGGTGTTCGGCCTTCGGCTGCGTGTTGCCCGTCGCCGCGTCGACCTCGGCCGCGTAGCCCACGGCCGTCTCGTACCGGTGGTGACCGTCCGCGATGAGGAGGGTCCCGCCGGCGATCTTCTCGGTGACGGCCTGCATCGCGTCACGTGCGGTGACCTTGGCGAGGACGTGGTGGATACCGTCGGGCGTGTTCCACGTGTGGACGACGCGACCGGTCTCGAGCGGGCCGTCGAGCTCGCCCTTCGGATCCGCATAGAGCATGAAGCCGGGGCTCAACTGCGTCTTCGTCGCACGGAACAACTTGAGGCGATCCATCTTCGGCCCCGAGAGCGTGCGCTCGTGGGGGAGGACGATGCGCTCGGAGAACGGGGCCAGACGGACGAGAGCGAGGAAGCCGCGACGCGTGATGGACTTCGTGCCGCCGCCCGGCGCGACGAAGGTCTGGTCGTACCGGTAGAACGCGGGCTCGTTGTCCCGCACGAGGACGCCCGAGTCCTTCCATCCCTCGAGAAGGACGCGCGCGTGGTCGTACTTCGCGTCCCCTTCGCCCTCGGGGAGGATCAGTTTGACGACGTTGTGCGGGTCACGGGCCGCGAGCACCGCGCGCTCTTCCGGACCGATGACGTCGTACGGGGGAGCGACGAGGGTCGAGAGTCCCGACGGCGCCCGGGAGAGGTCGTAGCGAAGGGGCGTGAGCGGTGCGATTTCGGCCATGGCGCCGATTTCGTATCACACGGCAGGCGATCCCGGGGCGCCGAGTGCGCGGTGTCCGATGTCCCTGCGGTGGTGCGCGCCGCGGAAGGAGAGCCCCGCGACGGTCCGGTAGGCGGCATCGCGTGCGGCGCGGAGATCCTCGCCGACCCCGACCACGGTGAGCACACGGCCTCCGGACGTGACGATGGATCCGTCCTCCGAAGTCTTCGTCCCCGCGTGGAAGACGAAGGTCCCCCGGGGGCCGACGGAAACGCCGAGTCCGTGGATCGCGTCGCCGGTCGTGACCTTCCCGGGGTATCCCTCGGCGGCGAGGACCACCGCGAGCGCCGCACCCGCACGGGTCCGAGCCAAGGTCGGATCGAGATTTCCGCGCGCGGCGCCGTCGAGCAGGTCGAACCAACTGCCGTCCAGCATCGGCACGAGGACGGTGGTCTCGGGGTCGCCGAAGCGCACGTTGAATTCCACGACGGTGGGGACGCCGGCATCGATCATGAGACCCACGAAAAGCACGCCCCGGAACGGACGGCCTTCGGCCTCCATGCCGCGGAGGGTCGGTTCGACGATGGTGCGGAGGACGGCGTCGTGGACGGCCCCGGTCACGACGGGGGCGGGCGCATAGGCGCCCATGCCGCCCGTGTTCGGTCCGCGGTCGCCCTCGAAGACGCGTTTGTGGTCCTGCGCGGAGACGAGGACGACGTAACGGGTCCCGTCGGCGACGACGTGGAAGCTCGCCTCCTCGCCCCGGAGCATCTCCTCGACGATCACGCGTTTTCCGGCGTCCCCGAACACACGGTCGCGCATGGCACGGACGATGGCCGCTTCGGCTTCGGCGGGGCCTTCGGCGACGACCACACCCTTGCCCGCGGCGAGGCCGTCCGTCTTGACGACGAGAGGCCGCTTCGCGGCCCGGACGAACGCGATGGCATCGGTCTCGTCCTCGAAGACCTGGAACGGCGCCGTCGGGATGCCGTGGCGCTCCAGGAACCGCTTCATGAACGCCTTCGAGCCTTCGAGCTCCGCCGCGGCCTTCGAAGGACCGAACGCGCGCACTCCCCGGGCCGCGAGCACGTCGACGAGCCCGAGGGTCAAGGGCACTTCGGGCCCGACCACGACGAGGTCCACGGCCCGGGTGACCGCCGCGTTCGCGATGCCGTCGAGGTCGTCGGCGGCGACGGCGACGTTCTCGCCGACGGTGGCCGTCCCGGCGTTGCCCGGTGCCGCGAGGACCCGGTGGCCTTCCGAGGCGAGCGCCGCCGCGAGCGCGTGCTCCCGAGAACCACTCCCCACGACGAGCACCGTTCGAGAAGGCGACATGGACGCATCCTCTACAACAAGGAGCCCCGTTTCGGCTATTCTCGCCGCGTGTCCGAGCCCGCTCGTCCGCCCGTCGCCATCCGCGTGACTCGGCCCTGCCGAAGCGAAGACGAATTCCTGGAGAACGAGCTCGAGACGATCTCCCGCACGGGGATCCTCCTCGTGGACGCCGGAACGCGGCCCGAGGGTGTGGTCCTCCGGTTCGAGGTCCTGACGACGGACGGTAAGCCCCTCGTCCGCGGCGAAGGGCGGGTCGTCGGCATCAAGCAGAACGTGCTCGGCAGCCGGCACGCCTTGGCCCTTCGCTTCACGCGCCTCGATCCGGCTTCGAAGGCCCTCGTCGATCGCGCGACGTTGCTCCGCGACGCGCGCCGGGCGGCCCTCGGCATTCCGCACAGCGCTCCGTCGACCGGCGCGTTCCGTGCCGTCTCGAGCTTGCCGCCACCGCCCGAGAAGCCGATCGCCATCGATCCGGTGGTGATCCCGGAGGATGGCTCGGCGCTCGAACCGCATCCGTCCGAGAGCGCCTTGAAGGTCGCGCGACGAACGTCGGTCCTCCCGATGCAGACGACCCGCGAGGAGACCCTCGAGCGCCTACGGAAGCGCGCCGAAGGACTCTCGCCGGAAGCTATCCGCGCGATCCTCGAGAGCCGGAAACGCGACCGTTCTTGACGTCCTTGCCCTTCGCGTTCGCCATCGCGAATCCGCGCGCGAACGCCTGGGCGAAGGCCTTCGCCTTGGCTGCGTCGATGGGACCACCGGCCTTGCCGTCCTTCCGGAGGGCGCTGCCGACGATGACGCCGTCCGCGTGGACGAGGAGTTGGGGAAGCGTGTCCGGTGTGGCGCCGCTCGCGACGAACAGCGGCGATCCTCTCGCCGCGCGCTTCACCGTGGCGAGCTCGTCGACGTTGACTCCCTTGCCCGTAGCGCCACCGGTGACGAGGACGGCGTCCGCCATGCTCCGGGAGACGAGATCGTCGACCTCGCTCGCGAGCGGTCGCGCCGAGAGGGGAGCGGAATGTTTGACGTCGACGTCCGCCCAGATGCCGACGTCCTCGGCGCCGAGCGCGCTCCGCATGCGGACGAGTTCGGCGGCGCGCCCTTCGACGACGCCCTGATCGGTGACCCGTGCGCCCGAGAGGACGTTCACGCGGATGAACGACGCGCCCGCCGCCACGGCGATGGCGAGGGCGGCTTCGGCGTCGTTCCGGAGGACGTTGATGCCGAGGGCGAGATCCGGCGCCGCGCTCGACACCGCGAGCGCCGCCGTGGTCATGGCGCTGACGGTGATCTTCGGCACGCTCGTGGCGAAGAACGGCGTGTCGCCGAAGTTCTCGAGGATGACACCCTGGAATCCGGCGTTCGCGAGGGTGACGGCGTCCTTCGCCGCGGCCTTCATGATGTCCCAGATGGTGTCCTGGCTACGCGGAGAACCGGGGAGCGGGGGCAAGTGAACGACGCCCACCAACCGGGGCATCGTGATGACGTCGTCCTCGTCCTGGGTGGACGCTCGCTTCGTCGACTTCGCTTTCTTCGCGCTCACTTGGAACCTCCGGGCATCGATCCCCCCGCGTTGGGCGCGGGTTCGAAATCGGGGCGACCGAGCGTCCCCCTCGCGTGGAAACTGTAATACCCGTCGGCGCGTTTGGCCGACTTCACCTTGGGGTCCATGTCGAAGAGCGCGGGCGCCGACGATCCGGGCGCGCCGAACAGGCTCTTCGTGATGTCGTTCTTGCCGCGGTAATTGTCGTTCACCTTGAACTTCAGGAAGATGTCGAGGAGCGACTCCATGGCGAGCTCGCGCATCTGGATCTTCCCCTCGCCGCTCAGGTCGACGTCCTTTCCGGACGTGCCGAACTTCGTGACCTTGAGGATGCCCTCTTTCGCGTCCGCCTCGAAGGCGAGGTTGCCGAGCGTGATGCGCGGGAGCGCGAGCGTTCCCTTGATCTTCGCCTTGCCGTCGCCGGCGGCCATGTCCGTGATCTCGAGTCCGACGTGCCCCGAGCCCTTCGACGACTTGCCTTCCGGCATGGTGAGGTCGATCTTGCCGTTGAGCATCCCTTCGACCGGAAGACCGAGGGCTCCGGTGAGCGGGCCGATCTTGCTCGTGTCCACCGTGTCGAACGAAAGTTCCACGCTGCGATCCTTGCCGGACTCGCTGAACGAACCGTCGATCTTGCCGCCGAACGCGTCGAGCACGAAGGACACCGTCTTCCGACCGATGAGGAGGGGAAGCAGGGACACGCGGACGCGCGCCTCGTCGAGGAGGAGCTCCGTGGGCGGATCCGCGGGCGCCGTCGGATCCTTGGGCGGCGCGGACGCGGTGACGAGCTTGACGTTCTTGAGCTTGATGCCCGTGATCCACGACGAGCCGATGGACTCGATGTGGAGTTCCTGGGGCGACGAGGCCTTCCGCTGCTCGGCGTTGAAGGTGACGATGATCCGCTCGCGCAGGGCCTCGTGCGGGAACGTCCACGCCGTGAAGAGCAGGAGGCAGAAGCAGAAGAACGCCGGGTACGCCACGTACGGGAGGAGCCGCTTCCACAGGGGCTTCAAGGCTTCTTCTCCTTCGCGTCGGCGGAGGGGTCCGTCTTCTCGTTCCGATCGAACGCCGAGACGCCCACCTCGAGATCGTACGAATCGGCCTCCCCCATGCGACGCCGCAAGTTGAGTCGCGCGACGGACACGGGATACCCGCTCTTCTCGATCGCCTCCATGAACTTGGCGACGTGGAGCATCCCCGACTTCTTGAGGTGGATGACCGTGTTGCGTTCCGTGTAGCGCTTTCCGTGCTGCACGTCCGGACGGTCGACGGAGTCGCTCACTGCGAGCTTCTCCGCCGTGGCGGTCTGCTCGATGAACCCGGCGAGGGGCGGCGCACGTTTGGCGTACCGGGCGACCACCTGGTCTTTCCGTTCCTTCCGATCCCGGACCTGCCCGCGCGCATCCTGCACCTCGGCGAGCACGCGGCGAAGATCGTCGCTCTCCGACTTCCGCAAGAAGACGAGCGTCTGCAGGCCGACCGGCAGCAGCACGAAGAGCACGGCCCCGAGGAGCCCGAGCAAGAGCAGGAGGTTCCGGTTCTCGCGCGGATTCTGGGCGAGCTTCCGGACGAAGGGCGTCAGAGGATTCTGGAAGCGAGCCATGGTCACTTCCCTCCCGTTCCGGAAGCGGCCGGCGTGGTTCCGGACGAGTCCTTCTTCTTCTTCTGATCCTCGGGGCACTTGAGGTCGAACTCGAGGACGTACTTCTGGCGTTCGCCGCCGACGACCTGGGTCGTGCTCTTCACCTTCACGTCGGCGAAACACCGCTCGGTGGCGAGGGACGTGGAGATCGACTGCGCGTCGGGGATGGATCCGACGATTCCGTGGATGACGACGTGCCCCTTGTTCACGTCGAGTTCCTCCACGTCGTGGACGATGGACGGGGGGATCATCTCCGAGAGCTTCATCATGACGTCGAAGGCATCGGCGTGCGGGAGGGGGTCCTCGTCCGTGAAGGCCGTCTGGCTGGCGAGGAGCTCGGAGGCGTGGTTCGCGTCCGAGGTCTCCTCCCCGAGCACTTCCTTGGTCACCGTGGCCAGGGCCTTCGAGTACACGTCCTTCTCCTTCCCGGCGGCCAGGAGCTTCGCCGTCGAGGAGAAGAGGAAGCTGACGAGGAGCACCGTGACGAGACCGGCGACGACGGGGATCTTCTCCTTGATCCAGCCGTATCCACGCTCGTACGTGAGCGACCCCTGACGGAGGTTGATGCCGCCTTCCCGTGCCGAGAGGCCGAGCGCCATGCCCACCGCCTTCGCGAACTTCGGCATCGTCGCGATGGCGTCGGGCGCGACCGTGGGCATCTCGAGCTGCGGAGGCGGAAGCAGGCTCACCTCCATCTCGAGTTCGGCGGAGAGGAACGATTCGGCGCCGCTGACGAACGCGCCGCCGCCGGCGAGGAAGAGCGCGGAGGGAACTTCTCCACCCTGGGCGCGGAACGCCGCGATGGACATGCGGATCTCGCGCGCGAGGCGGGACGCGCTCCCGGGGAGCCCCTGCGTTCCGAGCGAAAGCGTGCGGGCGAAGACGATTTCTCCCGCGACGAGCACCACGACGTCGCTCGTGCGTGTGCCGAGGTCGAGGACGACGACCGGCGTGCCCGCGTTCAGGGCGGGCGTGTGCGCGACGAGCTGACCGAGCGGGAATCCCGAAGCACCGATGACGTCGGGCTCGACACCGAGCGCGGCGCGGACGAGATCGATACGCGCCTTGACGACCTCCGTGGGCGCGACGACCGCGAGGACCCGGATGTCCTCCTTCTCGCCCTTGGCCGGACGAGGACCGGGAGGATCCCGGAGCACGCGGTGGTCGAACACCGACTCGCTCATCTCGAACGGCACGTCCGACTCGAGCTCGAACGGGAGCACCTCCGCGATCTGCTTGTGGACGCTCTCGGGCAGGGCGAGCACGCGGACGGCGACGCGATCGCCCGGGATGCTCGACGCGACACCGTCGCCGGAAGCTCCCCTTCCGGTGCCCATGGCCAGGAGGATGGCGCGACGGATCGCGTCGAACGTGGGACCGGCGAGCTCCGGAGGCGGAGGAGGAGGGACGGACCGACCCGATCGCATCGTGGACGACGGCGTCGCGATGGAGGACATCGAAACGGGCGTCTCGACCTCCCCGATGTCGACGGACACGAGCGCCGTCAGCTCGCGCTTCCGGTACGCCGTGCGCACCACCGCCACTTTGACGGCGGTCGTTCCGATGTCGATTCCGATCCAGGTTGCCATGGGACGATTCCGATCTTACGCGTGCACGGTGCCTTGCAGGAAGCTCACTCGATGCGGAAGTGCACGAGGGTGCCGCCCGTGCTCGGTTTGAGGGCGGCGGCGATGGCGTCGGGACTCGTGCCGGACGTTCCCGCGGTGCCCGCCGTTCCCGCCGTTCCCGCCGTTCCCGCCGCTCCGGCAGCCCCCGCGGCGGCGCCCGTTCCGGGCACGGTCGCGTAGGTCGGTTGCGGCGCGTTCCGGAAGTCCACGACCGCGTGGATCTTGGTGCGCGTCTCGCGCTTGTACCCCTTCACGACGCCGATCGCGTAGATGGAGAACATCTTGCTCTCGGTGGAGATGCTCTTCATGAATTCGGAGGGCGACTTGAACTTCACCGGTTTGATGCCGAGGCCCGTGAGGAGCGGCCCGGTCGTCCCGCCGCCTTGCATCGTCTGGACGAAGTCCTGCGGGTTGCCGAACATGGGCGCGCCCATGGTGAGACCGCGGGCCATGGTGACGCCCATGATGAAGAGCTGCGACTGCGCCGGATCCTTGCAGATCTCGGCATCCATCGCGCCGGAACACACGACCGCGAGGAGCGTCTGCGCGTTCGCCGTGTTGACGTTGATCGCGCCCTGCCCCCAGACGGTGACGTTGCGCTTCGCGGGCTTGGCCGGGTCCGGCTCCACGAACGTCGCCCAGAAGTCGTCGTCGATGCCGCGGACCATGCGGAGCTCGTCGAGCGAGTCGTAGGGCGCGTTCTTCGTGCGGTACGAACGCGAGAAGAGGGAGTAGTACGTCCCGTCCTCGACCGCCGAGTTTCCCTGGTTGGTCCCGGTGATGTCGCAGTTGAAGGCCTTCTCGTCGACGTCCGCCCAGTCCACCAGAGACTGGCAGATGGTCATGCGGTCGTGGACGTTGCCGCGCTCGTCCCGACGCTCGAACAGGGGGTTGTTCTGGGGCGGCGCCATGAGCCCGAGGAGTTCCTGCGCGAGACGGATGTGGGCGATCTCGTTCGCGGCGCCGAGGTTCGCGTTGATCATCCGGTCCTCGTCCACGATCGCGAGTTCGAAGCGCCCACCGGAGAGGCCGAGGTTCTTGCCGAGCGAGAGATCGATACCCGTGCTGCGCGCGAACGATCCCGCGCCTTCCGAGTCGTTGAACGCACCGAGGAGACGGTCGGAGAACTCCCATACCGGCAACTGCGGCGGCTTCCGACGCATCATCAAGAAGAGGGGTGCGATGGAGTTCCGGATGGACGGCTCCGAGGCGATGAGGAGCCTCGAGAGGTTCACGGCGCTCCGCGCCAGGTATTCCGCCTGGACGCTGTCCCGGTCCGCCGTGGCACTCGCGACCTCGGCGCTGCCATCGTCCTGGATCTCGGCGAGCATCACCGTGAGCACCGCGATGGCGCCGAGCACCATAATGAGCGCCACGCCGCGCTCCCTCGCGCGCTTCGCCAGTCGCCGCTTCGCCCGCTCCGCCGCGGCCGTCATTGGCTGATCCCGAAGGTGAGAGGCGCGAGCACCGGGATCTGCACCTTGGTCGTGTAGTTCGTGGACGTGCCTCCGGGTACGCCCTTCAGGACGACCTGGATCCGCACTTCGAGCGGAAGACGTCCCATCTGGCCGGTCGCTTGGGTGGTGTCCCACGTCTCCGTCCAGAGTCCCGACTGCGGGTCGAGGTACTTGAGCTTGAACGACTCGACGTCTTCCGCGAGCACGTTGACGACGCCGCCCAGCTTCGGATCCAGATCGATGGGAAACTGCTCGCGGCGCACGAGGTCGAAGGACTCGGGCTTGTCGGGATTCTTCACGACGAAGAAACCGATCTCCGCCTGGTCCGATTCCTTCGCGCCCCTGTCGGTGCGGCGGTGGGCGAAGGCGGCGAAGTCGACGCGATCGAAGTTCGACGACGGCCGGCCGATGAACGCGGTCGTCCGCGTGAGGAGCGCGGTCGACGGAGGGTTGTGCATCGACAGGTACGCCGACGTGAGCTCGCGGGCGATGCGGAGACTCGCCTCCCGTCCCTGGCGTGCACGGTCCACCCGCGCCTCCTCCGCCTTCTTCCCCTTCGAGAGCGAGTCGAACGCTCCGAAGATGAGGAGCGCGATCATGGCGAGGATGGCGACCGCGACCAGGACCTCGAGCAACGTCACACCGCGCGCGTGGGCGCGGGACCGCCATCGGCGTCGTTCGGAGGCACGGACGTGGGCGCTCATTTGCTCCCCGTTCCGGCGGTCCCGGCGGAACCCGATCCCGCGGTCCCGGCCGCACCCGCCGCGCCGGCAGCGCCCGCGTTCAGACTCGGATCGACGCCCGAGACGAAGCCACCGCGGGAGGGATTGGTCACGTACTGGACGAGCGTGAACGTCTTCGGGGCGATGCCTTCCTTCCACTTCACGGCGACCGTCACGCGCCGGATGGACGCCTCCATCATGATCTTGAGGGAGGGGTACACGATGCCCATCACCATGGAAAGGATGCCGTCCGCTCCGCCCACGGCGGAGAGCTGCCCCTGGACGTTCCCGATGGACGAGAGACCGCCGTCGAGGTTGAGGGCACCGGAGCCGCCGGGATTCATGGCGGCGTTGATCAGACCGCCCACGTCCCCGCCGGACGACCCCGCCGCTCCGGAGGATCCGGTCGCGCCGAGGCCGAGACCACTCATCCCCGGCAACGAACTCGACCCGCCGTCGCCGAAGGTGTTCGACGGCGGGTTCGGCAGCTCCACCTTCTCGACGCGCGTGTCGCACCGGAACTCGGGCGCGCTTTCGCCGTCGTCGCAGCAGCGGTCGTCGGTCTCGAGCTGGTCGATCTCCTGGTAGCCGAGCTTCAGGAGTTTCTCCTCGAGTTCGGTCATCTTGCAGCGACCGACCGTGATGGCCATGCCCACGTTCGCGGCGCTGCGGTTCGCCATGGAGACGCCCGTCTGGGCGGAGAGCAGGATCGTCAGGACGAGGCCGAGGATCGCCACGGCGACCATGACCTCGAGGAGCGAGAAGCCACGAGAGGAGCGACGAAGCACGTCAGAACCCTCCCGGATCTTCGCGCTCGGACGCGGACTTGTCGTCCTTGGCGCTGGGGAGGTCGATCGCACCCGGCTTCACCGTGACCTTGCCGGTGAGCGGAGAGACGAACAGCGTGACCGTGTCCGCGTCGTCCTTCGAGTCCCCGATGGAGAGCTGGATGGCGGCGCGTTCGGTCTGTCCACCCGGCCAGAAGTAGAGATATCCGCGCCCCTTCGTCTTCGGTTCGTCGTCGTGGGCGGTCTGCACCTGCCGGATCTTGATGCGACCGAGCTCCTTCACGCCCTTGCCCGTCTCCGGATCCTCGAAGCCGAGATCCGTGATCGGGGTGAACGAAGGCTTCGGGGCCTGCGGTCCCTTGACGATGCGCGCGGCTTCCTCGGCGGCGGCCTTCTCCGCCTCGGTCGCGGGATCGGCTCCGCCTGTGCCCGTCTCGTCCTTCGGTTGGATGAGCATGGGCTGCGAACCCTCCTCCAACCAGAGGCCGTTCTGATCCATGTCGAAGACCACGCGGACGCTCTTCGAACGGGACGTGGCCCGCGTGAACGCGACGCGGATTCCGCTCGTCACGGTGACGGCGGCCCGACGCAACTTGGCGCTGGAGAGCTGACCGGACCCGGCGAGCACGGCCGTGGTGAAGAGACCGATCACCACGACGACGACCATCACCTCGATGAGCGTGAGCCCACGCACCGCGCGCCGGGGGCGCGCGTACGGCGGGGGTAGCTCGATCGTCGGCGTCGTCATGGGTCGCACGAGCGCCGTGGGGCGCAACCTCCTGGGAATCGGTGGATCAGCTCTGCGGCGCGGCGGCGGGGACGCGGATGTCGTCCTGGGTGCCCTTCTTCTTGTCGGGACCGGGGCTCACGACCGTGATCTCGTCGGCCTGCTCGTCGCAGACGATCTCGTAGGGCATCTCCCACGCGTCCGTGATCTTGGAGGTGGCGTCGATGGCCTTGTCCTTCACGAGGACCTGGGGCGTCGGACACGAATCCGTGTGGTCGGCGTGCCAGGTCATCGCGGCCTTGCGGAGCTCGAGCGCGTTCGTCTGCGTCGTCTTGATCCGGGCTTCGGCGAGGCGGGGGATCGCCACGGCGGCGACGCCACCGGCGATGAGCCCCATGATCACGACGACGATCATGACTTCGACGAGAGAGACGCCGCGGGACGACGCGCGGGAGACCTTCTTCGCGAGGGTCAACGGGGTCAACGGGGTCAACGGGACTGAGTTCGACATGGCTCGATCGATCCTTCCTTCGTTCCTGACAATCATTCGACGCGGTCCGTTCCACCGAAGAGTCCGTCGGGCCCGTCGCTCGAGACGTCGAAGCCGGCGGGATCCTTCCTTCCCGGACAGACGAACCGGAGCGTGTTCCCCCACGCGTCCACGGGAACCTTCGCGAGGAGGCCCCGCCCGACCACGTCGTTCCACGTGGCGGGACACTCGCCCGCCACGTCGGCGCGGTAGGCGCGGATGGCCTCACGCGCGGTGGTGATGGAGCTCCGCGTCGCGCGGACGGCGGATTTGTGGGCTTCGTGGCGCTGGATGACGACGAGCCCCACGAGGAGCAGGGCCGCGAGGGCGATCTTCCGCGGCCCCAGGCGATGGAGGACGCCCTCGATGCCGCGACGTTTCTCCCAGGGGAGAAGAACGCGACCGAACCGTCCGCTCGACGCCATCGCGATCATCAGAACCCCTCGTTCATCTGGATGAGAGGCATGAGGATCGAGAAGGCGATGAACCCGACGCTCCCGCCCATGATGACGATCATGAGCGGCTCGAGGAGGGACGTGAGCGCCGTGACCCGCGTCTCGACCTGCGTGTCGTACGCGCGGGCCACGTTCTCGAGCATCTTCTCGAGTTCACCGGACTTCTCGCCGACCGCGATCATGTGGGTGACGATGGGCGGGAAATCCCCGCTGCGCTTGAGCGGACCGGAAATGGATTCGCCTTCGCGGATGGACCCCGCCGCGTCCTCGACGACCTTCTCGAGACGCGCGTTGTCGAGGACGTTCCGGACGATCTCCATGGCCTTGAGGAGCGGAACCCCGCTCTTGAGGAGCGTCGCGAGCGTCTTCGCGAACCGCGCGACGGCGAGCATGCGGACGAGCGGGCCGAAGATGGGAAGCTTGAGGAAGAGGGTGTCCCGCCAGAGCCTTCCGGTCGCCGTCGCGAGGAATCCGACGAACCGGGCCGCCACGAATCCGACGACGAGGCCGATGAGCACGCCGACGGCGTACGCGAGCCACGAATCGATGGAGACGATGGCGAGCAGGTGGACACCGAGGACGACGAGTAGCGCGATCTTCCCGGGGAGGCTCATCGCTCCTGCGGCCTTGCGCGTCGCGAACACCTGTCGCCCCACGAGCATCGACACGATCGTGAGCACGGCCGCGAGCATCTGGACCGACCCCACCGCCTTCGACACGTTGATGAGGAGCGACGTGTACCAGGGGAGTGCCCGATCGAGCTTCGCGTAGATGTCCGTGACCTTGGGGACGACGAAGATCATCATGACGCCGATGAGCGTCGTGCCGATGACGAGCATCAGGGCCGGGTACGCCAGCGCTCCGCCGACCTTGCCCTTGAGGCGCGCCTGGGACTCCATGAAGTCCGCGAGTCGTTCGAGGACGACCTCGAGCGTTCCCGAGGCTTCGCCGGCGGCGACCATGCTGACGTACAGGTTCGGGAAGACCTTCGTGTGGGACTCCAGGGCCTTCGCGAGGGACGAACCCTCGTTCAGTCGATCGCGGACCTGCGTGAGGACGCGTTTGAGTTCGGCCTTGTCCACCTGCTCGGTCAACGCGCTGACGCACTCGACGAGGGGGATACCGGCGTTCACGAGGGTCGCGAGCTGACGTGTCATCATCGCGATGTCGTCGACCGTGACGCGCCGGAACACGGCGAGAGGGTCGAAACCTTTGGACCCCTTGGCGACCGACTTTCCTTCGCGGACCTCCTCCTGCGCGCTCGTGAGGAGGATGCCCTCACGCTTGAGGACGGCGCGGAGCACCTTGGCGTTGTCGGCGTCCCGAACGCCGGTCACCTGCTTGCCGCTCGCGGCGAGGAGCCCTCGGTATTCGAAGACGGCCATGGATCACCCGGCCCGTTCCATCGTCGTCGACGGCGTCGCGTCCGCGGCCGTGTCCTCCTGGGTGGCCGCGAGGACTTCCTCGACCGACGTCAGTCCCATGAGGACCTTCCGTGCGCCGTCGTCGCGCAGCGAATCCATGCCCTGTTCCATGGCGGTGCGCTTCACCGTCTGCGCGTCGGCGTTGCGGAGGACGAGCGGTCCGATGGCGTCATCCATGAGGAGGAGTTCGTAGATACCGCGACGCCCGGAGAAGCCGGTGTTGCCGCACCGCTCGCATCCCTTGGGCGTGTAGACCATGGGGTGGGTTCCGGGTTCGATGTCGAGGATGTCCGCGCCGCTCACCGTCCGCGGGTAGTAGCGCGTGTTCGGCAGGTTCGTGCGCCGCTTGCGCGCGGCGACACGGTCCGGCGTGAGGCCGAGCTCCTCGAGCTCGAAGTTCTCGATGGGCCGCGACTCCTTGCAGTGCGGACAGAGCACGCGCACGAGACGCTGGGCGAGGATGCCGATGACGCTCGACCGGATGAGGAATTGCTCCACGCCCATGTCGACCATGCGCGTGATGGCGCCGGCAGCGTCGTTCGTGTGGATGGTCGAGAGGACGAGGTGACCCGTGAGCGACGCGTTGATCGCGATCTCGACGGTCTCCTTGTCGCGGATTTCGCCGACCATGACGACGTCCGGGTCCTGACGGAGGAAGGCGCGGAGCGCGCTCGCGAACGTGAGGCCGATCTTGGGCTGCACGTGGACTTGGTGGATGCCGCCGATCTCGTACTCGACCGGATCTTCCGCCGTGAGGATGTTGATGTTCGGCTGGTTGATGCGGTTGATGCAGGCGTAGAGGGTCGTCGTCTTTCCGGAGCCGGTGGGCCCCGTGACGAGGATGATGCCGTCGGGCCGCCGGATGAGACCGTCCATGAGCGCGTAGTCGCGCGGACTGAAACCGAGATCGGGCAGGTCGAGGAGGACGCTCGACTTGTTGAGGAGACGCATGACGATGCGCTCGTACCCGCGGCTCGTCGGGATGGTGCTGACGCGGATGTCGAACCCCTTGCCGGCGATCTTCTTCGTGATGCGACCGTCCTGGGGAAGGCGTTTCTCGGCGATGTTGAGCGAACTCTCGATCTTGATGCGCGAGACGATGCTGTTCATGAACGCGCGCGGAGCACGACGGGCCTGGTAGAGCTCGCCGTCGATGCGGTAGCGCACGATGACTTCCTTCTCTTCCGGCTCGATGTGGATGTCGGAGGCGCGCTCTTTCATCGCTTGGAGGAAGAGGGAGTTGACCCAGCGGATGACCGGGGCTTCGTCGTCGGAGTCGAGGATGTCGCCGGCGGCGTCGTCGTCGACTTCGTCCTTCTCGGACTCGAGCTCTCCCCCACCCGCCTGCCGTTCGTACACGCGGTTGATGGCGTCGGTGATGCGCTCGGAGCCGGCCACCGCGGGCTCGACGGGCTTTCCGAAGAGGACGCGGAGGTCGTCGATGGCGGACGTGTCGAACGGATCGGCGCAGAGGACGTGCACCATCTCGTCGTTCTCGGCGACGACGATGACCTTGTGCGCTTTCGCGAAACCGATCGGAACGCGGGTCGCGAGCGCCGTCGCGATCTGGTCGGGGTCGACCTTCTCGACGTACGGAAGTTGGGACTCCTCGGCGAGCGTGCGCGCGACCGTGAGGTCGTCGGCCAGGTTCGTGTTCACCACGAGATCGAGGAGGTCGACGTCGCGCTCGCGCTGGACCGTGTAGAGGCCTTCGATCCGATCGGCGGGCACGATGCCGCGTCGGACGAGGAGATCTCCGAGGAAGCGTTGCTCGTTCATCCTGGAAGCCCTCCCTCGTTCCCTACTTTTCGACCTTCTCCACAGTGCGCGCGGGAGGCGTGACGTTGAGATTCGGAGGCGTGAGAGCGGCGCCGCCCGGCGGGATCGTCACCGCGGGCGAGAGACGGTTCCGACGATCGCCCGGAGTCGGCGGGGCCGCGGGTGTCCCGCCTTCGGTCGGCGCCGGCGCATTCCCACCGGAGGCACCGGCCGCACCTTGCTGGACGGGCGCGGGCATCTCGAGCGGCTGGCCCGGTGCGTGGACCTTGAGGTCCTTCGGACGGGTTAGCTCGTCGAGGCGACGCTTCTCCTCCATGACGAGATAGGCCTGACGGATGTCCTCCACGAGGCCGTTCGTGCGGGAGTAGTCCTTCGGCGGCTGGTAGTCGGTGTCGTCGCTGAAGACGAAGAAGCGATCGAGGAATTCCTGACGCTCCTGCATCTTCCGCTCGAAGACCGACCGGAGATCTTCCTGCTCCCGGATGATGTACGGCGTGAGGACGAGCACGAGGTTCGTCTTCTGCATCTGGTCGGTCGTCGCGCGGAAGAGGGCGCCGAGCACGGGGATGTCGCCGAGGAGCGGGATTTTGCTCGTGCCGTGGACGACGCGGTTCCGCATGAGACCGCCGATGACGACGGTCTGCTGATCGCGCACGACGAGCTGCGTGTTCGCGTTGCGCTTGGTGATCGGGATGGCGCCGAGGGATCCAGGGAGAGGCGCACCGGCTTCGCTGATTTCCTCGGTGAGTTCGAGCCGGACTTCGTTCGACTCGTTCAGGTGGGGGATGATCTTGATCTTGGTGCCGACGTCCTGACGGGGCGCGCTGAAGCCGCCGAATCCGCCGAGTCCGGCCAGCGCGGCACCGGCCGCACCGCCGGCGCTGCCGAGACTGCCGACGCCGCCCGTGTTCGTCTGGAGCGGGACGTTCTCGCCGACGTTGATTTCGGCGGCGATGTTGTCCGTCGCGATGATGTGCGGCGTCGAGAGCACGTCCTTGTCGGACGAGGTCGCCAAGGCGTTGAGCATGGTGCCGAACGCCGGCACCGTGATGCCCGTGCCCAGGAGGTTCTGCGAACCGGGGATGCCCGGACCTCGAAGCCCGAGCGCCATGCCCTGCAAATCCGTCGCGCCCGGGAGGAGGATGGTCTTGAGGGGATTGAGACCGCCGTACGCGAGCGTGTCTCCGTCGGCGGAAGGGAACGTCGTGCCGGCGTGGAAGTTGATGCCGAACTGGCCGGTGCGATCGATGGAGAGGTCCATGATGACCGCTTCGATGAACACCTGCCTTCGCGCCTGATCGAGCTTGTCGACCACCGCGCGCATGGACGCGTAGTCCCGGAGCGAGGACGTGATGACGATGGAGTTGGTGGACTTGTCCGCCGAGACCTTCACGCCGCCCTCGAAGATCCCCGAGGGAGCCGCGCCGCCGCCGGTCTTCGCCGGAGCGCCGCCACCGGCCTGCGCCGCACCGCTCACGATCTCGTTCAGGGTCTTCACGAGTTCGGTCGCGTCCGCGTGCTGGAGCGGCAGGACGTGAATTTCGCCCTCCCCCGTCTGCGGGACGTCGATGCGCTTCAAGAACTCGAGGATGCGGAGGTACGCGCGTTCCGTCGCGACGATGATGAGGGAGTTGGTGCGATCGTCCGCGACGACCTTCGCGACGTGCAGATCGCTGCCCGCCGAATTCGACGCGTTCGCCGGCGCGCCGCCCTTGCCACCCGCGGGTGCGGAGCCGCCCTTGAGATCGAACAACTCGTTCACGCGGGTCGCGAGTTCGGACGCGGCGCCGTAGTGGACGGGCTCGATCCAAATCTGGTCGCCGGCGCCACCGACGTCGATCTCCTCCACGAGCTGCATCATCCGGCGGATGTTCGCGCCGGTCTCCGTGATGATGAGCATGTTCGAAGGTGCGTAGACGGTGATGTCCGCCTCCTTCGACTTGAAGTGGCCGAGGATGCTCGCGACCTCGTCGGCGCCGACGTGCGCGAGGCGGTGCATGCGGGTGACGAACCGCGCTTCGGCGGGCACGGGCTGGGCGCTGCCGTACACGGGCGTGCCCTGGGTCGCGATGCCGCTGGTCTCCACGATCTTGAGGAACCGACCGTGGGGGACGACCGTGAGACCGTTCGCCTCGAGGATGGCGAGGAAGGCCTGGTACGCCTCCGCCACGGTGACCTTCTGCGGCGAGAAGACGGTCGCCTTGATGTTGCGGACCTTGCCGCCGAAAATGAAGCGCTTGCCGGTCAGTTGGCCGATGACCTTCACGAGCTCCGCGAGGTCGGCTTCCTCGAGCGAGAACGAGACCCGGTAGTTCGGATTCCGAGGCTCGTACTCCATGGTTTGTTCGAACTGCGGAAGGTTCGACGTGTCCGCGGAGAGCTTCCCGTTGGAGCCCGGCGTCGCCTTGGCGCCGGCCGCGGCGGGCTTCTTCGTTCCCTTGTCGGCCGTGGCATCCGCGGGCTTCGGATCGGTCGCCGTCGCGGGCGGGGGCACGGGTGTCGGAGCGGTGCCGGCGTCTCCCAACGCGGCGACTCCCGCGGCGGAAGGAAGGCGGCGCGGCGGCGTCTGGGCACCGCTCGTCGCGGAGACCATCACCGCGGCGCTCGTGACGAAGGGGACGAGAAGGGATCGTTTCATCTTCTGGGAAATCCTGGGCACTCGTGCTCTCAGAGGTCGACGGCGGTCTTGGGCTTCTGGGTGGCGGCTTCGCGCGCCGCCTCGGGCTTCGGGTTCGTTCCGGAAGCCGGCTTCGTCGGCGACGCCGACGTCGAACGGGAAGGTTCGGACTTCGACGACTCGTCCGAGGACGCCATGGCCGCCTGCGGACCGACCGTCTTGGCGAGCACGAACACCCCGAGAGACAGGGCACCCACGAGCGCGATGGAAGCCGTGCCCAGGGTCGCCACCATCACCATCGTGCGGGAAAGGATGTTCTCGTCGTTCATGTGCGTGTTCCTCGGGAGCCCCGGTGCGCGGGAGCGGGGATGCGGTGCGGCGCGATCACTTGATGTTGTAGTCGAGGTTCATGTTGGAACCCCGGCGGTTGACTTGGACGGTGAGCTTGTCGGCTTGGCGAAGTCGCGCGTAGGCCTCGAGGGCCTTCTCGGGACTCGTCATGTCGAAGCCGTTGATGGTCTGCAGGCGATCGCCGCTCTCCATTCCGAGCGTGCCGAGCAGGGAGTCCGGACGGATGCCGAACATGCGGATGCCCACCATCTTCCCGTTCTCCTGCTCCGGGACGATGCGGGCCTGCTTCATGAGCTCCGCTTGGTTCTCGAGGATCTTGTCGACGACGCCGCGATCCACGTTGAACTCCGTGGCGCTGACCTTGACGATGCCCTTCGCGATGTCGGGCGGCACGGCGCCGGCACCTCCCTTGGCGGGAGGCGGCGGCGGCGCAGCGGTGGCGACGGGCGCCGCGGGCGCCACCTCGGCGGACTTGAACATCTCCGCCTGGCAGAGCGTGCTGCCGGACGTGAGCCACACCCGGTCGCGACCGATGAACTCGATGCGCTTGGTCCCCACCTCACCGCCACGACGCCGGAGGATGGACTTCGATTCCCCACCGCTGGAGAACGCCGCGAAGGACCACTCGGGATCGCTGAACGCCACGATGACGAGGACCTTCACGCCGTCGCAGGCCGGGGCCGTCATGGGGTCACGCAGATCGGGAGGCGGAGCTTCGGCCGACACTTCTTCCACGGGCGGCGGCTTGTTCAGTGCCCCGGTGACCGAGTCGAACGGGTTCCGTGCGAGGATCGGCTCCACGTTCACGACGCGCGCCGCACCGAGAGGCGACGTCGATCCCTTCACCGCGGGCGGCGCGAGCGCGAGGCCTTTTTCGTCGGGCGCGACGACGAAGGCGCCGAGCAATTGCGTGCACCCTTGCGCCACGACGAACGCGGCGAGCGCGAGGCACGTGACGATGACGGCCCAGAAGTGACGCTTGAGAATCTGATCGACGGCCATGGCGGTTCGTTCGTTCAGCAGCCCGAGGAATTCGGTCCCGACTCCTTTCGGCTGCGAAGGACGTGCCACGATAAAAGAAGCGTCATTTCAATGCGTTAATATTCGTGCGTCGGAGGGGTCCTCGTCACGATGGCGCGGAGGCGGCTGTTCAGGGGGTCCCGCCTGACAAAGTGTCAGTCGGATCCACGACGCGAAAGGCGCGTTCCAAGTTCCCGACATCACGTACGCGTTCGCGCGATCATCCCGTCGAGGGCGTGGGCGCCGAGATCGTAGAGCGGTCCGTCGTCGCCCTTCCCGGGCCACGCCACGAGGTCCCACGAGACGGACGGAAGCGCGCGCGCGACCGCGACGACGAGGGCCGCGTCGATGGCGACGGCGGCGAGAGGTCCGGCGAGGTCGGACGTGAACGTCACGAGGGTGTGGCGTCCTTCGACGAGGCACGACTCCACGCGACGCACGAGCGCGCGGTTCGTGGCGTCGTCCCGACCGACGCAAACGATCACCGCGGAGCGATCGTGGATCGCTTGCCAAGGTCCGTGGACGAACGCGCACGCGTCGACGAGCGCCGGCGGCGTCGCACCGAGGCCTTCGACCAGTCGGGCGACGACGAGTTCGTCCGCGAGTCCGTCGGTGTCGGTGCCCACGACGATCACGGGACGATCCCGGACCGTCGCGAGCGCGCGCGGCGTCCCACATCCCCGCGTCCTCCCGGGTGAGCTCGCGGACGCGATCGACGACGCGGGCGAAATCCGGAGCCCACGCGGGCTCGATGCCCTTCACGCGTCGGACGATCTCCCCGACCACGCGCAGGCCGACCAGCATCGCCACCGCGGGGCCGACGACGCGGAGGAACAGCGTCCCCTCCCCGGAAGGGGGCGCTCGAAGCACGGCGACGCCGTCCCGCGCGAGGGCCGCGAGTTCCTCGTCGCGACCCGGGTCGAGACTCGTGACGAGCAGGGTCGCGGCGAAACGCGAACGTGCCGCGAGCGCGAGGCGCGCGTTGGGCGAAAGCCCCTGGGAGACGACGATGCCGACGCGGGCCTCGGGCGTGTCGGAACGGACGAACCGCGAGACGGGCGCGTACCGCGCCTCGATTCCTTCCCGTTCGAGCGCGCGCGCGAGGAGCCGCGCCGGACCTTCGGAAGAGCCGATCCCGACGACGACCACACCTTTCGACGACGACGTGCCGAGAGCGTCCACGACCGGTTCGAGATTCGGGAGCGCCAGGTCCATTCCGGCCTTGAGCTCGTCGGCCAGGAGCGCGATACGCCTGCCGAGGAGCGCGACTCCACGATCGGTCGGGGGCGCGTCGCGCGAATTCGAATGCATTGGAAGGCACTCTACGACAGTCCGTGGCACGTTCCTTTCGCTCCGTGCGTCGCGCTCGCGATCGTGCTCCTCCAGGTGGCCGCCGGGAAGGACGTCCCCCGGTTCTTCCGCATCTTCGGCGTGGTCGGCGGACTCGTCGCGGTGCTCGACGGCTTTTTGACCGGCCCGCTCTCGCCTCTGCCGGCGACCGGCGCCCTGACGACGGCGGTGGCCATCGCGTTCGTGGTCCTCGGCGACCTGCGCGCGTTCGTCCTCGTGGCCTGGGCCGCATGCCCGAACGGTCTCTCCCGCGGCAAGCGGTACGGTGGCGCCCTGGCGGCGTCCTTCGTCGTCCCCGTGCTCGCGCAGGTGGTCCGCGCGACGGTCCACCTCCCCGATCTCCGGTCGACGTTCCTCGCGTACGAGATCCTCTTCGCCGGAGTCGCCGGGCTCGTGCTCGCCTTCGTCGTCCCCCGGCTCGTGGACGATCGTCGGCGTGCGTACGCGCGGACCGTCTTCGTCTTCGAGCTCGCGATGTACGTCGCGTGGGCCACCTCGGACGTCCTCCTCCTCTCGGACGTCGCCGTCGGTCACCTGTTCCGCATCGTCCCGAACGTCCTCTACTACGGCGCATTCGTCCCCTTCGCGCTCGCGGTGCGACCCCGCACGGTCGGTCCCGCGCACGCCATCGCCCGATCCGCGACAGCGACGCTCCTCCTCGTGTCCGCGACGACGGTGCTCGTGGCGTCGGCCGCAGGGTGCGGTCGCTCCGAGAAGCCCGCCGCCCTTCCCGCCTCCGCCGAACCGCTCGCGTTCGTGAAGGACGGACGCACGATGGCGACGCTCTCGCTCGAGGCGCTCCGTTCCCACGTGACGCCCGAACACGTGGCCATGGTCGACCCGTATTACGGCCGGCCGAAACGATTCCACGCGCTCCCCCTCGCCCGCGTCCTCGAGACCGGGTTCGGCGAGAGCGCGGACGTTCTCCGACGGCAGGAGTTCGTCTTCCGCGCGAAGGACGGATACACGGTCCCCTTCCGGGGCGAGCTCGCGTTCGAGTCCGGTGCGTTCGTGGCGTTCGCCGACGACGACGTCCCGGCGTGGGACCCCATCGGTCCCGGCCGCGTGCCTCCGGGCCCGTTCTACCTCGTGTGGACCGGCCCCTCGCAGCAGAACGTCGAGGATCACCCGAGGCCGTGGCAGCTCGTCACGATCGAGAAGGCGCGCTTCGACGTCCTCTTCCCGCACACGTCGCCGGGGCCGCGGCCGGAGGGAGATCCCGTCCTCCACGGCTACGCGCTCCTCCAATCGCGGTGCATCCGGTGCCATGCCGTGAACCGCGAAGGGGGCCGTGTCGGACCTGATTTGAACGTGCCCCAGAGCATCGTCGAATACCGCCCCGAAGCTCAGATCCGTGCCTACGTGCGGAATCCCGCCACGTTCCGGTACGGCACCATGCCCGCCCATCCCGATCTCACGGACGCGGACCTCGACGCCCTGCTCGCGTACTTCCACGCGATGCGCGTCCGCAAGTTCGACGGCGACGCCGGCGCTCCCACGGACGCCGGCTCCGACGCCGGGGCCCCGGGAGCCTGGACGCTCCTCGCGCTCGGCGACTCGTTCACGATCGGCACCGGAGCGACGGAACGCGAAGCCTTTCCCGCGCGCCTCGCCGCGCGCTGGTCCGACGCGGGGTGCACCGTCGACGTGAAGAACGTGGCGGTGAACGGCGCGACCACGCGGAACCTGATCGATCGCCAACTGCCGGCCCTCGATGCCGTGGATCCGTCGCGGACGTGGGTCACCGTCGCGATCGGCGCGAACGACATCGTGGCCGGCGTCGACGACGCCACCTACCGCCGCGCGGTGGACCGCATCCTTCGCGCGGTGATCGATCACCACGTTCCGGCGGCGCGCATCGTCGTCCTCCCCCAACCCGCGTGGTCGGAATCGCCGGCGGCGCGCGCGTTCGGATCGAAGGATGCGATCGCGGACCGCATCGCGCGGTTCAACGGCATCCTCCGCGAGGTCGCGAACGCGCACGGCACACGCTTCGCGGATCTTTCCCGGCAGATGGAACGGGAAGCGAACCTTCACCTCGTCGCCAAGGACGGACTTCACCCGAACGCCGCCGCCTACGACGCCTGGGCCGAAGCCCTCAGGAAGGAATTTCCGAACGGTTGCCGCTAGTTTTCAGAAGGTGCCTATGTAGGTTTTCCTCTTACATTTCCACGACGTCTCTTTCATCCACGCCGATGAGTTCCGGTTGCGCCTTCGGATGCCGTGACTAGAACACGCCGACCTCGACGCGTTCGCGCGACTGCCCTTCGAAGATCGTCAGGAGACACCACCCTCATGAAGTCACTCGTCAAGCTCGGTACCCTCGGCACGCTCCTCCTGGTGGCGGCCTGCAGCTCCACCACGTCGACCACGACCACCTCGACCTCCGACGGCGGAGCCGACGACAAGGGCGGGAACAACGGCGTCGTTCCGACGAAGCCGTCCGAGACCGACGCGGGTCTCCCCCCGAAGAAGGACTCCGGCGCCGCGACGACCACGCCCGACGCGGGCAAGCCCGAAGAGACCTGCAGCGTCGAGAACAACATCAACTTCGGCGACCCGGAGTGCAACACCTGCGCGGCGGCGAACTGCTGCACGGAGATCAACGAGTGCTCCGGCAAGGACGTCCTCGAAGGCAACTCGTCCCCCTGCCTCGACTTCGGAGCCTGCGTCGCTGCAGCGATCGAGAAACTCGACGGCGGCCAGCCCACGCAAGCCGAAGTCCAGAAGATCGTCCAGGACTGCGAAGCGGCCCACACCGGCGGCGGCCAGCCCTACATCGCCATGGTCCAGTGCCTCACGGCGCCGGCCTGCAAGGCGGACTGCGGGGGTTGATTCCTAACGAGCGACGAGCGCGTCTTTCCGGCGCGTGAGTTCGACGACGAGCGCCGCGTAGCCTCCGGGCAACGCGGCGCTCTTCGTTTTGTCGAGCGCACGCCCGAGGGCGGCCGCGGCGTCCGACTTCCTTCCGAGGGACTCGAGGATGTCCGCGTGCACGGCCGCGATGCGGAGCGATCGCGGCCCCACGACGCGGGCTTCGGCCCGTTCGATGGCCGCGAGGGCCTTTTCGGGGTGACCGAGCTCCTTCTCCACGCGCGCGATGCGGGCGTGCGGGTTGTAGTCGTCGGGAAAGTCCTTCGCGCTGGCTTCGAGCATGGGGAGCGCACGCGCGGGCTCGCCGAGGGCGAGGTACGCGAGCAGTCGGTGCGCATCGAACACGGCGCGATCGCGGGACGACGTCGCGCGCGAGGCTTCCCGTTCGAGGAACGTCGCCCAGCGTGACGCGATCTGCTTCGCCACGTCCTTCTCACCGAGTTCCTCCGAGGCGGACACCGCCGCGTCGTAGAGGCCCGAGCGGTCGTCGGCGAGGATCGTGGCGCGCGCGTCGTCGGCGAAGGCCGTCGCGGCGTCGCGGAAGGTCCGGAGGGCTTTCGCGTCCTTCGCCTTCGCGGCGCAATCCGCGGCGGTAGCCAGCACGGTCGCGAGGGACGTGGCCCGGGGCAAGGAGGCGTGGGTGCGGAGGGCGACGTCCGTGCAACGCCCGACATTTCCTTCGGCCGAGAGCTCCGACACGAGCGCTTCGACCATCGCGGCGCGTTTCGGATGATCGCCGGGAGCGACGGCGACGGCGTGTTCGAGGGACGCGACGCCCTTCGCGGCGTCACCGCCAGCCAAGGCCGATCTTCCGGCGACGTAAGCCTCGTACGCCTCGTTCCGGGAGGTCGCCGACGACGTCGTGCCGCGCACGTCGGAAAGGAGTTCGACGAGCTCCTTCGCCGTGGCCGTTCCCGGCCACTTGAACACCGCGACGTCCGAGGCCGGGTCGAGCACGAACAGCGTCGGCCAGAACTTCATGGGATGCTTCGCCACGAACGCTTCGCCCTCGGGGGTCTCGGTATCGACCGCGAACCAGACGAAGTCGTCCGCGACGGCGCCGAGCGCCGGATCAGGGAACACGAACGACCGCATGCTGAGGCACGAGTGGCACCACGGTGCCCAGGCGTCGACGAAGAGGAGCTTCCCTTTCGCACGGGCCTCCGCGCGGGCCGCTTCGAACGAACCTTCGGAAAACTTCGGCGGCGCGAGGGCCGGTGTGACCGCGGCCGACCGAGCCTCCGGGACCGTCCGCGGCGTCGGCGACGACGACGTCCCGCATCCGACGACGGAGCAGACGATCGCGGCTCCGAACGCGGCGGAGCGGCGCCCGTTCACGCCCGCACCACGTCGGGCGGCAGGTCGCTCCCCTCGCCTTCCACGCCGTCGAGCTTCCGGTAGATGGTGCGCGTGGAGATGCCGAGGAGCTGGGCGGCCAAGGACTTGTCGCCCTTCGTGTGGCGGAGCGTCTCGCGGATCACGCGGAGTTCCATCTCCTCGAGCGTGGTGCCGATGGGGAACGTGAGCGCGGTCGCCACGCCGGGACGCGCTTCGGCGATGGCGTCGGGAAGGTCCGTCTCGCCGAGCGTGTCGCCGCGCGACAGGACGACGGCCCTCTCGACGACGTTCTCGAGTTCGCGCACGTTGCCGGGCCACGCGTAGTCCGTCATGCGTTCGAGAGCGCCGCGGGTGGGGCTCATGCGCGCCTTGCCGTTCTTCGTGCAGTAGAGGCCGAGGAAGTGATCCACGAGGAGCGGCACGTCCTCGCGACGGTTCCGGAGCGGCGGCGCGGTGATGGCGATGACGTTGAGGCGGTAGAAGAGGTCCTCGCGGAACCTCCCCGCGGCCACCTCGGCCAGGAGATCGCGGTTCGTCGCCGCGACCACGCGTACGTCGGCGCGGACGGTGTCCCCGCCCACGGGTTCGTACTCGCCTTCCTGCAACACGCGCAGGAGCTTCACCTGCACGGCGGGCGAGAGCTCGCCGATCTCGTCGAGGAACAGGGTGCCGCCCGCCGCGCGCGCGAAGCGACCGTCCTTCCGCGAGACCGCTCCGGTGAACGCACCACGCTCGTGTCCGAAGAGTTCCGACTCGAGGATCGTCTCCGGAATCGCCGCGCAGTTCACGGCGACGAACGGCCCCTTCGCACGGGCGCTCCGCTCGTGGATGTACCGCGCGATGAGTTCCTTGCCCGTCCCGCTCTCTCCGAGCACGAGCACCGTCGCGACGCTGGGCGCCGCCTGGGTCGCGATCTCGATCACGCGGCGCCACACCGGTGAGCTCCCGACGATTTCCCGCGACGTGAGGAGCTTGATCTCCTTCTTCAGGAGCAGGTTCTCGGCCACGAGCTTCTGGCGTTCGGCGGCCTTCCGCACGCTCTTCACGATGGCGTGGCGCTTCAGGGGCTTCTCCACGAAGTCGTAGGCGCCATCGCGCATGGCGGACACGGCGGATTCCACGGTGCCGTACGCGGTCATGAGCACCACTTCCACGTCGGGTGCGATCTGCTTCACGGCCCGGAGGAGCTCGAGGCCCGTCGTGCCGGGCATCATGAGATCCGTGAGGACGACGTGGACCCGGTGCGTGCGGAGCTGCTCGAGCGCCTGCTTCGCGTCGTTCGCGACGAGCACGCGCATGGACTCGCGCTGGAAGATCTTCTCGAGGGATTCGACGTTCGATCGCTCGTCGTCGACGACGAGGACCGTGATGGCTTCCGTGGAAGCCTCGGGCAGGGTGGGCGGCATGGGCTCCTTCACGGCGTCGGACAGGTTGGCGAGAGCGTCGCCATTCTGTCAACACGGCGGAGCCGGAATCGTTCCCGGAAACGACGAAGGCGACCACGAAGGCCCGTTTCGGGCACTTCGGGTCGCCTTCGGGACGCTCCCTGGACGCTCCCTGGACGCGGAGACGTCGGGTGCGCGTCAGCTGCGCGTCAGGTCCAGATGACGATGCCGTAGATGGCGACGACCTTGCCCGAGGGGAGCTGGCCGACGAGGGTCACGGCGACGGGGCCGGTCTCGAGGGACGAGGTCGGCGACGAACGGTAGCCCAGGTGGAACGCCTGGACGTTCGTGAGCTTCGCGTCGACGACGGCCTTCACGTTCTTCCACTTCTTCGCGTCGAGCTTCGCGGCGTCGAAGTCTTCGTCCGTGTCGAAGTCCGCCCGCGCCGGGGTGGCCGTCGCGTCGGACCAGAACTCCGCGATGTCGTCCGTATCGAATCCGGGGACGAGATCGTCGGCCATGCCGTCGAAGCCCTCGAGCTTGGGGAGCAGACGCGTGAGGAGCGTCTTGCCTTCGAGCTTCTCGCCCGCGGCGAGGTCGACCGCGAGGACCTTGTACGGATCCGGATCGCCTTCGCCACCGCCGGTCGCGAGACCGTCGAGGGATTTCGCGAGCTCCGCGATGACCGCGGCGTCGCCCGTGGCGGGGCCGGCGGCTTCGACCTGGGTGCTCGTGACGACGAGCGCTTCGCCGCGGTTCACTTCGCCCACGGTCACGGCGACGCGCGCGCGTTTGCCGTTCGTGAGCTTCACGTTCACGAGGCAGACACCGAGGGAGGCGGGACTCGCGTCTTCGACGCATCCGAGGTCGTCGCCCGCGCCGAGCACGGTATCGATGGGAAGGCCCTGGCCTTCGAGTTGGTCGATGACGGAATCTTCGCCGCCGCCGTCCACGAGGTAGGTCTGGAGCGAACCGCTGGAGTGTCCGCCACGCGGTTGCACGCCATCGGCCGTCACGGGAAGGACGGTGTACGCGGCGTTCGCGCCGGTCTGGTGGACGACGACGGAGAAGGTGGCGGTCGCGCCGGCGGCGCCCGCGTAGTTGCCCTTCACGAGGCACGCGCCCCGGAGCGAGGCGCCGCGGCCGGTGCCGAGGCAACGCACGGTGCGGCCGTCGAGATCGGCGGCCTTCGCGCCACGTGCGTTCGGCTTCGCGGCGGCGAGGATCTTCGCCTCGTTCTGACGGACATGGCTCACGAGGTCGCGGGCGGCCGTGGCGGAGAGGGCCGCGTCGCCGGAGTCCACGGAGGCGTCACCGACTTCGGCGGAGCAGCCGGCGGCGAAGGCGGAAAGAGCAATCAAACACGCGGAAACACTCGAATATCGGACCATCGCGCACCTCGGTAAATCGTCGGAAGTGCATGGGGTGTAGCAGGGAGGACAATGTGTGCAATTGTAGGTGCACAATCGTCACAAACGGCCCGCGCCGCGCCTCACTGCTCGAAGCAATAAAGACGCGCCCGCGCGTCGCAACTCGGGTCGTAGAAGGCGCCCGTCGTCGACCACGTTTTGGAATCGACGAGATTGCCGGCGGTGCCCCGGACGGAACGCGACGACGAGCGCCAGCTGTCCCCTCCGTCGTCCGCCGCGCAGTTGTTCCCTCGGAACCACCCTCGTTCGGTTCCCGTCCATACCCACTCGACGAGGGGATCGCGGGCGACGGGGCTGCCGCTTTCCGTCGTCTGGATCGTTGCCAACGTGACGGGAGATTGCTGGAGACCGGACAGCGATCGAAATGCCAGTGTTCCTCGATCCATCGCGTACCAGGGACCGCGGAAGGTGAAACGCGACCGAGGCGTGAAGATCGTTCCGCCCACGCGTCCGGACAGGAAGGCCTTCCACGTCGCGTAGATGCCGACGCTCTGCGCGGCCGACGTGCACAGGCGATCGGCGGATTCGAGTCCGTCCGCGCCGCCGCCCGCCGCGACGAGGTTTCCTTCGTACTGGCGCGACGTCACGAACACACGCTTGCGGAGGAGGAACGCCTCCGGGCCCGCTTCCGGAGACTCCACGTCGGCGGACGTGGACGATGACGCGGCGCCCGCGTCGACGTCCAGGCTCGAACCTTCCTCCGCTCCGTCGTGTGCCGCGGCGTCCCCCGGTTCCGGTAGGGCGGGCGGCGGTCGGTCGGTGCCTTCCGGAGAGGAGTCCTCCCCCGAACAGTGGAGGCAGAGAAGGGCGACGGCGACCAAAGCGCACCGCGGCACCCGAGGAAGAATCGAAGTGTTCATGGCAACCACCCTGACCCATCCCCACACGGAGACCCTCCCCGGTCCGCCGCGCGATCGTCCGGAAACGAATCCGAATTCGGGTGTCCGTGGGTCGCCTCGCGCGCGGGAGGATGGGGACGCGCGCGACGCACGGCGCGTCCGCGGGATGTCGAGTCGACCGCGCGCACGCCTCGCCGCTCGCTTTCGGTCGGCGCTCCGAGGTGCGTTCCGGAAAGCCTTCTCTTCCAGTCGGACGGAAAACGTCCGCGTCACGACTCCCTACTTGAGGAAGGCGGACACGGCCTTGAACGTCGGCGTGCCCGCGCGCTCGAGCCAGTCGAATACGACCGTCTCGAGGGGCATCACGAGCGCTCCCGCGCGATCGGCGAGCGCGTGGCCGAGGATCTTGTCCTCCACGCGACGGGACGCCGTGGCGTCCGCGATCACGATCGGGTGGAGGCCACGACGCGCGAGCTCCCGTGCGGTCTGGAACACGCAGACGTGGGCCTCGAAGCCGACGAGAATCACGCGACGCGCGGGGACGGCGGCGAGCGCGCGCACGAACGCGGGTTCGCCGGTCGCGTCGAAGGTGGTCTTCGCGACGGGAACCACTCCGAGGGCGTCGAGCTTGCCCTTCACGGAGGGCACCGTCGGCCCGAGACCCTTCGGATACTGCTCCGTGGCGAGCACGGGCACGCCGAGCTCGCGGGCGACGTCGAGGAGGACGCCGATGCGTCGCACGCACGGATCCCGATCGACCTCCGCCAACGCCGGGACGAGACGGTCCTGCGCATCGATCACGACGACGACGGAATCGGCGGGCGTGACGCGGTCCATCGATCAGCCGCCCGACGTCGCGAGGCGGAACGACTTGACGACGGTGCGCACGTCGTCGCTCACGGGGAAACGCAGGTCGATCCGCGCGACTTCGCGCCCCGCGTCGTCGAACAGACTCCCGGGGAGCGAGGTCAGGGCCTGGAGGATGCCGAGGACGATGACGTCCTTCTCGCCGCGGAACTCGTACCGGCGCCCGTCGTCTCCCGTGAACGCGAACGCGTAGGAGAGGCGCTGCTCGCCCTTCGTCTTCAGGAGCAGGCTTCCGTCCACCTGCGTGCACGCGGCGAGCCCCGCGGCGCGCAACTCGCCACCGACGAGGGCCATGCGATCGCGGACGAACCGGGGAAGACTCTCGGCGCGGATCTCGACGTCGAGTTCGAAGGGATGCTCGTCGAACGGCGCGTCGAGGCGGTAGTACGAACCGTGGAGACGTTCGCGGAATCGGAAACCGAGACCGATCACGTTCCGTCTCCCGAGGCGACCTCGGCCTTCGGTCTCACGACGAGACGTTCGACCACGGTGCCCGCGGCGGCGGCGTCCACGATGGCCTCGAGGTCCGACTCCTTCACGCGCCCGTAGGTGACGTGGTCCGGCTCCTGGACGATGGCGGCCGCGATTTCGCACATATCGAGGCACGACGACGAGCACGCGCGGAGTCGGTTCGAGAGACCCTTCTTCTTGAGGATCTCCTTCAGGCTCTTCACGAGCTCCTCCGAACCCTCCTGGGCGCAGGAGCCCTTCGGGTTCGACGCGTCCCGACGGTTCGTGCAGACGAAGAGGTAGCGCTCGCGATGGGGCATGGGAATCTCGGAGGTCTCGGAGGGGGAAGCGACGGTCAGGGTACGGCCTTCTTGGGGTCGGCGCAGCAGCGGAAGCCGATGGAGTAGTCGCGGTACGCCTTGAAGTGGGCGGTCGTCTTGTACGCGCAACCCCGACCGTTCAACTTCGCGTCGGCGAAGTATCCGCCGAGGAACATCCCGTACCGGGCGTCGCCGCCGTGGGACGCGTCGCGGACCCATTCGTGGACGTTGCCGTGCAGGTCGAAGACGCCCTCGGGAGTCTTGCATCGCGCGAAGGACCCGGTCGGTGCGCTCGTGCCGGGCTCGCGGGCGAGGCGCGGCTCGGTCAGATCGGCGCCCGCACCTTGCGGACGGTTCCGCGCGTCGTTGCACGCACCGGCGACGTAGCCGTTGCCGTAGGGGAACGCGCGCCCTTCGCTTCCGCTGCACGCGAGGATCCATTCCTTGCGGTTGCACAAGCGCTTGCCCGAATTCTCGCACGCGATCTCCGCCTCGATCTCCGTGACGTTCACCTGCGCGCGGCGTCCGGGTTCGGAGACGGCGCGCACGCGCGCAGCTCCCACGGGATCGGAGAACGGGAACGGCGCATCGCCGTCGAGATCGACGAGGGAGGCCTCGTACGCGTCGATGCAGACCTCGTCGGCGACGCGCACCATGTTCGGAGGACAGGTGACGCGGCCGGCGACACGAGGAGCTCCGCACGACACGGTCGCGACACATGCGACGCACGTGAGGCCGAAAGGAGGGAGCGTGCGCGCGATCGGTCCGCGTCGTCGGACGCCTCGGGTCGAATTCGGCCTCGGAGTCGCGCGGGGGAAGGCCATCGGGACCACGGACGCTAGCAGAAGGCCGGGCAGAAGGGCTTGCGCCCGAGCGAAGGTTGATCTCAAAAGGGGCCCATGAAGAGTCTCCGATCCCTCGCTCGTTCGCCGCGTTCCACGTCCGCGTTCCCCACGGCTCTGTCGGCCTTGACGGTCACGCTCGCGACGACGATCGGAGCGTGCGGCGGAGGGAACGAGAACCTCCCGCCGCCGCCGCCCCCGCCGCCGCCGATGCCGACGTCGCTCGCGCCCGTGGCGACGACGCCTCCCGCGCCCGTTCCGTCCGCGCCGGCCGCGAAACCGATGGCGCCGATCACGCTGCTCGCCGGCGCCGCGAGTCCGGACCCGACCGCGCCGCTTCCGACGGTGAAATTCCTGGCGCCCACCAAGGGCCAGGTCATCCCGGCCGCGAAGGCGGGCGAGTTCCAAGTGAAGCTCGACGTGAAGAACTGGGCGACGGCGACCGGCTCGTCCCACGTGCACCTGATTCTCGACAACCAGCCCTACAAGCCGCTCTACGACACGAAGGCGCCCATCAAGCTCTCCGAGCTCCCGACGGGCGACGCGTTGTCCGAAGGACAGCACGTGCTGGTCGCCTTCCCGAGCCGCGCCAACCACGAGTCGGTGAAGACGAAGGACGCCGTCGCCGTGGTCGAGTTCTACGTGGGCAAGAAGGCCGACGGCGTCGACACGAAGAAGCCGATGCTCGTCTACAGCCGGCCGAAGGGCGAATACAAAGGCGAGATGGCGAACCACGTCCTCGTGGACTTCCAGATCGCGAACGTGACCCTCGCCGAAGGCAAGGAGCACGTCGACGTCAGCGTGACGGGCCCGGGCATCGAGAAGGATCTCGTCGCGAAGATCGAGAAGTTCGGTACGCCCTGGTACTTGGACAACCTCCAGGACGGCTCCTACAAGATCAAGCTCGACCTCGTCGGCGCGGACGGCAAGGCGCTCCCGGGTGCGTGGAACTCCACGACCCGGGAGATCAAGATCGACCACACCGCGGTCGCCGAGACGCCGCACGAGCACGCGGCCGACGCTCCCAAGACCGACGCGGCGCCCGCCGGCTCCGCGAAGACCGACGGCAAGACGCCCGCGAAGCCCGAGCCCAAGCCCGCCAAGGCCGACGGCAAGACGCCCGCGAAGCCCGAGCCCAAGCCCGCCAAGGTTCCGGACCCGAAGAAGAAGTGAGGCGGTCCGCGTAGTACCGCGCCTTCGTCGGCCAACACGACGGCGCGGTTCCGACCGCACGAGGGGAAAGGGAACGCGTGCAAGAGCTCGTCGGCTTGGTCGGTGCGACGGCCGTCCTGTACGCGTTCGTCGCGTTCTTCTTCCTCGTCGTGTGGCGGGTGCGGGCCGCGCGGCGCGACTACCTCGTGCTCGCGGCGTTCTTCGGATCCCTCTCCGAGCAAGCCTTCGCGCGACTCGGCATGGTGCGATCCACGCACCCCGAGTTCGACGAGGTGTTCGTCCGCGCGGCGTGGGCGGGGCTCGTGGCGTCCTTCGCGTTCGTCCTCCACTACGCGTTCATCCAGGCGGGCGTCGCCGAGCGACGACGCACCGTACGCACGACGTACGGCATCGCGCTCGCGTGCGAACTCCTGAATGCCGTCGCGTTCGTGTTCGCCCTACGCGCCGCGTCCTTCGACGCCTCCACCTCCACGACTCTCCAGCGCGACGTCGACGCGGTCCTCTACACGGTGACGACGCTCGGGACGATGACGGGGATCGCGATCGCCGTGGTGCTCGGCCGTCAGGGAAAGGTCCGACTCGTCCCCCTCTTCGTCAGCGCCGTCTTCCTCCTCGCGACCGTCGCGTCGACCTTCCGTCCGGCTCCCCCCACCCTGTTCGGCGGCGCGATGGTGGAAGTGGGGTCCATGGCGTTCGCGCTCGGCCTCACGTTCGTCATGGCGGTGACCTACGCCGAGACCTCGAACGTCATCGCGCGACAGACCGAAGAAGTGTCGCGTCGCACGTCCGAACTCGAAGCCAGCTCCCACGCCCTGAGGACGACCCAGGCCGAACTCCACAAGAAGGAGCAGCTCGCGGCCGTCGGCGAACTCGCCGCGGTCGTGGCCCACGAGGTCAGGAATCCCCTGGCGATCATCGCCAACGCCGGCGCGGGGCTCCGCCGGCAGGATCTCTCGGGTGACGATCGGGAGACGCTCCTCACCATCCTCGACGAGGAGACCCAACGGCTCAACCGGCTCGTGAGCGATCTGCTCCACTACGCGCGCCCGCTCGCCGTGCAGCGGACGCAGATCGTGCTCGCGGATCTCGTGGAGCGCGCGCTTTCCCTCGGACGCGCACGCCCGGGCATCACCGTCGACGCCGTGCACGGCGCCCGTGTCTCGCGGATGTGGGGTGACGGCAATCTTCTCCGCCAGGTCTTCGAGAACCTGGTGGACAACGCCGTCCAGGCCATGCCCGAAGGCGGTTCGCTCCGGACGACGGTCTCCGTGGTCACACGGAACGGCATCGACGGATTCGAGGTCGCGTTCGAGGACACGGGGGAAGGCATGGACACGGCGGTCAGTTCGCGTGCGAAGGATCCGTTCTTCACGACCCGCCCGAGCGGCACGGGCCTGGGCCTCGCCATCGTCGACCGCATCGTCGCCGCCCACGGAGGGACGTTCCGGATCGTCAGCCGGGCCGGCGTCGGGACCCAGGTCACCGTGTTCTTGCCCGCGATCTCGCCGAGCGAGACCCCTCGCGACACACCCGACACGCGATCGGGCGACGGCGATCGTGGAACGGGCGTGTCGCCATGACGTTCCGCGACGACCTCGTCCGCGCCGACAAGGCCCACGTCTGGCATCCCTACACGCCGATGGACGTGTACATCGAGCGCGTCGACCCCATCGTCGTCGCGAGCGCGAAAGGAGCCCGGTTCACGGACGTCGACGGACGTTCGTACCTCGACGGGAACGCGTCCTGGTGGGTCGCTTCGCTCGGTCACGGGCATCCGCGGCTGGTGGACGTCCTCACCGCGCAGGCCCGGACGCTGGCCCACGTTTCCCTGGGTGGGATCACGCACGAACCCGCGGCGAAGCTCGCCGAGGAACTGGTGGAAGCCGCTCCACGAGGCCTGTCGCGCGTCTTCTACACGGACAACGGTTCGGGCTCCGTGGAGGTCGCGGTGAAGATCGCCCTGCAACGCGCGAGGCGCGGGTTCGGCGAACGGCGGTGCCGCTTCATGGCCCTCGACGGCGCATTCCACGGCGACACGGTCGGAGCCGCGAGCCTCGGCGGGGTCGAGGTCTTCCGCCGTCCGTTCGCGCACGTGCTCTTCGAGTGCGTCCACGTCCCGTTCCCGGACGAGGAGTCCTACGCCCGCGCGTTCGCGACCATGCGGACGATGCTCGAAGACGAGGGCGAGACGTTCGCCGCGGTCGTCGTCGAGCCCTTGCTCCAGGGCGCCTCGGGGATGCGCGTCTACTCGGCGGAGTTCTTGAGGGAGCTCCGCGCCCTGTGCGACCGGAAGGGCGTCCTCCTCGTGTTCGACGAAGTGTTCACGGGGTACGGTCGCACCGGAGCGATGTGGGCCTCGGAGTTGGCGGGCGTCACGCCCGACGTCCTCTGCCTGGGCAAGACGTTCGCGTCGTTGCTTCCCATGGGTGCGACGCTCGTCACCGAGGACGTCTTCGACGCGTTCCGGGGGCCGCCCGAGCACGCGCTCTATTACGGTCACACGTTCGCCGGCAATCCCTTGGGTGCCGCGCTCGCACGGGAGGTCCTCGCCATCTACCGCGACGAGGAGATCGTCGCCGGCGTCCGGACGCGCGCACCCCTCTTCACGGCGATGGCATCCCGACTGGCGACCATGCCCGGGGTCCTGCGGACGCGATCGTTGGGCTTCTCGGCCGCCGTCGATCTGGATCCGCGGGCCGGTTCCGTGCGCGCGGTCGAGCCCGCCGGCGCCGAGACGACGGAGGACATGCAGGCGCGCGGGGATGCCGGCGCCGGGTACCTGAGCTCGGTCGGATGGACGGTCTACGCCGAAGCGCTCGCGCGCGGCGCGTACGTGCGTCCTCTCGGCAGCACCGTGTACGTCACGCCGCCGCTCACGAGCACCGAATCCGAGCTCGAGGAGCTCTTCGCGATCTTCGAGGCCAGCGTCGCGGCCGCCTTGGGCGAAGGGCCGTCCAAGGTCGCACCCCGCTGACGTTCCCGTTCCGCGACGTCAGCGGACGACGACGCTGCTCTTGTACATCCCCATGCCGCACTGGAACGTGAGCGTACGTTCGGCGTCCGTCGGGACGTCGACGGTGACCGACGTGCCGAGCGGAAGTTCCTTCTTGATTCCGACCTCCGGAAAATCGACGCGGGTGGCGCACGTGTCGTCCGTCGTCCGCGTGAAGGTGACCGTCGACTTCGAGCCTGCCGCGCCCTTCGGCAGGGTGACGGAGCTCGGCGTGAAGCCGGAGCCGTCCACGGTCACGCACGTGGGGCAGGACGGAGCCACGACGGAAGCCTTCGAGGCCCCCTTCGTGCACCCCGCGAACACGACGAGCACGACGGGACCGGCGATTCGGGAGAGGAGGACGAGAGGCCGCATGGTGGAAGCCAGTGTGCTACACGGGACGTCGGACGGCGAGCGTCACGCTCGACTCCCCTCGGCATGACGGCCCCGCCCCCGACATCGGAACCTGGCTCCTTGCGGGACGCTCCTCCGGGAACGGACGTCCCCACGTCGTCCCTGTGTCCGGAGGCTCGCAGCGCGCTCGCGCTCGCTCTCGTCGGATTGCTCGTTTTCGGCTTTCTTCTCGGTCCCTTGGCGGTACGGCAAGGGCTCGTCGCCCGCGAACGGATCCGGGCGAACCCGTGGCTGACCGGACTGCGTCGCGCCGAGGCTTCCATCCTCCTCGGCGCCGTCGACGTGGCGCTCTCGTTGGCGTTCGTCGCGTGGCGGCTCGCACGGGAAGCGCAGTCGCCGTAGGCCCGCGCGTCCTTCGAATTGACGGACGCACGTCGACCTGACAAGGTGAACGTCGATGACGAATCGATCCCACGACCGCGGCGCCTGGACGTCGCACTTCCTCCCGTCGCGCGGCGTCGATCGCCCGTGCGTCGCCGGGATGTGCATCGCCAGCGTCGTCGTGGTCCTCGGAAACGAGCGCAGCGACTAGTCCACGTCAGACGTTCCCGAGCTCCGGACGCCTGGCGAAATCAGCCAGGTGCCCCCGAAAGCGCACCGGCGCGGAGCTCCCGGAGAGAACGTCCCATGAACGCCAGAGAATCCTGGACCCAACGTCTGAAACGACGGGTCGCTCGCACGTCGTCGCAGGGCCCCTCGGCCTTCGGACGCGGGGAGCGACCCCAAGCCCTTTCCCTCGAATCCTCCTCTCCTTCCGGTTTCGCGACGCTCGGTGCCGTCGTGCGCGATCCCGCGTTCCTCGAAGTGATCCGTCTCGCGTGGCCCATCGCGGCCGCCATGTTGGGCGAGACGGCGACGGGTCTCGTCGACACGAAACTCGTCGGCGGTCTCGGCGCGTCGGCCCTCGGCGGCGTCGGCATCGCGCTGACGTTCATGTACCTCTGTTACGCGCTCGTCTACGGGACGATGCGTGGCGTGAAAGTCCGCGCGGCGTACGCCATCGGCCGGGGGGATCCCCGGAGCGCGCAACGCTACGGCGTGGCGGGACTCGTCCTCGGGGCCGGCTTCGGCGCCGTGGTGTGGATCTTCGGTCGCGACATCACGTGGGCGCTCGAGCTCCTCGGGTTCGAGTCGTCCCTGGTCCCCTACGCGCGCGACTTCTTCGCGGCACGGACGTCCCTCGCACCGATCACGTGCATGATGACCGCCCTCATCCAACACCGTCAGGGTCTGGGGGATTCCCGCGGTGCGATGGTGCCCGAGCTCCTCGGCAACGTGCTGAACGGCGTGCTCGCCTACGCGCTCATCTACGGCCACTTCGGTCTGCCCGCCCTCGGCGTGCGCGGCGCGGGGTACGGCACGGCCATCGCCGAACTCTTCATCTTCCTCCTCCTCCTCGGCCTCTACGTCCGCGACGAACGGAAAGCAGGCGCCTCCGGCGAATCCCCCACCCTCACGCGACGTACGGCCGTCCACGAGGTCGTCACGCTCGGCCTTCCCACCGGTCTCCAGTTCGGCGCGGAGATCGCGGCCTTCATGACGTTCACCACGGTCCTCGGGCGCATCGGGGGCGCGGAGATCGCCGCCCACCAGATCGGACTCGCGGTGATCCGCACCTCGTTCCTCCCCGGCATCGCCGTGGCGGAAGCGGCGTCGATCCTCGTCGGCCGATCTCTCGGAGCCCGATCGCTCCGCGACGCCGATCGGTACACCCGTGCCGCCGTCGTCGTCGCCGTGGGCTTCATGGCGATGTGCGGCGTCGTGTTCGCCGTGTTCGGTCGATCCATCGCGCACGCGTTCACGGACGACGAGAACGTCGCCGGGATCGCCACGCGGTTGCTCGTGGTCGCCGCCCTCTTCCAGGTGCTCGACGCCGTGAACATCGTCTACCGCGGCGCATTGCGCGGCGCGAAGGACGTGCGTGCGGCGGCGGTCATCGGTATCGGCGTGGTGTGGTTCTGCATCCCGACGGCCGCGTACGTCTTCGGCAAGCTCCTCGGCATGGGAGCTCTGGGTGGCTGGCTCGGTTTCGTCGCCGAGACGACCATCTCGTCGTGGCTCTTCTACCGGCGTTGGAAGACCGGCGCGTGGCGCACGGCGTTCCTCGTGGAGGAGACCCTCGTGAGCGCAGGCGGCGGGGCGGAGACCGCGTCGCCCGCGACTCAGGCGACGGACGCGGCGGCCGCTTCGGCCGGCGCGAGCGCCATCTCGTAGACGCGGTACTTCTTGTAGATCTTCGCGCCCATCATCTTGATGCCGACGTTGATGGGCGCGTCGTCCTCGCGGGTCCACGAGAGTTCGCCCCACGTGTAGCCCTTGGCGATGGCACGCTTCGCGGTCTCGACGTACATCGCGGTCGAGAGTCCTCCGTAGCGACGCACGTTGCGGACCTCGCGACGGATACCGAGCATCATGAGGCGCGTCGAGGTCGGGTGTTTCACCTTGAGGCGCCACACGAGCTTGAGGACGCCGGTCGGGAAGAGCTTGCCGTCGAGGTCGCGGATGGCCTCGTTGAGGTTCGGGAGCATGATGCACATGCCCACGACGCGACCGTTCACTTCGGCCATGAACGCGATGTCCGGGTCGAGGAGGAGCCGGAGATCCTTCGCCATCTTCTCGACCTCGTCGGGGAGCGCGGGGACCATGGCCCACTTGCCCGCCCAGGCCTCGTTGTAGATCTCCATGATGGTCTGGAGTTCCTCGCGCATGCGCGAGGTGTCGACCGAGCGGAGCTTCACTTCGGGGAGCGCTCGCGTCTCCTCCCACGCGCGGATGGCCCGCGGCGGGAACTCGCCGACGTCGTAGCGCCACGCGAAGAGATCCTTGTTCTTCGTGAGGCCGGCGGATTCCGCGATGGCCCCTTGCCACGCGCGGGAGTGGGCCATCATGAGGGAGGGCGGCGCGTCGAAGCCCTCGATCAGGACGCCGATTTCCTCGTTCGCGTAGAGCGACATCGGTCCCAGCATGCGCTTCATGCCCCGGCGGCGGAGCCAGGCGGCGGCGGCGTCGACGAGGGCCTTGCCGACTTCGGGGTCGTCGACGGTGTCGAAGAAGCCGAAGAAGCCGGTGTCGTCGGCGTGGACCTTCAGGTGCTCCCGGTCCACCGTCGCGGAAGCGCGTCCGACGAGCTTGCCGCCCTTCCACGCCGTGAAGAGCGTCACCTCGGCCCGGTTGAAGAACGGGTTCTTGCCGGGCGTGAGGCGCTCCTTGATGTCGAAGTGGAGCGGCGCGACCCAGTTCGGATCGCCCTTGAACACCTCGAATCCGGCCTGGATGAAGGGCGCGACGTCGACGCCCGGCGTGTGTTCGCGGATTTCCACCGTCATGGGGCCCTTCGTAGCAAACGGCGTCCCGGAGGAGAAGGAGGCGCGGAAGGGACGCATTTCGGCCCTCGAAGGGTTGGCCTTCCTTCGGCCTTTCGGGGTTTCATGTCCGGATGCCTTCCTTCTTCGCCCCTTCCGATTCCCCGACGGCGATGCGCTTGTCCCGCATCTTCCGTCGCGTGGCGCCCATCGCCCTCGTGCCGGCTACGCTCGCGGCCTGCGGTTCCGGCGTCTCGCGGAGCGGCTTCGACCAGAACGTGTGCACCCAGGAGGGACGCAAACCTCTCGTCGGCGTGCGGTTCGCGCAGACCTTCGACTACGTGGAGCTCCGCGAGGTCGGCGGCGGAAGCGGCAGCGGAACGGCGCCGAGGATCACCGACTCCATCGGCGAGAAGTGCAAGACGGCGACCGACGCCTCCGCGTGCGCGCGGGCGTACGACACCTTGGACGTCGGCGAAGGTTGGAACGTACCGACCAGCGGAGACGTCGTCTCGAGGCACGTGCTCGTCACCACCGCGGGCGACACCGTGGCCGTCGTGAAGAGCGTCCTCGATCTCGACAAGCTCGTGTCGCCGGTGGAGTCCGTCGCCAACGCGGCGCTCGTGGTCGAGGAGCGGGGGTACCGGTTCGACTGCGCGAGCGACCCTTCGGGTCGTGTGAACGGCGCGAACGTCGAGGTGGTCGGCCGGACGGGCACCACGTGCGGCGGGAACGTCTACGAGCACCTCCTCCGCGTCGGGAAGGACGCGACGTTCTCGGAAATCGAGAAGACGGTCGTCGAGAAGGGCGACTCGAACTGCGCCATCGGCAGGCGCCCGACCGGGGTCGTCTTCGCACACGGCGGCCCCTCGCGCGGAGCCGTCGCCGACTGGTTCGTGCGCGCGGCCGCCCTCGAAGAGGCCTCCATCGTCGCGTTCGAACGTCTCGCCGTCGATCTCGAGCGCATCGGAGCCCCCGCGAGCCTCGTCGATCGCGCCCGTGTCGCCGCCGAGGACGAGCGCCGCCACACCGACCTCACGAAGCGTCTGGCCGCACGTTTCGGCGGCGTCCCGGTCGCCCCCACGGTGCCGGCCCACGAGGCGAAGTCGCTCCTCGCCCTCGCCGTCGAGAACGCCGTCGAGGGGTGCGTGCGGGAGACGTTCGGGGCACTCACGGCGCACGTGCAGTCCGAACGCGCCATGGATCCGAAGGCCCGCGCGGCGTTCGGCGTCATCGCGCGCGAGGAGACGGAGCACGCGGCTCTCGCCTGGGATCTCCACGCGTGGTTCGAGTCGGCGCTCGCGCCGGAAGCGTTCGCGGCCGTGGAGGAAGCACGGAAGCTCGCCATCCTCGCCCTCGAAGGCGAATTGGCGGCGTCGCCGGGCGAGGTCGTGCACGCGGTGCTCGGCGTGCCCGAGGAGTCCGAAGCACGTTCGATGCTGTTCGGACTCGAACGGCACCTTTGGGCGGCGTGAGCGCCGCGTGACGTCTGCGCGCGTAGGGCGCGCTCAGTCGAGCCCGACGCGACCCGGCGCCCAGTAAGGCTTCACCTTGCCGATGGCCGTGATGCCGCGGGACGCGAGTCCGCGACGCACGTGCACGATCGATTCGGAACATCCGGTGAGCACGAGTCGTGCGCCGGGACGCGCTTCGACCATGGACGCGAGTCGCGCGACGACGGCGTCGAGGTGCGCGCCTCCGTCGAGCTTCTGGATCACTTCCGGCCCCACGAGACCGAGCGGTCCTCGGAGCACGGCCTCGGCGGCGCCCTTGTCCCGCGCTTCGCACACGGCCGCGACGCCGTCCTCGGTGCGGCGTTCGCTCGCCACGGCGCGGATGGTCGCGAGGGACGTCTCGTCCCCGAAGAAGACGATGGGCGTCGCGGAGAGCTCCGCGAACGAAATCGACCGCCGCGGCCCGAAGAACCGGAACGTGTCGTCCTTCTTCACGGTCCTCGCCCATTCCGATCCGGGTCCTCCGCCGTGCACGAAGGTGAAGAGGCTCATCCTGCCGAGGGCGGCGTTGTGATCGATGGGCGTGTAGGTCCGCATGCCGACACCGGGCAGGAAAATCTGCACCTTCTCGCTCGCGGCGTGGGTCCGGTCGCAGAGGTCCTCGGCGTGGATGGTGACGATGCGGTAGCCCGGGGCCGGGTCGTGGACCTCGTGCACGCGCGCGTCGCGGAGGAAGAGGGACCCGAGGAACGATCCGATCAGGGCTTTGGCGGACGGCATGGTGGCGTACTTTTCGACAGAGCGTCCGTTCTCGGACAGGTGCCGCGGGACGCGCGTGAAAGGGTGCGGCTTCTGGAGCACCTTGGTCCCCGTCACCGGGGATTGCGGTCTCCCATGGACGAGACCTGCATGCCCAATGCCAAGAGGCATCGGGGGGCGTCGGGCCTCCGCGTAGGGTCCCGCTCGAGCATGGCCGTCACCAAGCGGTCCAGGTCGTCGGGAACGGAAGGGACGACGAAGGCAGGAGGAGGTGCGGGTAGGGAGCCCTTCCTTCGAACGACGTCGTCGGCGCTCCCGGTGAACGGCAACGCCCCGGTGAGTCCCTCGTAGAAGAGGACGCCGGCGCCGTAGACGTCGGAGGCGGTCCCGATCCGCGAAGCGTCTCCCGCCTCGGGTGCCATGTACGCGCTCGTGCCCGCGACCCCGTCCCCGTCGGCGCGCGCGTCACCGACGAGGTGCGCGAGTCCGAAGTCGACGAGGGTCACGCGATCGTCGTCGCCGACGCGGACGTTGTCCGGATGCAGATCGCCGTGCACGATCCCGACGGCGTGGAGCGCGGCGAGGGCGTCGAGAAGACCGGCCGCGGCACGTCGCAAGCGCCCACCATCGGATTCGCTGCCCACGCGGAACGCGGATCGATTGCCCTCCTGCACCGGCTGGCCGAACGCGAGCGGCAACGTGGGACGCACGACGTCCGGTGGCGGCATCGCGCGCACGTCCTTCCGGACGTGGGTCACGAAGTCGACGCCGTGGATCCGGTCCATGACGAAGAACGGCACGTCCCGATCGAAGTGGAGTGCGCGGATGCGGACGATGCCGGGGTGGCGCACGACGCCCAGTCGTCCGAAGAGCTTCCGGAAGGCAGGCACGTCCACGGGGGCGACCCGCTTCAGGGCCACGAGTTCGCCCGCGTCGCGGTCGAGGGCTTCGTAAACCGAACCTTCCACGCCGCGTCCGAGCACGCCCCGGACCGCGAAGCGCGGGTGGTCGATGGAGGAACGGTCGGTCACGCGCACGTCCCGTCCACCGTTCCGTTCCCGACCGCACCTCCGCGGGATCGCGGAGGGTGAGTTGGTCGGGGCGAGAGGATTTGAACCTCCGACCCCCTGGTCCCGAACCAGGTGCGCTACCAGGCTGCGCTACGCCCCGAACAGAGTCACGGCTTATGCCCAAGGAGGCCGCGATCCGTCAACGTATTTTGCCGCGGCAGCCAAATCCGAGGGCGAAGTCCGTGGCTTCCGGGACCTGCCTCTGTGAGGATGGGACCCGTGAACGGTAGCCCGACACGGAGGCGAGGAAGGAAGACGATGGGCGTCGCGTCGGCGCTCGCGTTCGGCGCGCTCGCGGGCACCCTCGTCGTGCGGACCATCCTGCTCGTCCCGAAGGTGCCGGCCGCCTCCGAAGGCGTCCCTCCCCCTTTCCCGAAGGAAGAGGAAGGCCCGGCCATCGAGCGCTTCGCGCGTCTCGTGCGGATCCCCACGATCTCGGAAGCCTCCGTGCGCACGGACGCGCCGTTCGCTGCGATGCGCGCCGCTCTCGCCGAGATGCCCGCGGCCACGTGGCTCACGCGACGGGACGACCCGCACGCGCTCGTGTGGACGTGGCCGGGCAAGGATCCGTCCGCGAAGGCCATCGTCGTCCTCGCGCACCACGACGTCGTGCCCATCGAGCCGGGGACGGAAGCGAAGTGGTCCCATCCTCCGTTCGGCGGGGACGTCGAGGGAGGGTTCGTGTGGGGACGCGGCGCCCTCGACGACAAGGCGAGTCTCGGCGCGATGCTCGAAGCCGTCGCGTGGCTCCACGCGGAAGGGTTCGTGCCGGATCGCACCATCCACCTCGTCTCGAGCGACGACGAGGAACTCGGCGGCACGGGCGCCCTCGGCGTCGCCAAACGGTTCGCCGACGAGAAGGTGGCCATCGGCCTCGTGCTCGACGAGGGGCTCAGCATCACGAAGCGCATCGTCCCCGGCGTGACGTCCCCGGTCGCCCTCCTCGGCATCGCGGAGAAGGGCTACGCGACGCTCGCGTTCGACGTGACGGAAGGCGGAGGCCACTCGTCCATGCCGCCCCGTTCGAGCGCCATCGGCAAGCTCTCGGCGGCTATCACGAAACTGCAGGCGTCCCCCTTCCCCGTGACGGCGACGAACGTGCGCAGCGCGTTCCAGGACGCCCTCGCGCCCCACTTGCCCTTCGGCCAGCGCCTCGTCATGGGCAACCGGTGGCTCTTCGGATCGCTCGTGGACGGTGAGCTCGCGAAGAGCCCCGCGAGCGACGCGCTCCTCCGCACGACCATGGCCCCCACGATCGTGCGCGCAGGCACCGCCGAGAACGTCCTCGCCACCTCCGCCCACGCGCTCGTGAACTTCCGGATCATCCCCGGCGAGACGGTGGCCTCCGTCCTCGCCCGGGTGAAGGACGTGATCGCCGATCCGTCGATCACGGTCACCGTCCTCGGCAACGCGCGCGATCCTTCGACGACGACGCGGCTCGAGTCGAAGGGGTACATGCTCGTGGAGGCCACCGTTCGTGCGTCGTTCCCGGGGACCGTCGTGATGCCGGGACTCGTCCTCGGAGGGACCGACTCCCACGTGTTCGGTGACCTCGCCGACGCGGTCGTGCGCTTCGCTCCCGTGCCGTTCGAAGCGGACGATCTCGGTCGCGTCCACGGGACCGACGAACGCATTTCCGTGGGCGCCTACATCGACCACATTCGCTTCGACGCGGCGCTCCTCCGTCGGGCCGCGGCGACCGGCGCGCTCTGATCGGCGAAACGCCGGGAGATCGGAGCCTGTCCACGCGCGCGGACGTGCACGCACATGACGGACTTCGTGAAGTGGTCACGCGCTTCACGTTCTCCGAAGAGCGTGATTTAGTAGGACTGTAACCCGAGGAAGGAATCCATGCCGTCCGACGCTACCGAGTCGCCCGAAGGGGGCCGCAAGCCGCCCGAATTGCCCGCAGTGAAGATCCTCATCGTCGACGACGACAAGGCGATCTGCGAGTACATGCAGACGCTCCTCGAACGCGATGGCTACACGGTGAAGACCCTCGGCGACCCGACCACGGTCGAGGACGAGGTCCGCACCGGCGGTTACCACCTCATCATCCTCGACCTCATGATGCCCAAGCTCGACGGCATCGAGGTCCTCCGCCGCGTCCGCAAGATCGACACGGACATCGCCGTCGTCATCTTCACCGGCTACCCGAACCTCGAGAGCGCGGTCGCCTCGATGAAGCTCGACGCGGTCGACTACATCAAGAAGCCGTTCAACGTGGACGAGTTCCGCGACGTCATCTCGCGCGTCATGCGCAAGAAGGGTCTCGCCCGCACGCCGGAGGAGCAGCTCCACCGCGTCATCGGCGACACCATCAGGAACCTCAGGAAGGAGAAGGACCTCACGCTGAAGCAGATGTCCCGCCGCACGGGGCTCAGCGTCTCGCTCCTCTCCCAGATCGAACGCGCGGAGTCGTCCGCCTCGATTTCCTCCCTCTACAAGATCGCCCTCGCCCTCGAGTCCCGCATCCAGGATCTCTTCGGCGAGTACTGACACGACGGCCCCATCCCGCGCCGTTCCCCGGAGGCGGAGCCCGATCGCGATCGGCTCCGCCTTCGCGCGTTTCCGGCGCCCGGCACCGCCCGTTTGCGGCGGTCTTTTCCGTCGTCCCGAAGAACCCCCTTTACACGCCCCCGCCCCTGACGATACTCAGCGCCGCTTCCACGGAAGCGGGCCGGAGTAGCTCAGTTGGTTAGAGCGGGCGTTTCATACGCGCTAGGTCGGGGGTTCGACTCCCTCCTCCGGCACCCAGATCTCCCGAGGGTCGGAGGACTCCCCTCCTGACCCGGGACAAGGGCGGACGAGGCGTCACCCGCCCGTCTTCGCGGCCTCCAAGAGCTTCGCCATGGCGGCCATGAGCGCCGTCAGCGCCTTGTACGGGCGCACCATCACGCGGAAGTTCGTGACGCGATCTTCCTCGTCCCAATGGAGGATGTCGACGCCGTTCACGACCAGGCCCTCCAGCGTCGTCTCGAACTCGAGCACGGCCGAACGTGGGCCCACCCATTCCTCCACGTAGTGGAAGGTGGGATTGCCGAGGACCATCATCGCGCCCCGCAGGTACAGGGCGACCATGGCCTTCCCCTTCTGCGGCGCATGGAGCGCCGGCGACTGGAAGACGGCGTCCTCCGCGAGGACGGCCTCGAAGGGCGCGAGATCGCCCGTGCGGACCACCTCGTGCCAGGCGGCGAGAGGTTTCGGGGTCGAGGGCCGCGTGGGCGTGGTGGTGGAAGTCACGGAGGGATCCTACACCGGAGGCGCACGTCGTCCGGTGACGCATTCGCCCACGGCGCCTTCGACGACGGCCAAGGCACGGGCGAGCGTCGCGTCGTCCACGTGCCCGCGATCCGGGAAGAGCACTTCGGGCGCGATCGGCTCGCCGATGCGGATCCGGATCGTCCACGGCACGAAGGGCATCAGCATGAAGGGCGACGCGCACCACGCCCACGCGAGGAGCACGCGCCACGGCCACGCGGCCGGCACGAGGAGGCCTATCGCGATGGCGCCCACGAGGCCCAGGAGCGTCACGGGCCACCGCTTGATGCCGACCACCCGCGGCCACACGGCGAGGAACGCGAGGAGCTTCGAGCGCGCGAACACGGGCACCGTGAAGTGGCTGCCTCGGATGCCCATGGGCACGACCGGGATCCACGCGCGGTGCGCGATGCGGAGGAAGCCCACGCGGCCGCCGAAGTCGACGCGGTTCGCCTGCCAGATCGGCCGGATCACTTCGTGGTCACCGCCGGGGAACACGAGGATGGGCACGCCGCGCGCGAGGGTCGCCTCCGCCGCCGCGTAGCTCGACGGAATCGCGCCGACGCCCGGCAGGAGACGGGACAACGGCCACACGTGGAAGCCGAACGGATGCGCGAATCCCGCGAGGGGACGATCGCCCCGGAACGTGTCCGCCCAGATGGACGCGAAGCAATGGATCTCCGCCAGACCGAGTCCTCCCGAGTGGTTCGCCACGAGCAGGTACGGCCCGGATTCCGGCAGGCTCGCGAGGCCTTCCAGGGTCGGTCGGTGGGCGAGCCTGACGATGGGGAGCATGCCGCGACGGAGCACGGTGACCAGGGCCGACGACGGGACGCCGGGATCCGTCACCGGGAGTCGTTCGGCGAGTCGTCGCGCGTCCACGTCGAGATCGTACATGACGCCGCGTCACCGCGTCGCCGCGAAGGCACGTGTCAGGACGTCGGGATGCTCTGCGCGAAGCGGAAGAAGTTCGTGGGATCCACCTTCTTCTTCACGGCGATCAGCCGTTCGAGGTTCGCGCCGTGGTACGCCCGCGGCCAGTCCTTCTGCGCGTCGTCGATGAAGTTCTGGTAGCTCTCGTTCGACGTGTGCGCGGCCATGGCGTCGTGGAACGAATCGACCCACGCGTTCGCGCGGGCGACCTCGTCGGCGGAATCGGCGTCGGTCCAGTCGAGTTCGATGGTCGAGAGCATCCAATCCTTGCGGTGGACGAACGCCGTCGCGTCCGGGGCGACGTCCCGCACGGCGCCGCCCGTCACGAACCCTTTCCACGCGGCCGACGCGCTCGTTCCCGGCCACGCACGGAGACGTTCGAACACCAGCGCGAGGGCCGCGTCCGAGAGACGATCGATGCAGTAGTGGGATCGCTCGTTCATGTGTTCGGGCAGGCCTTCGTCGGAGAGCGCCTCTTGCCCCTCCCAGTACTTCGCCGTGCGCAGGAACCCGGCACTGGTGGTGTCCGGTTCGGCGATCGCCGAGACGCTCGCGAAGAGGGCCCGGAGATCGGCTTCCGTGCCCACCCACTGCCCGAGCAACGAGACCGACAGCGTCGGCGATCCCGACGACGATCGTTTCGCGAGGACGGAGAGCTTCGCACCGAGTCCCCGCGGAGCGTCGTGGAGGACGTCGACCAGGGCACGAAGCACCTCTTCGAGCTTGGTCGTCCACACCAGATTGAAGATCACGAGGTCGGGCGCGGTGGAGGTCTGGATGCGGAACTCGGTGTGGATGCCGAAGTTGCCACCGCCCGCCCCCCGCACGGCCCAGAAGAGGTCCGGGTTCCGGGTCGCGTCGAGGGTGAGGATCTCGCCGGCCGCCGTGACCATCACCGTGGAGACGAGCTGGTCGCACGTGAGACCGATGCGACGCATGTTGAACCCCACGCCCCCTCCGAGCACCAGACCCGCCACGCCGACGTGTTTGCACCGACCGTGGGTGAGGGTCGCGTTCACGGCGGGAAGGTTCTGGTAGACGTCGAGGTTCCGGGCGCCGCCTCCCAGCGTCGCGATCCCGGTCGACGGGTCGAAGGCGACGGACGTCATCTTCGAGACGTCGACGAGGAGACCGTTGGTCGTCGAATAGCCCGAATACGAGTGTCCTCCGGATCGCGGGACGACGGGCACGGCGTTGTCGCGCGCCCAGCGAATCGCTTTCGCCACGTCCTCCGCACTTTCCGCGCGCACGATCGCGCGCGCTTTGGGACGGTGCGCGACCCACCGGAGGTTCCACGGGGTCGTGAGGCGATCGTAGTCCGCGGCGCCGGCCCGGAGCACCTTGCCAGGAAGGAGCTTGTCGAGGGCGGCGTCGTCGATGCCGACCACGGCATCCGTGGAGCAGGCCGGCCCGATCCCGAGACGATCGAAGGCGAGGAGCCCACCCACGGCACCCAACCCTCGGAAGAGGGCCCGGCGAGACAGGCGCGGGGACGCCGGGAGCGTGAGGGAGTTCTCGGTAGGTGTACGCTCACGCATGGCGGGACGATCTCCTGGGCTCTCGAAGGTCACCCGGTGCGACGGGATCAACCGGGACAGGGAAGGTAGCGAAGTCGTCGACGCCGTGTCCATCGCGCGACGGGCATCTTCCCTCGGCCGACGGCGCGTCCCGAGGTCGAGGTTCCTCGATCGTGCACCGTTCGCTTGAACGTTCGGTGGCTCAGCCGGTATCGTGCCTCCGATGCCTTCTTCGTTCGCCCTCCTCCGCGCGCGCGCCGCGCGGACGGTCCTCGTCCTCCTCGGCTTCGGAGTCCTCGGCGCGGCTCCCTCCGCTTGCGACGGCGCCGGCGATCTCCCGAAGTGCTCCTCGAGCACGACGGTCTCTCGGGAGGACCTCGCCACGGGGAAGGAGGCCGTCCTGTGCGACGGCCAGACGTTGGTGGCGCCGTTGCGTCCCCTCGGCGAGGACGCCGTGGCGACGGGCACGCTCGACATCCCCTTCTACGTCGCGAGACAGGAAGAGCGCGACTACTGCGCCACCGACGACGACGGCGAACGCCACGACGTCGCGATCCTCGACGAGGACGGCCACACCGTGTGGGAAGCCAAGGCGGGCGATCCGTGCACGCGCACGACCATCGACGCCGGTCCCCACCGTCTCCGCATCACGCACGCCACGCCGGACGGGGACGACCCGCTCCCCGACACCTTCCACACGCGCCTCACGAAGGACGGCCCCGTGCCGACCTTCACCGTCGCGTCCAACGAGTGCGTGGGCTGTTCGTTCACCGGCGACCTTCCCCTCCTCTACGCGAGCACGTACGGATTCCGGGGGAACTACGCCCGCACCACGGTCGACGCGCGCTGCCCCACGGATCCGAAGTACCGGAGCGTCGAGTGCCGCTTCGACGGAACCTTCGACGACGCGACGATCCGCGTGAAGGTCGACGGTTCGTCCGACGGCGTGGCGCTGCGGGGCTCGTTCGAGCGGGCCGCCGTGGCGGTGCCGGGCATCGAAGGCGATCCTCTCCAGAGGGTGCTGATCTACGACGGTTCCTTCCTCTTCCGTTCGTTCGAGACGACGATGACGTACCTCGGCTGTCGCGCGAACGACGACGAGACCGTGCGCGTGAACCGCATCGCGTACGCGACCTTCTTCCGCCAGTACCCCTCGTGCGGACGGTTGCGGCTGCACGGCTCCGACTGGCACGGAACGAACCTCGGCTTCGGCGTGATCCAGGGGTGGGACGGCGTCCCGAATCTCCGGGGCGCGGATTTCTCGGGAGCCCAACTCCTCGACTTCCAGGTCGCGAAGTTCTTCGCGGACACGTCCCTGGCCGACGCGAACTTCACCGGGGCTCGCATCGTGCGCGGCTCCGTCGATTCCTTCGACTTCACGCGCGCCAGATTCGACGGCGCGACGATCGAGGACGTCACGTTCGGACCGGCCACGGGCGGCTTCGGTGCCAAAGCGGTCTCCTTCGCGGGCGCGGACCTGCTCGACGTCGGATTCGGACCGGGCGCGGGTCTCGGGAGCGCGACCTTCGAAGGGGCGAAGATGACGCACGTGACGTTCGAACCCCGGGCCGACTTCACCGGCGCTTCGTTTCGTCGCGCGAAGATCGAGAGGGTGACGGCCCGGGGCGCCACGTGGGACGGCGCGTCCATGCGGGGTGCGACCGTCTCGCGCCTCGACATGGCCGAGGCGGACGGCGCGGACGGGTTCGAGTTCCCCGACAAGGTGACGAACCTCGTCGCCTCGAACGGCGTCCTCCGGGGCATCGACGCGCGGAACACCGTGTTCGCCGGCGCGCGGTTCGACGGGAGCGACCTTTCCGACGGCCAATTCGGTGGCGCGGAACTCGCCTACGCGTTCCTCGAAGGAACTTCCATCACGCGGGCGAACTTCTCCGGGGCGAACGTCTCGAACGCGCACCTCGCGTGCACGTACGGCATCGGCCCGTTCTTCACGAAGACCGACGCTCGCAACGCGGATCTCACCGACGCGCACCTCTTCGCGGCCCATGGCAACGGTCTCGATCTGACGAACGCGAACGCTCCGCGCGCGTACTTCTGCGAGACGGACGTCACGGGCACGCAGTTCGTGGGAACGAACCTGACGGACGCGTACTTTCCCGTGGCGGAAAGCCGCGTCTTCGAGAACGCGTTCGGGGGCGACATCGCCTGCCGGCCGGCCACGTTCTCGACGTCCACCGGCACCACCGAGACCACGACGTGCCCGAACGGCGTCCGCGGCACGTGCCGCACGGGCGACGCCTGGGTGGCCTCGAAGGCGCCGCCCGCGACGTGTGCCTCGGACAATCCTGCGTGCGGCGCCCAAGGGGAGCCTCCGTCGCGCCCTTGCCGCAACGCCTGCGATTGCATGTCCCGTCGTTGCGGCGACGACGGACGCTGCATGGATTTCGCTTTCGTGAGCCGAGGGAACCGATGACGACGAGACGATGGAAGCGAAGTCCCGAACTCGGCCGCCGCGCCCTCCTGGGCGGCGTGGTCGGAACCGCCGTGACGACCGGGATCCTCCCCGGCTTCGCCCTGACGTCGTGTTCTCCGTCGTCGTCGGAGGCGGAAGCGGCACGGGTCGTCCCCTTGGTCGCGCGTCGGACGAAGACGCTCCACGTCGCGTTCCCGCTGGAGCTCCTCGTCCTTCTCCGACGTCCGGAGCATGCGTCGCGGCTCTCCCTGTTCGTCGGAGGCGCGTCCCACCCGCTCTCGGCACACACGCCCGCGACGTTGGCCGCGGCGTCGAACCACGCCCTCTACGGAAAGCCCACCGAGACCCCGACCCACTACGTCGAGGGTGCGGCGTTCTCCGTCGAAGGCGTGCAGAGCTACAAGGTCCTCTACACGACGGCGGACGGCCGCTATTTCCCCCTCCTCGCCGGTATCCACATCCCGACGGCACGGGACGTCGCCGCCTCGGATTCGAACGACGACGCGCCGGACCCGTTCCACCTCTCGGTGGACGACGCCGCTCTCTGGTGCATCTACCACGACCCCGGGATTCTCTCGCTCGAGCCGACGACGGCCACGATGGTCGCGAAGGCGGCCCGCGCGTGTGCGGAGTTCGACGCCCTCCGGCTCGAGATTCGTCGACGCCTCGTCACGACGACGAGCGCGATGCTCGAGCGCGGCGAAGCGTGGATCTCTTCCGTCTTCGATCTCGACGAGGCCGGTCAGAAGATCCCTGCCCTCGCCCTCGACGGCTCGCCTCGGGTCGACGGAAGCGGCGCCACGGTGTGGCAGACGAGCTACGTGGGAGCTCCCGCCGTCGTCACCGCCACGCGGGCGCTCCTCGCCGCCGCGACCACGCGCATGAACGGGGATCCCGCGTTCGAAGGCGTGCGGTACCTTCCGACGCAGGGCGTGGACGTGGTGCCGTCGGGCCTCACGAGTTCCGGCACGTCGACGCCGTTCATCTGTCTCGATTCCGGGACGACCGTCTCGCGGCGCACGGTGGACTTCCACGCGCACGGTCACGAATTCACGGTCGAGATGAAGAACCGGAGCGCGGTCGGATCGCTGCTGCTCGTCCAGAGCGTTTCGGCCACCGGAACGAAGATCGTCGGATGGGCCGGCGCTCCCGGCGTGTTCTTCCCGTCGATCCCGTTCCCGCCCGGCTCCGAGTACACGACCGAGGCGAAAGTCGAGGTCGACGTCCCGGAAGACGCCAACGAGGTCCACGTGTGGACGGCGGCGGCGGCATTCTCGCGCGGCGTCCGCGGCGAGCTCGTCCCCGACGACATCGCGGCGTACCGCGACGTGATGTGGGCCCTCGACGCGCTCGTCGACTTCGTCCTCCCCGTGATGCTGCTCGGCATGGGCATCGGAGGTGCCCGCGCGAACAAGTCCTTGCGCGACGTCGTCAAGCACTCGCTCGTCCACGTCGTCGAAGAGGGCGGGCTCGAGCTCATCGTCGAACTCCTGGCGTCGTTCACCGGCAAGGGCAAGTCCCTGGGCGATCGCTTCGAGGAGGCCGGCGCCGCCGTGGGCGCGGGAGTCGTGAAGTTCATGGCCCGGCTCGGTCCCCAGATCTTCGGCGGCATCGCGGCGACCATCGTGGCCGAACTCGTCGTCGAGGCCACGGCGGAAAAATGCGTCCCGATCGTGGGATGGACGACGGCGCTCCTCGGCGTCGCGCAGAGCCTCGTGCAGCTCGGGTTCGTGGAAGAGCACGTGCGCACCGGCAAGATGCTCACGCGCCACCGTGCGGTGGCCACTTCCGCCGTGAAGGTCGCGGTCGCCCCGAGCAAGGAGGACGCCCAGTTCCCGGACAGGGCGGCGAAGTACGCCGTGACCCTCACTCCGACGACGGAGGACGAGGCGTTCCGACCCATGGAGGCCCGCGGCGTCTTCGCGTCGAGCGAGAATTCCTTCGACGTCGCCTTCGACCGCGTGCCGCGTATGGCGCTCGTCGCGACGGTGACCCTGTTCGACCGGTTCGGTACGGCCGTGGCGGAAGGCAAGCACGTCGTGCCGGCGCCGTCGGGCGAGGACGAAGAACGGGAGATCGAACTCGAGACGGTGGGAATTCCCTTCGTCGTCACGCCGAAGTCTCGCCTCGTCCACACGCGGAAGCTCGCCGCCACAGCGACGGGACACACGTGGGCAGGAACCGCGGCGGTGCCCGTGGCGATGCCCGGGGACGACGATCGTTCGATCTCCACCGATCCGCGCGGACTCCGCGTCGGAGGCTTCGGAGCGCTCACCTATTCCCAACAGCGTCAGAAGATCGGGTACGCGTTCAAGTCCCCGTGTTCACCGGACGCGTTCTCGTTCCACACGCAGGACGCGGAGCGCGGATCGACGAACGTGAAGCGAACGGCATGTGGAGCGTCCCACGCCATGATGGTCGTGCATTCGCTGGCGGACCATCACTGCATCGTCGCGCGGACCGGCGAGGATCTCCTGGTGTTCCCGTACGACCCCACGTCGACCGATCTCGCCTCCTTCGTCGGGACGACGACCGCCGCGTCGGGACGTCTGCACGGCACGGAGGTTCTCCACGCGCGGATGCACCGGGAAACGGGCGCTCTCACCGCGATCACCGATTTCGGTCTCGAGATCGTGTGCCTCGGGGTGCCTTCCGGCGCGCCACCTTCCGCCGCCGCGCAGACCCGGCGTGGAACGCGAGCCGGACAGCTGCTCTCCCCCGTGTCGGTGGCGCCGTTCCGCACGAAGCACCGCGTGGCCGTGCTCGAATCCGGTCTGAATCGCCGCATCCAGGTGTTCGACCTCGACGCGAACCCGATGGATCTGCCCGTCGTGTCGCTCGAACCCGTCGCGAGCGATCCGTTCACGCGCCTGGTGCACCTGGACCTCGACGTGGACGCGGACGACAACTACTGGGTCGTCGGCCTCGACCCGGAGGCGCATTCGTTCTCGCTCCGCGTGTACGCGCCGACGGGTGCGCCCATCGTCACCTTCAAGGACGTGAACGCCTATCGTCTCGCCCTGAACTCCTTCAACGAACTCTGGGCGCTCTCACCGGAGAACTTCCCGGGCCCGGGCGGCTACTCCGAACCCTCCGTCTCGCTCTGGCTGCCCTACGCCTGAACGATCAGCGGACGATCGGATTCGACGCGACGAACGGCGCACGCACCCGGAGCTCGCGCACGCCGAGCTCCTTCGGGATCGGTTCGAACGGCCCCGCACGACGGATGGCCGCCGCCACGTTCGCGTCGAATTCGTCGATGCCACTCGGTCGTGTCGGCGGCCACACGACGCGCGCCGCTCCCGATTCGCTGACCACGAAATCGAGGATGACGGTCCCTTGGCGCAGCGCGAGGCGTGCTTCCCGCGGGAACGCGTCCCGCCATTCGGGTTCGATCTTCGCGTGCATCTTCCGGAAGTAGGCGAGCAGGCGCGGATCGTGGGTCCCGAAGTCCACGGGATCCCCCGGGCCGAGACCGTGCGGCGTCGCCTTGGAACCCGGTCCCGCGTTCGCACCCGCGCCGGGCACGTCCCCGCCTTGCGTGCCGCCCTTTCCTTCGCCTTCGCGCCCTCCGGCGGTGCTCGCGTGGACGATCGATCGGACGATGTCCGAGACCTCCTGTTCGGAGTCGACCGTGTCGTTCGGACGCGCCTTCGTCGCCGCCGGAATCGTCACGGGGCCCTCCGTCACGCTCGGCCGCACGTCGGCGACGGCCGCGGCGTTCCTGTGGTCGGGGCCCGGCGCGCGGCCCGCGAGCCCGGTCCCCGTGCGGTTCGCGCGGTCCCCCGGTTCGGCGACGGGTGCACCCGTGCGGGCCCACACGTCGTCGCCCGGACGCGGTTCCCGTCCTTCGCGCGCGCCCGCGCGGTCCGCGAGCTCGGAGAGACGGAGGCCACGATCGGGGTCGTGCTCCGAAGCGGGTCGCCGCTCCGGGGTCGTCCCGTGGCCGATGACGACGAACGTGAGCTCCGCCGGCTTCCGCGTCGCGCGCCGATCCTCCCACGCGGTCCGCTCGCGCGCCGTCTTCAACCTCTGCGCCTGGTCGCGATCGAGGTGGTTCGTGAGGTCCATGGTGCGCGTGAAACGTTCGTCCCTGTCGGCGAGGTTGGTCGCCCGTGCGCCTCGTCCGTCCCCTCCGTGCCCCGACCGGTGCTCGTCCGGACGCGCCTCCGACGCGCCCTCCATCGGGCGCGGCACGATTCCGTCCGGATCGCGGGGTCGCGGAGGGTCGGCGAAGGTCCCGTCCGCACGGGCGGCCTCGAGGAGCACGGGCGCGTCCGACTCGGACGCGTTCGGGGAACGCTCGTCCGCGCCCCCCTTCGAGGCCGGATGGACGAGCGTCGCCCACGTGGCCGCGAGCGCGAGGTGCAGGAGGACGGAGAGGCCCGTCGCACCGACCGCGATCCGCGGCGGCGCTTTCACCCCTCGTCGTGGGTGCACGCGGACCATCTCCCTCGAAGGATGCGCCAAGCCCCGGGAATCGCAAGTGTCCGGTGCGTCCCAGGGCCCGTGGTCGGAGGGCGTCCGGGCGTTCGGAAGCTCCGGGTCCCGACGCGGGACGTTCAGGGGACGACGAGGTTCAGCGAGTACGTCTGTGCCGTGACGATGCGGACCGTCCGCGCGACGCCGTCGACCACGAAGGGCGCTTCCTTCTTCCGGACGGCCACGAAATCGAGGGGAACGTCGCCCGACACCGTCCCCATCACGCTCACCGGTAGGGTCGCGGTTCCCTTCTTCGAATCGAACACGCAGAGGACGTTCGAGAGCGGGAGGAGCGCGTAGAAGCGGTCCGACGCGAACGCCGTGAAGTTCACGACGAACGGGGCATCCTTCGCCGCGGCCACGTTCTTCTGTTTCGGCGAATACCCTCGGAGGGCGAGGTTCGGCATGTCCGCCACGGCCTCGAAGGTGGTCTTCGGGACGCGGGCGGAGCCGACCAGATCCACGTTCATGGCGCGGGTGGGTTGGATGTTCGTCTTGCTTCCGAGGTACGTGCCGTCGGACGACTTTTCGAGGAGCAGGAACGTCGTCGGACCGAACGAGAGCGTGACCGGCGCGCCGACGAGTACCGCGTTCCGCGCGAGGACGTCCCTCTCGACGGTGGGACGCTTCGGCGCATAGGCGCCGCACTCGCCCTCCGCGACGTTGCCCACGTCACCGTCGTAGAGATCGAGATCGACGAACGACTTCACGAGCGGTTCGTCGGCTTGGGACGGCGCGAGGAACAAGGCGTCACCACGGGAAAAGAGCGACCCGCCCGGTTCGCGGCTCGCGCGGACGTACACGTACCCGCCGAGGCCGCCGTCGGGCACGGTGGTGGGATCGACGGGCTCCGCGATCCCCGCGTCGACCTCCCCGGAGACCTGCGCGTCGTCCATTCCCGCGTCGGTGCCCGCGTCGTCGGAGGGCGCGGCCGCCTCGGAACTGCACGCGACCGACACGGCGCTCCCGATCAGGAGGGTCGATAGTGCGAGGATCGAGGCGAGGGCCGGACGTGCGACCTTCGAAGGCACGGAGGCGACGGGGACGGGACGAACCTGATCCTTCATGAAACCTCGAAAGCGCGTCGGAAACGACGTTCGGTGTTGGCGTGCGTGATCTCGGCGAGTTCGTCGAGGGTGATGCCACGGAGTTCCGCGACGCGCTTCGCCGTGTGCACGACGAACGCGGGTTCGCAGGGCTTGCCGCGGACGGGAACGGGTGCGAGGTAGGGACTGTCCGTCTCGACGAGGATGCGGTCGGCGGGCGCCCACGCGGCGACGTCCTGGATGGCCGTCGCGGTCTTGAAGGTGACGATCCCGGAGAACGAGAGATCGAACCCGAGATCGAGGGCCCTCGTGGCGAAGGCGCGATCCTCGCTGAAGCAGTGGATCACACCGCCCACGTCGCAGGCGCCTTCGGCGTGGAGGATCGCGAGGGTGTCCTCGGGTGCGTTCCGTGTGTGGATGACGAGAGGTTTGCCGAGTGCCTTCGCGATCGCGATCTGGCGCGCGAAGGCCGTCTTCTGCACGTCGCGGGGCGAATGGTCGTAGTGGTAGTCGAGACCGGTCTCGCCGACGGCGACCACGTTCGGGTCCGCGGCGAGAGCCGAGAGATCGGCGAACGCGGCGTCGTCGAGGGACGTGGCGTCGTGGGGATGGACGCCGACCACGGCGGCCACGTGGGCAGGGTCCGCGGAGGCGAGGGCGACGGCCGCGCGTGCCGTACCGAGATCGCGTCCGACACCGACGACGACGAAGCCCGACACGCCCACGGCCCGTGCGCGCTCGAGCGCCGTCGCGTGGCCTTCGGGGAAGTACTGCGCGTCGAGGTGGCAGTGGGAGTCGACGAAGGCCCGGACCATCGGGGGCACGATAGCCAGGATGCCCGGCGACGCAATTCCAATGGTTCGGTCCCGCGGCGGCCTCTCTGCTACCTTCCGGGGCCCCGGAATCCTCCCGCGATCCGCGGAATCGGGGCACACGCGAACATGACATTCAGGGTCTTCTCCCAGGAACGCGAACGGAATTTTCCGGCCGCCGAGGTCGCCCGCAACGCCGCGAGATTCTTCGGCACGCGCGTGGACGTCGATCCGACGGCGGCGGACGGCGACGTGGACGTGACCGTGGCGCCGGAGGACCTCCCTCCGCGATCCCTCGTCCTCCGTGGACGCGAGGCCACCGGAGACGACAGGTTCGACGCCGAACGCGCCGAAGCCGAAGGCGACCCACGCACCTCCGCGGGCATGGCGGCGCTCGCAGCGCGTTGCCCGTCGGTGTGGGAGTTCGAAGCGGACACGGACGACGTGCACGCACTCGCGCTCGCGGCGGTGCTCGCCACCGTGTTCTTGGGGCCGGTGCTCGCGCCCGACGGGACCGTGTTCGGGGTACGCACGGCACGGGAACGCCTCGCGTCGCGCAGGGCGTCCTACCGATCGAACTGAGCCGGGGGACCTGTCAGGCCACGAGTTCCGCGAACCGACGGCGGACGAGCATGCTCGCCATGTCGACGGCCGACGATTCCGTGTACCCCAAGGACGACGTGAGGCGATCGATGGCCGCCTTCGCCTCGCTCCGCCGTTCGGAATCGAGGCCGACGCCGTCCTCGCGGAGCAGGATCACGATGTCCTTGGTGATCCGGGCGACCTGACCACGCCGTTCGGCGAAGATGGCCTCGCGCATGCGGCGACGGTGGTGCGGGAAGATCGTCATGGGCTCGACCTTCTGTCCCGGATGGTCGAGGGCCCACGCGGCGATCGTGCTGATGATCTGACGCCGCCAGTCCTCCGGATCGCCGGGCACCTCGAAGAGCCGCTCGATCTCGCGCATCATCTTCTCGTCGGGTTCTTCGTACTGGCCCGTCACGCGGTTGAAGAGCCGCTCGCGCTTCGTCCACGAGCTCACGTGCTGGACGTACCGATCGAAGAGCTCGGAATAGCGGTCCTCGGCGACGAGCCCGCTCGCCGTGTACATCGTGGATTCCCACGTGGTGAGCAGGCGATCGAGCAGGCTCTCCCGGAACATCTTGTGGTCGTGGTAGCCGCCGGAGACGGGCTCCTCCTGGAGCCATTCGAACTCGTTCCGTCGCACGCAGAGCGCGTCGATCTCGTCGAGGACGGCGATGGGCGAGAGGTAGTCGAAACGCGTCGACTGGGCGGCGTCGAAGAGGACGACGCGCATCTCCCGCGGGCTCGCGCCGATGCGCCCCTCGTAGATCGGGTACGCCTCGGACTCCTTCCACACCTCGCGCACGTTGGCCGAGAGGAGTTTCTGGACGTCGGCATCGAGGCGCTCGGGCGCGCGACCGAAGGCGTACAGGTCCATCTTCTCGAGGGCGGTGAGGCTCGCGACGACGCTTCCGAGGGCACGCGAATACTTGTCGGGGTTCGGCTTCCGCATGCGCGTGAGCACGGCGAACATGGCGGCCATCTCGGTCGCGTGCGGAGCGGCGTGCTTCTGGAGCTGCGGCACGACGTGCGAGTCGTAGATCGACTGCTCCTCCACGTGGCTGAGGAGGTAGGGCGCGCGCACGAGCTCCAGGCGTCCCCGGAAGCTCGCGAATTCGGGGTGCTCGCGGAACGCGTCGAGGTGGAGTTCGTTGGCGCTGCCCATCATGACGCAATTGAGCTGCACGTTCTGCTGGTTCAAGGCGACCTCGCCCGTCTCGACGGAGAGCTGGAGGTACTTGAACGTGTCGAGGGGACGCTTCAGCAGATCGCTGAACTCGAGGATGCCGCCCGCCGCGTCGACGAGTTCGCCACGCGCCTCGTAGAGCGTGAGCGCCTGGAGGGACGCCGGGAGGGCCGAGAGCGACCGATCGGCCGTGATTTGCCGTTCCCCGGCGTCGACGCTCATCTGGGGACCGATGGTCACCGCGGCGGTCCGGTACCGACGCGACACGAAGTACCGCTCCACCTGGACGTGCTTGAGGACGTCGGCGTAGGAGCCGCGGTAGCTCGAGAGGAGCGCTTCGAACACCTGCTGGCTCTTGTGCGAGAGCTGACCTCGGACGAGCCAATCGGCGACGGGCTCGACGACCTTCGCGTCCTTCGCCCCCTTCCCCTTCTTGTACCGGGCGATGGCCGCCTCGACGAGCTTCCGCCGCTCGGCGACGGGCACGAGGAAAAGGGGATGGTCGCGGACTTCGACGAGGAGCTTCGCGTCGATCTGGTCGTCGGCGAGGTGCGCGAAGCTGGCGACTTCGGGGGACGCGGGCTCGCCGGTCTTCGATCCGAATCCGAGGGAACCTCGGGTCGTCTTCGTCGAGGGGAAGACCCAGTTGAAGCGGTAGAGGGCGCCCTCGTCCCGCTGCGAGTAGGCCTCGAGTCCCGCCATGAGACATCCGACGATGGTGCTCTTCGCGGAGCCGTTCGGGCCGTGGAGGAGGATGAGGCGGTTCGGCCGGGCCTCCCGGGCGAAGTTCGACAGCACGCGGTAGATTTCTTCCTGGACGTGCTCCTGCCCCACGAGCGCCCCCTTGGGCAAGCGTCCGGGTTCCACGGGGCCCGCGTCGTCGAACGGGAGGTCGAAGAGGTTCCACCTCGTGAAGTCGCCCCACGGGCGCGAGACCTTCGTGGTCCCGAACGCGTCGAGCATGTCCCGCACGTACCGGCTCGCGTCCCGCGCGTAGCGGACGGGATCGTCCTCGAAGAGCGCGAGGTACTCCGCGAACGAGAGCACGCGCCTTCCGGCGCGGAAGCTCTGCTCCACCGACGCCGCGATGCGGGACACTTCGGCCTTGATCGGATCCGTCTTCTCGCCCATGCCCCGAGCGTATCAGAACGCCCCTTCCGCGGAACTTCGCGGACGTCAGCGCAGGTACAGCTCGAGGCGCGGCCCGTCCGGGGCGGGACCCCGACCGTCGGAGACGGCCGTCACGTCCAGGATTCCCGTGGCGAGCGCGACGCCGGAGGTGGACGTCCGATCGGCGACGAGGGCGACCCCCTGGTCGGCGCTTCCGTCCTTTCGCCACGCCGCGACGATCGCCCGCGCGTCGAGGCGGACGTGGCCTCGGGACGCGGGGTCGACGATGGCCACGGGAGATCGGACCTCCGACAGACGTGGACGGGTCGCGAACGTCGTCCCCCGCGAGGACCAGGGCGCCGACGTCCGCGCGAGATGGAGTGCGACCGGAGCGGGAGGTGAGGTGCCGTCGTTCACCGCGTCGAACACGACGAACGCCTCGACGACGCGCGCGGCCTTCGGGATCGCGACGTCGAACCGGAGGAGCACGGTATCGTCGGGTGCGTCCTTCCGCGCGACGACGACGCGGGGACGGTCCGTGCCGTCATCGCGCGCGACGACCGCGAGCGCGTCGACGGGACGGAACACCACGCGCTCGGCGCCGAGGATCGCGGGCGTCCCCCCTTCCTCGACGCAACGTCCCGCGACGCACGTCGCGCGTCCCGGACACCCCACCGCCGCCGTGCACGCCTCGGGGATCGGACGGCACGCGACCGGTGTCGCGCCGAACGTCGCGCATGCGAGGCCCAAAGCGAGTCGGACGAGGGCGGCCGGAGTTCCCGAGGGCACGTCCGAAAGGGTAGCGCCAGATTCCGCCCCGTGTGTCATAACCCTCGTCCGGGATGGCCGAGACGCTCCTTTCCGTCGACGACCTCGTGACGACGTTCCGAACCGATTCGGGGACGTACGCCGCCGTCGACGGCGTCAGCTTCGACGTGGCCGAAGGCGAGACCCTGGCCATCGTCGGCGAGAGCGGTTCCGGCAAGAGCGTCACGGCGCTCTCGATCCTTCGCTTGGTGGAGGAGCCTCCGGGCAAGATCGCGCGCGGCCGCGTGCTCCTCCGGGGGAAGGATCTGCGCACGCTCTCCGAGAAGGAGATGCAGGGCGTCCGTGGGGGATCGATCTCGATGATCTTCCAGGAGCCGATGACGAGCCTGAACCCCGTCTACACCGTGGGGTCGCAGATCGTCGAAGCCATCCGCCTCCACACCACGAGCACGCGTTCCGAAGCGCGCGAACGCGCCATCGCCCTCCTCCGGAAGGTCGGTATCCCGTCGCCCGAGACGAACGTCGACGCGTACCCGCACCAATTGTCGGGCGGCATGCGCCAGCGCGTGATGATCGCCATGGCCCTCGCCTGCGAGCCCGAGGTGCTCATCGCCGACGAACCGACGACCGCCCTCGACGTCACCATCCAGGCCCAGATCCTCGAGCTCCTCCGGAAGCTCCAGGCCGAGACCGGCATGGCGATCGTGCTCATCACCCACGATCTCGGGGTCGTCGCCGAATACGCGGACGAGGTGGTCGTCATGTACGCCGGCAAGGTCGTCGAGCGCGCGCGCGCGGGCACCCTCTTCGCCACGCCCAAACACCCCTACACGCGCGGTCTCATCGAGAGTCTCCCGCGTCGGGGCGTCCGCCGCGGCACCGGAAAGGACGCCCGGTTGCCGACCATCGCGGGCGTCGTGCCCGATCTCGCGTCGATGCCCGAAGGGTGCCGCTTCGCCGATCGGTGCCCGTTCGTCGCCGACGCCTGCCGGAAGACCGACCCGCCCCTCGTCGCGACGGACGTCGGATCCTTCGCGCGTTGCGTGCGCCTCGACGAGGTGGGCTGATGGGCTCCGAACCGCGCCTGCCCCTCGAGAGCATCCTCCCGCCCATGGAGGGAGGACTTCCGAGCGAGCTCGGGAGCGGTCCCGACGTGACGGGCGCCGGCGACGCCGGCAAACACAGGACCCTGGTCGCGACCGACAAGCTCGCGAAGTACTTCCCCGTCCGCGAGGGCGTGTTCGCGCGGACCACCCGCTTCGTGCGCGCGGTCGACGGCGTCTCGATCCGCGTCCGTCGGGGCGAGACCGTGGGACTCGTCGGCGAGAGCGGGTGTGGCAAGAGCACCCTCGGTCGCCTCATGATCCGCCTCCTGGATCCGACCTACGGGCGCGTCGTCTACGACGGGCAGGACATCGGCTCGGCGTCCCAACGCGAACTCCGGCCGCTGCGCCGGCGCATGCAGATCATCTTCCAGGATCCGTACTCGAGCCTGAACCCGCGCATGACCGTGCGCGAGATCGTCGCGGAGGCCATCCGCATCCACAAGCTCGCCGCGAACCTCAAGGAGGAGGGCGAACGGGTCGCCGATCTCCTCGACAAGGTGGGTCTCCGCACCGACGTCATGAACCGCTATCCGCACGAGTTCTCGGGCGGACAGCGCCAACGCATCGGCATCGCGCGAGCCCTCGCCGTCGAACCCGAGTTCATCGTCTGCGACGAACCCATCAGCGCGCTCGACGTCTCCATCCAGGCCCAGATCGTGAACCTTCTCGCCGATCTGCAGGACCGCCTCGGCATCGCGTACCTCTTCATCTCCCACGACCTCAAGGTGGTCGAACACGTGAGCCACCGCGTGGCGGTGATGTACCTCGGCAAGGTCGTCGAGCAGGCTTCGGCCCGGGCGCTCTACGACTCCCACCGGCATCCGTACACGCGGGCGCTCCTCGACGCCGCGCCGTCCATCGACCCGGAAAAGAAGCGCCTCCGCGTCCTCCTCGAAGGCGACGTCCCCTCCCCCATCGACCCTCCGCCCGGCTGCGCGTTCCACCCTCGCTGCACCCGCGCGTTGAAAGGAACGTGCGACGCCGAATCGCCGCCGCTCACGGAGGTCGCCCTCGGCCACAAAGTGGCCTGCTTCAACCCGATTCCGCTGGGCTGAGTCGGGCCGCGCGCGCTGGGAATGCGCGGGAAAAATGAGGCCGGCCGCGGGACCGCGGATTCGCGGTTTTCACGTCCCGTTCGCGGCAAAGCGTGACTACACTCTGCGTTCCCATGTCCGTACCGCCCGATTCGCGCGCCACGATCTCGGAATCCCCGAAGACTCCCGAAAACGGAAAGACCGCCGCGCCCGCGCCCGTGAAGGACGTGGAGCACCTCACGGCCCTCTACCGCCAGATGCAGCTCATCCGCCGCATCGAAGAGGAGAGCGCCCGCGCGTACGCCGAAGGGAAGATCGGCGGCTTCCTCCACCTCTACATCGGCCAGGAAGCGGTCGGCGTCGGCGCCCTCGCGGCCCTGAAGAAGGACGACTACGTCGTCACCACCTACCGCGACCACGGCATCGCCCTCGCGAAGGGCATGAGCGCCCGCGCGGTCATGGCCGAGCTTTTCGGAAAGGTGACCGGCTGCTCGAAGGGCCTCGGCGGCTCCATGCACCTCTTCGACGCCCCGAACCGCATGCTGGGCGGGTACGGCATCGTCGGAGGCCACATTCCGCTCGCCGCGGGGGTGGCATTCGCCTCGAAGTACCGCACGGACGGCGGCGTCACCCTTTGCTTTTTCGGCGAGGGCGCCGTCTCCATCGGCGGCTTCCACGAGGGCCTCTCGCTGGCCGCGCTCTGGAAGCTCCCCATCGTCTTCATCTGCGAAAACAACGAGTACTCCATGGGCACGCCCCTCAGCCGGTCCATGTCCAACGAGGACGTCTCGCAAAAGGGCGTCGGTTACGGCATGGCCCACGATCGCTTCTTCGCCGAGGACGTCCTCGAGGTCGAAGAGCGCATCGCGAAGGCGGTCAAGCGCGCACGCGAGGAGTCCCTCCCCACGTTGGTGGAAGTCCGCACCTACCGCTACCGCGGCCATTCCATGAGCGATCCCGGCAAGTACCGGACGAAAGAGGAACTGGAAGCGCAGAAACAGAAGGACCCCTTGGTCCGCGCGCGCACCCGCCTCCTGGCGAGCGGCGTGTCCGAGGCGAAGCTCGGCGAACTCGACGCGGCCATCGAAGCCGAAGTCACGGACGCGGTGAAGTTCGCGAACGAGAGCGCCGAACCCGACGCGTCCCTCCTCGAACCCACCACCTACGACGGTCCCTTCGCCTCCTGAGTCCCGCCATGCGAAACATCCGATACCGAGAAGCTCTTCGTGAAGCGATGATCGAGGAGATGGAGCGCGACCCGAACGTCTTCCTCATGGGCGAGGAAGTCGGTCACTACCAGGGCGCGTACAAGGTCTCCGAAGGCATGCTCGCCAAGTTCGGCGACAAGCGCGTCATCGACACGCCCATCGCCGAGGGCGGGTTCGCCGGCATCGGCATCGGTGCGGCCATGGTCGGCCTGCGTCCCATCGTCGAATTCATGACGTGGAACTTCTCCGCCGTCGCCTTCGACCAGATCATCAACAACGCGGCGAAACTCCGCCAGATGTCGGGCGGCCAATTCAACTGCCCCATCGTCTTCCGCGGTCCGAACGGCAGCGCGCGCCAGGTCGGCAGCCAACACTCGACCTCCATGGAGCACTTCTACGCGACCATCCCCGGCGTGAAGGTGGTCGCGCCGGCATTTCCCGCGGACGCGAAGGGCCTCATGAAGGCCGCCATCCGCGACAACAACCCCGTCCTCTTCATGGAGTCCGAGACCCTCTACTCCGTGAAGGGCGACGTGCCCGACGACCTCGACACCGTGGAGATCGGCAAGGCGAACGTCGTCCGCGAAGGAACGGCCTGCACCATCGTCGCCTATTCGCGCATGGTCCACGTCGCCCTCGAAGCCGCGGCCACCCTCGAGAAGGAAGGCGTGTCCGTGGAGATCGTGGATCTCCGGTCCCTCCGTCCGCTCGACGAGGACACGATCATCGCCTCGGTGCGCAAGACGCACCGCTGCGTGGTCGTCCACGAAGGATGGCCCTACGGCGGCGTGGGCGCCGAGATCGCCGACCGCGTCCAGCGTCTCGCCTTCGACGACCTCGACGCCCCCGTCCTCCGCGTGACGTCCCTCGACGTCGGCATGCCTTACAACGCGAAGCTGGAGCAGTTCTGCATGCCGCAACCGGAGCGCATCGTCGCCACGGTCAAACGCACGCTCACACGCAACTGATCGCCGTCCCGTCCCCAGCACATTCCACGATCCCGAACCCGCCGAGCCCCCCGTCATGGCCAAAGTCCTCGACATGCCCAAGCTCTCTCCCACCATGGAAGAGGGCGTCCTTTCGGCCTGGCACAAGAAGGAAGGAGATCCCGTCGGCATCGACGATCTCCTCGCCGAGGTCGAGACCGACAAGGCGACCATGGAGTTCCGCGCCTTCGACAAGGGCACGCTCCTCAAGATCCTCGTGCCGGCCGGTTCGAACGTGAAGCTCGGCCAGCCCGTCGCCGTGATCGGCAACGCGGGCGAGGACGTGAGCGATCTCGTGGGCGCCGCCGCCGCCAAGGCCCCCGAAGCCCCGAAGGCCGAAGCCCCGAAGGCCGAAGCGAAGGCGCCCGAGGCCCAGAAGACCGAGGCCCAAAAGACCGAGGCCCCGAAGACCGAAGCGAAGCCCGCGGACGCCACCGCCGCCGCCCCGACGAAGGCGCCCACCCACCCGTCCCGCGCGGGAGCGCCGGCGACCCGCGTGTCCTCCGGCAGCGCGCTCACGCGCACGGAGCGGGAGCCCGAGGCCGCCACTGCGGCCAACGGAGGTGTGCTCGCTTCGCCCTACGTTCGGAAGGCCGCCCGGGATCGCGGCATCGATCTCGCGCACGTCCGCGGCTCCGGTCCCGGCGGCCGCATCGGTCTCTCCGATCTCGACGGCGCTCCGGTGCCGGGTACGGCCCGTCCCGCGAACGGCACCTCCACGGCACTCGCCGTCGAGACCGCCCTCGCGAAGCCCGAAGTGCGGCCCCTGTCGCCCATGCGGAAGACCATCGCGCGGCGGCTCACCGAATCGAAGACGACGGTCCCCCACTTCTACCTGACCATCGACGTGGACGCCGACGCCCTCACGGAGTTCCGTGAGCGCATCAACGACGACCTCGCCAAGGCCGGCGGCAAGAAGAAGGACGTGGATCCGAACGATCGTCCCCTCAAGATCTCGATCAACGATCTCCTGATCAAGGCCGTGGCCGGGGCCCTCGTTCGCGTCCCCGAATGCAACGCCCAGTTCACGGCGGACGCCATCCTCGTCCACAACCGCGTCGACGTGTCCGTCGCCGTCGCCGTGCCGGAAGGTCTCGTGACGCCCGTGGTGCGGAACGCGGACCAGAAGAGCGTCGTCGCCATCGCGGCGGAAGTGCGCGACCTCGCGGCACGGGCCCGCGCGAAGAAGCTCAAGCCCGAGGAGATGATGGACGGCACCTTCTCCATCTCAAATCTCGGCATGTTCGGCATCGACGAGTTCTCCGCCGTCATCAATCCGCCGGAGGGCGCGATCCTCGCCGTGGGCCAGACGCGGGACGTCCCCGTCGTGAGGGACGGCGCCGTGGTCCCCGGGAAGAAGCTCGCACTCACGCTCTCCTGCGATCATCGCGTGATCGACGGCGCCGTGGGTGCATCGTTCCTCGCCGAGCTCCGCACGCTCCTCGAACACCCGATGCGGATCCTCACGGGCTGACGGACGCGGCGCCATGGTCCCCGCGGACGTGTCCCCACGACGGAAACGGAGCGCGTCCTTCCTCGTCGCGTTCGCCGTCGTCTCCGCCGCCACGGTCCCCGGTGCGGAAGCCGCTCGGACGCCGCGTCTCGACGGCACGGTGCTGTTCCTCCCCGTGCGCGGCCGCGTGCGCCTTCCGGGGGGCATCTTCGTCATGGGCTCGACCGCGAACGACATGGTCCGCGCCGTCCTCGCATGCCGGAAGGAAGTCCTCCGATCCCGGTGCGACGACGCGTCGAACCGCTTCCGGGCCGAAGGACTCGCCCACGAGGTCGTCCTCTCCCCCTTCGCGCTCGACATCACGGAGGTCACCGTGGCGGCCTACGGCGAATGCGTGGCGGAAGGAGCGTGTGCACCTCCCGGCTTCGTCCCGGGAGACGCGCGCTTCGATCGCCCCGACTTCCCGGTGACCCACGTGCGCTGGGACGACGCCGTGGACTATTGCCGCTTCCGCGGCGGGCGCCTGCCCACGGAAGCCGAGTGGGAGTTCGCCGCCCGTGGTCCGAACGGACGCGAATACCCGTGGGGCACGAACTGGAACCCGCATCTCGCCAACCACGGCGCCTTCTCCCACGACGAGACCGACGCCACCGACGGCTACCTCGGCCTGGCCCCGGTCGGTTCGTTTCCCGACGGACGCACGCCCCTCGGCATCCACGACCTCGCGGGGAACGTTTCCGAGTGGGTCCACGACGTCTACGACGTGAACGAGAACGGCTTCGGCTACGGCGAGGTGGCGGTGAAAAATCCCCGCGGCGCCACGAGCGGCGGCTTCCACGTCATCCGCGGCGGGTCCTACGAAGAGGGCGCGCCGTGGCTCCGGGGCGCCTCCCGCGGATTTTCCACGCTCATGCGTACGTCCACGATTGGCTTCCGCTGCGCCGCGGACGCACACTTTCCCGAAGGCGACTGATCCTCTCCGAGGAGACCCCCATGCGAATCGCGCACATCTCGGACCTCCACCTCCTGAATCTCGAGGGGGCCACCTGGAGTCGCTTCGTGAACAAGCGCCTCACGGGCTACGCGAACCTCCGGTTCAAGCGGAACCACAAGCACCGCTCCGAGTACGTACGCGCCCTCGCCCGCGAGATCCGGAACGCGAAGGCGGACGAGATCGTCATCACCGGCGACATCACGAACCTCGCGCTCGAGGGCGAGTACGAGTTCGCGGTGAAGCTCCTCCACGAGGAGCTCGGGACGGGTACGAAACACGTGAGCGCCGTCCCCGGCAACCACGACGTCTACACGCGCGGCGCCATGAAGGCCGGCCGTTTCGGCACTTACTTCGCCGACTACATGACGAGCGACCTGCCCGAGCTCGCCGTTCCCCTCGGCCACGGTCGGTTCCCGTTCGTGAAGCTGCGTGGGCCGCTCGCCATCATCGGCCTCTCGAGTGCCGTGCCCCGCCCTCCCCTCGTCGCCGCGGGCGTCGTCGGCAAGAAGCAGCTCGACGCCCTCGCCCGGATCCTCGCCCACCCCGAGGTCGACAAGCGGACGCCGGTGTTCCTCGTCCATCATCCGGTGCACAACCCGCGTTCGCGCACGAAGACGCTCTTCGAAGGGCTCCACGACGCCGACGATCTCCTCGCCCGCATCGCCCACCTCCCGCGCGGTCTCGTGCTCCACGGTCACTTGCACAAGCGCATCCAGGAGGACGTTCCCGGAGGCGGCGTCGTTTCCGTCGGGGCGACGTCGGCGTCCCTGCACCACGAAGAGGCCGGGCGCATGGCCGGGTTCAACGTCTACGACTTCGACGACACCGGCAAGCTCGCGAACGTGGAGGCCCACGTGCTCGACCCGTCGTCGGGCACGTTCCGGGTGGAATCCGTCCCCCGCATGATCTGACGGAACGGGAACCGGCGGGTACGCGACACTTCCCCGCGAAGTGTCGAGTGCGGTTCGTTCACCGATCGGCCCGCGGTCGCACCGCCTGCACCTCCCACGAATCCCATTTTTCCCGGGAATATGGCCGTCGGTCCGTTGGCGCGACCGTTGCTCTACGTCTTCCCAGCGCCACGGACGAACCCTGGGGATCCCGCCGTGGATCCTCGGAGGCCCGCTTCCGCGCTTCGGGAGGACTCCATGCTCACGCGCATGTCGGGAGGTTTTTGGTCGGCGATCATGATCGCGTTCGCGGCGTGGCTCGTCGCGTGTGGCGATTCGACGGGTCTCTCCGAACTCGGCAAGGAAGCCGACGTGCGGTCCGAGACGTCCTTCGACGCGGGAGGCGCGTCCCGTTCGGGAGGCAACGGTTCGGGCGACGACGGTCCCCAGTCGACGCCGATCGCGGGCACGGCCAACGGCCTTCCCTGCGCGGTTCGGAAGGTCCTCGAGGACCGCTGCGGCGACTGCCACGGGGCGAAGCCTTCCGCCGGCGCGCCGAACACGCTCCTCTCCTTCGACGACTTGATGGTCGCCGCGGGATCGTCGAAGACGTGGGAACGGGTGAAGGCCCGTATCGTCGACGACCGGAGCCCCATGCCGCCGCCGCCGGGGGCGCGCCTGTCGGCCACCGAACTCGCCACGATGAACGCGTGGTTCGACGGCCGGAAGGAACGCTCCACCGAGACGTGCACGACCGCGTCGACGACGGGCGCCGCCGAGAAGCTCCCCTGCACCCCCGACCGCACGCTCAAGCCGCAGAAGGCGTGGACCATGTCCACGACGTCGCCGGACCAGTACGTGTGTTTCGGGTTCGACGTCACCGTGCCGAAGAAACGCCACATCACCGCGCTCGCCCCGAAGGTCGACAACACGACGATCCTCCACCACATCCTCCTCTTCCAGGCGTCGTCGTCGTACGGATCGGAGACGAAGGAGTGTTCGCCGGCGGGCTCCGCGGATTGGCGTCTCGTGTCCGGATGGGCGCCGGGCGGGAAGTACCAGGTGCTCCCCGACGAGGCCGGTTTCCCGGAGGAAGGCACCGTCCACTACGTCATCCAGCTCCACTACAACAACGTGAAGGCGCTCCCGAACCAGACCGATCAGACCGGGTTCGACTTCTGCACGACGGAGACGCTCCGGAAATACGACGCGGACGTCCTCGCGTTCGGAGGCATGGGCTTCACCATCCCTCCCCGTGCCTCGCTCAAATACCAGTGCGATTACACGCTCGATCAGAACTTCAAGGGCGTGAAGATCTTCGGCGCGACGCCGCACATGCACAAGATGGGCACCGCCATCAGCTCGGTTCGTGTGCCGAACGGAGGACTCGGCACTCCGGAGAAGATCGTGGACGAGCCCGCGTACAACTACCAGAACCAGGCGACCTACCCGGCGGCCAACGAGGTGAACCCCGGGGACGTGATCCGGACCACGTGCTCGTGGAACAACACCAGCGACAAGAAGATGACCTTCGGCGAAGGCACGGACGACGAGATGTGTTTCACGTTCCTCACGTACTACCCGAAGATCACGCAGTTCCCGTCGTGGGTCACGCCGTCGCTCGTTCCCTCCCTCTTCGGATGCAAGAACCTGTGAGCGCCGCCCTCCGTCCGCCGGAAGTCCCGGAAGTCCCGGAAGTCGAACACGGGCCGCGGACGATCTCGGGTACCATGAGACGCTTCTCCCCCAGGAGAGGCGCCCGCATGAGCCCCGAATCGACCGACGACACACGCAGCCGGATCCTCGAAGCCGCCATCGAACTCTGCGTCGCCGACGGACTCGACGACCCGAGCGTGAAGGACGTGTGCGAGAAGGCGGGGATCTCCCGCGCCACGTTCTACAACTACTTCGCCGACCGCGAGGAGCTGGTGGCGACCATGCTCGAGACCATCATGGGCGCGTTCGCCGTCGACATGATGGACGTGAATCCGCCGGGCGATCTCCTGGCGCTCCTCGGCAAGTTCAACGACGAACTCCGGAAGGAACGTTCCACGCTCCGCGGCAGCGAGAAATGGCGCTTCCACCACACGCTCGCCGCCTGCGCGAAGAGTGCGCTCGTGCGCGAGAAGTACCTCGAGGCGTCCCAGAAGGTGCGGCAGCGATTCAAGATGCACGTGGTCCTCGGACAGCGGGACGGCCGCATCCGCGCCGATCTCGATCCGGAAGGCATCGTGGACATCCTCCTCGGGCTCTCCCTCGGCGGGTTCGTGTTCGCCGAGCTCGGGCAGGAAGGCAACACGGAGGCCGTGGCGAAGACCATCCTCGGGGCGTTCGGCGTCGGCTTCGGTCCCTGACCCACGTCTCCTCCGCGTCGGTTCCCGAAATGCGGAACGCCCGCGAAGCGCGAAGCTTCACGGGCGTCCGGGATACGTCTCTCCGGGCGGGAGAGACGTCGTGGATCGGTCAGGTCTGGGCGCCGGCTTGACGCTGGACGTTGACGGCCTGGAGGCCCTTGGGACCTTCCTTGATCTCGAAGTCGACCAACTCGTCCTCGAAGAGGCGACGACGACCGTCGCCGACGATCTGGGAGTAGTGGACGAACACGTCCGCTCCGTCATCCTGCTTGATGAAGCCCCAGCCCTTCTCGTCGTTGAACCACTTCACTCTGCCGACAGCCATCGTGATGCCTCCAGTTCCACGTGTTGCGAACTTCGAATGGTCGGGAAAGCTACGCGCCCCTTCGACGTGTGGTCAAGCAGGGATCGCGTACGGAAGCGACGTGCACGCGCGCGCGAACGACTCGTCCATGCGCGTGCCGCGTCGCCCTGACGAGGACTCCCGCGTGCCGGAAAATCATGGGGCGTTCGCGCTTCCGTAACCGGGCAGATCCGGACGACGGCCCTCCACATTGCGCTTGATCGACGCGCGGGATTCCGGATCGCTCAGTGCGCGCGTTCGAGCGCGTCGAGCTCGTCGAGGTTCGCCTTCACGCGCGGATCGGTCGGGTCGATGGCCTTCGCGCGAAGGAGCGCGGCACGTGCCTCCGCGCGCGTCTTCGGATCGGCGGAGAGAGCGGTCGCGAGGTTGATCCACGCGCTGGCCAGGGTCGCGTCCAGCGCGATGGCCTCGCGGTACTTGGCGATGGCCTCCGGGAACCGGTTCTGGAGCTGGTACGCGTAGCCGAGATTGGAGCGGAACGTGGCCCGTCGCTCGTCGAGCCGGACGGCCTCCTCGAGCTCGCGGGTGCCACGGGCCAGATCGTTCGACGCGAGGAGCGCAGTTCCGAGATCCGAGCGCGTGCGGGCGTTCGTGGGGTCGAGACGGACCGCACGATCGTAAGCCGAGACCGCTTCGTCCACCTTGCCCGTCATGAAGAGCACCGTGCCGAGGTTCCCGAGACGCGCCGGCGAGTCGGGCTCCAGTCGGGATGCGGTCGTCAGCGGTTCGACGGACTCGGCGGGACGTCCCGTCGCGAGGAGCGCGATGCCGAGCGCCGACTGCGCTTCGGCGGCGTCGGGCAGGAGCTCCGCACCACGTTTCGCGGCCCGGAGAGCCTGATCGGCGTCGCCGGCGAGGAGCAGGACGCGCCCCTTCTCGACCCACGCGATGCCGGACGTCGCTTCGAGCTCGACGGCCTTCTGGAGATCGCGCGCGACCGCGGCGACCACCTTGTTTCCCTTGCCCGCGGCGAAGTCCTCCGGGAGATCGATCTCGGCGAGGGCCGTGCGCGCGAGCCCCACGATCGGCGCGGCCGCTTTCGGCGCGAGCGTCTTCGCGGCCCCGTACGCGGCGCGCGCGTCCTTCCACGCTTTCGCGCGGTAAGCGGCGTCTCCCTTCGCGAGCTCGATCTCGGACTTCGACTTGGGTTCGGATGGCGCGAGGGGGAGGAACGGATCGGGAGGAGGAGGGCGCGTCGCCCCCGTCACGGGAACGGACGGCACGGCGGCGGACGGCGAGGCCTTCGGCGCGACGTCGGGCGCGGGCGCGTTCGTCGGTGACGGTCCACGATCGCTCATTCCCGCACGTGCTTCGTCCGTCCCTTCGGAGGAGCGCGGCGTCGTCGGGAGTTCCGGAAGAGGTGTCGCCGGCGCGCGGGAGGGCGCACCGCATCCGACGGCGAGGACGCACGCAAGAACCGTCGTCGCGAGAGCACGCGTCATGGCGAGGGCATCGCTCCGTGACGGACGGCGACGGCGAACGCGTGGGCCACGACGTCCCGGCACGCTTCGAGGACACGTTCGTCCGCGGACTTCGTCCGGAGCGTCACTATGCCGTTCGAAGGCGGTGCCGATTCGAGCACCGTCCGCGCGGCGACGCGCACCGCTTCCGGGACGCTGGCGTCTCCCGCGAGCCCCGTGAGGTGCTCGACGTACGATCGTCCCCACCCGGGTTTGTCCTCGAGGAGGAGGATCGCGTTGAGCGCCATGCCCGCGGCGCGTTTCGCGGTCGTCACGAACGTGCGGGCCTGCCGTGCGCGACTCGCTTCCTCGGCGCGACCGACCTCGCCCAGCGCGGCGCGGATCCATTCGCTCGGGCTGTGTCGCCGGAGCCAATCGTTCGGATCACGGACGAAGGGGGTCGCGGTGCTCACGACTTCGTGGCGCGGCTCGTGTGCTCCTTGCCGTCGAATCGGAGCACCACGGTCTTGTTCTCGGCGATGGTCGTCACGTTCACGGGGCGTTTCCAGATGCGCACGAGGCTCTTCAGGACCTCGCGCGCGTAGTCGGCGCGCAGATCCATGCCCTGGTGATCGTGCCGGAGGAGGAGCTCGCCGCGGTTCTCGAAGTTCGCGTCCTCGACGTAGATGAAGGGCTGCCCGGCGTTCGTGAGCTGGAAGAGGAGCTTCTCCTTCACGGCCTTGAACTCGCGGGTCTCGATCTCGAAACGCTCGTTGCGGTTCGACCAGCCGAACGAGAAGAGCTTGTGATCGCGGCAGAAGTCCGGCGTGAGGAACTCGTCGATGAAGGTGACGTCGTTGTAGAGCGAACGCACCTCGAAGATCTTCTTCTTGCCGAGCCCGAGCCGGAGGTTCCAGTTCCGCTTGGCGTCGAGGTCGTCGCACTCCTCCCACTCGCGGCCGAACTGTCCGCGATCCCAGCGCTCCTCGATGCTCCGGTAGAGTTCCACGCCGAGCTTGTAGGGATTGAGCTGCCCCTTCCCCGTCGCCATGACGCCCGCGTTCGCGTCGGCGTAGTCGACGATCTCGGAGGCGTCGCAGATCTTCTCGGTCATGAGTCGGGAGTGCCAGTAGCTGGCCCATCCCTCGTTCATGATCTTCGTCTGCATCTGCGGCACGAAGTAGTAGGCCTCCTCGCGGATGACCTCGAGGACGTCACGCTCCCACCGCTCGAGGGGAGCGTGGTCCATCAGGAACTTGAGCACGTCGCGCTCGGATCGCTCCGGGAACTTCCGGGACTTCTCCTTCTGCGCCTCGATCTTCTGCCGCTGCTCCTCGAGGTACTCCTCGGGGTTGATGAAGGACTGCATGTAGTCCTTCGCGCGGAGACGCGGAACTTCCTGCGCCGTCTCGGTCTCGAGGTCGGGCGTGCTCCGCTCGGTCTTGCCGCTGAACGGCGCGTGCGGGTCGATGAGGTTCTCGATCGAGAGGCAGTGATCGATGAAGTCCTCGATCTTGTTGATGCCTTGCCGCGCGACGTGGCGGCGGATGCGCGCGCCGTGGTTCGCCATCTTGTCGATCCAGCGTCGCGCCGGGTCGTAGTTGGCGCCACGTTTCGCGGGATCGGTCGTGCGACCGCCGATGTCGAGGTCCGTCGAACGGAAGCAGTAGTTGTTCTTGAAGAAGTCGACGTGGCCGTACACGTGGGCCATGACGAGCTTCTGGTCGACGAGCGAGTTGCCCTCCAGCAGGTACGCGTACGAGGGGTTGTTGTTGATGACCATCTCGTAGATCTTCGAGAGGCCGTACTCGTAGCTCTTCGAGAGGCGCTCGTACTCCATGCCGAAGCGCCAGTGCGGGTAGCGGTTCGGGAACCCGCCGTACGCCGCGATTTCGTTCATCTGGTCGTAGGTGAGGATCTCGAAGACGGTCGGGAAGAAGTCGAGCCCGGACTCGCCCGCGATCTTCTCGATCTTCGTCTGCTCGGCGCGGAGGTACTGCGGGAGGGCGGTCTTCAGCGCGAACTCGCTCATCCTTATTTCCCCTTCCCGAGGAAGTCCTTGATGCTCCCGACGATCGCGTCCTTGTCCCGGATCTCGCTGGTGACGACGCGTTCGTCCTTCGCGAAATGTTCGCGGAGGTCCTTCACGAATTGTCCCGACCCGTACGGGCTCTCGACCTGGCCGTACGCGAACATGTTCACGCGCGGAAGGAGCTTCTCCTTCATGAGCTGCACGCAGAGCAGCGTGTCGTCCATGGACCAGTTGTCGCCGTCGGAGAAGTGGAACGGGTAGATGTTCCACTCCTCCGGCGGGTAGTGGTCGTCGATGAGCTGCGAGCAGAGCTTGTACGCGCTCGAGATCATCGTGCCGCCGCTCTCGCGCGTGTGGAAGAAGGTCTCCCGATCGACCTCGCGCGCGACGGCGTCGTGGATGATGTAGCGGCTCTCGAGGCCCTTGTATTGCTTCTTGAGCCACGTATCGATCCAGAAGCTCTCGATACGGACGATCTCCTTCTGCTCGTCGCCCATGGAGCCGGACACGTCCATCATGTAGACGATGACGGCGTTCGCCACGGGCTCGGCGACCGTTTTCCAGCTCCGGTACCGCTTGTCGTCCGGGATGGGGATGATGACGGGACGATCGGGGGCGTAGCTGCCGACGGAGATCTGGCGTTTCAACGCCTCGCGGTACGTGCGGCGGAAACTTCGGAGCGACTCGGGGCCCACGCGGCGGATGCCGGTGTAGCGATCCTTCGCGTTGATGAGTTTCGACTTCCCCTTGTCGAGGATGTCCGGGAGTTCGAGTTCCTCGGCGAGGATGGCGGCGAGTTCGTCGAGGGTGACGTCGACTTCGAGCGTGTGTTCGCCCGCGCCTTCGCCCGCCTTCTTCCCGCCCTCGCCCTCTTCGCCTTCGCCGCCACCGACGGGGTCGCCGGCGTCACCGTCGCCCTGACCGGCGCCTCCCTGCTGCTTGTCGGAGAATCGGAAGCGCGGGATGTCGATGTGGGGGATGGGAATCGAGACGACGTCCTTGCCTTGACGTCCGATCAACTCCCCTTGCGAGATGTACTTCCGCAAGTTCTCGCGGATGCGCCCGCGAACGATGCCCCGGAACCGCGAGTGGTCTTGGTCGATCTTCAAGGACATCGATCTCGAGTATAGCCCGCATCCCGCAGGGGAGGCACGATTCCCCGTCCCCTTCCCGGACGCACGGCGTCGCACGTCCCGCCCCGCGGAGATCTCCGCCTTTCGGATCACTCGGATCCGGCGACTCCGGTAGGGCAAACCCGCCCCATTCGCGTAGGATCGGCGTCTCTCCCATGGGCCGCCGCACGAACCGGAAGCGGGCGTACACCGTCTCCGCGATCTCCGCGATCGCCATCGCCGCGGCCACCATGGCCGCGTGCACCAGCGAGGCGACCGCCATCCGTTACACCCCGTCGTCGCTCGTGACGCTCGCGGGAGAGGCGGACGTGGTGCTGCGCGTCTTCGAGGCGACCGGAACGCTCGCGTTCTGCCAGGTGTACCGCGTCGACGAGTCGCGGACGCCGGGCGAGACCATGGCCCTCATGGATCACGTCTCGTCGATCGTGTTGTCTCCGCGGGAGCGGACGACCTCGACGGTCCGCATCGTCGCCGAGCTCCATCCGCGCGCCGCCGCCGCCGACTGCGATCGCACCACGGGAAGTCCGATCGCCCGGCACGTCGCGATCGTCGGGTACGCCGCCGGCAAGACGCTCGAACTCCGATCCACCTTCGACGTGGCGTGCGTCGGCGTCCTCGGGTGCGACCCTGTCTCCGAGACCTGTTCGCGAGGAGCGTGCGTCGACGCCCGTGCGACCACGACGTCCGGGTCCGTCGGGGACGGATGCTTCGACATCCGCGCGTGTCCGACCCTCGCCCGCGTTTCGTCCGCGGGATCGCCCTGCCGGTTCACCACGGGCGAGGATCCGGATCGCGGGTACGTCGCGGTCGCGTTCACGTTCCCCGGGGCGACGTCCGGCGACCCCCCGATTCGCGGCGCCGCGGTCGCCGAGCCGGGAGACGTCGCCCGCGTCGACGGGCGCACGGTCGAACTCGGCGGTCGCCTGTGCGAACTCGTGAAGGACGGCAGCGTCACCGACGTCTACTTCGGATTCGCGTGCGAGGCGCCGACGAAGGGCACGGCGTTGTGCCCGGTCACGACCGGCCGCGCGGAAGAATCCCCGCTCGTGCGCATCGTGACGACGGGAGACACGTCCCGCCCCGGAACTCCGGACGGCGGCGCGGACGCGCGAACCGACGGTCCACCGGTCGACGCGACGGTGTTGGATGCCACGACGGGAGACGCCGCGACGGGAGATGCCGCGACCAGAGATGCCACCCTCGGGGACGGCTCGACGCGGGACGGGGGGAGCACCGACTCGGGAGCGACCGACGCCAGGACGGACGGTTCCCGGGACTCGGCCGCGTCCATGGGCGACGACGGGGGAAGCGACGCGAGCACCGGATTCGACGGGGGCGACGACTTCGGACGCATCCACTGCGCGGACGGGATGTATTGCGATCGGACCGGACCGTCGAACCTGTGTTGTGTCGGAGCGAATTCCCCCACGCCCGTCTGCGGTCCCGATTCGCTCTGCCCTCTCGCGCGGTACGCCTGCGACGACGCGGAAGACTGCGGGCCCGGTTTCGAATGTTGCGAGTCGACGGTTTCCACGCCCTCGGGCCCGGGGAAGCGGGCGACCTGCACGCCGAGCGGGCAATGCGACGTGGCCAACGTCCGATTGTGCTCCTCCGATTTCCGGGGATGCCGCGCGGGGGAGATCTGCGGCGCCGGAATCCCCGGCGGGCCCTCCCGGAACCACTGCATGACGCCACCGCAAGCGACGGTCGCGTGCGGTGCGGAGAACTGCCCCGTCCCGACGGAGAGCTGTTGCGTGTCGGCGGCGCCCACCTGCACCGTCGGGTCGTGCGCGACCCCGATTTTCTGCGACGACCTCTCCGACTGCGGTCCCGGGACGGTGTGTTGCCTCCGGGTCTCGGGGCCTCCCGCGTCGACCTGCAAAGCGTCCTGCGAGGGCACGGAGATTCCACTGTGCGGCGATCTGAACGAGACATGCCCGCTGGGGACGGTCTGCGGTCCTCCGGTGAACACACGCAGCTACGCGCGGCGGGAGTGTCGATGAACCACGTCCGAGGCCACGCCGCGGCTCTCGGAATCGTGACGTTCCTCGGGATCGCCGCGTGCGGTGGCGGAACGGCGACGGGCATCGTCTACGAGCCTGCGTCCCGGGTCCGGATCGGCGGCGAAACGTCCGTCCGTCTCCGCGTGGACGACACGTCCGGACGGCGTCTGTTCTGCCAGGTCTACCCCGTACGCGAGGACGCCGATCCCGGCGACACGATCGCGCTCTTCGATCGTGCGTCGACGCTCGCCCTGTCTCCGTCGCAGGAGGTGAGAGACGCGGCGCCGTTGCGGATCCGTTCGGAGTGGTACGCAGGAGCCGGAGCGACCTGCGACGACGATCGGTCGACTCCGTTCGCCCGGGTCGTCGCCGTCGTCTCCTACGCCGAAGGACGGTCCCTTCCCGTACGTTCGACGTTCGACGCGTCGTGCATCGGCAACCTCACGTGCGACCCCGACGGCGAGACGTGCCGCGCGGGACGCTGCGTCGACGCCCGCGGCGAGACGTCATCGGGCAGCGTCGACACGCCGTGCTTCGACGTCCGTTCCTGCCCCACCCTTTCTCGCGCGATACGACTGGAAGGATGCACGTTCCGCACTCCGGCGGCCGTCGACCAGGGATACGTGGCCGTCACGTTCGCCCTCGACGGCGGTCCCGCAGGAGTCGAAGGTGTCGCCGTGCTCGGCCCGGACGAATACGAACGAACCGGCACCGACACGTTCGCGCTCACGGGTTCCCTCTGCACCTTCGCGGACCGTGGCACCGTCACGAACGTCTACTTCGGGTTCCAGTGCGCGGCCCCTGCCAACGGGGCACGCATCTGTCCCGTGGCGACTTCCGTCGAACCGTCGCCGCTCGCGTCCCTCGTGACGGGAGACGCCGGGGCTCCGAACCGGCCCGACGGCGGATCGGATTCCTCCGGCGACGCGACGACGAACCCCGGACGCGACGACGGTGACGCCGGCGACTCCGGAGCGGACGTCACGGCCGACGACGGTTCCGGCGACGGGGCACGCGACGCGAGCGACTCCGGAACGAGCGAGTCCGGGCTCGGTCCCGCGGACGGGGGATCGGGCGCGACCGGGCGCATCCATTGCCGGACGGGACTCGACTGCGCGTCGACCTCGGCGAGCCCGCTCTGCTGCGCCGAGCCCGTCCTCCCCAACCAATGCACTGCCGAAGCCGCGTGCACGCAACAGAGGTTCTCCTGCGACGACACGTCGGATTGCGGTCAGGGGTTCGTGTGCTGCGGAACACGCGACATGACGAACGGCCCCATCGTGGCGGCCACGTGCCGGCCGGATTCCGCGTGCGCCGCACCGGACACGCCGATGTGCTCGACGGACTTCCGAGGATGCCCGTCCGCTTCGGCGTGCGGCGACACGGGCTCTCCCCTCCCGGCCGCCCTCGCGTGTTTTCCGCGAATCTCCGCGTCGGTCGCCTGCACGCCCACCGTCTGCAGTCCGTTCACCGGTCTGTGTTGCCTGGACGTCCCGGACGCGCCCGAATGCACGATCGGAACCTGCGCGAATCTCCTCCGTTGCGACGACGCCGCCGACTGCCCGTCCGGGAACGTGTGTTGCCGGCAGGGCGGCGGTCGGACGGACGGCTCGTCCTGCAAGCCGATGTGCATTCCCGGCACCGAGGAGGAACTCTGCAGCGACGAGAACGAATCGTGTTCCGGGACGTCGCGATGCGGACCGCCCGACACGAGCTACGTCTACGCGCAGCGCACGTGCCGATAGTCACGAGCCGCGATCGCGCCGCCGTCAGGCGCGTTTGGTATCCAGCGCGATACGTGCAATCCACACGCAGACGAGGGCGTTCGCGACGGCGAACACACGCGTCCCGAAGTCTCCCAAGGGAGTGGCGACGCCTCCGGCGACGGCCAGCGCGAAGAGATAGGCGGACGCGCCGACGGCGAACGCTCCCAAGGTCGGACGGAGTCGCTTCACGCCGAAGAACAGGACCGTCCCGAGGACGACCGGCAACGCGCTCGCGAACGGCAGCCACCCGTGGAGGCCCGTCCCGATCGCGAGATCCCATTCGCCGAAGGGACGTGCGAGGAGGTCGAGCGTGAGGCGACTCGTCCCGAGCCGCGGGGCGAGACCGAAGAGGGGCAAAAACGGCAGGAGCCCGGTGCCGGCGACCAGGGCCGCGGCGACCTCGCCCGTCCCGATCGCGAACTCCCCACCTCGACGCGTGATGCGTCGTCGGACCCACGCGGCGACCAGGGCGAGCACCACGAATCGCAGCGCGAGTTTCCGCCAGAACACGTGGAGCACGGCCGTCGACGCGTCGACGATCCCGGCGCCGTAGAGCTCGGCGCCCTCCTTCGGTCGCGCCGTTCCGAGGAGAACGTCCCGAACGGCCGTCCTTCCGGTGACCCCCATGCCCACGACCATGGCGGCCACTCCGGCGACGTGGGGGGCCGCCATGCTCGTCCCCTGGAACGTACCGAAGAGTTCGCACTTGTTCTTGCCGCCGTCGCACACCGTCTGCTGCGTGACGGAAACGCCGGGCGCCGCGAGGGAGACCTCCCGTCCCCGGGACGAGAACCAGGCGATCTTGTCGTTCGCGTCCGTGGCCGAGACGGCGAGGACGTCCGGGTAGGCCGCCGGATATCCGACGCCGCGACCCGTGTTTCCGGCGGCCGCCACGACGGTGACACCCTTGTCCAACGCGTGCCGGATCGCGTCCTCGAGGACCGAACTCGCGACGGGGCTGCCGAGGCTCAGGTTGATCACGTCCGCGCCGTGGTCCGCGGCGAAACGGACCCCTTCGGCGACGTCCGCCACCGTTCCCCAGCCGCTCTTGGTGAGGACCTTCACCGGCATGAGTCGCGCGCAGTACGCGAGGCCGGCGACGCCCTTCGCGTTGTGCGTCGTCTGCGCGATGGTCCCGGCGACGTGGGTGCCGTGACCTTGGTCGTCGTAGGCATCTTCCGAGTCGTCCACGAAGTTGTATCCGGGGACGCACCGTGTGCCGCCGAGGTCCGTCCCGCGCATGAACGGTCCCTTGTCGTAACAAGCGACCCCCGTGTCGATGACGGCGACCGTGACGCCCTGACCGCACCCGAAATTCCACGCGGTCTCGGCCCCCACGCGGGTGAGGTGCCACTGCTTCGTCGCGTAGAGCGGATCGTCCGGCACGAAGTAGGCGCCGAGCATGGCCATGGGCTCGGCGTGCTCCACACGACGGTCGCCACGGAGTCGCGCGAGGAGGGACGCGACCGCGGAAGGCGACGCCACGACGGCCCGCTCGATCCGCTCCGCTCCGCTGAAGACGCTGTTGGGCCGGAGATCGATCCCGTATTCGCGGGAGAGATCGGCGACGTCCGCGTCGGTCGTGTCGTTCCGGAGGTCGACGACGATCTCGCCCTCGACGCCGTCGGACGGCGTCGCCGCGAGGGGCAAGGTCGCGTCGGGGAGGAATCGCGGGCCGTCGTCGGGGACGGATTCGGCCCGCGCCTCCGCGGAGGTCGCGAGGACGACCGTCGCCATGAGCGCGGCCACCTTCCACGGGACGATTTTCGGAATGCGCATGGACGACCCTCGGACGGACGACGACCGGCGGGCGCGCCGGCTCGGAGTGACTTCCGGTTGGACGTGCGACGCCCCCGAAAGTTTCCCTTCCGGGAGCGTACGCCGAATTCCTAGCGCGATCCCGGTACGTTGCGCGATCCGGCGTCCGGACGGGGGCCCGCGTCCGCGGCGGGGACCACGGGCGAGGCCGTTCCCCCATCGGCAGCCAGCGCGACGAACCGACGTTCGGGACCGGGCGGTGCGTAGACCTGGAACGCGACGAGGTTCGATCCCACGTCCGGTGCCCACGCGTGGCGCGTTCCGGGAGGGACCACGACGATGCCACGGGACCCGAGCCGGTGCGGGACACCGTCGAGCGTGAACGTTCCCGCGGCGTCCACGGCGGCGAGAACTTCCCAACTGGACCCGTGGTCGTGTTCGGCGACGGGGGCCGATCCGCGGAGGCGTCCGAAATAGGCGAGCCCCGATCCGGTGTCGGGGCGATCGAGGGAAGCGTGCATGGTCCCGGAGGCCCACGACAGTTCGGGGACGTCGCCACCACGCACGACGTCGTGTGTGGGCGGCGTGCGATCGTTCGCGTCGCACACCTTCGGCGTGACGACGACGGCGAGGGCCAGGCCGTCGCCCTTCACCTCGAAGGTCTGGCGCCCACGCACGAGCACGGAGTCCGAGGGCGCGAGCGACTCGCCGAAGACGACGAGGGATCCTTTCGCGACGGCGATCACCACCGATTCGCAAGCGCGCACGGTGACCGGAGCGCCGACGTTCGTGGGGTCGAGGAACGTGGCGACCACGGGAACGAAAGGAGGGGCCGCGCCGGCATCCACCGTCGGTCGGGCCGTGACGGCGTCGCCGGCGGATGCCGGAGGGAGTCGCGGCGGATTGCTGCACGCGGGAACGACGACGGCGATCGTCGCGGAGACGACGGCGAATCCCGCGACCCTCCTCGCCTTCACGACGGACGAC
>JAXLYL010000023.1:0-115732 GCA_046351475.1 Polyangiaceae bacterium
TCGCGCACGGCGACTTGGCGACCGGTGCGTATGCACTCGCCGAGGTCGCGCGGCGAAGCGCGTCCCACCGGGAATCGGTGCTCCGGCGCGCACGCGCCTTGCTCGGCGCCGGGTACGAGGCCGAGGCCCGTGTCGTCTTCGCGGCCACCGTCGATGCGTTCGCCGACGGCGGGACGCTGCCGCGGTCCTCGGACGACGTGCGCGAGCTCGTCACGTTCGCGGGTCGGATCGCGGTGGACGACGCGCTCGCCGCCGGGGACGTCAAGAAGGCCGAGGCACGCGCCGTCCGCGCCCGCCTCGCGAACGACGAAGTGATGGGACGCGCCTGGCTCCTCGGTCGCGTCGACGACGCCCGCGCGTCCGCCGAGGCGCGTCTCCGCGCCGAACCGGACCACCCGGGCGCCACGCTGATCCTCCTCGCCTCGGGGGCGGGCGATGCCCGTGCGCTCCGGAACGTTTCCGTCCGTCCCGTGTCGGCGTCCACGTTCGTCGCGTTCGCGACGTGGTCGAGGATCGCGTTCGACGCTGCCGACCTGCACGATCTGCTCCGCGCCCTCCCTCACGCGCCGGCCTCGCCGGGCGATCCGCTCCTCGTGCGACCGCAAGCGGCGCTTCTCGCCGACGGGGTCATGGATGCTTCCGATGCCGTGCCCGAAGCCGTGGTGGAAGCCGCGCTCCGGCGCGGAGAGCTCCGCGCGACGCGCGTCGCGACGATCCTCGCCTCGGCCGACGCGCGTCACCGCCTCCTCTGGCTGGCGCTCACCGATCCTTCCTCGAAGGACGTCCGCGATCTCGCGCGACACCTCGGACCCGCCGTGGCGCGGGACGCGCGCGTCGCGCTCGCCGACGTCGCGCTCGCGCGGGCGGACGGACGTGCCGTGGCCGGAGGGACCTTGGCCCGCCTCGTGGACTCGGCCGTCGGCGACGCTCTCGTCGCCGGGATCGCCACGAAGCTCGCACGAGATCCGGCCGAGAAGAGTCGCGTGAAGCGCGCTCTCGAGGGGCTGGCGTGGACGTCCTGGGAGCGTCGCGTCGTCAGTGAATGACGCGATTCGCGCCCGCGTCCGCGGTGCGTGACGTCCCGGCGTCCGACATCGTCCCGAATTCCTTCGGTCGGGGAACGTAGGGGAGCACGAGGTCCCGTCGGGTGACGACGCCGTCCTTGATGTCGACGTCGACCACGAGCTCGCCCACGGCCGCGAGGCGCACGCCGATCTTGAGGGCGCCGACCGGTACGTGATCGATGCGGTAGCGGCCGTCGACGCCCGACGTGGTGTGGAGCGGGTGGAGGAGGACGTAGACGTCGGCGGCGATGGCGTCGTCGCCGAGGCGCTCGACGAGCTGGAAGAATCCCGGGTGCGGTGGGTACAGCTTCACGGCGTCGGCGCCGGGAGGCGCCACCATGAGCGCACCCTGACCAGGAGCGTCGAATTGCGGTGCGAACACGTCCTTCGTCTTGTTCGCGATTTCGAGGCGTTGGCCGAAGGTCATCGTGATCGTGCGCGGGAAGTCCGCGCAGTCGGCGACGTCGACGTGTTTCGCTTCCTCTTGTTCCGGGACGAACGCGTTCGTGTACCCCGTGACCGCGAGCACGGCACCCACGAGGGGTCTCCGACCTTCCGCGTCGGAGGGACCCGTGCGGAACGACTTGGCGCGCGTCGCCTTGGCGGCCGGGCATTTCCGATACGTGAACGGCTGACCGGTCTTGGGGTCCGTGGCATCGGGCGCCTCGGGACCCGTCACGAACACGGTGCCCTCGATGGACCCGACGGGCCCCTTGTAGGCCGGCAGCGCGTCCGGGTTCACGAGCTTCTCGACGCTCGAACGCGGTACCGGCGTCACCGACATGGCCGACGTCGAGACCACGTTCGGCGGCGGCGCCGCGGGGCCCCCGTCCGCCGACGCGGACGGAGGGGGACGCTTGCACGCCACCATCGTGGCGGCGGTCAGGAGTCCGAGGCCGACGCGCACGACGGGACGCACGAGATCAGCTCGGGGTCGTGGTGGCCGCTTGGACGGCGACGTCGAGGGAGTGCCCCGGCGCGACGCCGAGGAGGATCACGAGGACCGCGCTCACGAGGATGGCGGCCGTGACGTAACCGGAACGCATCGGCATCGCGACGGGCGCGCCCGGAACCGGCTCCTTGAAGTACATCGCGACGAGGACGCGCAGGTAGTAGTACGCGCCGATGACGCTGTTGACGAAGCCGAGGATCGCGAGCCAATAGAACCCGCCCTCCATCGCCGACTTGAAGATGAACCACTTGCCGAAGAATCCGGCCGTGGGCGGGACACCGGCGAGGGAGAACAGGAAGAGCGCGAAGGGCAAGGCGACGGCGGGGTTCCGACGACCGATGCCGGCGAGGTCCTCGTAGCTCACGGCTTCCTTGCCGTGGCTGCCGGCGAGGATGAGCGCACCGAACGCTCCGGCCGTGGAGACCGTGTACGTGAGCAGGTAGAAGAGGATGCTCGCGGTCGCCTGGGGTTGGGTGCGCATGGTGGCGACGACACCGACGAGTAGGTAGCCGGCGTGGGCGATGCTCGAGTACGCGAGCATCCGCTTGACCGACTCCTGACGGCCGGCGATCAGGTTCGCCACCGTCATGGTGAGGACGGCGACGGCCGCGAGGACCGGCGGCCAACCCGTGGCCCAGGACATGGATGCCGCGTCGCCGAACATGCCGAGCAGGACGCGGAGCATCATGGCGAACGCCGCCGACTTCACGGCGACGGCCATGAAGGTGGTGGCGGGCGTCGGCGCACCTTCGTACGCGTCCGGCGTCCATGTGGAAGGGGACGGCGCTCACCTTGAACGCGAGCGCCGCGAGGACCATGATCATCGCGACGACGACGACGGAGCTCGAACCGCCGGTGGCCTTCACGTACGCGCCGACTCCCGCGAGGGTCGTCGTCCCGCTCATGCCGTAGAGCAGGGCGAAGCCGTAGAGGAGGATGGCCGCGGCGAAGAGGCCGAGGAGGAAGTACTTGAGCGCGCCTTCGATGGATCGCGGCGATCCCCGGCGGAACGCCGTGAGCGCGTAGGCGCCGATCGACATCGTCTCCAGACCGAGGAACATGGTGAGCATGTCTCCCGCGGCGACGACCATCATGGCGCCGAAGGTCCCGAAGAGGAGCAGCGAGTGGAACTCGCCGCGATCGATGCCGTGCTCGTGGAGGTAGCCGCCGGCGAGAGGGCCGCGAGACCACCGCCGAGACACAGGAGCATCTCGAAGAAGAGCGTGAACTTGTCGAGGACGATCCAGGGGCGAGGACACCGACCCCTCGAGGTTGTCGATGCCGACCATCCACACGGAGGCGGCCATGATGCCGGACGCGAGGAAGGTCAAGCGCGGCGCCGGCGGCGATGCCGTCCTGACGCTTCGAGAACACCTCCGCCATCATGAGCATCATGGCGCCGACGCCGAGGACGACGAAGGGGGAGAGCGCGAAGAGAAGATCCATCGTTCGAGTTCCTTCGGACGCGTTCAGTGACCGGCCGGCGCGGGATGCGCGGCGTGGCCTGAGCGGCGGCGGGGTTGTGCGGCGGCGGCTTGGGCGCCCGCGGGCGGAGCGACGGCTTCACCGCCACCGGCCGTGGCGGTTCCCGTGGTGAGTTTCGGCGGAGCTTCGGCCGCGCGCGGGAGGAGGGACGGGTTGCCGAAGTAGTACTTCGGCGCCGGGTTCTTCGTGATGCGGGTGATCACGTCGTGCTGGACGCGCTCCACCGCGCCGCGCATCGGGACGAGGAAGACGCGCGGGAAGAAGCCGATGATGAACACCATCGCCACGAGCGGCGCGAGCGCGAGGAGCTCGCGGTCGTTCACGTCCGCGAGGGACCGCGTTCTCGCGCTTCGTGATCGGTCCGAAGAACATGCGCTGCACGGCCCCGAGCATGTAGATGGCGCCGAGGATGACGCCGATGGCCGCACCGGCCGCCTGGACGCCGGCGAAGTGACCGAGCTTGTCCGTGACGAAGGTGCCCGTGATGATCATGAACTCGCCGACGAACCCGTTCGTTCCGGGCAGACCGATGCTCGCCATCGACGCGATGATGAAGAGCGTCGTGTAGACCAGCATGACCTTGGCGAGACCGCCGTAGTCGTCGAGCGCGGGTGTGACGGCGATCGTAGACGACGCCGACGAGCGCGCCGAGGAGGCCCGTCGAGATGCCGTGGTTCACCATCTGGAGGATTGAGCCCGAGGACGCCGGCGTCAGCGCGAAGATGCCGAGCATGACGTAACCGAGGTGGGCCACGGACGAGTAGGCGACGAGGCGCTTCACGTCGTCCCTGACGCCAGGCGCAGAGCGCGCCGTAGAGGATGCCGCCGAGGACGGCGACACCGGCGAGGTTCGCCGCGAGCTCCGCGGACGCCTCGGGGAAGGAGCCCCAGGCAGAAGCGCAGGTATCCGTAGGTTCCGAGCTTCAGCATCACCGCGGCGAGGATCACGGAACCCGCCGTGGGCGCTTCGGTGTGCGCGTCCGGGAGCCACGTGTGCACCGGGAACATCGGGACCTTGATGATGAAGGACAGCGCGAACGCCCCGTAGAGCCAGAGCTGCGTGGAGCGGGGCAGCATGACGCGCTGGAGATCGAAGTAGTCGAAGCTCATCTCGCCGGAGAGCTTCGAATACGCGTAGGCGAGGTAGAGGATGGCGCCGAGCATCAGCACCGATCCGAACATCGTGTAGAGGAAGAACTTGATGGCCGCCTGGATGCGGTTCGCGCCTCCCCAGACGCCGATCATGACGTACATGGGGATGAGCATCAGCTCCCAGAACACGTAGAAGAGGAAGAGATCCATGGCGACGAAGGCGCCGATCCTTAACGCGGCCTGGAGGAGCAGGGCGCGAAGCACCAGTCAGCTTCGTCGCATGTGGATCGAACCGAACGACGCGTAGGTCGCGATCGGCATGACGAACGTCGTCAGGAGGACGAGCCAGAGCGTCAGGCCGTCGAGGGGTACGTGGTAGTGGATGCCGAGGGAGGGCAACCAGGCGACGTCCTGGTTGAGAGTGGAATCCCGAACCCATCGTGACGGAGAGGAGTGGCAGGCTCGCGAAGGGCGTGGCGACCATCACGATCAGGGTGAAGCCCTGGAGGAATCCGTGGCTCTGGCGCGGTGCGAAGAGCACGGCGACGGCGCCCGCCAGCGGGATGCCGATGAGCCACAGGCAGGCCCTTCGGTTCGGTGGCGTTGGTCGCTTCGGGGACGGCGTCCACGGCGGCGGGCCAATTCGCCGCGACGAACACGGCGATGAGCGCGGCCATCACGGCGAAGCCGATGCGGACCTTCGCGGGACGCCCCATGGGGAGGAACGCCGCGACGGCGGCGGACACCACGGCCACACCGCCGTGCGGGACCGAGAAACGCGCGATGACGATGCCCAGGGCGGCGAGCGCGGCGTAGCCGAGCATCGCGTTCATGGACGGCGGTTCGAGGGGAGCTTGCCGAGGCGCTTCGTGTTCGGCTTCGTGCGCGGCGGACATCAGTGGGCTCCTTGGGTGTCGGCCTTGATCACTTCGGCGCGTGCGTCGACGCGCTCGAGGGACACTTCCTTCGAACCCTTGAGTCCGAACGCGTTCGTCACCTCGAGACGGACGGTCTTCTTGCCGCCCGGGTCGAGGTGCAACGCCTGGGAGGTGGCCGCCTTCGAGAATTTCTCGGTGTCGGGTTCACCGTTGCCGTCCGCGTCCCATCGGTACTGGTACCCCAGGCCCGGGGCGGCTTCGAGGGTGTAGTCCCCGCCGGTCTCGACCACGGTCACGTTCGCCCGCGGCTGCACGAAGAACCAGCCGATGCCGACGAATCCGACGACCATCGCGGCGCCGTAGGCAGTGGACCACGCCGTTCTGGAAGGCGCGGAGGATGGATCCGGCACCCGCGACGAGCAGGGCGGACACCTTCGCGAGGATCCCGTCGACGATGTACTTGTCGACGGCGTAGGAAGGTCTCGGCCAGGGACTCGACGGCCGCGACGACGACGGCGTCGTAGAGTTCGTCGATGCGCCACTTGTCGTAGACCAGGCGGTAGAGCGAGGCCCGCCGATTCGGCCATGGACTTCGCCGGCGCCCTTCTGGGAAACGTAGATCAGAACGCGATGCCGGAGCCGACCGCGAACGCGATTCCGCCGGCCGCGAGGGGGCCGGGCGAGGAGTGGGCGTCGGGAAGTTCGGTGACCGTGCGCACCGCCGTCGCGAACACCGGCTCGAGCCAGTGCCCGAGCGGGTGGATGTGGAAGAGGCCCATGTTGAGGGCGCCCGCGAACACCGAGAAGAGGCGAGGACGACGAGGGGCAACGTCATGGGCCACGGCGACTCGTGCGGTGCGGCGCCGGGGGTCGTCGGGAGCACGGGATGCTCGCCGTGGTCGTCGTGGTGATCGTGATGGTCGTCGGCGGCGACGACGCCCTCCGCCACCTTCCATCCGCGGAACTCGCCGAAGAACGTGAGGATGAGCGCGCGGCACATGTAGAAGGCCGTGAGCGTCGCGGCGAGGATGCCGGTCGCGTAGAGGGCCTTTCCGAGCCACATCGGCGGTTCGTAGACGGAGAGACCTTGCGCCTTGAGCGCCTGCGCCACCGGGTTCGTGCTGTGGTTCACGAACGCCTTGAAGAGGATTTCGTCCTTCGAGAAGAAGCCCGAGAGGAACGGGAAGCCGATGATGGCAAGGGTCGCGAGCGTGAACGTCCAGAACGTGACGGGCATGAACTTCTTGAGCCCGCCCATGTTCCGCATGTCCTGGGAGGCGACGTCGTCGTGGATGCGGGTGTGCATCGCGTGGATGACGCTGCCGGATCCGAGGAAGAGGCAGGCCTTGAAGAAGGCGTGCGTGAAGACGTGGAAGAAGCCGTCCGTGAACGCGCCGACGCCGACGCCGAGGAACATGAAGCCGAGTTGGCTCACGGTCGAATAGGCGAGGACCTTCTTGATGTCGTTCTGGACGAGGGCGATGGTCGCCGCGAAGAGCGCCGTCGCCGCACCCGTGACCGCGATCGTCGTCATGACGGCGGGCGAGAGCACGAAGAGGAACGAGAGCCGGCAGACGAGGTACACGCCCGCGGTGACCATGGTGGCCGCGTGGATGAGGGCGGAAACCGGCGTCGGGCCGGCCATGGCGTCCGGGAGCCACACGTAGAGCGGGAGCTGCGCGCTCTTGCCGGTGCAACCGAGGAAGAGGGCGAGGCCCACGGCCGTGGCCGGCAGGATCGTGAAGGGGTGCTCGGGCTGGAGGAACTTGAAGAAGTCCTTGTACTGCCCGTTGCCGACGGGCCAGACGTGGATCATCGAGCTCGGGTTGGTCTGCGTGAGTTCGCCGACGTTCTTCTCGATGCCGGACCAGTCGAGCGCGCCGGTGTAGTGCGCGATGAGGAACATGCCGCAGATGAGACCGAAGTCACCGATGCGGTTGGCGATGAAGGCCTTCTTGCCGGCCGCCGCGTTCGCGCCCTTCTCGAACCAGAATCCGATGAGGAGGTAGGAGCAGAGACCGACACCTTCCCAGCCCACGAAAAGGAGCGGGAGGTTGTCGCCCAGCACCAGCGTGAGCATCGAGAAGATGAAGAGATTCAGATAGGCGAAGAAGCGCCAGTACCCCGGGTCGTTCTCCATGTAGGCGGACGAGTAGAGGTGGATGAGGAAGCCGACGCCCGTGATGACGAGCATCATGATCCCGGAAAGCGCGTCGACGCTGAAGCGGATGTCGATGGGGACGTAGCCCGCCGTGTTGCCCGTCGTGTACATCCAGTCCCAGGCGGACCACGCGAGCTTCACGTGCTCGCCGTGGTGCTCGTGGGCGTACTGGAAGAGGGTGACGAAGGTGGCGCAGGCGGCGAGGAAGCTCACGCCGAGGGCCGTGAGCGCCATGAGCCGCACGGCGCTCTTGCCGAGCCGCTTGCCGAACACGCCGTTCACGAACGCGCCGACCAGCGGCATCAGGAGGATCAGCCCGAGCAGGGCGAAATCGTTCGCCGCGAAGAGCGAGAACAGGGCGGGGGAGGAAGCTGAGTGACCGGTTTCCATGGATCGTGCGAGTCCGGGTTCCCTGAATCAGTTCTTGAGAAGGTCGGCGTCGTCGGAACGCACCGTGCGCTTCAGCCGGTAGAGCGCGATGACGAGCGCCAGGCCGACCGAAGACTCGGCCGCGGCGACGGCGATCACGAAGAACGCGAACACGTGACCCGTGTGGTCGTTCACGTGCGCGCGGTTGAACGCGACCAGCGCGAGGTTCGCCGCGTTCAGCATGAGCTCGATGGACATGAGCGCGAAGATCACGTTCCGGCGGACGAGGAAACCCACCGACCCGATGGTGAACAGGATCGCACTGAGGAGGACGTAGTGTTCGACGGGAATCATCCGTGGGCCTTGCTCTCGGTGAGGGCGCCGGGGAGTGCGGAGTCGGACGACCCGGACGACGTGAGCGAAGCCGCGGCGACTTCGGCGGCGCGCTTCTTGGCGTTCGACTTGCCCTTCGCGATGGCGATGGCGCCGATGGCAGCGACCATGAGGAGGGCCGAAGAGAGCTCGAACGGGACGATGCCGTCCGTGAAAAGCTGACGGCCCACGGCATCGGTGCCGCCGAAGTCCTTCGTCGGCGGGGACACGGGCCAGCGCAGCGAAAGCTTCGCGAACGACTGGCTCTTGGCCACGAGGAAGAGGACGACGCCCGACGACGTCGCGAAGAGCGCGCCCGCGAAGACCCGCGCCACGAGTCCGCGACCGTCACGCACGTACCGGGCGCCTTTGCCGAGCACCATGATGACGAACATGAAGATGACGACGACGGCGCCGGCGTAGACGATGAGCTGGATGGCCGCCAGGAACTGCGCGTGGAGGGCGAGGAAGTGGCCCGCGACGGCGATGATGGAGGTCAGGAGGCCGAGCGCGCCGCGCACGGGATCCTTCGCCAGGATCGTGACCAGGGCGCCGAAGATGGCCACCGCGGCGCAGAGCCAGAAGTAGACGTACCCGAGGGGAAGCATCGTCCGAACCTTTCGACCGGGTCAGCTCACGACGAGCGTCGCGTTGGCGCGCTTCTTCTCGCCGCGCACGTAGGCTTCGAAGTCCTTCCGGAACTTCTTGAGGAATCCCATGGCAGGCATCGCCGTGCCTTCACCGAAGGCGCAGATGGTGTTGCCCATGATGTTGGAGGCGATGTCCGAGAGGGCGTCGAGTTCGTCCATGGACGCGTGGCCGTCGAGGATCTTCGTGACGGTGCGGAAGAGCCACGCCGAGCCTTCGCGGCACGGCGTGCACTGACCGCAGGACTCGAGGCGGTAGAACTGCATGAGGTTCTCCATCGCGAGCACGGGGCACGTGCCTTCGGCGAGGACCGTCACGCAGCACGTGCCGAGCATCGTTCCGACGCCGCGCATGGTGTCGACACCGAGGGGAACGTCGAAGACGCTCTGGCCGTGCCACGGATGGAGGGGGTTCTTCTCGTCCGGCGCGTGGACCTTCTCGCTCGGCAGGAGCACCGGAGTCGACGAGCCTCCGGGGATCACGCAGAGCGGTTTCCGCCCGCCCGTGACGCCGCCGCCGAGCTCGATGAGCTCGTTGATGGTGACGCCGACGGCAAGTTCGTGGACGCCGCCCTTGTTCACGTGGCCGTTGATCCCGAAGAGGCGGGCGCCACCGTCGTTGATGTGGTGGAGGGCCGAGAGCTTCGAGAACGCCTCGCATCCCATGGTGAATGCCGTGGGGACGATGGCGATGGTCTCGAGGTTGTTCACCGTCGTCGGGCACCCGAAGGCGCCGGCCTGGGCCGGGAAGGGCGGCTTGAGACGAGGCTCGCCGCGCTTGCCCTCCAGGGAGTTGAGGAGCGACGTCTCTTCGCCGCAGATGTACGCGCCGGCGCCCGTGTGGACGTAGACGTCCACCGGGTACGATTTGCCGAACGGCGTCTTGCCGAGGTAGCCCTTCGCGTAGGCTTCCTTGATCGCGCCTTCGAGGCGGGCCTTCGAGAGGTGGAGCTCGTCGCGCACGTAGATGTACGCGGCGTGGGCGCCGATGCCGTAGCAGCCGATGATGCACCCCTCGACCACGGAGTGCGGGTTCAGCTCCATGATGGTGCGGTCTTTGTGCGTTCCGGGCTCGCCTTCGTCGGCGTTGATGACGAGGTAGGCAGGCTTCGTCGGGTGGGGCCGCATGAAGCTCCACTTCACGCCCATGGGGAAGCCGGCGCCGCCGCGACCGCGGATGTTCGCCTTCTTCGCCTCTTCGACGACCTGCTCCTTGGTCATGCCGAGGAGGGCCTTCTTCACGCCCTGGTAGCCGCCCGTGCGCTCGTAAGCTTCGAGGGTCCAACCGTTCGGCAGCGCGTACGTCCGCGTGAGGAAATCCGTGCGCTTGATCATGGCGCGTCAGCCTCCCTTCACGGGCGAACCCGTGAGCTTCTCGAGAATCGCGTCGATGCGCTCGGGCGTGAGGTTCTCGTGGTACTCCTTGTCGACCTGCATCATCGGCGCGGTTCCGCACGAGGCGAGGCATTCCGCCGTCCGGAGCGTGACCTTGCCGTCCGGGGTGGTTTCGCCGGAGTGGATGCCGAGACGCTTTTCGCAGTGGTGGAGCACCGAATCGGCGCCGCGGAGCGCGCAGGGAAGCGTGCGGCACACCCAGACCTGGTGCTTGCCCACCGGCTTCTGGTTGAAGAGCGTGTAGAAGGTCACGACCCCGCGGACATGGGACGTCGCGAGTTCGAGCTTCGTCGCCACGAAGTCGACGACCTCGTCACTCACCCAGCCGTTCTGCTCCTGACACAGATGGAGGAGCGGGATGCACGCCGCCATCTTGGTCGGATATTTCTTGAGAAGGTCTTGGAGTTGTCGCTCGCGGTCTTCGGTAAGAGCGAAGGGCATCGAGATCGGTTCCTGGCGTCGCGCGGGATGGGATTCGGGGCAGGGGGGGTGACCTCCATCCGCGTCGACGATCGACGGACGTGGATGGAAGCGTGGGCACGTACCCTCCGCCCTCGGGCGCAAGCTAGTAGCGGCGACGGACGATCAGTGTCAAGGGATGGTTCCGCCTGAACGGATGGTCCCAGCCGCACCGACCCGGACCGTCGACCGCGTCGACGGCGACCACCGGACCGTCCCGCCGTGCCCGCCGGACGACGTCCTGGTCGGCCCATCAAATTCTTTTCGCGCGAAAACGGAAGTCGCTATCCTCGGCGATCGCAGCTTTCGCGTCTCCATCCGTCCCGATTCGTCCCGTTCCCCGAGGTCCGAGCTCCGACCGCGGGAACGAGAGAGAGGTCCTCCCGTGTTCTGTCCGAACTGCGGCACCCAAAACATCGATACTGCGGCGACGTGCACCAAGTGCGGGTCCCAACTCAAGGCTGCCGGAGCTCCGGCGGGTGGCGGCGCGAAGTTCAAGGGAACGATGCTGATGATGAATCAGCCGCCCATGGGACAGACGCCTGCTCCCGGTGCCGCGGTGCCGACGCCGCCTCCGGCCGCGCCCACGCCGTCCGCGAATCCGGCACCTGCTGCGCCGGCCGCTTCGGGTGGACCGCCGCGTCCGATGCCGAACAAGTTGAAGGGAACCATGGTGGGCGTCGCTCCGCCGAATCTGATGGGTGCGGCCCCGCCGCCCTCGTCTCCGCAGCCGGCGACGCCGGCGGCGTTCCAACCGCCCGCGGCCGACCCGGCGCCGGCCTTCGCGCCCACCCCGGAAGCGCCGATCAACCCCGGTTACGGCGCACCCGGCGGATCCCCGGTCAACCCCCTCGGCGGCACCGTCGCCGCAGGGGACAGCCCGTTCGCTTCGGGCGGTCCGTACGCAGGGGGCGGGGCGGCAGGCGGCTACGGCGGCGCGCCACAAGGCCCGGGCTGCAGGGCACCCCAGGGCGCGCCCGCTCCGGGCAACCTCAGCAGCCCGTACGGAACGCCTCCGCCTATGGCGCACCGCAAGGCGCGCCCCAAACCTACGGGCAGGATTTCGGCGCCCAGAACCCCGGCGGGAATCCCGCGGCCATGCAACCCATGGGCGGTGGATACGGCGGCGGCCCGATGATGGGCGGTCCCACGGCGGCATGGGCGGCGGCGGAGGACCTCGCGGTGCGAAGGGCGAAGTCGAAACCCCATGATGGTCTCGTCTATTCGCTCGTCTCCTGCGGCCTCTACCAAATCCTCTGGATGATGTGGATCTGCAACGAGATCAACGCGTTCCTCCAGCGTGAGGCCATCTCGTTCTGGAAGGTCTTCCTCCTCACGAACGTGACGTGCGGCCTGTACGGCATCTACTGGCTCTTCACCCAGTTCGGTCCCGTCATGCAGGAAGTGCAGCAGCGCGCGGGTCTGCAAACGCAGGTGAACCCGATCATGTACTTCATCCCGTACTACAACGTGATCAAGATCCAGGAGGAGCTCAACGCCGCCTGGTCCGCCCCCGGCTGACACCCGCACGCGCGGACGGACTCCGCGACGCGACACGAGGCACCATGGACACGACGAGGGGCGATCCCGGAGCGCGGAAGCGCTGGGTCGCCCCTCTCGCTTTGTCCGCGGCGCTCGTCCTCCTCGTCGTCGTGCCGACGCCGGTCACGTGCCCCGTACGTCTCGCGTTCCACGTGCCGTGCCCGTCCTGCGGACTCACGCGCGCGACGTGGCTCGCGATCACCGGTCATCCGGTGCTCGCGTGGCACATGCATCCGCTCGTGTTCGTCCTCGTGCCCGCGCTCGCCGCGATGCTCGCCCTCGAGTCGCGCGCGTACGTGCGGACGGGACGATGGGGGCAAGTCACGAAGGAGCGTTGGGCGACGCGTGGCATGGGCGCCCTCGTCGTCCTTCTCCTCGGCGTGTGGATCGCCCGGTTTTTCGGCGCGTTCGGAGGCCCCGCGCCCGTATGACGAGTCCGCGGAATGGCGCTCTCACTTCGGCTCCCGCGACGCGCGTGGGGGGAACGACGTCGGACGTCCGCATCACGCTCGCGCCACGACGAAAGACGTTCGCGGAGGCCTGCGCGCGCGGGCCGGTTCCGTCGGCCGGGGACACCTCGATCGACGCCGTCAGACGTTGAAGCGGAAGTGCACGACGTCGCCGTCGCGCATCACGTATTCCTTGCCTTCGATGGCGAGCTTGCCCGCGTCACGGCATTTCGACTCGCCACCGAGCTTCACGAAATCCTCCCACCAGATGACTTCGGCCTTGATGAAGCCTTTCTCGAAGTCGGTGTGGATGACGCCGGCGGCTTGGGGAGCGCGCGCGCCCTTCACGGTCGTCCACGCGCGGACCTCCGTCTTGCCGGCGGTGAAGAACGTCTGCAGCTGGAGGAGTTCGTAGCCGGCGCGCACCACGGCGTGGAGGCCGGGTTCCTTGAGACCCGCGCTCGCGAGGAACTCGGGGCGATCCGCCGGATCGAGCTCGGCGATCTGGGATTCGAGCGCCGCGCTGACGGCGACGATGGGAGCGCCTTCCGCCTTCGCGTGGTCCCGGAGGGCGACGTAGTGTTTGTTGGCGTCGAGCTTGGCGAGGGACCCTTCGTCGACGTTCGCGATGTAGAAGGCTGGCTTCGCGGTGAGCAGTTGCATCTCCCGCATGACCGTCGCCGTGTCCTGGTGGTCGGGGAGCTTGAAGAGGCGAGCGGGCTTGCCGTCGTCGAGGTGCTTCGCGAGCGGTTCGCAGATCTCGACCGCGAGCTTCTCGAGCGGCGAGTTGGCCTTCGCCATCTTGCGGGCGCGGTCGAGGCGCTTCTGCACCGTCTCGAGGTCCTTGAGACAGAGCTCCGTGGTGACCGTCGCGATGTCGCTCACGGGGTCGACGCGGTTCTCGACGTGGACGACGTTCTCGTCCTCGAAGCACCGGGCGACCTGCACGATCGCGTCGACCTCGCGGATGTGGCTCAAGAACTGGTTGCCGAGGCCCTCGCCCTTGCTCGCGCCGCGCACGAGACCGGCGATGTCCACGAAGTTGATGGCCGTGGGGACGATGCGTTCGGCCTTCACGATGCCGTCGAGCGCAGCGAGCCGCTCGTCCGGGACGATGACCACTCCGACGTTGGGTTCGATGGTGCAGAAGGGGTAGTTCGCGGCTTCCGCCTTCGCCGACCCGAGGGCGTTGAAGAGCGTGGATTTGCCGACGTTCGGAAGACCAACGATGCCGATCGAGAGACCCATGACGCGGGCTCCTATACCCCATTTCGGGAGGACGCTCTAAACTGAGTGGAACGTGGCGAAACCCCGGACGGACAAGACGGTCGCGCTCTGCGTGACCGGGAGCATCGCGGCCTACAAATCCGTGGAGGTCGCGCGGAGGCTCGTGGGCGCGGGGGTGCGGGTCCTCCCCGTGATGACCCGGTCCGCCGCACGGTTCCTGGGGCCCGTCACCCTGTCCGGGATCACGGGCAACGCCGTCGCCGACGACATGTGGGACCCGTCGTTCTCCGGTGAGAAGCACGTCGTCCTGGCGGAAGCCGCGGATCTCGTCGCCATCGTCCCCGCGACCGCGGACGTCCTCGCCCGACTCGCCCACGGGCGTGCCGACGACCTCGTCACCGCCCTCGCGCTCTCCGCGAAGGGGCCCGTCCTCGCCGCGCCAGCCATGTTCCCGCGGATGTGGGACCACCCTGCGACGCGCGCGAACGTCGCGACGCTCGCCGCCCATGGCCGCGTCGAACTCGTGGGGCCCGTGTCGGGGCCCGTCGCTTCGGGCGACGTCGGCATGGGACGCATGGCGGAGCCGGAGGCGATCGTCGCCGCGATCCTCGCGCGTCTCGGCGACGCGCACGTCGGACGTGCGAGCGGGACGACGGCCCCTCGTTCCAGGGACCTCGACGGCGTACGTGTCCTCGTCACCGCGGGCCCCACCCTCGAGGACTTCGATCCGGTGCGCTATCTCGGCAATCGATCGACGGGGAAAATGGGATTCGCCGTCGCCGAGAGCGCACGCGCGCGCGGCGCCGAGGTGACGCTCGTCGCCGGGCCGGTCATCCTCCCGACGCCCGAAGGGGTACGCCGCGTGGACGTGCGCTCCGCCGAGTCCATGCGCGCCGCCATGTGGGACGTGCTCGGGGAACGACTCGAAGGCGTCGACGTCCTCGTCATGACCGCGGCCGTGGGCGACTACCGGCCGCCGAACCGAGCGCGACGAAGACGAAGAAGACCGGCGATCGCATCCAGATCGATCTCGTGAAGAACCCGGATCTCATCGGTGAAGTGGGCGCGAAGCGGGCTTCCGGTGTCGCGAAGCCCGTGCTCGTCGCGTTCGCCGTCGAATCGGGGGACGACGCGGCCCTCGTCGCCTACGCCCGGAAGAAGCTCGTCGCGAAACGCGTCGATCTCGTCGTCGCGAACGAGGCCTCGCAAGCCCTTCGGCGGGGACGACAACCGTGCCATCGTCGTCGGCCACGACACCGCCGAGTCCCGCACCCCCGCGTGTCGAAGCGCGCCCTGGCGGACGTCGTGCTCGATGCGGCACGACGTCGCCTCGGTCCGTGAGCGCGCCGTGACGCTCGCGTCGACGCCTACTTCGTCGTCCAGACGACGACGTCGAGCGGGAATCCGTTCGTGAGCGTGAACGGGTTCTCCGCGACCGTCTCCTTCGTGCCGTCTTTCACCGTGACGCGGACGACGTCGTAGACCGGCTTCGTCGCGTTCGGATCGCGCACCGCGACGCCGTAGAGGTGCCCGGCGCCATCCGAGGCGAATCCGCCGAGGTTCGTCACGGGCGTGCGATCGAACGCGCTGCCCGATCGGTTCCACACGTAGGCCGTTCCGCCGAACGATGCGACGGCCGTCGTCGCGTCGACGATCGCGAAGCTGCCGGGGAAGCCCTTGTCGCGGGCGTCGACGGAAATCGCGCTGGTCTTCGCCGCGAGGTCGACGGTCTCGATGCCACGGAAATCGGGGCGCCCGCGCCGCCGTCTCCACCGGGTTGGTTGCATCCTGCATGCAGGACGTGGACCTTTTCGTCGCCGCGTCGTAGGCGAGCCCCGTCGGATTGGCCGCCCAGGTTCGATGGCTCCGCCGATGCTGATCCTCCGAGGTTCACGAGGGCGTCGGTCGTGGTGTCGATCGCCACCAGCACGGGCTTCGACGCCGTGCTGAGGATCGAGAAGCCGTCGCTCGCGACCTTCGTGAGGTCGATGCGGCCGAGGAGCACGAAGAGGCGGTTGGACGTCGGGTCGAAGAATCCGTCCGTCGGTTCGACCACACCGTCCGCGTCGGCCGCCGACGCGTAGCTCGCGAGGTCGACGAACGCCGTGGGCGCGGCCGCGTCCGCGCCGGATCCTTCGATGCGCGCGATCCGGTTCCGGTTGAACCGGACGACGTAGTCGCGCGTGCCGGTCGTGAAGACGACACCGCGGGGATTGGCCGACGCGAGTCCTCCGTCGGGGCGATCGTCGCCGCGCACGTTCCACGTCCCGCGCGAGATCCATGGCGTCCTCGGGTCCAGTTCGTGGACGACGTCCTTGTCGCGCTCCAGCAAGAAAGGCGCACGGGACGTCGACGCGAGGGCGCCGTCGCCGCTGCCGTACGCGAGGCGGCCCAGGGTGGTGCCGCTGATCGGATCGAGCGCCACGACCTCCCCGGAGCTGGTCGTGTAGTCGCCGTTGTTCACGAGTACGACGGCGCCTTCGGTGTCGCCGTCGGCGGTCGCGGATCCGTCGGAAACTCCGGCATCCGAGGTCGAACTTCCGTCACCGACCTGGGTGCTCCCGTCCGATGCACCCGTGCCTCCGTCGTCCGACGTGCTCCCGGACGACGAGCATCCGGCGAGACCGGAGAAGGGAAGGAGCGCGAGGGCGCCGAGGGCGGAGGAGATCGAGACGAGCGAGACGAACGAAGACCTCGCCGCGGTCCTGGAGGACGGCGCGGCGGAAGAACGCAGGACGGATCGACGCATGGGGGGCTCCACTTCCCGCACCATGCCCGTGCGGGGGAAAGGGTGTCCGACGAGGTCAGGTCTCCGGGCTCCCGGATCGTTCTCCCTCGTGCCCTTCCCGGGACGTCCAAGGCGGACGTTCCAGTGGATCTGCGCGAGTTCGTCCCCGGTCACCGTGGCGGGGGCCGCGCCGGATTTTCACCGGCTTCCCGAAGCGTGGACGACACCCGAAAGTGCCGACCACGCGACCACGAAGGGTGGGGAACGGATCGCGAACCCGCGATCCCCTCACCACGACGAATGGCAATACCCGACCCCGAGGTCCTTGGCTACTTCGCGTTCCGACGGTCGCCGATGTTCTTCGCACCGAACCACGTCGCGAAGTCCATGGATGCGTCGGCGGCGACCAGTGTCGCTTCCACCGCACCTTCGGGAACGTCTCCCGTCGCGGGCACGACGCGGACGCCGTGCGGGCCCCGCACGAGGAACACGCGGACGGCCTGCGTGGGCGCCGGCATCGCGCTCACGTGCACGATGGGGGTGCGCATGAGAGTCAGCGGTCCCTCGTCATCGTCGCCGTCGTCGGCGTCGAGTGCGTCCTTCGTCGGAGGTGGAGCATCGACGCGCCGCGTGCCGTCCACCGACGCAGGAGGCGGATCGTCGGAGCTCCCCTTCGCCGCGGCGGCGCGCACGCTCGAAGGTCCGCTCGCGGGCGAGCTCGCGGGCGCGCCGTCGTCGGGGGACCGCGGTTCGGTGGTGAGGAAGACGACCGACTTCGCGGCGTCACCGTCGTCGTCTCCGGCGTCGTTCCGCGAGCGCGACACGTCGTCCGCTTCCGCGACCTTCGTCTGGGTCGAAGGGTCGGCGCCGAGCGTCGGCAACTCCTCCCCGGAGAACGCTTGGGTCGGCCAGTCGTCCGGGTTGTTCGAGAGCGTGTTCGGGGCGTGCATCGGAGCGGCGTCGGCGCGCGTGTGCTTGCGGCTCGAAGGGGGAGGTTCGCGCCATTCGCGCGTGTAGGGGACAGGCACTTCGGACGTCGCGTCCGCGCTGATGCCGGTCGGGACGAAGCGACCGTCGGCTTCGGTGGGTTCGGAGCTCTCTTCACGTTCGAGCGGACGCGAGGACGGCGGCTTCGGACGTGACGACACGGATTCGGGGGGCGCCGAGGTCGAGGCGGATTTCGCCTCGGGCGGTTCCGGCGTCGCCGGAAGGCCGTCCGCGGATTTCAACGTGCGCCATTTGCTCGGCGCGATGCCCCGCGACGGTTGCGGACGACCCGAGTCCGCCGTCTTCGGAGGAGGTGGCGTCGCGGGGGCGAGGGGGCGTGCCGAACCCGGACGACCGACGGCGACTCCGGCGACGGGAGGACGCGCGAGGCGTGCGGCGTCGCTGTTGGCACCCGGCGGCGCGGACGAGACGACGCTCGGACTCGGCGTCGGCATGGGGAACGCCGGGGCCGGCCCCGCGGATCGTCGCGTCGCCGCGATGCTCCCGCGCGTCGAACTCGGCGCCACGGAAGGGGGTGGGGGCGTCGGCGCGATCTTCTGGGCGAGATCGGCGGCGGCCTTCGCGAGTTCGAGGGCGCGATCGTCGGCTTCGGCTTCCGAGGCTGCTTCGGCCGCGCGACGCAACCACTTCAGCGCCTCGCCATGATCCCCGCCGCTCCACATGGCCTCGGCCGTCTGGAGCGCCCACGCCACGTCTTCGGCATCGTCCGTCTTCGCGACCGGAATCGGAGAAGGCATCGTGTGCCTTCAGAATAGACCCGTCGTCTCCAAAGACGCAGGGAATCGGCCTTCCGCGCGGTCCGCGCGCCCACCGCCCTTGGCCCCCGCCGGAGCGAGTGTCCGTTTCCAGAACGCTCCGCAATCGAAGTCGGCGGTGGCGCCACGCTGCAAAACCGCCGGCTTTTCGCCCGTCTCCGCGGGCCCACCCGTGCAGAGTGCAACGACGTCACTTCGTGAAGTGAGGCGTCCCGCCAACGCTCTCAGTGTCGGAACGTCCGCCCCGGGACGATGGAGGACGATGTGCGTGGTTCCCGTCGGCGACGGTGGCCGGTCCCGGAGAATGGCCTCGGCGACGAACGTCGCGAGCTCCGATTGCGCGGCTTCGAGGGCTGCCGCGCGATCCTTCCCGTCCCGCCCGAGCCGCGCGACGGCATTCGGCAGGTCGTGTGCGCCGCACGAGAACGTCTTCGCGAGCGAGGCGACGATGGCATGGTTCGATCGCGAGTCCTCGATCGCGCGACGGGCCGCGACGAACGAGACGCGCGTGCCGCCCTTGTACCGTTCCGTCCCGACGATCCGGACGGTCCCGATCTCGCCCGTGCCCTTGCAGTGCGTCCCCCCGCAGGGCGAAACGTCGAACCCCTCCACCTCGACGACGCGTACGTTCTCCGTGACTTTCGGCGCCCGCCGTAGCGGCATCGCCAGGAGTTCCGCCGCGGAAGGGAAGTGCGTACGCACGACGACGTTCGAGAGAACGACGTCGTTCGTGAGCGTCTCCGCGCGGAGGACGTCCGCGTCCGCGAGGGACGGAACCGCGAGGTCGATGGTCGCTACCGAGGTCCCCAGTCTGGCGGACGTCGTCTCCGCGCCCGCCACGTCCACGAACGCTCGGGAGAGCATGTGCTGGGCCGTGTGGTGCGCCCGCTGGTCGTCGCGAAACGTGCGGTCGATCTCGCCGACGACCGCTCGGTGTTCGGGATCGTGTGCTCCCGACGGGGCGTCGTCCACGTCCGATTCCACGCGGTCCGCGACGAGGTGATGGATGGTCCCCGCGTCGTCGATCTGCGTGTCCGTCACCGTCCACGTCACGCCGCCGATCGTGAGCGTCCCGCGGTCGCCGAGTTGTCCTCCGGCTGCGGGATAGAAGAACGTGCGTGGAAGGACGATGGAGGTGCGATCCCCGAAACGCGCGAAGGTCGCTCCCGTCCCCTCGAAACGTCTCCGATGACCGTCTTCCCAATACGCCTTCTCCGTCGGCATGGGCGCCATGCGTCGATCCTAGTCGAATCGTCCGTGGCGCGTCCTCCGTCGCTTCGGTAGGGTGCGTCCGTGGCCCCTCCCTCCATGACCGTCACCGTGAACGGCGATGCCGTCGTCGTCCCTTGCGGAATCACCGTCCGCGAACTGGTCGAACACCTGGGACTCACGGACGGACCCGTCGCCGTCGAGAAGAACCGCGACGTCGTCCCCCGCGCGGAACACGGACGCACGGCCGTGGCGGAAGGGGACGTCTTCGAGATCGTGCACTTCGTCGGCGGCGGCTGAGCGGCGCACGGCCCCACGATGGAACGGGGGGCGCCAGGAGTCGAGACGGGGGACGCGTCAGGACGGCGCGGCGTCCACGATCACACGGGCACGTGCGACGGCGGCGCTCACGGCATCGTGGGTCCTGTCGCGGAGCGCGCGAGCGTTCGGGGCCGACGACGCGGCGAACGGCGTCCCGACGACGAGGGCCACGCGGCCCGAAGTCGACCCGGCCATGCGCGAGAGGTGCGCCGGGAACGTCTCGCCGACGAACTGCGCCCCCGAACCCGTGCGGTACGCGAGGCCGACGGGTTGGATCGAAGCGCTCGCTGAGCGTGCGGCGACGAACGTTCCCGGATGGAACGGGCGCACCTCGTCGTCCGCGAACGTGGTGCCCTCGGCGAAGACGTGGACCGTGTCGCCCGTCCGGAGGAGGGCCTCGATGCCGCGGATCGCCCCCATGCCGCTCTGCACGTTCGCGCGGTCCACGAACACCGTGCCGACGCTCCGCGCGGCCGCCCCGACGAGGGCCAGCCCGCCAGGTCTCCCCGGCTCAACATCCGCCCTCCGAAGGTGCGGAGCAGGACGCCGACGTCGATGGCCGACCTGTGGTTCGCGACGACCAAGCGTCCTCCCGCGACGTCCGGACCGCGGGAAACGACGTCGCCCTCGACGACGAGCTCGATGCCGAAGATGGTGAGGAGGGAGCGACTCCACGCCTTGACCCAGCGGTCGTGCACGTCGCGGCGTTCGTCGGGGGTCGCGAAACGCTTCCGTGCGGTGAACGCGGGGAGCATGAGGGCGGTGACTCCGAGGAACCCGGAGACACGGAGCGCTTTGCGGAGCGGAACGGGAACGTCGTCGAGGTTCACCGGGTGACCTACCTGGGCGTGCGCGCCGGGCGTGCGAGGACGACGACGCGACGATCGTCCACGAGGATCCTCGTCGCCACCGAGCGGACGTCGTCCGCCGACGGTGCGAGGTAGGTGGAGAACGCGGCGGCGTCGTCGCGGAAGAGCGCGTCGAGACGGGCCCGCGGATCGATGGCGCGTTTCGCGTGGGCCGCTCGTCGGCTGGCGAGGGCACGCACGAGGTCGTCCGCTTCGAGGCCCCTGTCGCGGACCGACGCGAGGATCGTGTCGACGCTGGCGACGCCGGCATCGAGGTTCGCGTTCTCCGACACGACGCGCACGACGAGCGCGGCGCTCGAACGCGAACCGATCACGCGGGCTCCTCGCGCGACGACGCCCGGGAACGCCGGAGCGCGTCCGAGGAGTCCGTCCTCTCCGTCGAGCGCCGTCGCGAGGGTCTCCGCGGCGGCACGTTCGGACGCGTCCCGGGCCCGGACGGGATACGCGAGCCACGCTTCGTGGGCGCTCGACTCCGGCAGGGAAACGGCGAACGTCGAACCGCCCGCGACGTCGGGCGAAGGAGGGACTTCCGGACCGCAGGTCTTTCCAGGATCCACGTACGTCGAGGCGAGACGGGCGACGATCGCCGCCACCGCCCGTCGCTCGTCGTCGTCCTCGGTCGCCAATACCGCGACGCGGAGAGGGCCTCGCGTCATCGCGCGACGACGATGGCGTACGAGGTCGTCGCTCGCGCCGGAGAGTGAAGTGGACGTCCCGAACGGAGCGAACGTCGAAGGGCGCAGGGGCGCGAGCGCGTTCGCGAGGACGGGGACGATGCGGGCGAGCGCCGGATCCTCGGATTCGCCGAGGAGTGTCGCGCGCGCTCGAGCTATGGAGTCTCCCGAGGACCGGGCGCGAAGGAATGCCGTCGTCGCCACTTCGGCGACACGTCGCGCGGTGGAGACGCTCGTCTCGTCGTCCCGTCGCGGAGCGTGGGCCAGGATCCCGGCGATGCCGTCGTCGATCCGGGCTTCGAGGCGGACTTCGTCGTGTCCGCGCGTGTCGGCGTCGAGCGTGGCCGCGAGCATGGCGAGCGCCGAGACGCCCGCGTCGCTCGCGGATTCGTCGGCCACGCCACACGGGTTCCCGACGAGCACCCAGACTTCGCCCTGTCCCCGTTCGACGCGACCGCGGGTGTCCATGTCCGCGAGGCTGGCCGGTGCTTCGTCGAGCTTCGCCGCGGCCGAACGCACGATCTCTTCGACCGACGTCCCCGCACTCGTTCCCGCGGCCTTCGGGGGCGGATCGCGCGGAGGAGGAAGTTGCACGAACGTGGACCACGTCGATGCTGCGTCCGTCGTGTCCGAGAGGGCGAGCCAAGCGGTCCTCTCGGCGGCTTCGCCCGGGTCCGGAGCGCCGAGGGCGTGGACGATCGCGTCGTGGGCGAGAGCATCCCCGCGACCCGCGAGCGTGCCTTCGAGATCGTCGCGTGTCGCACGCGCGGCGCGCGGAACGAGCGACGCGACCTCGGTCGCCGTGAACGGACCGCCTTCGATGGTGGCGCGCACGCATCCGCCGTGGGGCAAGGCGTGACCCGACACGTCGGTCACCCGTAGCCGCGCGTCGACACCGTCCACGCGGAGTCCCAACGACGACGCCTCGTTCCCGAGGGTGGTCGCGACGGAGAGGGCGGACGCGGCGTCGCGGGTCGTGAGGGCCGTGGTGAACCGGACGAATCCGGGCGCGAGATCGGTGGCGCTCTCGGAGACGTGGGTGCGGTCATCCAGGGTGATGGCGGGACCCGCCGACGTCGCCGAGGTCGGCCATGCCCCGGCGCCGCGGAGCGACGCGAACGCTGCTTCGACGTCGTCCTTCGTCGCGACGACCGAGAAGACGACGCGATCACGCACGAACGCGCGGTCGCGCCACGCGGTGACTTCGGACGGCTCGGCCGAACCCGTGGAGCGGGACGACGCGTGAAGCTCGCTGCCGCATACCGCGATCTGGGGAGCGGACGGATCAGGAAGGGGACGCTTGGCGAGGGCGGCGAGTTTCCTGGCGACGACCTTCGTCGCCTCGGTCCCGGGTTCGGTTCGGTCCCGCAGGATCGTGGCGAGCGTCGCGGTGAGCGCCACGAGATCGTCCCGGCCCTCGACGAGTGCCCGCACGCGGAAGCCGTCGCGACCGGCGACCACCCGCACCTCGCCGACGGCCCGCGACGTGGATTGGAGGCGCGATTCGACGAGAGCGGCGAGAGCGAGCGCCACGTCCCCCGGACGCCCGTCGTCGATTCCGGCCGTCAGCACGGCGACCGCGAATCCGAGGCGCCCGTCGCCTTCGCGTGTCAGGGTCGAGACGCGTGGGCCGTCCGGCACGACGCGCACCGCGACGGCGCGCGCCGAGGGAGGTAGCGCCCCCTTCGAGTGCACCGAAGGCCGTGCGCCTCCGCACGCACCGAGGAGGGCCACGGCGAGGAGCGGGAGGGTCGACGACCGGACGCGCGGCTTTCGGCGCCGGTCACTGCACGAGATCGGCGACACCGCGGGGCGCGATCTTGAGATTGAAGAAGTACGTCACGATGCCGGTGATCGACGTGAACGTCGTGCCGTTCGGATACGCGTCGGCCTTCAGATCGAACAACTCGTTGCTCACGCGCGGCGCGTTCCGGGACGTGTCGTCCGTCAGGTAGTAGGTCACACGGTTCGAACGGTCGGTGGTCGCTCCCGTGAGGGGCACGCCCTTCACCGTCACGAGCATGCCGATCCACCGGCGCCCGACCGTGTAGTCCTTGAGATCGTTGGCGTCGATCACCGTGGGTTCGGGGGTACGGAATTCGTACCGGAAGTTCGCGATGGGCCGGGAGAGCTGCGGGAGCACCTGCCCTGCGGGGAACACCGCCGTGCCGATGTTCGGATTCTCCTGGTACTCACCGCGCAGGTTGAGGACGTCCCCCGGAGCGACGCGCTGATTGGCGGGGATGAAGCTCGGCGCGAACAGGGAGATGCCGGAGAACGCCGACTGCGATCCGAGATCCTGGACGTAGATCGTGCCGCGGCTCGAACCGTTCCCCACTTCGTCGAAGTTGTCCTGGAGGAGGACCACGGCGTCCGTCACTTCGACTTGTGCGTGGTGGGCGGGATGGTTCGGGACGTTCGGGTCCGTGACCGCGCGGATGGACTTCGCGTCCGATCGACCGGCGCCCGGATCCGGGAACGTGAGAGGATCGCCCGACTTCGGCTTTCCGTCGTCGAAGGCCCCACACGACGGCAAGGACGCCGCGAGTCCGACGAGGAGAAACGCGCGCGCATCGGTCCGGGAGGGCGTCATCGCCCTGGAGGACTAGTCCACATCCCGGGGGCCCTCAACACCTTCTCGATCGTCCGGAATTTCCGGTCCGCCCCGTCTCCGGGCCAGCGCGCCCGGCGCCATGGACGCGGCGTCCGCGGCTTTCGTGCGGACGAAGCGGGCGAGGGACCGCATGGGAACCCGGGTCGGGCACCGTCGTTCGAGTTCGGCGAGCCGGTCGTCCCCGACGGCAGCGAACGACGCGATCGCGACGTCGTAGTCGGGCATGCTCCGCGAACTCGCGAGGACCAGGTCCATCACCCCGGCGTAGGCCCCTGCGGAGGCGACACGACGGGCCCCTTCGCCCACGTCGCAGGCACCGCACGCGATGCACCCCGAAAAATGCCGGAACGATTCCCGTTCCTCCGGTCGCAGGGAGGGCAAGCGATCCCCGTCGTAGCTCGCGCGGAACGCCGCGAGACCGCGGCGCCGTCCGAACAGCGAAGTCGCGACGGTCCGGACGAGTCCCCAAGCCAGGAGGAGCAGCGCGTGAAGGACGTGCATGGGTACCGGCCGAGAATAGCGTAGAGTCCGAGTCCATGATCCCCGTCCTGCCGCGCGCGTCCCGCAGGGTTCCCGGTGTGTCCGTGGTCCGGACGTTCGCCGTCTTCACGGGCGCCGCGGCCCTCGTCGGATGTGCCCACGACCCCGCCACCAAGGGGTTCGCCGCGCCGCCGGGGTCCCTCGCGCGCGAATCCGCCCCGACGTCGGACTGGGACTTCGCCCACGGAGCCACGGCACCGTCCTCGAAGCCCGATCAGGTGGGGCTCGCCACCTGGTACGGCGAGAAGTTCCACGGCAAGCCCACGGCGAACGGAGAACGGTTCGACGTGCGAGGCATGACCGCCGCGCACCTGACGCTCCCTTTCGGGACGTGGGTCGAAGTTCGGCGACCCGACACGGGACGCGCCGTCCGCGTGCGCATCAACGATCGGGGGCCCCACGGCGATCGTCGGAAAATCATCGACCTCTCCCGGGCGGCTGCGGAGGCCCTCGACATCATCGCCGCGGGCACCGTGCGGGTCGAACTCCGGGTCGTGCGTACGCCCTGAGCACTTTTTGTGCTCCACACGCCGACCTGCCTCTAGGATTGGAGTCGCCATGACCCGATCCCGCACCTCGCAGTTCGTCCGGATGTGCCTTTGGGGCACCCTCGTGTCGGCGCCCGTTCTCGCGTGCGGTGCGAACGAGTCGACCGCGTTCGCCCAAGGCAAGCCGAAGACTCCCGCTGCCAAACCCGCCGCGAAACCCGCGGCCAAGCCCGCGGCGAAGGCGGCCGGCAAAGGGGCCAAGCCCGGAGGGAAGGGGACCGATCGGGACGTCGCGCGCGCCGCCTACAAGGCGGGCGTCGAGAAGTACAAGGCGGGCGACATGCGCGCGGCGCTGGAAGAGTTCCAAACGGCCGATCGCATCGGCCAGACGCCCCAGGCCGCGCGCTACATCGCGCTCTGTTACGACAAGCTCGGCGAGTGGGTCCAGGCGAAGTCCTATTACGAGCGCCTCGTGGCCACGGCCACGCCCGCCATGGAGAAGGACGCCACCGACGCCAAGGAGCGCGTCGCCGCCATCGAGCGCATGCCGGGCACCGTCCACGTGGAATCGCTCCCCGCGGGGGCGGTCGTTTCCGTGGACGGAAAGAAGCACCCGACGCTCACGCCCACGGACGTCGAACTGACGCCGGGAAAGCACTCCCTCAAGGTGGAGTCGTCGGGCTTCGAACCGATCGAGCGCGAGATGGACATCACGTTCGCGTCGAAGACCTCGTGGTCTCCGACGCTCACCGCCGCGACACCCGCCGCGCCGCCACCGCCGCCTCCGGTCGCGGTCGCCCCCCCGCCCGTGGCGGCCCCTCCGCCCGAGCCTCCGAAGAACGAGGGATCGTCGGGAACGCGTACCGCGGCGTTCGTCACGGGCGGGCTCACGCTCGCCGCCGTCGGCGTCGGCACGGCGTTCGGCGTCATGGCACTCGGCGACAAGTCGGACTTCGACAAGACGCCCACCACCGAGATCGCGGATCGCAACCGCACCCACGCCATGGTGTCGGACATCGCCTTCGGCACCGGCGTCGCACTCGGCGTCGCGACCATCGTCCTGTGGCGTCTCGACGGATCTCCTTCTCCGTCATCGTCCCAGCGCGCCGGTGGTGCGCCTCCCGTGCGCAAGCTGTCCGAAGCGCCGCGATGGGCGGTGGTCCCGGTGATCGCTCCCTCCGTGGGCGGCGCATCGGCCGTCGTCCGATTCTGAAGTGCCGCGAGCGACGTCTGCCCGCGGGACGTGGCGCTTCGCGCGCGTCGCACGGAGTGCAGGGAGTGCGGATGTGGGGCGCGAAATCGTCGCCTTGACGTCCCAGAATTCGCCGTGGTCTAAGGGCGACGCTCGAGGTGGCCGATGTCGGTCCTCTCGAACGTTCCCGGCGCCCGTGCGCCCGCTTTCCGAAGGATTTCCGTCCCCATGCCGCATCGATCGACCTCCCCGATCTTCGCCGCGACCCTCGTGGCTTCTGCTTTCCTGCCGGCGACGGCCCTCGCCCAATCCGCCCCGACGGGCGCTCCGCCCCCGGAAGCCAAAGCCCTCGTCGAGGCCCCGAAGGGGCCGGCCGACGCACCGAAGACCGAAGAGGCCAAGGACTCCACGAACGCGTCCGTCTCCGCAGGCGGTGTCCTCACCAGTGGCAACTCGCGTCTCCTCGCGCTCACCGCGAACGGCACGTTCGAATTGCGCCGCCGCGCGAACGGTTTCGGCGCCTCGCTCCTTGCCAACTACGGTCAGGGTGCTGCCCCGGGCAAGGCCATCGACACCACCGCCGAAAACCTCCAAGGACGCCTGCGTTACGACCGTTACCTCATCGACCAGATGAGCCTCTTCCTCATCGGCACGGGCCGCTACGACCGGTTCCAGGGTCTCGATTTCCGTCTCAACGTCGATCCCGGCCTCAAATACCTGTTCCTCAACGAGCCCGGTTACGCGCTCTGGGCCGAAGCCGGCTACGACTTGCAGCACGACATCCGACGCGAGCAAGCGCGTTTCGTGGACGCCACGGGCGCTCCGGTGCCCGGCGCTCCTCTCCCCAAGACGCTCACCGACCACTCGGCGCGCCTCTACGGCGGATTCCGGTACGCGTTCAACAAGGAAGTGACGCTCTCCACGGGCCTCGAATACCTCCAGAGCTTCGTGGACGTGAAGCGTTCCCGTTTGAACTACGACGCCGTCGTCGCGGCGAAGATCGGCGGGGGACTTTCGCTCGGATTCGGCTTCAGCCTCCGCTACGACAACGCTCCCATCCCGGGCAAGGAGAAGCTCGACACGTCCACGACCGTGAGCCTCATCTACGCCTTCAGCCACGCGCCGCCGAAGCCCGAAGACCTCCCGCCGGAGCCTGTGGCGGCTCCGGGACCGCCGCCGGGCGCCCGCTTCGATCCTGCAGACGTCATCGCCCCGAAACCCGCGGCGGCTCCGGAGAAGGCACAAGAAGCGACGCCGACGCCGGCCCCTTCCAGCACGCCTGCGACCACGCCTGCTTCGACGCCCGCGGGCGGGACGCCGCCCGCGCCGGCCCCGGCAAACACTCCGACCCCGGCCACGACGCCGGCGAAGCCCTGAACGAGGATCGTCATGAGCATGATCGAAGAATTCAAGAAGTTCGCCTTCAAGGGCAACGTCGTCGACCTCGCGGTCGGTGTGATCATCGGCGCCGCGTTCGGCAAGATCGTGACTGGCCTCGTCGAGAACATCATCATGCCGGTCATCGGTTCGGTCATGCCGAGCCCGGACTGGAAAACGGCCGCCATTCCGCTCCGTGAGATCAAGAACGACAAGGGCGAAATCGTGATGGCGAAGATCACGTACGGCGCGTTCCTCGGAACCGTCGTCGACTTCGTGATCATCGCCCTCGTCCTCTTCATGATCGTCACCTTCATCAACAAGGTGCAGAAGAAGAAGGAAGAGGCTCCCGCGCCCCCGACGCCTTCGGAAGCGCTCCTCGCCGAAATTCGCGATCTCCTCAAGAAGCCTGCCTGAGCCGTTGCCGGGCTTGCCGCGTTTCCCCGGAATCCCCGGGGGGCGGGAGGCGCGTTCCCGGCCGTGGCCGGCCATCCTCGAGGGGTCACCCGTGAACCGGGTGGCCCCTTCGTCGTTTCGGGAACGGGTTCGGGGAGCGTCATGGACGAGGGCGTTCCGGGCCGAGCGCGCTCCGATTGCGCCGAAAATCCCCCAAGAATGTGGGCGATCTTCGGTCGGTCCGGGATACGATCGCGCCATGAACGTCCGCACGATCGTCCTCCGTGGCTGGTGTCTCGTCCTCGCTCTCGTCGCCTTCGCGTGCTCCGACGCGAGGACGTCCGGTGGGCTCGCGGGACGCGCCGACGGGATAGGATCCGCGTCGCAGGCACTGACCACCCTCGACACGTCGCCGTCGACGCTCGGAGTGTCCTCCTTCGGACCGTCCAACACGCCCACGTTCGGTCAGGTCTTCGTCGCTCCCGTGGGCGACACGGTCCTCCGCTCCTTCGCGTTCCAGGCCGCATCCATGCCGCCTTCGGCGCGCTTCCGCGGACACGTCTACGCGTGGGACGGGAACAAGGCGACGGGGCCCTCGCTCTATACGAGCGCGACCACCGGCACGACGAGCACGTCTCCCGAGTTCGTTTCGTTCGACGTCGGCGCGGTCGGTCTCGTCGGAGGTGCACAATACATCTTCATCGTCTCGTCGAGCGGTGTCTCCGGCAGCGGCAGCGGCACGGTCAGCGCGACGATGACGCCCAAGTTGCCCGCGTCCGGTTTCGTCTTCTCCCTGAGCGACGACATGGGCCGTTGGGCGACGGACGCGTCGACGTGGGTCAAGTCCGTGATGAACTCCTACGACCTCACGTTTCGCGCGACGTTCGATGCGCCGCAGCCGTCGTCGGTGGCCCTCTCGTCGTCGGTCTCTCCGTCGGTGTTCGGTCAGTCCGTCCAGCTCACGGCGTCCGTGACGTCGACCCCCGCCGCGACGGGACTCGTCACGTTCAAGGACGGCACGACCACCATCGGCCTCGGGACCTTGAACTCCGCCGGGCAGGCGTTCCTCACCATCTCGAACCTCTCCGTCGGCAGCCACGCGCTCACCGCCGAGTTCGCGTCGCCGGACGGCGCGTTCCTTCCGAGCACCTCGCCCGTGCTCACCCAGAACGTGTCCCCCGCGTCCACGACCACCGTGGTGGGTTCGTCGTCGAATCCGTCCGCCATCCTCCAGAACATCACCCTCTCCGCGACCGTGGCGACCTCCGTCCCCGGTTCGGGAACGCCTTCGGGCACCGTCACGTTCTTCGACGGGACGACGTCCCTCGGTTCCGCCGCGGCCGACGGAAGCGGCGTCGCCCGGATCATGACGAGCGGACTCGGTACGGGAAGCCACGGAATTCGCGCGGAATACGGCGGGGACACGAACCATCTCGCGAGTTCCTCGAACACGTTCACCCAAGTCGTCGTTCCCGACGCGACGACGGTCGCCGTCTCCGCGTCCGCGAATCCGACCTCGTACGGCACCAGCGTCACGTTCACCGTCACCGTGTCCACGACCGGCGCGGGAGGAATCCCGACCGGCACCGTGACGCTCCGCGAGGGGCACGATCCTCGGTTCGGGAACGTTGAACGGGGCCGGCGTCACCGCCATCGCGACGGCCGTCCTCGTCGGCGGTACGCACACGATCGTGGCGGACTACGGCGGCGACACGAACCACGACCCCGCATCGGGGTCCGTGATCCAGACGGTCGCACTCGCGTCGTCCTCGACGTCCTTGGTCTCTCTCACGAACCCCTCCGTGTTCGGCCAGGCGGTGCAGCTCTCGGCCACGGTCACCGGCGTTTCCGGCGGCGCCACACCCACGGGCACCGTGACGTTCCTCGACGGCACGACCGCCATCGGATTCGGCGTCCTCAACGGCGCGGGTCAGGCCACGTTCTCGACGTCCGCCCTTTCGGCGTCCGCGCACACCTTGACCGCGCGGTACGGCGCCGATTCGAACTACGTGTCCAGCGACTCTCCGCCCCTGTCGCAGCAGGTCAATCGGGCCGGCACGACCACCTCGCTCGCGTCCTCGGCGAACCCCTCCGCGCTGGGCGCGAGTGTGACGTTCACGGCCAACGTCTCGGCGACGGCACCCGGGAGCGGCGTTCCGGTCGGCAACGTCACGTTCCGGGACGGCGCCACGGTCCTCGGCACGGTGGCGACCGACGCTTCCGGCCAGGCGACCTTCACGACGTCCGCCCTCATCCTCGGCGGGCACTCCATCCGCGCCTCCTACGGAGGCTCGAGCTCCTTCAACGCCTCGAACTCCGCGTTCCTCACCCAGGAAATCTCCGTGCGTCCCGTCACGGTGACGGTCACGTCCAGCGGTACGCCCTCCGCCTACGGCAGCTCGGTCACCTTCGAGGCGACGGTCGCTTCGGGCGGCGCCACGCCCACGGGCACCGTCACCTTCACGGAGGGCGTCATCCTCCTCGGCACCACGACCCTCGACGGAAGCGGGAAGGGGTCCATCGCCGTCGGCACGCTCTCGGGCGGCTCCCATTCGATCACGGCGACCTATTCGGGCGACGCCGAACACGCCGGCGGCAGCTCGGGCGCGTTCGTGCAGGTCGTCTCGCGCGCTCCGACGGCTTCGGTGATCACGTCGTCGGTGAACCCGAGCGTCTCGGGCCAGTCGGTCGTCTTCACGGCCACCGTGACGTCGCCCGTCTCCGGGTCGATCACCGGCACGGTCACGTTCTCGGACGGATCGACGATCCTCGGGGCACGCGCGCTCGACGCCTCCGGCGTCGCGACGTTCACCACGTCGCAGCTCTCGGTCGGCGCGCACTCCATCGTCGCGTCGTTCGACGGCGATACGAACTTCGGCGCCTCCACGTCCATGGCGTACGTGCAGACCGTCGGCAAGGCCTCGAGCCGCGTCGTCCTCTCGTCGTCGGCGTCGCCCGTGAACGGCGGAGACACGGTGACGTACACGGCGTCCGTCGCGTCGGTGCTCCCCGGATCCGGCGTCCCCTCGGGCACGGTCACGTTCACCGACACGTTCGGAGGTTCGACGACGACGCTCGGTACGGGCACCGTCGACTCCCTCGGCGTGGCGAGCTACGTCGCGATGCCCGATTCGGGAACGCACGTGATCGGCGCTCGCTACGAGGGCGACGCGAGCTTCCTCGCGAGCGACGCGACGACCATCACGCAGGAAGTCGTCGCGAACGCGTCGACCGTGGCGTTGGTGCTCTCTCCCACGCCCTCCACCTTCGGCGACACGGTCACTTGGTCGGTCACCGTCACGGGCTCGTCGCCCTCGGGTGCTCTCACGTTCAAGGACGGAACGACCGTGCTCGGTACGGGTACCTTGGATTCGAGTTCCGCGGCGACCTTCACGACGTCCGCGCTCGGCGGCGGCGTCCACACCCTCGTCGTCGAGTACGGTGGCGACACCGCGAACGCTGCGGGCACCCGCTCCGTGCAGCACACGGTCCAGCGCGCTCCGACGACGACCACGGTCGCGAGCGCGCCGAATCCGTCCACGTTCGGGTCGGCGGTCACGGTCACGGCGGAAGTTTCGTCCGCCGTGCTCGGACTCACCGGACAGGTCGAAATCTTCGACGGCATGCTCTCCCTCGGCACGGCGGCTCTCGCGTCGGGCCGAGCCACGCTCACGACTTCCACCCTGACCGTGGGCGGCCACGCCCTGAGCGTCCGGTACGAAGGCACGAGCGACTTCGCGCCGAGCACGTCGATGGCGACGACGCAGCAGGTGGACGACGCCGTGGACGGCGGTGTGACGGACGGCGGTACGGTCGACGGGGGCAGTTCGGACGGCGGTATTTCGGACGGTGGGTCGACGGACGGCGGCACCCTCGACGGGAGCGTCGTCCTTCCGGACGCGACGGTTCCCGACGCGGGAGATGGCGGTCGCACGGACGCCGGTTCCGACGCGGGCGACACGGGTCGCACGGACGGCGGAGCCGATGCCTCGTCGGGCGATGCGGGACGCGATTCCGCCGCGCCGAACGACGCGGCCGTCCTCTCCGACGCCGACGCTCCCCGTCCGGATTCGGGAGTCATCGTGGTCGACGCGTCCGCGTCCGACTCCGGCATCCCGAACGGAAGTGGCGTCGAGGGGGCCGGAGGTTGCAACTGCCGCGTCCAGGGAACGACGCTCTCCGGCAACGACCCCATGTTCGCGAGCGCGGGAGTGGTGTTCGGACTCGCCGTGATGGCGCGCCGCCGACGGAGGGCCGCGTGACTTCGGGCGCGTCCGGGCGACGCATTCTGGGCGTCGCCGTGGCGTTCGCCGCGGCGTGGGTGGGATCCGCGTGCGCGCCCCAGAATCGCGCGACGACGGATCCCGCCGTTCCCAAGACCGCCCGCGAGCCCGTCTCTCCGCGTCCTTCGAACGAAGCCTTCTCCTGCGACCCGGCTCGCCGATCCGAGATGGTGGCGGGAGGTGCGTCGGCCGCGAACGTGCGCTTCACCACCAACTGCGAATGACGTCGGACGGGTCGGGACGGTGGCCCGGTCGGGTGCACCGCGCGTCGGGCATCGCGGGGGCGCTGTCCTTCCTCGTCGGAGCCGTCAGCCTGTCCGGCGTCGCGGCGACCGCGTGTTCGACGCCTCCGCCGACGGGGCTTCTCGTCGTCCTCGGTAGTCAGCTCCCCGTCCGCGCCATGGTCGTGCGCGTCCAGGACTCGCGCTCGAAGACGGTCTCGTGCCTGGTCCACTCCATCGGAACCGGCGCGGGAGACGTCGCGTTCCCCGCGACGCTGGGCGTCCAACCGGCATCCAACGCGGAGCCGGAAACGTCCGTCCGTGTGCAAGCCCTGGCCTACGTGACGTCCCCGGAGCGTGCCACCTGTTCGGACGATCCCGCCATCGCCGCCGACGCCGTCTCCGCGGCGGACGTCCGCGCCGATGTGGTGACGACGTTCCCGAAGGAGGAAGTCCTCGACCTTCCCATGACCTTCACGCTCGGGTGTTTCCGGAAGCGTTGCGAGGGCGGCACCGTGTGCCGGGACGGTGCGTGCGTCGATCCGACGATCCCGTCCGGGACGCTCCGCAGCGTGGCCCGCGGGGCGGTGAACCCGTACCGGTGCACGTCGTTGTCCGAAGCGGCCACGGGAACGCGTGCCGAAGCCGACCCCGACGATCCGTGCGCGTTCGCGGTGCCCTCCGGCGAGTCCGTCGACACCGTGACGCCGTTCGTCGTCTACGACTTCGGCGGCGGGATCACGGGCAGCGAATTCTTGGGCGCCGGCGACTACGGAGCGGTTCCGGGAGGAAAGTTCCTCCGACTCGGCGAGCGACTCTGCACGTTCGTGGACGAAGGCTCCATCGTCGGCGTCGGCATGGCCCATCCCGGAGGTCCCCTCGAGCCCATCGTGATGTGCCCGGCGTCCCTTCCGATCGCGTCCCGCATCGTCCTCTCCAGCGGCCTCGGAACCGGTCCGTCCGGTCCCGACGGAGGTGCCCGGGACGCCGGCACGGACGCGACCCTCGCCGATGCCGGCTCCGACGGGGCCACCTCCATGGATTCGGGACGCGACGTCGCGTTCTCCGACGCGGCTGGCGACGGCGCGTCCTCCGACGGCGCCCCCGACGCGGGCGACGACGGATCGGCTTCGGACGCGGGATCGTCCGATTCGGGATCGTCGGGAGACGGGGGACTCCGCGTCACGAACCAGTGCGGACCGAACAGCGACTGTTGCGGTCGATGCTACCTGCCGGACGACGCCGGCGCGCCGGCCCTCTGCGACGAGTTCGCCCTCGACGTCGTGCCGAGTCCGTCGCTCCCGTCGAACCTCGCCGGTAACACGAACGACTGGGTCTGGCTCGGCCAGGGTGACGCCGACAGCAGACGTCTGAAGCGACTGACCCGCGGCGCCATCCTCGCCGTCCAGGACCTCGGGTACTTGGGCGACACACCGTTCGGCATCGTCGCCGTGGGCACCCATTCCGTCGTCGTCGCCCACAAGGCCGCGGGGGACGCCGTCGATCTCGAGTTGATCGATCTGCAGAACATCATGAACAGACCGACGTTGCACGTGCCCGACCTCGGACACCTGCCGCTCGTGGTGTCGGACGGCGAGCTCGTCTACCTCGTCCGCCGGTCCTCGGGGCAGAACGTCGTCGAGGCCGTTCCCGTGACGGAGGCCCCCAATGCCTTCGGCACACGGACGGATTCCCCCCCGTGGGCGTCCGCGCAGGCGCCCACGACCATGGCGGCGAGCGAACGGTACGTCCTCCTCGCGGTGCCGAACCTCGGTGGCACGGGGATCGCGTCCGTCGACTTCGCCGTGCCGTCGCCGGTCGTCGTTCCGACCGAGACCGTCGCCATGGAAGATGGGGACGCGTTCGGCGGATTCGCGCCGGGGCGCGCGGACGGGACACGGCGAGTGAATTATTTCCGGCGAGCGGGGGTGTTCTCGAACTCGCGGATCCTCGCGTTCGCTCCCGCGTCGCTCCAATCGACTCCCGTACAGGACGGCCTGCCCGATCCCATTTCCGCCTTGGGATACGTGTACGGCTCCTCGAACACGACCGAACGATTCCTCCTCATGTCCGAGTCGACCGCGCGCATCTACGGGAGAGGAATGCGCGCCGTGAACAGCGTGACCATGGTGAACACCGGAAACGCGCCGAAGAACCTTCGGACCACCGACAGGTGCATGATCTGGGACGAAGACGACGCCCTCGGTCGACGCGTGGTCCGGACCGCGCCTTCGACGCTCTGACGGCGCCGCGTCGTCAGGTCGCCGGAGTCTTGCAGGGAGGCAGCGCGCGAAGTCGCTTCTGGGTTTCGCCGTCCTTCACCACCGTCAGGAACTCGTGCCCCATCTCGCCCTGGCGGATGACGACCTCGAGCTCCTCGTCTCCTTCGAGGAGATAGAACGCGCGCTCGCCCTCGTGGATGGCGCGAATGGCGTCCGCTTGGGTCTGGGTCCACGGCACGCCCTGGGCGTCGCGTCCGCCGACGTGCGTGATCCGTTCGTGGATCTCCCCGGCGCGTCGGCTCCGGGTGCATTCGATGCGCAGTCGAACCATGCAGGGTGTCCGGGTCGGTGAGGAGGAAAGAACCCGCGCCCACCCCCGCGCGGGTTCCATGCTCGTCGTACCACGGATACCACGGACATGTCTTGACTATGCCGGCGCGCGAAGGGGGTCATCCTCGCCCTCGTCTCCCGACCCCTGCCGACTAGTCTTCCGCGTCGTGCACGCGCGCCACCCGGAGCCTCGCACCCGACGGAGGATCCACCGGACCCGGAGCCACAGGACGGGGGAGCATGGCGCGGAAGCGAGGCGACTCCGGAATCGCTTCCCGCTCGGCTTCCCGCGCCAGCAGGCGCGCGCGGATGCGTTGCAACTCGGCGAACGTGAACGCCTCCGGGGCATCTTCCGCGACGGGAAGGATGGGCCCGAAAATCGAAGCGTGTCGGTCGGCCATCCCTCAGGATGACACGTCCCCCGACATCGTCCACATGGGGACCCGTCCCGTCAGGGCTTCCTTCGGCGTCCCCGGCCGACCGCCACGGCCACGGCCATGAGGGCGCCGAAACCTGCCAGTCCGGGACCTCCTCGGGACGAAGTCGGGCCGAACGTGCAGGCGACGGCTCCACCTGGAGCGCGAGCGTAGGCGGGGACCTTCGTGGTGTCTTCGTCGTCCTCCGAGTCGTCCTTCGAATTCGCGCTGGTCGAAGCCTTTTTCTTCTTCTTCTTGCCCGCGTCCGTTCCCGTCGTCGTCGTGTCGTCGTCGTCGGTCGAAGGCGGCGTGGAGGCGCCGGCGTCCGTCACCGGCTTCGCTCCGGCGTCCGGCGTCGCGGGCAAGGCGACCGTGCAGATGCGCTTGCCGCCCGCCGCGTCCGTGCAGGCGTACCCCGTGGGACACGCGTCCGCGACGCAGGACTGCGAGCACGTGCGTTCGCCGTTCAGTTGGGAAACGCACACGCCCGATTGGCAGTCGCCGTCCGCCGCGCACTTGTCGCCGAACTTCGCGAGTCGGGGATCGCCTTGCCCTTCGAGCCACGGGGTCGCACCGGCACCCTGGAAGGCGGTCATGATCAGGGCTTTGTGCGCACTCGGCGATCCGTAGATGCCGATCGCCTGGAGGCCGTTGCCGTTCACGCAGAAATTCGCGGTGCCGGGTACCGGGTCCGCGCCGTTGCCGACCCGCGACGCGATGCCGAGGACCGCACCTTTCGCGGACAGGATGGGGCCGCCGCTGTCGCCGGAACACGCCGCCTCGCCGATGACGAGCTCGGTCGCGGCGCTCCCTGCACCCTGCGTCAGGCCGACCGACTGCACGGGAACGTTCGGACGTTGACGCCGTTGGTCCGGGGACTGACCGGACTCCGTGTAGCCCCAACCGATGGCGGTGACCATTTCTCCGGCGACGGCGGGGGCGTCGAGACGGATGGGCGCGATCTTCGCTCCGGGGATCTTCTGATCGAGGAGGATGAGGGAGACGTCGTTGCCGTTGATGCTCGTCGCGGTGTCGCGGAAGACCTGGGTCCCGCGTGCGGTCACGGCCGGAGGATTGGACGCGCCCGCGTTGACCCCGGTGGTCACGTAGAGTTGGCCCGCCGCGTAGTCCCGCGTGACGTTCCCGTTGTCGTCGGTGGCGGAGACGCAGTGGCGCGCCGTGATGACGAGGTTCGGGGCGATCAGGGTCGCCGTGCATCCCGCGACGACCTGGCCGTTCCCGTTCGTGATGCTCAGCAGGACGACGGCGTCCTGGTCGGCGCTCGACGTGGCTCCGCGAATGATCGGCGCCACGTTCTCGGAGGAGGACGCCGCCAAATCGGGACTCTCCGCCGCGCTGCATCCCGCGAGCATGGCCCCGACGACGGTCGCGGACGCGGCGAGACGCGCCGCACGTGTTCGAAGGGCGGGGCGGAGTGCCGATGCGGTGGGGCGGGTCGACGAAGCCATGGACCCCTCCCCAAGCAATTCAGGAGCCAATGTGGGTCGATGTCGTCACTGCGTCATTTCTCGAGGTTTTTCGGGGTACCTCCGTCGGAAGAAGACACTTTCGTTCGTCTACGACGCGCCGTCTCGTATCCCCCGAGGGCCGGACGATCCACCGGGCGATGTCCCGCGTCCGGTCCTGCCGACTCCGTCTCAGCCTCAGCGCGCGCTCAGGGCGCGAGGAACGTCCTCTCCGCGGCGCGGTATTCGCCCTCCACGTCCAGACGCGCGAGCACCGAGTAAAACCCGAACTGCAGCCGATTCATGAAGAGTTGCTCCGGCCGCATGGAAAAGAACTCTTCCTTCGGTGCGTCCTTCGCCGCCTTCGCCATCGTCTTCATCCGCGCGAGGAGATCGGCCGTGTAGGGTCGCGTGATCCGGTACCGATCGTGGAGGAGCGGCTGCATGGCCACTTTCATGTACGCGACGGCAGCGTCCTCCAGCCGTCCCGGTTTCGAGCCGACCAGCGCCGGCACCCGATCGCGGAAGCGCCCTTCGTCGCCGTCGAGCGCGGCGAGGTGCAGGGCGTGGGCCGCCTCGCGAGCCGCGTCGTCCACGGTCTGGATGCATCCGTGGTCGAAGAACACGACCACACCGTCCGGTCGGAACGCGTAGTTGCCGGGGTGCGGATCCGCGTTGAAACGACCGCCCACGAGATTGCCGCGGAAGACGTACCTCCAGAGCGTGTTCGCCCACGCACGACGGGAAGGCTCGTCCGCGCGGATCGCGTCCTCGAACGTCGCGCCGGACTCGAAGGTCGTCGTGAGGACGCGCCGTGTCGTGACGGCGTGGAGCACGCGCGGGATCACGATGCGCGGATCCGTCGCGTGCACCTTCGCGAAGTGATCGACGTTCGAGGCCTCGTGCAGGTAGTCGAGTTCTTCGCGGAAACGTGCACGGACCACCTCGAGCATCGCCTTCGGATCGAATCGGCCGGCCCCCGCCATCTTCGCGAGCCCCTCGATCATCGACGCGTTCGCGAGATCGCTCTCCATCGCGGCCTCGATCCCCGCGTGCTGCACCTTCACGGCGACCCGGGTGCCGTCGCGCATGCGCGCGGCGTGCACTTGACCGATGGACGCACTCGCGAGCGGTTCCGTGTCGAACGACGCGAACACATCGTCCACCGGTTTCCCGAGTTCGTCCTCGAGGGTGCGCTTCACGTCCGTCCACGGCGATCGGGGCGCCGCGCTGCGAAGTCCGGCGAGCGCGGTCTCGTAGGCGGCCGCGTGGGATTCGGGCACGATCCCGTCGACGTAGCTCGCCATTTGTCCGAGTTTCGCGGCGAGACCTCGCAAATTTCCCAGGGTCTCGGCCGTGGCGCGCGCCAAGGTGTCGCCCTCCGACGACGGGCCCGACGCGCGGAGGAATCCCACGCCGGTCCGGACGCCGAGGCCCGCGAGCCGTGCGGCCCGGGCCAGACGGCCCTCCGGAACCTTTTTCCCGCCGCTCATCGCGAAATCCCGACGCGTGCGCCGGAGGTCCCCGCGGGATTCCGTGCATGACGTCCCGTCGCGGTCGGAGTATCCGGTCCGGAGGTCCCTGCCGATGCCCGACCCGACCCCGGAGACACCTTCGCCGTGATGGAGATCGTCGCGTCGCTCGTCACGCTCTCGTTCATGGAGGTCGTGCTCGGGATCGACAACATCATCTTCCTGGCGGTGCTGGTGGCGCGGGTGCCGCCCGCGCGACGTCCCTTCGTACGTCGCCTCGGCTTGGGGCTCGCGCTCTGCACTCGGCTCCTCCTGCTCTTCGGACTACGGTTCATGATGAGCCTCGATGCGCCGCTGTTCCATCTGCGCGCACTGGGCGTTCCCGAAGCGTGGCTCGCGAACCCGCACGTCGACGGCGTCTCCATCCGCGATCTCATCCTCGTGGCGGGTGGCATCTTCCTCATCGCCAAGAGCACGACCGAAATCCACGAGAAGCTCGAGGTGCACGACGAGCAAGCAGAGCGCGAGGGAAAGGGCGGCGCAAGCGTCGTCTCCGTGCTGATCCAAATCGCGGTCATCGACGTCGTCTTCTCGCTCGACTCCGTCATCTCCGCGCTGGGCATGGCGAACCAACTCTGGATCATGGTCACGGCCATGATCGTGGCCGTCGGGGTGATGCTCGTCTTCGCCGGTCCCATCAGCGCGTTCGTCGAAAAGCATCCGACCATCAAGATGCTCGCCATGAGTTTCCTCCTCCTCATCGGCGTGATGCTCATCGCCGAAGGACTCGGGACGCACATTCCGAAGGGCTACATCTACGCGGCGATCTCGTTCTCGCTCGGCGTCGAACTCCTGAACCTCCGCGCACGCAAGATCGAGAAGGTGGCGGAGAGCCGTCGCGTGGGCGCCGGAGGCGCCGACGACGCGCCTTCGTCGGACGGCTGAACGTCGCGCGGGGCGGCGCGAGGCCCGAACGGGTCGCTCATGCGTGTGCCACATGCACACACGAAACTGAACGGGCGTGTCGCTTCTCGGGGCGGAATCGATTCCGGTCGTGGTAACCGATCGACCCGCCCATGACCGAAACCGTCTTCGATCCGTCGCCGCGCGTCGCCCTCGAACTCGAACTCCCGGAAGCCACCGTCCGGTCCGTCGTGAAGCTCCTCGCCGAGGGCGGAACGGTCCCGTTCATCGCCCGTTACCGGAAAGAGCAGACCGACGGCGCCGACGAAGTCGTCATCCGCGCCATCGAAGAGAAGGCCGCCTACGTCCGGGAAATCGTCGAACGCAGGAAGACGATCCTCACGGAGATCGAAGGGCAGGGGAAGCTCACGCCCGAACTCGCGAAGAAGATCGAGTCGTGCTGGACGAAGTCCGTCCTCGAGGATCTCTACCTCCCGTACAAGCCCAAGCGCCGCACGCGCGCCATGATCGCGAAGGAGCGAGGTCTCGAGCCGCTCGCTCTCCGTATCCTCGAGCAGCCGACCATCGGCGATCCCGAAGCCGAGGCCGGGACGTACGTCGACGCCTCGAAAGAAGTGGCGGACGTGAAGGCCGCCCTCGCGGGCGCCCGGGACATCGTGGCCGAAACGATCGCCGATCGCGCCGACGTCCGTACCCTCGTCCGGGAGACCTTCGCGAAGGACGGCATCATGGCCGTCACGCCGGTTCCGGAAAAGACGAAGGAGCCGACCAAGTTCGAGACCTACTACGACTTCAACGAGAAGATCGCGGGTCTCCCGTCCCACCGGTACCTCGCCATCCGTCGCGGCGAGTCCGAAGGCGTGCTCCGGGGCCGAATCACCGTGGACGAGGAATCCCTGGCCGCCCGCGTGGAGCCCATGGTGGGCGTGAAGGCCGCCTCGCCGTTCGCCCCGCTCCTCCGAACGTGCGTGAACGACGCCCTCACGCGTCTCACGCTCCCCACCATCGAGACCGACGTCCGTGTCGACCTCAAGATGGCCGCCGATCGCGACGCGGTGCAGGTGTTCGCCGAGAACTTGAAGCGCTTGCTCCTCCAACCCGCACTCGGGCGTCGGGTGGTCCTCGGGATCGACCCGGGCCAACGCACGGGGTGCAAGTGCGTCGTCGTCGACGACACCGGCAAGCTTCTCGAGCACACGCTCGTGAACCTCGTCGCGGGCGAATCGGCGCTGATGCACGCGAAGAAGACCGTCACGGCCCTCCTCGCCAAGCACACGCCGTACGCCATCGCCGTCGGCAACGGCACCCACGGCCGCGAAACGGCGGATTTCTGCCGCGATTTGCTCAAGGAACTCGGCAAGTCCGGATCGGCGATCGTCGTCATGGTGAGCGAGTCGGGAGCGTCCGTGTACTCCGAGAGCGACGTGGCCCGCGACGAGTTCCCCGATCTCGATCTCACCGTGCGCGGCGCGATCTCCATCGCCCGTCGTCTCCAGGATCCCCTCGCCGAACTCGTGAAGGTGGACCCGAAGGCCATCGGCGTCGGCCAATACCAGCACGACGTTTTCCAGGGGCTCCTGAAGCGGAAGCTCGAAGAGGTCGTCGAGAGCTGCGTGAACGCCGTCGGCGTCGAGCTCAACACGGCGAGCGCTCCGCTCCTCGCCCACGTGGCCGGTGTCGGCGCGACGGTGGCGAAGAAGATCGTCCAGCACCGGGAAGCGAAGGGTGCGTTCACCACGCGGAAGGATCTTCTCGACGTCGCCGGTCTCGGACCGCGGACCTTCGAACAGTGCGCCGGCTTCGTCCGCATCCGCGGCGGCAAGCACCCCCTCGACGGGAGCGCCGTCCATCCCGAGCGCTACGAACTCGTCACGCGGATGGCGACCGATCTCGGCGTCGACGTCGGTCTCCTCGTCGGCAACGCGGAACTCGTGGGTCGCATCCCGCTCGCGAAGTACGTGGACGGCGACGTGGGCATGCCGACCCTCGAAGACATCAAGAAGGAGCTCCTCCGCCCCGGTCGCGACCCGCGCGACGCGTTCGAGGCGCCCGCGTTCCGGGACGACGTGCGCACCATGGCCGACCTCCAGGTCGGCATGGAGCTATCGGGTGTGGTCACGAACGTGACGGCGTTCGGCGCTTTCGTCGACGTCGGCGTCCATCAGGACGGCCTCGTCCACGTGAGCCAGCTCTCCGACAAGTTCGTGAAGGATCCCCACGAAGCCGTGAAGGTCGGCGACACGCTCAAGGTGAAAGTCCTCGAGGTCGATCTCGCCCGGAAGCGCATCTCGCTGACCGCGAAGTCGGGGCAAGCGGTTTCCAGAGTTCCGGGGGCCACGGGCTCCCGGGGGTCGGACGCGGGCAAGCGTCCCGGACCGGGTGCCAACGACCGTCGGCCGCCCTCCATGCCGAAGAACACTCCCCAGTTCACGAACAACCCGTTCGCGAGCCTCTTGAAGCGCTGACGGGCACGTCCGCCCGCCACTTTCCCACGGAATTCCCGGGATCCCTCTCCGCACGCTAAGCTTCCGGGATCGGGATGCGAACGCGTTTCCACCTCGGATGCATGGCTTCGTCGGCCTTCGCGACGCTCCTCGCGACGGCAGAGGCGCGCGCCGGCGGCATCGAGTATCCCGACAACGGCGTCGAGGCCATGGGCCGCGGCGCCGCCTTCACCGCGAAGGCCGACGACGGAACCGCGCTGATCTACAACGTCGCCGGATTCGCGCGTCAGCGGGGGTGGAAGCTCACGATGGGCTCCAACATCGCGCTCCACTCCGTGACGTTCCAGCGGTCGGGTCGCTATCCGGACGACCCCGCGAACGAGCTCACGCCCTGGGGCGGGCAGAAGTTCCCGCTCGTGAAGAACACGGGATCGCCGCTTCCGGTTCCCCATCTCGTCCTGAGTTCGGATCTCGGGTTCGATCGTCTCACGTTCGCCGCGGGGCTCTATGCGCCGTCGGTCGTCGGCGGTCGCGTGTTCCCCATCGGGGTCGAAGGGAAGCCGAGTCCCGCCCGTTACGACTCGATCAAGGCCGGCGGCATCATCGTCTATCCGTCGGTCGCGGGTGCCTTCCGGATCACGCCGTGGCTCGACGTCGGCGTCGCGGCGAACTTCGTGCTCGGTGGTCTCGAAGCGTTCAGCATGACGTCCGCGGATCTCGCGCAGGCACTCTGCCCGAATCAGGAATACCAACCCTGCGACACGTTGCAGGAGGTGAAGACGTCCGGTTCTTCCTTCGCCGCGACGTTCGGGACCATGGTGCGGCCGAAGCCCTGGCTCTCCATCGGGCTCCAGTTCCGTACGCCTTACACGCTCAACACGGAAGGCACCGTGAGCGCCACGCCTCCGGCGGTGCAGCCGGCGCCCATCGAACCGGGCAAGGCGTTCCTCTCCCAGAACTTCCCGTGGATCCTCCGTGGCGGCATCCGGTACGTGCACCTCCGGGACAAGTTCGAGGTCTGGGACGCGGAGTTCGACTACACGTACGAGGCCTGGGGTTCCGCGCTTGGCGACGGCACCAAGATCTACATCCCCAAGTTGAGCCTCTTCGAGAACATCCGCTCCACGGTGAAGCTCGGCATGGGCGACACCATGAGCTTCCGTTTCGGGGGCGCGTTCAATTTCCCGCTCTTCGGCGGCATCGAATCGATCCGCGTCGGTGGCTGGCACGACACCGCCGCCACGCAGCCCGCGTTCACGCGCCTCACCTTCGACACCCTCGCGAAGACGGGCATCACGCTCGGCAGCACGTTCAAGATCGGCGCCTTCAGCTTCACGTCGGCCCTCGCGAAGGTGTTCTACGCGGACCGCACGGTCGACAACGGTGTCATCCGTCCCATCAACGGTTCCCAGGGTGGCAAGAGCATCTCGTCGACGGGCGAAACGTACGACGCGGTGAACAACGGCGTCTACACGTCGTCCACGTTCGTCATCTCGCTGGGCATGGGCATCCAGCTCGACGAGCTCTTCGGGTCGAAGCGCGTTCCCGCGTGGGGCGCCGACTACGAAGAGACGCGTCCCGAAGGTGCGGAGAAGCCGAAGGACGAGACGCCGTCGGAGGATGCCGCGAAGACCGAAGGGGACGGCGCCGACAAACCCATCGAGTTGCCGCCGCCCCCCGAGAGCACACCTCCGGTCGACGATCCGTCGAACCCGCCCGTGGAGACCGAACCGTCGCCGAAGCCCGCGAAGCCGGCGAAGCCCACGAAGCCGACGAAGCCTGCACCGCCGACGGAGACGACGGGCGACGCGCCACCCGAAGGGACCGATCCACCGAAGCCCGCTCCGAAGCCGCCGAAGCCCGCTCCGAAACCGGTCGCGAAGCCTCCAGCTCCTCCGAAGCCCGCACCGAAACCGCCCGCGAAGCCTCCGAAGAGCGGAAAGACGGAGATGGAATTCTGACCGCGTTCGCGGCGGCTCCGGAGGGAAACGTGCCGCGAACCGTACGACGTGGGTCGTGTCAGAGACCGATGCGCTTCTTCAGGTACTTCGCCGTCGCTTCGCCGATCTGTCGCGCGCAGAGGCGTCCGCGTTCCCCGGCGGAGAACCCGTCGGCCTTGGCGTAGATCCGGATCTCGTCGACCACGGCACCGGAGGCGTCCACGAACTCGATCACCGCGTCCAGTCCCGCGGGGGCGCTCGACACGCCGACGTAGTGGCCCGGTTCGTAACGGAGGTAGCGGGTCTTCACGCCGAAGATGCCCGCACCCTGCGCGTTCTCGAGGAGCACGGCATCCTTCTGGGTCATGAACCCTTCGACGAAGGTGTCGGCGAAGGCGACCTTGTCGGCCGCCCACTTGTCCTGCGTCTCGTCCTTCTTCGCCGCCATCCAGTCCTGTTCGGACCTACCACCGACGTTGAAGCCCGCGTCGTAGGTGGGCTTGGCGACCACGAACTTGGTCGTCGCCGTCATGGGATTGGGCGAGGCTTGTTTGACGATCACGACCTTCGGGCCGCAACCGACGACGAACACGAGAGAGACGAGGGCGACGAGCGTGGAGATCCTGGACGCGAGGTTCATGGCGGCAGGGTACACGCACCCGACCGCGGTCCGTCATCAATCCGAGGGCCCCCCAGGAGGGGCCGCCTTCACTTCGGGCAACCCGGAAGTCCCGTCGGCTCGTTGTTCTTGAGGGGGTTCTGGCAGGGCGTGCACTTGAACCCTTCGTCGCAGTCGCTCTTGTCGAGGGTGCCGCCGATGGTCAGGACGTCCTCGACACACACCGCGGGTTTGCCGGTCTGCACGAAACCCAGGATCTTGAGCGTGCACGTTTTCGGCTTGGCGTTGCGGTCGATGGCGATGACGGGCGCGCACAGTTCCGCGCCGGCCTTGCACGTGTCTTCCTTCAGGTTCGACTGCATCGATTCCGGCACGTTGGCCTTCGAGACGCATCGTCCCTTGTCGCCGGCGCACTTCGAGAACACGACCTTCGGTTTCTGCGGCCCCGGGTCGCACGACACCTTGCACGTCGGGAGCTGGTCGCCGGACAGAGGATCGAAACACGGCGCGCAACGTTCGTACGCCGCACACGTGTCCTGCGGAAGGAGCTTCGCTTGCGGCGCGACCTGCGGAATGTCCTTGTGGAGGCACCGACCTTCGGCGCCGCCTGCCGACGTGCATGTCTTCGGGATGAATTGCCCGTTCGCGGCGATCGACACGTCCGGCGCGCAGAGGGCGTCCTGACCCTCGCATTTCGCGAGCATCGGAGCGAAGGCCGCAGGAACGACGCCGGTCGGGAGACAGTGCATGCCTTCGTCCGCGCACGCCTTGAGCTTGGAGATCTCGAGGACCGGGGGGCCGACGTGGGGGCACGTGATGGGGGCGGCCGGCTCGTTCGACTTGCACTGATCCGCGGACTTCTTCGGCGGCTTGCCGATGTCGCAGATGCCCGTGGACTTTCCGTCGGTCGGGTTCTCGCACGGTGCGCAGCGTTCGGTTTCCGCGCAGGTGTCCTGCGGGAGGAACGTCAGCTTCTCCACGGTCGGAACGACGCGCGATACGCAGACGCCCTTCGCCTTGCCGTACGAGACGCATTCCTTGAGCGGTTGCGTGTTGGCCTTGAGGAAGGCCATCGGAACGCAGGTCGCCCCTCCTTCGCACGGGGCGAGCATCTTGCTCGCGCTCGCCGGCATGAGCGGACTGGCGGGCACGCACTTGCCGGCGCCATCGCCGCAGTTCGGCATCGCCGCGAGGAACTCGTCCGGCAAGTTCGGGATGTTGATGCCGCATCCTTCGGCCCCGAGGGACAGCGAGAGAAGGCTCGACGTCGCGTCGACACCTTCGTTGTCGAGGGGCGTTCCCTTGATGTCGTTGCCGCTGCCGCCGCATCCGACCGCGACGATCAGGCCGACCGTCGCGAGTCCGAAGAAGAGGTTTGCCGGGGCGCGTTTCATGATGGTTTCGGATTCCTCTTCAAGCTTCGGGCCACGGGTTTTTCCTGCGAACCCTTGTGCGCACATGTGGGACGAACGGCCGCCTCTCCCCACCGTCCTTCGGAAAAGACGCGGCGTCGTCCCGGGGGCGCGGCTGCACGATCCGTCTCCGCGCGTTCGCGCGCCGCCGGGACACCCGTCGACCGTGGGATCGCGAGGATCCATTGGACCCTCCGGGAATCAGGCGCCTCCCCCTCGGGTTGGTCGCTCGCGACGATCCTCACGCTCGGGCTGACACCCTTCGTGTCCGTCGGTCGTGAAACCGTCCGTGAGGTACCCTCCGCTGCCATGACCGCCGCCAAGAAACCCGACTTCGAAAAGCTCGCGCGCCGTGAATTCGTGACGGTCGGCGCCGCGTTCGCCGCATTCCCCGTCGCCGACCTTCTCCTCGGGTGCCAGAAGGAAGCGTCCGCTCCGCGGGTCGCGGCTCCGACGGTGTCCGGCCCGACGACGGGCATCGCGTACTTCGCGAAGTTCGGCGTCGACGAGAAGCTCCTCCGCGACGCTTTGGCCGTCGCCCTGGCGAAGGGAGGGGACTATGCCGATCTCTTCTTCCAGCACCGGGTGGTCAACACGCTCGGTCTCGAGGACGGTGCCGTGAACCGAGCGTCCACGAACGTCGAACTCGGCGTCGGCGTCCGCGTCGTCCGGGGGGATCAGACGGGCTACGGCTACACCGAGGACTTCTCTCCCGCGGCCCTTCGCCAGGCCGCGGAAACCGCCGCGGCCATCGCGAGCGGCCCCTCACGTCCGGGCCCCGAACGCTTCCACGTCGCGACGAAGGCGTCGTCACGCTACGCGCTCGCGATCCCCTGGGACACGGTGGCCACGAGTCGGAAGCTCCCGCTCCTCGCGGATACCAACGCGAAGGTGTTCGCGAAGGACGCCCGCGTGAAGAAGGTGACGGTGAACTTCTTCGACGAACACGGCGCCGTCCTCGTCGCCGATTCGAACGGTCGCATCGTGGAGGACCTCCAGCCGATGACGTTGCTCGGCGTGAGCTGCGTCGCCGAAGTCGGCGGACGCCGGGAACAGAACGGATACAACGTCGCCGGGCGCGCGGGGATCGACTTCTATTCGCCGGACCGCCTGGCCCGCGTCGTCAACGAAGCCGTCGCGCGCACGACGATCCTCTTCGACGCCGTGCAAGCTCCCGCCGGCGAGATGCCGGTGGTCCTCGCCGCCGGCTCCTCCGGCATCCTGCTCCACGAGGCCATCGGCCACGGCATGGAGGCCGACTTCAACCGCAAGAACACGTCGATCTACTCCGACAAGATCGGCAAATCGATCGCGAAGCCGTTCGTGAACATCGTCGACGACGGGACGAACGCGTTCGCCCGCGGCGCCATCAACGTGGACGACGAAGGCACCGAGGCCGGGACGACGCGTCTCGTCGAGAACGGAATCCTGACGACGTACCTCCACGACGCGATCTCCGCGAAGCACTACGGCGTGAAGCCGACGGGCAACGGACGGCGCGAGAACTACCGCCACGCGCCCATGCCGCGCATGCGGGCCACGTACATGCAGAACGGGCCCCACACCCACGACGAAATCATCGCGTCCGTGAAGAACGGCATCTACTGCACGAACTTCACGAACGGTCAGGTCAACATCGGCGCGGGCGACTTCACGTTCTACGTGAAGAACGGCTTCCTCATCGAGGACGGCAAACTCACGAAGCCCATCAAAGACGTGAACATCATCGGCAACGGTCCCAAGGTCCTGGAGAAGGTCGACATGGTGGGCGACGACCTCGCCATCGACGAAGGCGGATGGACCTGCGGGAAGGACGGACAGTCCGTCCCCGTGTCCCAGGGACTTCCCACGGTGCGCGTCGCCTCGATCACGGTCGGGGGGCAGAGCGGCGCAAAAGTGCCCGCCAAGGGAGGGAAGTCCTGATGGCGTCCACGACGGGAAGTCCCGGCACGAAGGCGACCGGCGTCCCCACGAGCGGATCCGCGGACGACGTGCTCGCCGTCGCGCGACGTGCGGTGGAGCTCGCGCGGAAAGCGGGGGCGCAGGAAGTCGCCGCACTCGCGACCAAGTCCAGGGAGGTGGAAGTCACGGTTCGCGACGGTAGGATCGAGAAGCTGTCGGAGGCCACGAGTCGCGACGTGTCGTTCGACCTCTACGTCGACGGACGTTTCTCGACCGCGCGCACGAGCGACCTGCGTTCCGAGGCGCTCGAAGCCTTCGTGCGCGAGGCCGTGGCGCTCGCGCGGACGCTGACGGTCGACCCGCACCGGCATCTCCCGGACCCGAAGTACTACGAAGGGCGATCGGACGTGGACCTGGAAATTCGCGATCCCGCCCATCCGGCACGCACCACGGAGGAACGGAAGCGCACGGCCGCCGCGCTCGAAGCGGCGGCCAGGGACGTCCCCGGTCGCGACCACATCGTCTCGGTGCTGGCCTACGTCGGTGACGGTTCGAACGAGTCGGCACGCGTCGCCTCGAACGGATTCGAAGGCGTGCGACGATCCACCCACCATGTCATCGGCGCGGACGTGAGCGTCAAGGACCAGGACGGACGACGCCCCGAGGACGGCGCATTCGCCATGACCCGGTTCGCCGGCGACCTTCCGGACGTCGCCACGCTCGGTAAGGACGCGAGCTCGCGCGCCCTCGGTCGTCTCGGCTCCAAGAAGGGCCCCTCCGAGCGCATGGCCATGGTCATCGACGCGCGCGCCGCCGAGCGATTCCTGTCGATGTTGATGGGACCCTTGTCGTCGGTGTCGATCCAACAGAAGCGATCGTTCCTCGAGGGCAAGCTCGGGACGGCGATCGCCAGCCCGAAGCTCACGCTCGTCGACGATCCCTTCGTACGGCGCGGACTCGCGTCGCGCCACTACGACGACGAGGGAATGACGGCGCGGAAGTTCCCCATCGTCGAGGCCGGTGTCCTCAAGAACTTCCTCGTCAGCAACTACTACGGCCGCAAACTCGGCATGGCGCCGACGACCCAGCGCGTGTCGAACGTCGTCTGGACCCTGGGATCGAAGGACCGCGCCGGCCTCCTCGCGGACGTGAAGGAAGCCATCCTCGTCACGTCGTTCCTCGGGGGAAACTCGAACGGAACCACGGGCGACTATTCGCTGGGTGTGCAGGGGTACCGCGTCCGCAAAGGACGCATCGAGGAACCCGTGGGGGAGATGAACATCTCGGGCAACCACACGGACACGTGGAAGGCCCTCGCCGCGGTGGGCAACGATCCGTACCCTTGGTCGTCGATGCGTTCGCCGTCCCTCCTGTTCGAGGGAATCCAATTCGCGGGGACCTGAACGCGCGCACGCAACCCGGGCTCGTCGCGGGGCGATGGACGACGGAAGGGGCGGGGAAGGACCCCGCGCCCGAGCCCGGAGTGTCGCCCATGGATCCCGTCTCTTCCAGCGTTTCGTCCGCTTCCCGCCGCTCTCTCGTCTGCGAAACGGAGAGCTCCGAATCCCACGGGCCCGACCTCGAACTCGAGCACGACGCCGCCACCTCGAGTTCGGATCGGACCGCCGAAACCCCCTACCTCGAACGGCCCTACGTCCGCGGTGGGGACACGCACACGAAGGACTCCGAATTCGTCGAAGTCGCCTGGCGGAAAGGTCGCGACGGTGACACGGGCATCGAGATCGAGGAGGGGCTCGTCTCTTCCCAATGGGGCGCCCAAAACGAGGTGGTCGTGAAGGTCGGTCACCTCGGAATGTCGACGGACGACGGTACCGTCAGCGTCGGCGTCGACGCTCTCTCGTTCCGTGCGGCCGCCGGCATCCACAATCCCGACGGGAGCACCGGTCTCAACGTGTCCTTGCACGCGGACGTCGTCTCCGCCGACGCCACGGTCGATACCGGAGCGGCTCGCGTCGGTTCCGGCGTGGGGATCGGTGCCGGAACGTCCGTGGCCGTCGGTATCCGTGACAAGGACGGAGACGGCCATCACGAGCTTTGCTTCCACGCCGACGTCGAACACGCGGCCCTCCGCGGGTGCATCTCGCTCCCGTTCTGAACGACGCCGCGCCCCACGCTCCGCGTGTCCCACCCTTCACGCGTCCGTCGGTCCACGTGGTCCCGGGTGACGACCCGGAACCGCGCGATTGGAACTCTCCGCTTCGGGCGGCGGAAACGTCCACACTCCCTCCGGGAAACCTTCCAGTGGGCCAAAAAACCACGGAGAAATGCCCGGTTTCGCGCCGTACGGTGAAGAAGTTCCCGAACCCGGAGGCGCGTCATGACGTCGAGATCGAGGGAAATCCGTCGCGTCGGTCTCCGAGGTTCGATGATCGCGTTGGCCGTCGTGTGTGCCGTCCCGACGGCGTGCAGCGGCAAGGCTCCCGGCGACGAGGGCGCCATCTCCGGCCTCACCGAAGGCGACGCCGGCGCGGACGGATCGAGCTCCCGGGGCACCTCCGGCGCATCGGGCGCCCCCGGCGTCTCCGGAAGCGGAGGTTCGGCGGGAAAGGGCGGCACCGGAGGCACGGGCGGGACCGGCGGAACGTCAGGCAGCGCAGGCGCCTCCGGCGCGAGCGGGACGTCGGGCACGGGCGGGACGTCGGGCACGGGCGGGACGTCGGGCACGAGCGGGACATCGGGCACGAGCGGGACGTCGGGCACGAGTGGGACGTCGGGCACGAGTGGGACGTCGGGGACGAGTGGGTCGTCGGGGACGAGTCCGAACGATCTCTTTCCCTCCGGGTACGTCTTCTACAAGGACGTGTCCCAGCTCCCCGTCGCGTCGCAGTCCGCGGCCATGATCGCCCAACTCGGACATTGGGGCGGAAGCGCGAGCGACAAGTTCGACATTACGTTCGACTTCCACGTCATGACCGCCGAAGCGAACACACCCACGGCGACCGCGACGGTCGATGCCGACGACGAGAGCGACGTCGTCCCGTTTCCCGTGGTGCCCGGCGGGGCGATCGAGGGAGCGTCCGGGTACACGTGCGACACGAGCTCGGAGGACTGCCACTACATCGTCGTGCAGCCCGCGACGCGCAAACTCTTCGAACTGTACAGCGCGACCCAGACCTCCCCCGGTCACTGGACGGCGTTCTCGCAATCGGTGTGGAAGCTCGACCACCTCTATGGCGACGAGCAACGGGGTTTCGGATGCACGAGCGCCGATGCCGCGGGTCTTCCGATCCTTCCCGGTCTCGTCCGCGTGAAGGAGGTGGTCACGGACCACGAGATCCGCCATGCGCTCCGGTTCATCCTCTCGAACGCGAGCATGCGCGCCAACGCGCTCGTGGCTCCCGCCTCCCACTACGGCGAACCGACGAACACCAGCCCGGACGCTCCGCCCTACGGCGTGCGATTCCGCCTCAAGTCGTCGTTCGACGAGTCGAAGGTGACCTCCGCGGGCGGGAAGGTCGTGGTCCGTGCGTTGAAAAAGTACGGGATGATCCTCGCCGACGGCGGCACGATTCCCCTCACGGCCGAAAGCGACCGATTCACGTCGGAGAAGTGGGGTGACGTGCTCGGTCCCCACGATCTCCGGAGCATCGCGGTGTCCGACTTCGACGTGGTCGATCTCGGCACTGTCCGGACGTTCTCGAAGCGTCCCAACTGCACGCTGCTCCCCTGAGACCTCGTCCGGCGACGTCTTCGTCGGACGCGTGCCCGGAGGCCGTGCTCATTCGACCCGCTTGATCGTCAGGGTGAGCTTGCCCGGAGACTCCTTCGGGAACTGGGACTGGACGAGGACGGCCACGGACTTCGACCCCGGGATGTCGATCGTGTCGCTCGACGTGACGGTCATCGGAGCGACGCCGAACGTGACCGAGCCCATGCACGCTTCGCGCGACTCTCGTTCGGGAATGCGTGCGGTGCCGAAGTGCGCGATGACGAGGGGCATCTCGGCACTCCCCGAGTTGGCCTCCAACTTCGCGTGCACGGGCTCCGGATTCGGGTTCCTGAGTTCCACGTACGCGTACGGCGTCTCGGTCGCCGCGAGCGGACGCGGACAGAGGCACGTGGGCTTGTCGCAGGGCGCGTAGCGCGGTTGGGTCCGCGTCGACGGCAACGTCACGAACACGGTGGTCGTCGCGTCCTTCGGGGGCACGTCGACGACGCTCGTGACGGTCGGAACCGCGAGGGACCCCGCATCGAGGGGGGCCGTGGTGACGGTCGCGGTCGAGCGGGGCGGAACCGCGGCCGACGTCTCCGTCCGGTTCGGCAGCGACGTCGACGTGGGCGCGGACGCTTGCACGGGACGAGGTTCCGGCTCGTCGAGACGGGGGACGTCCGGGTTGGGAGGCGCCTCCGCGCACGCCGCGCTGGTCGCGAGGGCGAGTCCTGCGAAGGCCCACGCGCGTCGCGGGAACGCGGTCGGACCAGGACGATCGGAACGGACGAGCGACGTCGTGTCTCTGCGTTGCATGCCCGCGAAGTTCGCACGGCCCCGCGCGCGGCTCAAGGTTTCCGAGGTGGCGCCTACGGGCAACCTCCCGCCGCTTCGGTGCACCCGAGGAGTTCGCTGTACGGCAGCCACGAAACGTAGCCGCTCGGTCCCGGCTGACCTTGCATCCACGCGCTCCACTCCTCCGCGGGGTATCCGGAGGCGATGGGAAGGTCGCAATAGGCGCGGAACGCCCAGAAGAGATCCTGGGAGTCGTACTCGTTCTTCTGCAGGCGCTCGTCGTAGCAGGCGTCGTGCGATTGGCAGGCCGGCGTCGTCCCGCATTCCACCTTCTGGTACGTGCACGTCACGCAGCGGTCCTCGCCGGTGCAGCTCTTCACCGTTCGCTTCGCAGTCTTCGTGTCGACGGTGCGGCACGTCGCCTTTCCGGACTGTCCGCAGGCGCCGTATTCGCACCAATTCCCGCGGGGGTCGTCGGCGACGACTCGACCACCGATCATGACCGGTCGATTCGCGCATCGGGGAGGATCCGGAAAAGGACTGGCCGGCGCGACCAGGCTCGGACCTCCGTCGGCTCCGGCATCGCAGGCCGAGACCGTGGTCGCCGAGCCCGCGTCGACCGACGAAGCGGAGGAGGCGGCCCCGGCGTCGACGCGGGCGTCCGTCGTCCCAGGCGAGGAGTCGCCCGTCGCAGTCTTCGCGGCCGTGGTTCCGCCGTCCCGACCTTCGGTCTTCGCTCCGAGACCTTCGCCGTCGGGGGCCGAGGCGCAAGCCGGGGCGCCCGTCGCGACCACGAGGACGCCGAGGAAAGCCATCAGGAACCGGACGGAAGCGGACGTCGGGCGGCGGAGGTCCGTGGGACCCCGGAAGAAGCGAAGCATGGATATGGGTGCAGTCTAACGGCACCTTTCCGCGGTGCGAGTCCCACCCACGAAGAGACGCGCACGTGACTCGAGATCACGCGTTCCGGCGACGTCGCCGATGGATCGGAGACGGTGGATCGCGGAAGCCCCCGGCACGCGTCACCCGCCGTCCACGACCTCCGTGACGCAGTGGTTCTGGCGGCACCGCGCCTTCACGTTCGACGGGTAGACCGGCGCGCATCGCGCGCAGGCCTCCGTGGGAGAGCACACGAGTTCGGCGAACGCCGCCGTCCGGTCTTTCGCGACGGCGACGAGATCCCGGTAGGGATTCACCGGAGCGCCGCACTCGCAACACACGTTCGCGCGCACCATGCAGTCGTCGTCGGCCCCGCAGATCGAGACCGCGTCGACGCGCACGTCGACCCCCGAGCACGTGCCCGCCCGGCACGTCGCGACGTAGGACGCCGTGTGTTTCGTCGGGGAGGGAACACACGCGGGACAGGCGATCTCGCCTCCGCAGGTCGCCGCCTGGTGCGCCGCGAGCTGGGCGCGATTGACGGGCGTGTATTCGGCGAGGGAGCCCACACCGCAGGACTCGCCGCAGCAACCCGTGGCGAGGATGCACTGCCCCGAGGTCGAACAGGCGGCGTACCCAGCGCCCGTGGCGTCGGCGAGGCTCCCATCGCGCGGAGCGGCCGAGTCTCCGGTCGCTCCGTCCGCGGCGAACGAGGCGTCCGGGACACCGTCACCGCCGTCTCCCAGGACGACGAGGTCCGACGTCGAACATGCGACTCCTCCGACGAGGACGAAGGCGGCGAGCGGGCGGACGATGGAACTCCGGGACATGGTCCCGAGCGTATCCGCGTCACGCGAGCGCGTGCAATCGACCGTCGTCCGGAGAAGGGAGCGAAGTCGGCCTCACCCGACCCATGGCACGAAGAACGAGGCCGTGCAGGATCGGGAGTGGTCGGTCCGTACGATCGGGAACGCGACCGTCGCGGAGCGCGATCTCGAGCCGGTCGAAGAGGGCCTCGATGGCCCACGCGTGCAAGGGTCGCAAGACGACGGGCCACACGACCCGCGACGCTCCCGTGAGCTCGAGCTCCAGTTCGTGGACGAGCCGGGTGCCGTTCGTCGTCTCCACGAGGTGGAACGCGTGGCGCCCCCGGAAAGCGGGATGCACGCTCGCGAGCGCGAACGACCGTCCGTCCCAGCGCTCGAAGCGGAACGCGAGTCCCGCGTGACCGAGGAGCGTCACTCCGGGGACGAGCGCCCCGTCCGCGACGCCCGCGGGATTCTTCCGCCACGTGGCGATGACGTCGCGAGGAAAGGGATCGTCCGCCGCTCCGCTCCACGAACGGACGACGAGACGGGCGAGGTCCGCGGGACGGACGTCGAATTCACGGGAATGGATGTCTTTCATGGGTCCCTCCAAACGGTTGCTTGGGAGCACGGATCTCCATACGCTTGCGTATGGATCTGACGTCCGGAAGGGAACTTGTCAATACGGTGGCGTATGGACCGTGAATCGAAGGGAAAATCCGCCGGAAAGTCGCGGGGGGACGAGTCCCTCGGTGCCGCGGATTGGATCCGGGCCGCGCTCGACGCGCTGGCTGAGGACGGGTTCTCGGCGGTGTCCGTCGAACCGCTCGCACGCCGGCTCGGCGTCACGAAGGGCAGTTTCTATTGGCACTTCGCGGATCGTGGCGCGCTCGTCGACGCCGTGCTCCGCACGTGGGAGGACGAGTCGACCGAAGCCGTGGTCCGCGAACTCTCCGCCGTGCGCGAACCTCGCGCGCGCATCGCGAAAGCGATCGCACTCGTGAGCTCTCCGGACGTCGCGTGGAAGGTCCACGTCGCCCTCGGCGCGGAAATCGGTGATCCCCGCGTCGCGGAGACGCTCGCTCGCGTGAGCGCGCGGCGCATCGCCTACCTGGCCGACGCGTTCCGCGAGTTGGGACTTCCACCGAAGGAGGCCACGAGCCGCGCGACGCTCGCCTACGCCGCGCACGTGGGGCTCGTGCACCTCCGCGCCTACGCGCCCGGCGTCGTGCCCGAAGGCGCCGCTCTCGGGGCCTACGTCCGTCAGTTCACGGAGGCCGTCGTCCCGGTCGCCCCGGACGATCCCACGATCCGCCGCGCGCCGATCGGAAACGGACGCGTTCGCCGTCCCGGTGGGCGGTGAAGCGGTCGGAACGCCGGGTCGATCAGTCCTTCTTCGCGCCGCCGGCGACCCACGCGTCGATCTCGTCCGCGGCGGTCTTGTTCACGCGCACTTCGTTCTTCGGCATCTGTCCGACGGTGCCGTACCAGGCGAGCGGCGTGCGCACCCGATTGACGAGTCGCGAGCGCCTCGGGTCCGCGACGAGGATCAGATCCTTGTTGACGAGGCCTTGGTAGCATTCGTCTTTCGTGGTCCCGCACTTGAACTGGTCGCCTTCCTCGCGGTGGCAGTTCGCGTCCCCGCAGTGGCCGAGGGAACCCGGGCCGAAGTAGCGATCGTAAATCTGGGTCCACGTCGGCGTGGGACCACCGTCGGGGAGGGGACCGATGGTCCCCGCGTCCTCGTCCTCGATGGGAGCGGGGTCGCCCGTCTCGACGGGAGGCGCGGTGGGTGTGCTCGACGTTCCCGTTCCGCCGTCCTCGCCGCCGAGGCCGCCTTTGTCCCCGCCTCCGCACGCGACCAGGGTCGCGACGGTCACGGCGAGGGTCATCGGCCAACGGGTCCAGGGAGCACGCGCGATCCGCATCGTCCGGATCCTAACGCGGCTCCCGTCGCGCCGCCACGACGCGTGCGATCGCCGCGCGGAGCACGTCGGGAGAAAACGGCTTCTCGAGGCACGTGTTGGTGGTCTCGGCGACGAACGCGATGGCTTCGCGCGTGAACGCCCCCCCCGTCATGAACACGAAGCGATCCGCCCAGTGAGGTTTCTTCGAACGCACTTCCGCGTAGATCTGCATCCCCGTGAGGCCGGGCATGAGGAGATCGCAGAACACGACGTCGAAGGACGCGTCCTCGGCCAGGATCCCATCGAGCGCTTCCTTCGGTCGTGTCGTCGCCACGACGTCGTGTTCGTCTGCGAGGAGATACTTCAGCGTGAGGGCGAAGCCCGCTTCGTCGTCGACCACGAGGATGCGCGAACGCGAGGTCGCCTGATCCTCGCCTCCCTGCGCCGGAGGCGCCTCGCGATCGCGGGGAGTCGTGGGCAAGCGCACGCGGAACGTCGCACCGTGTCCCTTCCGACTCTCGACGGTGATGGTGCCGCCCATCGCGTCGACGATCCCGTGACAGATCGCGAGACCGAGCCCGGTTCCTTCGCCGACGGGTTTGGTGGTGAAGAACGGGTCGAACAAATGCGGGAGGTGGGCGTCGTCGATGCCGGGACCGTTGTCCTGGACTTCGAGGAGCACCACGTCCCCTCCGTTCTCGACGCCGGCGCGGAGCACGATCCGGTTCTCCTCGGGGGCGGCGCGTTCGAAGGCCTGCGCGGCGTTGAGGAGGAGATTCATGACCACCTGTGCGAGACGTCCTTCGCTCGTCTCCACGCGAGGCAGGTCGCGGCACTCCACCGAGAACGCCGCCCGGTGACGGATCTCGTTCGCGACCATCGCGGCTGCCGACGTCACCACGTGACGCACGTCGACGGCTCGGAGTTCGTCGTCCCTTCGCGAGAACCCGCGGAGGTCCCGCACGATTCGCGCGATCCTGTCGACACCGGATTTCGCCTGCGCGAGCAGGCCGTGGAGGGCCTCGGCATCGAGCCCTGAATCGAGCGCGCGCGTCATGGCCTCCAAACTGAGCGACGTGACCGAAAGTGGATTGTTCACCTCGTGGGCGACGCCGGCCGTCAGGGTGCCGAGGGACGCGAGGCGATCGATGCGTGCGAGGCGACTCTGGAGCGCCTTCCGCTCCGTCACGTCGCGCGCGAATCCCAGGATCGCCGGACCCCCTTCGAACTCCACGGGGATCGACGTGATCTCCACGCTCGTACCGCCCCCTCGCACCGCGCGGTATTCCTGTGGCGTGAACGTGCGTCCTTCGTTCACCATGCCCTCGATGCGTTCGTTCATCGTCCGCACGTCCTCGGGCGAGAGGAGCTCCTGGATCGGCGTCCTCCGCAGTTCGTCCGTGTCCGCGACCCCGAGGAGCGACAGGGCCTTCGGGTTCGCGTAGAGGAAGAAGCCGTTCCGCGATATCGCGATTCCGTCGGGTGCGGATTCGATGAACCGTCGCAGTCGCGCCTCGGATTCGACGACGACACGCCGCGCTTCGGTGCGATCGGTGATGTCCCGGAAGAACGCGATGGAGTGGAACGCGCTGTCGCCCGTCGTGCGGCACGCGGAAATCTCGATCGGGACCTCCGTGCCGTCGAGCCTCACGATGCGCGCCTCGAAGGTGATCGTGGTCGACTCGCCGGCCTGCCAGGCCGGACCAGGTTCGCCACGCGTTCACCTCCGTGGGTACGAGGGAGTCGAACGGCGAGCGACGACGAGGATCTCCGCGCGGCACCCCCACGATCCGCGTTCCCACGTCGTTCACGTGGACGATCCGCAGGCCGGACGCGTCCTCGACCACGACCGCGGTCCCGATGGCCGCGTGATCGGTCGCCTCGAAGACGATTTTCGCGAGGGCGTCGGTCGGCTCGGCAGCGGGGGGCGATCTTCGGCGCGCGTCGTCGTCGGACACGGCAGGAACGTATCCCAGAAGGCCGTTCGAACTCGGTCGATCGTTCCGCGTCCGTGTCGGATACGTCGGCGATTTCCGCGTCGGTAGGCGGCAGGACCCACCGACCCACGAGGAGCCCGAGGGTCGCAGCGGCCGCCGAACCGACGAGGACCGCGAGCTTCGCGGCGCCGACGCGTGCCGGAGCGTCGAAGGCGAGATCGCGATGAAGATCGACATCGTGAAGCCAATCCCCGCGAGGACGCCCGCGACGAGGAGCGAACGCCACGAGATTCCACGGGGCAGCGTCGCGAAACCGATCCGCGTGGTCACGAAGGTCGCCGCCAGGATGCCGATCGGCTTGCCGACGAACAGTCCGAGGGCGACCCCGAGGGCCACGCGGAACTCGTCCGGGCCGTGCAGGTCGACGTCGGCGACGCGGACGCCCGCGTTCACGAACGCGAAAAGGGGCATGATCGCGAACGCGACCCACGGATGGGAGATGTCGACGAGACGGACCGCGACGGACTTCCCGTTTCGTCGCTCGCCACCGGCGTGACGAGCCCGAGGACCACTCCCGCGAGCGTCGGATGGATCCCGGAACGGAGGAAGCCCGCCCACGACGACGCCCGGTGCGCATGCGCGATCGGCGACCTGGACGCGGAGCGCACGAAGTCCGGCGGTCGCGACGAGACCGAGCGCCGCGATGCCGATGCCGTCGAGCCGGATTCCGGACGAGTAGAACAAGGCGATGACGACGATCGCGCCGATGTCGTCGATGACGGCGAGGGCGAGGAGGAAGATGCGGGCGCCGCAGGCACCCGTGCGCCGAGCAAGGTCAAGATGCCGACGGCGAACGCGATGTCCGTGGCCGTCGGGATGCCCCAACCCGACGCGCCCGCCGTGGCCGTCGCCGCGAAAAACGATGGCGGGGACGGCCATCCCACCGAGCGCACCGGCGACGGGCAGGGCCGCTCGGCGCACGTCCGAGAGCTCCCCTTCGTGGATCTCGCGACGGATCTCGAGTCCGACGACGAAGAAGAAGATCGTCATCAGGCCGTCGCTCACCCAGAAATGGAGCGACTTCGCGAACGTGGACGATCCGAGGTCGAACGAACGTCGCGTGCGCGATCCGTTCGTATGCCTCGTGCCAGGGCGAGTTCGCCCAGGCAAGGGTCAGCAACGTGACCACGAGCAGCACGATCCCGCCCGAGGCCTCCAGATGGAGGAAGCTGTCCGACGGCGCCCACGACCCGCCGGGTCCGGGGGGAACCGGACGGGGCCTCGGTCGCGTCGGACGCGTGGGGACCTGGGGAGGGGAGGAGGAGGAAAGGACATGGTGCGACGCGCGGACGGGGGGACGATCAGAGACGTCCGTGCGTGTCGGTCAAACGAATCCGACCCACGTTGCCGACCATTTGGTATCCGGAGCGTCGAGGTATTTCCGTGACGTCGACCCCGCCCTCCGCTCGCTCGCCCCGCTCACGCTCGCGCTACGACGTCGTCGTCGTCGGAGGTGGACACAACGGTCTCGTCACGGCGGGCCTCCTCGCCAAGCGGGGACGGAGCGTTCTCGTCGTCGAACGCCGACACAAGGTCGGCGGGGCCGCGGTCACCGAGCAACCCTGGGGCCCCGACTACAAGATGACGGCGCTCTCGTACGTCGTCAGTCTCATGCCGAAGACCGTGCTCCAGGAACTCGAGCTCGAGCGCTTCGGGTACAAAGTCTACCCGCAGCACGGGTACTTCGTGCCGCACCGCGACGGCCGCACGCTCCAGATGTTCGCCGATCCGGCCCGTCGCCACGCGGAGATCTCCAAGTTCTCGGCCAAGGACGCCGACGCGATGGAGAAGTGGGACGCGTGGCTCGGCAAGTTGGCGGACGTCCTGGGGCCGCTTCTCTCCACCGTGCCCCCGAAGGTGGGATCGAAGGCGATCGGCGATCTCGTCGGGCAGCTCGGACTCGCCTGGCGCCTCCGCGATCTCGACCCCGCGATGGTGGGCGACATCACGCGCCTCATGTCGATGAGCGTCGCCGATCTCCTCGAGGATCACTTCGAGTCGCCCGCGGTGCGCGGTGTGATGACGGTGAGCGGCATCATCGGCACGTGGGCAGGGCCACGTTCTCCTGGAACGGCCTACGTCATGACCCACCACAAGATCGGCGACGTCGGCGAAGGCCAGATGGGGACGTGGGGATTCACGGAAGGGGGAATGGGCGGCGTGACGCAGGCGATGCGCCGAGCCGCCGAGACCTTCGGTGCCACCATCCGCACGAACGCGTCCGTCGAACGGATCCTCGTGGATGCCGGCCAGGTGTCGGGTGTCGTCCTCGAAGGCGGCGAGGAGATCTACGCGCGCACGGTCGTCACGACGACCCATCCGAAGATCACGTTCCTCGAACACCTCGAAGCCAAGCACCTCCCGGACGAGTTCGTGACGGCGATGCGTCGCTGGAAGACGCGGAGCGGCACCGTGAAGGTGAACCTCGCCATCGACCGCCTCCCGGAATTCAAGGGGAAGCCGGGGTTCGATCCGGAGGTGCATGGCGGCACCATCGTCCTCGCCGAATCGCTCGACGAGATCGAAGGCGCCTTCCAGGACGCGGTCGCCGGCCGCCCCGCCACGGCGCCCTTCGCGGACATCTGCATCCCTTCGGTCTTCGACAAGACGCTGGCGCCCGAAGGCAAGCACGTGGTGTCCATGTTCACCCAGTGGGTCCCACACACGTATGCGGACGCTCCCCACGAAGCCGAACTCGAGGCCTACGCGGACCGTCTCGTCGCGCGCGTCGAGGAACTCGCCCCCGGGTTCACGAGCTCCATCCTCCACCGCCAGGTGATAGGTCCCCACGCCATGGAGAAGGAGTACGGGCTCGTCGGAGGCAACATCTTCCACGGCGAACTCTCGGTGAACCAGCTGTTCCACATGCGACCGGCCCCGGGATTCGCGGATTTCACGACCCCGGTGCGGGGCCTCTTCCAGGCCTCCTCGGCCACCCACGGCGGTGGCGGCGTGACGGGAATTCCGGCGCTCCAAGTCGTGCGCCGGATCACGGGGGGATGACCCCGAAATATCCCGATTCTCGGAGCCGCCATCGCCCGCGGACGCCCCAGAATCGCGCCCGGGCCACGGAAGAATCCCTTCGTCGCACTTGACGCCTGCTCTTCTGCTCCGTACGGTGCGCGCCTCGGAAATTCCCCGAGCCCCAGGACCCCTCGCGGCCCGGGTGACCCACCTTTCGCGGCCTCACCCCTCCGGAAGGTCGCTGTTTCAATTCCACGTCCGCTCTCGAATCACCATCCCCCGTCGACTCGTTCGAACGTCACGAATCGGTACCGAAGGAAATCGCCCATGGCTGTCCATATCCGTCTTGCCCGCGCGGGTGCGAAGAAGAGGCCCTTTTACCGCCTGGTGGTCACCGATCACCGGAGCCCCCGCGGCGGACGTTTCCTCGAGAACATCGGCACGTACGATCCCTCGAAGGACCCGGGCGCCCTCACCGTCAACGACGACCGCCTCACGTACTGGCGCGGCGTCGGCGCGCTTCCCTCCGCCACGGTGGACCGCCTCCTGAAGTTCCGCGCGAAGTCCGCCGGAGCGGCTGCTCCTGCCGCGGCTCCCGCGAAGGCTGCCAAGCCCGCCAAGGCTGCCAAGTAAGTCGACGTTCCGCGACCATGCCCCTCAAAGAGCTGATTCGCGCGATCGCCGTAGAGCTCGTCGATCATCCGGACCAAGTCGAGGTCACGGAAATCGCCAGCGAGCACAACAGCGTCATCGAGCTCCGGGTCGCCAAGGAAGACATCGGCAAGGTGATCGGTAAGGAGGGGCGGACCGCACAATCCATGCGGACGCTCCTCGCCGCCGTTTCCACCAAGCTCGGACGTCGCGCCCACCTCGACATCGTCGACTGACACCGCGTCGGCCACGCCGTCTCCCGTTCCGTGCCGATCGCCGCCGACAGTTGGGTCCCCCTCGCCGAAGTCGCCCGTCCCCACGGAGTGCGCGGCGAGGTCCGACTCAAACTCTACAACGCCGACAGCGACGTCCTCTTGGACCGTGACGAGATTCTCCTCCGCATGCCGAAGGGGGAGGAGCACGAGGTGTCCATCGACGGCGCGCGTCGCGCGGACACGACGATCCTCCTGAAGCTCCACTCCATCGACGACCGGGACAGGGCCGACGAGATACGGAGCGCGGTGATCTGCGTGCGCCGCAAGGATTTCCCGCCCCTCGAGGACGGCGAGTTCTACGTCTGCGACATCGAAGGTGCGCGGGTTCTCGTGGCGGAAGGCGACGGCGAACCTCGTCCCATCGGAGTGGTCGCCGAATACCTCTCGTACCCGTCGGTCGACACGATCCGAGTGCGCGCCGACGACGGCGGCAAGCCCTGGGAAGTGCCGCTCGTCGAAGCGTTCGTGCGGTCGATCGACGTCGCCACGGGCGTGGTCGTCCTGCACACGCTCGCCGGCATCGAGCGGGGCTGAATCCGTGAGGTTCGACGTCCTCACGCTGTTCCCGGAGATGTTCGACGGGTTCCTGTCGACGAGCATCGTCGGCCGCGCGAAGGACGAAGGCCACCTCCACGTCCGCTTCAAGACGCCACGGGACTTCGGACTCGGTCGGCACAAGAACGTGGACGACACGCCTTACGGCGGCGGTAGCGGCATGGTCATGCGCGTCGACGTGATGGTCGCCGCCATGGAGGCGTTCGACGCCGAACTCGGGGACGCGCCGAAGTCGCGGCGGGTTCTGCTCACTCCCCAAGGCCGTCCTCTCGTCCAGACGGACCTCGCGCGGTTCGCGGCCCTCCCGGCCGTGATGCTCGTCTGCGGTCGCTACGAAGGTTTCGACGAACGTGTCCGGTCGTTCGTCGACGAGGAGGTGTCCCTGGGCGACTTCGTGCTCACCGGCGGGGAACTCGCGGCCATGGTGGTCATCGACGGGACGATCCGGCTCCTCCCCGGCGTCCTCGGGAACGACGATTCGTCGCGCGAGGAGTCCCACAGTCCCGCGACGGGCGGACGGCTCGAGTACCCGCACTACACGCGGCCGGCCAGCTTCCGCGGACTCGACGTGCCCGCGGTCCTCGCGTCGGGCAACCACGCGGAGATCGAGCGGTTCCGTACCGCCGAATCGATCCGGAAGACGCGCGAACGCAGGCCCGATCTCGTCACGGGAGACGCCGGGAGCGTCGAACCCGGGAGCGTCGCGCGCGCACCGAAATCCGAAGGAACCCCATGACTCGTCGGTTCGCGATCGCCCTCGTCCACCATCCCATCCTCGACGCGGAGGGCGGCATCGTCACGACGGCCGTCACGAACCTCGACGTGCACGACCTCGCGCGCAGCGCGCGGACCTACGGCGCCTCGGACTATTTCGTCGTGCATCCGATCGACGTGCAGCGCGAACTCGTGACGCGCATCTGCGACCACTGGACCACGGGGTCCTCCGGCAAGCGCATCCCCGACCGCAAGATCGCCCTCGCGCTCGTGCGACCGACGCCGAGCCTCGACGACGTGTGGGCCACCTTCGGCGGACGGGATCGCGTCGAGGTGTGGGTGACCGCGGCCCGCGACGTCGCTCCGCCGATCACGTACGCCGAAGGGCGCGAACGTCTCGCGACGGAGGGCAAACCCGTCGTGGTCCTCTTCGGGACCGGCTGGGGACTGCCGCCGTCCGTCGTCGCGTCCGCCGACGCCATCCTCCCGCCGATTCGCGTGGAGGGGTCCGGGTTCAACCACCTGTCCGTGCGCGCGGCGTGTGCCATCACACTCGATCGCCTGCTCGGGACGCGCTGAGCGCGTCGCACGTCACACCCATTCGCCTCGCAGGAGTCGGGCGAGTTCGTCCGTCGGCTTCCCCCCGACGCGTTCGACGAACGGCGGCATGACGACCAGCCCTCCCGGTTTGCCGACCTGGGCTTCCACGAGCACCACGCGCGCGGGACGACGCTCGGTGGCGTGCACGAAACGCATGCGTTTCGGCTCCAGGCCACACGCGTGGAAGGCCTCGAAGAGCTTCTTCGTCGCGTCCGCCGGATAGACGAAGGCGACCCGCGCGCGTCTGCCGGCGAGCGTCCGGGCCGCGACGACGAACCTGCCGAGGTCGCCCGAACGTGCGCGCGCGCGGAGCGGGAAAGGGGAACGGCCGCGGGACGGATCGAAGTACGGAGGGTTCGAGACGACGAGATCGGCCCGTCCCCGCATCGACGCCGACACTTCCCCGACGTCTCCCCCGACGCAGGTGGCTTTGGACTCCAGGCCGTTCGCGATCACGTTGGCCTCCGCGAGTGCGTGCGCCTTCGCGTCGACCTCGACGAGGGTCACACGCCGGGCCACGCCATGGTGCAGGAGCAAGAGTCCCACCGATCCCACGCCGGAGCCCAGGTCGACGGCGTGGCCACACGACCGCCGTTCCCGTTCGCCCGAGCCCGACACGCGTGCGCCTGCGAACGCGGCGAGGAGGACCGCGTCCACGTTCGTGCGGTAGGAGCCCACGGGCAATTCCGCGAGCTCCAGGGCATCGAGGAACCGTCGGGGCGGGCGCTCCATGGGGGGGAGCGTAGATCGGGATCTTCGGCGAAGTCGGGGTAGAATGGGGCGTGACGTCCGATACGAACGCCGGCGTGAGCGACGGGGCCTCCCGGGTGCGCGCGTTCGTGAAGACCCTGGGGTTCGACGCCGTCGGATTCGCGCGGGCGGACCTTCCCCTCGACGACGACATCCGCCGCTACGACGCGTTCGTCGCCGACGGAAAACACGGGGACATGGCCTGGCTCGGGGCGAACCGCGAGGTGCGTCGGACCCTTTCCGGGCCCGATATCCTCGTCGGCGGGCGCACCGTCGTGTGCGTCGCGAAGCGGTACCGGCGATCGGCCGAGGACGAAGGGACGGACCCGACCTTCGCGTGCGGCATCGCACGGTACGCCCGTGGGCAGGATTACCACGTGTTCCTCCGGAAACGCCTCCGCAAGATCGCGCGATTCCTCGAGACGGCGTTTCCGGACCGCGGACCCGTGAAGACCCGCGTGCTCCTCGACGAGGAGCCGGTCCTCGAGCGCGCGTGGGCCGCGCGTGCGGGGCTCGGGTTCGTGGGGAAGAACGGACTGCTCATCGTCCCGGGTGAGGGGTCCATGATCCTCCTCGGCGAGGTGGTGACCACGTTGGCATTCGACACCGGCACGCCCATGGCCGAACGCTGCGGCAGTTGCCGGGCGTGTCTCGACGCGTGCCCCACACGCGCGTTCGACGCTCCGTTCGTCCTCGATGCGCGGAAGTGCATCGCGTACCTCACGATCGAGAAGCGCGGTCCCGTGCCCGAGGAGTTCCGCGAGGCCCTCGGGGAGCACCTCTTCGGTTGCGACGATTGCCAGACCATCTGCCCTTTCAACGCGGCGTCCCTCGCGCGCAAGGAGCACGAACCCCGCTTCGCACCCCATGCGCGGTTCCAGGACGTGAAGGTGGAGGACCTGCTCACCCTCGATGCGGACGGGTTCGCGAAGCTCGCCGAAGGCAGTCCGCTCCATCGCGCGACGCGGGAAGGTCTCGCGCGGAACGCTGCCCTCGTCCTCGGCAACCGGAAGGACGCCCGCGCTCGGGACGCCCTCGTACGGGCCCGCGACACACACGACGACGCGGCGGTGCGGGAAGCCGCCGCGTGGGCTCTCGCGCGCCTTCCGTAGATTTGCTACGGATCGCGGCATGAACGAGCTCTCGAGCCGGGTCCTCGCCCATGACGCCCGCGCCGTCGCGCGCGTGATGCGGCTCGTCGACGATCGTGGCCCGCTCGCTGTGCCGATCCTGAAGGAGCTCTACCCGCACACGGGCAAGGCCTGGGTCATCGGCGTGACGGGCAACCCTGGAGCGGGGAAGAGCACGCTCTGCGACCGCCTCATCGCCGCGTTCCGGAAGGACGGGAAACGGGTCGGCGTGATCGCCGTCGATCCCACGAGCCCCTACACCGGCGGAGCGATCCTCGGCGATCGCATCCGTATGGCGCGTCATGCGACGGACGAAGGCGTGTTCATCCGTTCCGTCGCCACACGCGGTCACCTCGGTGGACTCTCCCGGTCCGCCCGCGACATGGTGCGCGTGCTCGACGCGTCCGGTGTCGACGTCGTGCTCGTCGAGACCGTGGGCGTCGGGCAGGACGAACTCGAGATCACGCGGACGGCCCACACCACGCTCGTCGTGATGGCGCCGGGCATGGGCGACGAAGTGCAGGCCATCAAGGCCGGTATCATGGAGACGGCCGACGTATTCGCCGTCAACAAGGCCGATCGGGACGGTGCCGACGCCACCGTGCGGGACGTGGAACTCATGATCGCCCTCGGCAACGAGTCGATCCTCGCGCTCTCGAAGAACCGTGCCCACGTCACCCACGGCGCGGCGGACGGCCACGTCGCGAGCACAGGCGGCGCGGATCCGGGCGAACGCTGGACGCCGCCGATCCACAAGTGCGTCGCGCAGAAGGGCGAAGGCATCGACGAACTCGTGTCGTCCCTCGGCAGGCACCGGGACTGGCTCGCGTCCACACCGACGGGCATCGCACGGCGCCGCGCGCGGCTCGCCGAGGAGGTGCGGGAGGGGCTCCGGGAAGCCCTCATCGAAGCGGCGACGCACAAGCTTCGCTCGGAGCTCGACGCGGCCGTCTCCGCCGTCGACGCGCGGACCATCGATCCCTATTCGGCGACCGAATCCCTCATCGCGAAGTTCCGCGGCGAGGGCTGACGGGTTTCGCGGAGCCGCTCTTCGCGGCCGCTCGCTTCGTCGGACGCTTCGTCGCCGGAGTCTTCGTCGCGGCACGCTTCGCCGGCTTCTTCCGACCCACGTGTTCGGCGTTGCCCGCGCTCGGACACACGTCCCTCACGCCGCACGCGTCGCACTTCGGCTTGATGGCGAAGCAGATGCGGCGTCCGTGGAAGATGAGCGTGTGGCTCGTCGGGTCCCACTGGTCGCGCGGGAGGATCGCGCAGAGCGCCTTCTCGATCTTCGTGGGATCGGTCTCCCGGGTCCACCCGAGGCGTTGGGAGATGCGGGCGACGTGGGTGTCGACGACGACACCTTCCGGTTTCCCGAAGACCACGCCGAGCACCACGTTCGCGGTCTTCCGGCCGACGCCCGGGAGTTCCACGAGCTCGTCGAGCGTCTCGGGGACCTCGCCGCCATGGGCGTCCACGAGGCGCTTCGCGAGGCCGACCACGTTCTTCGACTTCTGACGGAACATCCCGATGGTCGAAATCAGGGGTTCCACGTCCTTCGGATCCGCGGCGGCCAAGGACTCCGCCGTCGGGAACCGCGCGAAGAGACCCGGCGTCGCCTTGTTCACGGCGACGTCGGTCGTCTGCGCGGAAAGCACCGTGGCCACGAGGAGCTCGAACGCGTTCCGATGCGTTAGCTCGCAGTGGGCGTCGGGATGGATCACCCGGAGACGCGCCAACAGGGTCGGCGCGTCGATCCGGGGTCTCGCGGTCGCCTTCGAGGCGCCCATCGTCGGGGGCGTCAGTTGAGGGGGCTGGCGGGGGGCTCGCTCGGCGGTACGGAGGGAGACTCCGAGCCGTCGCCGCCCGTGCCGTCGTCGTCGTGGTTGCTCTCGGCGAGACGCTCGAGGGCGACCACTCGTTCGCCGTCTTCCACGTTCATGACCTTGACGCCCTGGGCGTTGCGGCCGGTCTCGCGGATCTCGTCGACGCGGGTACGGATCATCTGACCGCGATCCGTGATGAGCATCACCTCGTCGCCGTCCTTCACGAGGCGGACGTCGATGACAGGACCGTTCCGGTCCGAGGCGTCGATGAGGATGATGCCCTTGCCACCGCGGTTCTGGATGCGGAACTCTTCGAGCGCCGTACGCTTGCCGTAGCCCTTCTCGCAAACTGCGAGGACTTGCTGGCGTTCCGGATCGGTGACCGTGAAGCCGACCACCTTGTCACCTTCGCCGAGTTCGATGCCCTTCACGCCCATGGTCGAGCGACCCATGGGACGGACCTGGTCCTCGGGGAAGCGGATGGACTGGCCCTGTTGGGTCGCGATGAGGAACTCCTGGGAACCGTCGGTGAGGACGGCGGAGAGCAAGCGGTCGGCGTCCTCGATCTTCACGCCGATGATGCCCTTCTCTCGGAAGTTCTCGTACTCGTCGAGCTCGGTCTTCTTGATCTGGCCGCGCTCGGTGAGGGTGACGACGAATTGACCCTTCTGGATCTTCGGGACGGCGACGATCGCGGCGACCTTCTCGCCGCTCTCCATGCCGATGAAGTTCACGATGGCCCGGCCCTTGGAGTTGCGGGCCGCGAGGGGCGTCTCGTACACCTTCTTCACGTAGACCTTGCCGCGGTCGGAGAAGAAGAAGACGTAGGCGTGGGTCGAGGCCACGAAGAGCTGGGTGACCCAGTCCTCGTCCCGCGCTTCCATGCCGACCTTGCCCTTGCCACCACGCTTCTGCGCCCGGTACGTGCTCGTCGGCGTGCGCTTGATGTACCCCGCGTGGGAGATGGTGACGACCATCTCCTCTTCCTGGATGAGATCCTCGTCGTTGATCTCGGCTTCGTTCGCGACGATCTCGGTGCGGCGCTTGTCGGCGTACTTGGTGCGGATCTCCTCGAGCTCCATCACGATGACGTCGAGGAGCAGTCCCTCGCTCGCGAGGATGGAGCGGAGGCGCGCGATGGTGTCGCAGAGATCCTTGTATTCCGTCGCGAGCTTCTCGTACTCGAGGCCCGTGAGGCGGGACAGGCGCATCTCGAGGATGGCTTTCGCCTGGCGATCGGAGAGGTGGTAGTCGCCGCGCTTCTTGGCGGCGTCGATTTCCTCGTCCGGCCGACCGGCGCGGCGCACGAACGCTTCGAGGCCACGGAGGGGGAGGGCCATCAAGCGTGCCTTGGCGACGTCGCTGTCGGCGGACTCGCGGATGGTCTTGATGACGAGGTCCACTTCGGTGACCGCGACACCGAGACCTTCGATGATCTCGCGCTGGCCTTCGGCCTGGTTGAGTTCGAAGCGGGTTCGCCGCGTGACCACGTCGCGTCGGTGCTCGACGAAGCAGGCGAGGGTCTCCCGGAGGTTCAGCACGGCGGGACGGCCGTGGACGATGGCGAGGTTGATGACACCGAAGGAGGTCTGGAGATCCGTGAGCCGATAGAGCTGGTTCACGACGACCTGGGGAATCACGTCCTTCTTGAGTTCGATGACCAGGCGGATGCCGTCGCGATCGGACTCGTCGCGGACCTCGGAGATGCCCTCGATCTTCTTCTCGCGGATCAATTCGCCGATGCGGGCGTGAACGCGGGCCTTGTTGACCTGGTACGGGATCTCGGTGACGACGAGCTGCTCGCGCTCGCCTTTGCCCGGCGTCTTCTCGACCTCGATGCGGGCGCGCATGATGACGCTGCCGCGGCCGGTGCGTTGGGCCTGCTCGATGCCGGAGCGACCGTAGATGAGGCCGGCGGTCGGGAAGTCGGGACCGGGGATGAAGCGCATCACGTCGTCGACGGTGCACTCCGGGTTGCGAATGAGGTGGATGGTCGCGTCGACGACCTCACCGAGGTTGTGGGGCGGGACGTTGGTCGCCATGCCGACGGCGATGCCGCCGGAGCCGTTGACGAGGAGGTTCGGCACGCGGGCCGGGAGGACGACGGGCTCCTCTTCCGAGTCGTCGAAGTTGGGAGCGAAATCGACGCATTTCTTGTCGATGTCGTTCAAGAGCTCCATGGAGATCTTGGCGAGCCGCGCTTCCGTGTAACGGTAGGCGGCGGCCGGATCCCCGTCGACGGAGCCGAAGTTTCCTTGGCCGTCGATGAGCGGGTAGCGCATCGAGAAGTCCTGCGCGAGGCGGACCATGGCGTCGTAGACGGAGGAGTCGCCGTGCGGGTGGTACTTGCCGAGCACGTCCCCGACGACCTTGGCGCTCTTCCGGTGCGCGGCGCCGGGGGCGATGCCCTGCTCGTACATCGAGTAGAGGATGCGGCGGTGGACCGGCTTCAGACCGTCACGGACGTCCGGGATCGCGCGTCCGATGATGACGCTCATCGCGTAGTCCAGGTAGCTCGTACGGAGCTCGTCCTGGATGGAGACGGGGACCTTCTGCGTGTGCTGAGAGCTCGGGATGTCGTTCGACATGGTGCCTCTAGTGTCCTGAGTCAGGAAATTCGTCGCAGGATTGCGAGGTGCCATCGCTCGGCGAGCACCTCGCACTCCTGCGACGAAACCCTTTCGCTACTCACGAACTGACTTTCTCAACGGGGCATGAATCTCGAGATTCATCCCCCTTGCTCACGGGTTCGAAGCCACCGGTTCTAGTCCGAATGGGGTCCGTTTGACCAGTGTCAGGGCGCCCTCGGAGGCACAAAACGCCGCGGAAAAATCCGACGAATCGTGACCTCCCGGAACCGTCGATTCGGCTTGCGTGCGACGCGAAAGATTCGCGTCGACCGCCCGTGATCAGAAGAAGTTTCCGATGGTGAATTCGAACACGGACGACTCTTCGAACGGCAGCTTGTTGAGCGGGAAGCCCCACTCGAAACGGAGCGGTCCGAGGGGCGAGAACCAACGCACGCCGAAACCCGTGCTCGTGCGGAGGTGCGTGAGGCTCTCCGCGTCGAAGCAGGGGCTCACCTTCTTGTCGAATTGCGGCGCGGGCGTCGTCTTGCAGAACTGGTTCTCGGTGTTCCAGGCGTTGCCGGCGTCGAAGAATGCGACGCCGCGGATGCCGACCTTGTCGATGATGGGGAACTCGAACTCGAGGTTCGTGTAGGCCTGCAAGTTGCCGCCGATGTTGGCGCCGTACTGGATGGGGGGTGCGTTCACGTCGAGCGACTGGCTGAGGGGCAGACGTGGGCCGATGGTGCGCAGGCGGTAGCCGCGCACGTCGAGGATGCCGCCCAGGAAGTAGCGCGCGAAGATGGGCACGCCCGAGGAGCTCGGACTCGTGATGTACCCGAACTGGTACTGGTTCTTCAGGATGAAGCCGGAGCCGGGCTGTCCGGTGCCGCCGCCGAGGTAATAGAAGAACTTCGCGGTGGCTTCGTGTTTCAGGTACTCGAGCTCGCTGCCGATGCCGGCCGACGCGATGGTCGTCGACGCCTGGAGGAACACGCCGTTGGTCGTGTAGAGGCGGTTGTCCCGCGTGTCGTAGGTGAGGGCGGGGCGGAGCGAGACGGTGCGGCCCGCGTTGAAGAGGTTCGCGAGCGGCAGGCGCTGGAACACGTTCACGAAGCCCGCGGTCGATCCGAAGAACGTGTTCTGCGGTGCGACGTCCACGGCGTCGTGGGAGACGGTGCCCGTGAGGCTCAATCGTAGCCACGGTTGCACGAGCGCGTAACCGAACGTGAGTGAGCCGCCGATGGAGCGCCGGGCGAAGTCCGGAAAGACGTAGAGCTGGTTGTAGATTTCGGTGGAGGCCGACCAGTCCGAATCGAGGAAGTAGGGCTCGAAGAACCGGATCGTGACGAGCTGACGGAGGCTCGACACCTGGGCCTGGAGCGCCAACGATTGCCCGTTGCCGAACAGGTTCGCCTGCTGCACCTGCGCCGTCGCGATGAAGTTCTCGACCGAGCTGAAGCCGGCGCCGACCTGGAAGGTGCCGGTGGGGCGTTCCTGGATGTCGAAGTTGATGTTGATGCGGTCGGGCGCCGATCCTTGCTCGGTGCTGACGTCCACACGCTCGAAGTAGCCGAGGGCCGTGATGCGCCGCTTCGAGTCTTCCAGCTTCGTCTCGGAGAAGAGATCCCCCTCGGCGATTTCCATCTCGCGGCGGAGGACCTTGTCGCGCGTCTTGGTGTTGCCCTTGATCTCGATGCGTTCGACCCGGACGAGGGGGCCGCGCCGGATGGGGATGCGGATGTCGACCTCCCGCTTCACCGGATCCATCTCGGTCTCGGGTTCGGCGGAGACGTTGGCGTAGCCGGCGTCCCTGTACTTCGTGTTGATCGCCTGCAGATCCTTCACGAGCTCGGCGCGGTTGAACCAGTCGCCCGAATGCGCGCGCAAGAGCTCCCGGAGGGCCCGGCGACCGCCGAGGGGTTCCACTTCCTTGCCGTCGGCATCGCGCTCGAAGACCTGGAGCTGGCGGATCTTGAAACGCGGACCCTCGTGGATGGCGACGACGATCTCGATGCCCTCGCGGTCGGGCGTCAGCATCACGCGAGGCGTGCCGATCTGCACCGTCATGTAGCCCTTGTCGTAATAGAGGGCGTTCAGCATCAGGACGTCGCGCTCGAACATGTCCTGGCGGTACGGACCGCCCGATCCGAAGGACAGAAAGCCCGTCTGACCGGTCTGCATGATTTCGCGGAGTTCCGCGTCGGGGACGTGATCGTTGCCGATGAACGTGACGCGGCGGACACTGACGGGCGAGTGTTCGGTGATCTTGAACCGGACGACGACCTCGTTGTCCTTCTGCGGTTCGACCGTGAACTCGACGTCGGCGAGGAAGTACCCCTTCTCGGAATACGCGTCCTTGATCTTCTGGACGCTGCGCCTCACGGCGGGAACGCTCAGGATCGTGTTCGCCTTCACCTCGACGGCTTCGCCGAGCTTGTCGGCCTCGATCTCCTCGTTGCCTTCGTACTCGACGCTCCGCACGTTGGGGCGCTCGCGGACGAGGAAACGGAGGTGCACGCCGCCGTCGAGCTGGGAGAGGTCGACTTCGACGTCGTCGAAGAAGCCGGAATCCCAGAGAGCGCGGACGTCTCCGGACAGGTTCTCCGGCTTGAACAGGTGGCCGACCTTCTCCTTCAGGTATCCGGAGATGTCGTCCTGGGTCATGCGGCGGTTGCCGCGGAACTCGATCTTGGTGATGGGCGACCCCTCGGCCTTTTCGGCCTCGGACGTCGGAAGGCGGATGGCGGGGAGGGCGCTCGCGGCGTCGTCGCTGGCGACGGCGACGGACGGCGCGGTGGCGGGTGCGGCCGACGGTGCCGGTGCCGGTGCCGTCTTCGCCGTCGCCGCGGGCGCTTTCGTCCCTGCTGCGGAAGTCGCGGCCGGTGCTTTCGCCGCGGGGTTCCCTCCCGGTTTCGCTCCTTGGGCGAAGGTCGCACGCGGCGCGGACACCGTCGCGATCGTCACGACGAGCAGCAGCACGAAGGCGCGGAAGAGGGAGCCGGCTCGAAGGGTCACGGAGGAGAGGCGGGCGGCGATTCGAGTCAGGGAAAGAGGATCCGCGGCGGGCCGGAACGACCCGCTTTCCGTCGCGGGACGAAGGCGGGGAGGGGAGTTCTGTTCAGGGGTGTTTGCCTCTAACGCAGGGGGGGACCCGAGGTCAACGTCCGGAGCCGACGCCCCGTCGGGGGCATCGGTCCTCGAACCGACTGCCGTGTCCATGGGGGCCCCGTGGTAGTCTCGGGGTCCCTTGAACGATCTTCCGGCCCGCCTGGCCCCCATTCGCAGCGCCCTCTCCCGCGTCCTCGAAGGGAAGGGGGAAGTGATCGATCTCCTGCTCGTGGGAGTCCTCGCCGAAGGCCACGTCCTCATCGAGGACGTTCCGGGCGTCGGCAAGACGACCCTCGCGAAGGCCCTCGCGCGGACGTTCGCCACGACCTTCACGCGCATCCAGTTCACGCCGGACCTGCTGCCGTCCGACATCCTCGGCGCCCAGATCCTGAACCCGCGGGAAGGTTCGTTCACCTTCCAGAAGGGGCCGATCTTCACGCAGGTCCTCCTCGCCGACGAAATCAACCGGGCCTCGCCCCGTACCCAGTCGGCGCTCCTCGAGGCCATGAACGAAGGGCAGGTGACCATCGACGGGAAGACCCATGCTCTCCCGGCGCCCTTCTTCGTCCTCGCGACCCAGAACCCCTCGGACTCGACGGGCACCTACCCCCTCCCGGAGGCCCAACTCGATCGCTTCCTCCTCCGCCTCTCCGTCGGCTACCCGTCGGAGGACGCGGAGCTCCGCATGCTCGACGCCCGGCGCCGTTCGAATCCTCTCGACACCGTGGAACCCGTCGCCGACGCGGCTTCGCTCGCCGCCATGCAAGCCGCCGTGCGCGAGGTCGCCGTCGACGAGCGCGTGGCGCGGTACCTCCTGCGCATCGTGCAACGGACGAGGGACCACGGAGATCTCGCCCTCGGAGTGAGCCCACGTGGCGCCCTCGCGCTGTACCGCGCGACCCAGGCGCGCGCCTTCGTCGCGGGGCGATCCTTCGTCAGTCCCGACGACGTCCAGGCGCTCGTGGGACCCGTGCTCGGTCACCGCGTCGCGCTCACCCCGCAGGCGCGTTATGCAGGGTCGGGAACCGAAGCGATCCTGGCGAAGGTCGTGGAGAGCGTCGTCGTTCCGGCGTAGGCGATCCATGGCCCGGGACTTCGCGCGTCTCAACCACATCCTCATCCCGAAGACGAAGGCCGGTCGTGACGCCTTCCGGAGCGGCCGCGCGTTCCGTTTCCTCCGTCCGTTCGTCCGTCTCTACGAGCGGCTCACGATCACGGGCCACGTCTTCTTCTTCCTCGCGATGGCCATCGGTCTCGTGAGCCTCGAAGTGAAACGAACGGACACCCACGTCTTCTGGGGGGCCCTCGGCGCGCTCGTCGTCGCCTCCCTCGTGGTCTCACGGGCGTACGCGCTCACGTCCGTTTCGGTCGTCGTCCACGCGCCACCTCGCGTGACCGTCGGCGAACGGGCGACCTTCGCCGTCGCGATCCGGAACGACGGAACGGCCGTGCACCAAGGCCTCGTCGTCCATGGCCCGTTCCTTCCGTGGGACGGGACGTACGAGAACGAGCGGGTCGGCGTGGCCTCGCTCGCCGCGGGAGAGACCTCGCGCGTCCACGTCGCCGCGCGCTTCCGCGAACGTGGCGAGCACCATCTCGATCCCTTCCGCGTCGCGGCCATGGTGCCGTTGGGGCTCGCGTTCGGGGGATCGCTCCGTACTTCGGGTTGCCGCTTCCTCGTCGTCCCCAAGGTGGCCGACGTCGTCTCCGTCGACACGCCCATGGGCCGGAGGTTCCATCCGGGCGGCGTGAAGCTCGCGCAGAAGCGCGGCGATTCCATGGATCTGCTCGGAGTTCGTCCCTACCGACCCGGCGATCCGGTGCGCGATCTCCACGCGCGGAGTTGGGCCAAGGCGGGCTTCCCCGTCGTGCGCGAATTCCAGGAGGAGTTCTTCAGTCGGGTCGCCGTCGTCCTCGACACGGACGCCTCCGGAGCGAAGTCCTCGCTCCTCGATGCGGCCGTGTCCCTCGCGGCGGGTGTCGTGCGCCGCGTCTCGGTCGGTGACGCGCTCGTCGACGTCCTCGTCTTCGGCGATCAGGAACACGCGCTCGCGCTCGGTCGCGGCCTCGGGCACCTCGAACACGCCCTCGACCTGCTGGCGTGCGTCGACGAGGGCGGCCCGTTCCGGGGTGACGCCGTCCTCGCGCGTCTCCGACCCCACGCCCCGCGCCTCTCCTCCGTCGTGTTCGTCGCGCTCGCCTGGGACGACGCGCGCGCGACCTTCGTCCGTGCGCTACGCGCCGAAGGAACCCACGTGACGTGCGTCGTCGTCCGTGAGGACGGCGCGAAGTCGTCCTCGCGCGACCCGGAGGACGACGAGGCGACGATCGTCCCTGCCCGCGCCGTCCGCGAAGGGCGCCATCGCGCTCGGGGGCGGGCAAGGCGCTCCGGGTGGGCCGGGCGGGTAGCGCGCGATGAACGAACGTTTCCTCCGTTACGCACCCCTCGTCGTCGCGATCGCCCTCTACTTCGCGATCACCCACGAAGCGTTCATCGCGCTCGGATTCGCGTCGGTCGTCCTGGTCCTCGTCCTCTTCGGTCCACTCCTCGTCGCCGACAAGGTGACCATGCGGCTCGGTTCCTTGGTCCTCGCCGTCGTGACGTTCGCCGTGGTCAACGCGTACGTCGACCCGCCGAACGCGCTGCGACGCCTGAAGAGCGAGTGGGTCGCGGTGGCGACCTCGGCCATCGCCCTGGCGCTCTTCCGATCCCTCGTTCGCAACGTCGAGTGGGGACTGCGGGCGACCTTCGCCGTCCTCGTCTGGGCGATCGTGGCCCTCGGCGAGACCCTCGTCGGAGTCCTCTACACGGTGGGCTCGCTCACGTTCCTCGCGACGACGCTCCTGGCGCTCCGGGTCGACGATCCTCACAGACCCGCGTCGAGCGAGCTCTCGCGGAAGAACCGCGTCGGTACCTGGGTGGTCGTCGTGGTCGCCGGAGTCCTGGCCACGGGATTCGTCCTCCCCCTGCGCCCGATGCGGGAATGGTTGCACAAGCGGTTCGAAGGGGCCTACGGCGACTACCTCGCCGAATCGAACTTCGCGGCCAACATGCGTCTCGACGCCGTGGATTCCATGCTGCTCTCCAATGCGCCGGTGCTCCGACTCCGGGGAGCCCGCGTCGACTACCTGCGCGCGGCGATCTTCGTCGACTACGAGGACGGGCGGTGGTTCCGACTCCATCTCCCGCGTGCGGCGAACGTCGAGGCGGACAAGGCTCCCCAGCGGGGCGACGACGCCGTGAACGTCGACTTCGTGGTCGAGGAGAACGAGATCCTGCCGGTGCCCCTCGAAGCGCGCGCGTTCGCGACCGCGACCGGGAAGATCAACGTCGACGCCGTGGGAATCGCACGGAAACCCTCGCTCCTTCCCGCGCGGAGGTACGGCTTCCGCGTGGCGGACGGGCCGAGGGACGTGACGCCACCCACGGCGGCCGACGTGGCCATCTCGCGGCGCCTCGAACCGACGTTGGCGGCGGCCGTCCGGGCGTGGGTGCCTTCGGACGTCTCCCGGCACGAAGCGCTCCAGGTGCTCGAGCGGAAGCTGATGGGCGCCTACGAGTACGAGCTCGCGTCGAAGCACACCCGGGGCGTGGACCCCATCGTGGACTTTCTCACCACGAACAAGAAGGGCAACTGCGAGTTCTTCGCGACCGCGTTCGCGCTCGTGGCGCGGAGGGCAGGGGTTCCCACCCGCCTGGTCGCGGGATACCGCGTCGGCGAACACAACCCCATCGGCGACCACTGGGTCGTCCGGAAGAAGAACGCGCACGCGTGGGTCGAGGCGTGGATCGACGACCCGGAGTCCACGGTCCTCGCTCCCAAGGGACACTGGGAGCGATTCGACCCGACGCCCATGACCGAGTTGATGCAGAACCAGACCCACGATCTCGAGGGCGCCTCCGCGGTCACCGACTTCGTCGGAGCGACGTGGCGCACGATCGAGGGTTGGCTCGCCGAACGGACGCTGAAGGAGCTCCTCGTCACCGTCCTCGCCGGCACGTTCTTCTTCGCGCTCGTGCGCTGGTGGACGCAGCGGAAGCCTGGCGCGACGGCCCGTCCCGAGGACACCACGGCGGCGTTGCCCACCGCGACGTTCGCCGAACTCGAACGCGTCCTCGCCGAACGCGGGGTCCTCCGCGCGCGATGGGAGTCCCTCGAGACGTTCGCCCGGAGAGCGCCCGACGACGAGGTCCGCGGCGCCATCCTGCGCTACGCGGCCCTCCGCTACGGACGCCAGGGGGATCCTGGCGCCGTCGAGAGCGAACTCATGGAAACGACGTCGCGGCTCCGAGGAACTCCTCGGGCCGCGACGGTGTGATTCGGAAAGCGGAGAAAAGAAGGACTCAGTTCGTCGGCGCGTTGGGCGACGTCACGCGGCGGTAGCGCGTGTACATCGTGTTCATGCGGTCGACCTGTCCGGCCGAGAACGTGAACATGCAGGCGTCGTTCGAGTAGTCCATGAAGTTCGTGATGGGATCGGCGCCCGTCGTCGAGCACGTGTCGCGACCGCGGGGGCATCCGCTCGCCGGGCTGCGCTCGGCCGGCGTGTCGGAGACGCCGTCGTTGGTGCGGGAGCAGCCGCCCTGGAACGTGTGGTAGAGGCCGAGCCAGTGACCGACCTCGTGGGTCGCCGTGTCGCCCTCGTTGTAGGGCGCGGCGTCGCCGCCAGGGACGGAACCGGAGAGGATGACGACGCCATCCATCTTCGGGTCGCTCGTATAATCGCTCGGGAACGTCGCCCAACCGAGGAGTCCGTCGCCGATGTTGGCGAAGTAGAGATTCAGGGTCTCGGGGCCGCCCTTGCGGAGCGCCTTCTTCGCATCCGATTCCGACTTCGTGTCCGGCGACATCTCGTACCACGCCGCGTTCGTCGTGCGATCGGTGGAGGTCAGGCGGAACTGGAACGGGGAGGAGGGGCCGCCGGTCTGGCCGCCGTAGCTCTGGTTGAGGACGTCGATCTGCTGGGCGATTTGCTCGTCCGTCAGATCGCCCTCGGTGGCGGACTTGCGGATCACGTGCACCGCGACGGGAATCGTGACGGTGGTGGCCATCGTCTCGAAGCGGTTCGCGGCCAGATCCTGCGCCACGCGCTCGGACTCGGCTTCGTCCACGGGGCGGGTCGCGCACTTGCGGGTGCGGACGGTGGCGAGCTGGGTCGCGACGCCGGTGTGGAGCCCCTGGGCGGCCGCGGCGGAGGTTTCGTCCGACGACCCCGTCTCGCCACCGCGCGTGCTCTCGACCTGACCGACGTCCTGGTCCGACGTGGAGTCGGCGCTCGCGCAACCGACGGCGACGAACGGAGCTGCGACGGCCGCGAGGAGGAGGAAACGCACATCCGAAACTGACTTACGACGAAGCATCATGGGTACGTCGAGCCTCCACGTGGCGTGGTCACTGCGGGTCGGGCGAGCGAGCGACGGCGCGTACTGCGCGTTGCGAGGACGGCACGGTATCGGTCCCGAGTTCTCGAAGTCAAAGGCGTGACGTGTCCGGGAAGCGGACGAAAAATTCGATGCAGTCTCCACGAATGAAAACGCGCGCGGCTTGTTTTCAAGCGCGCGCGCGTCGTGGATGCTTCGATGTCTCGTTTCACGACACCGGGTCGAGACAACGAAGAGACGGGACGTTCCGGAACTCACCTACACATGACGACATGTCGCCCTGCACCGCGATGCATGCGCATCGCGGTGGGCCTTCGTCAGTGTTTGCAGAAGTCGGCGGCGGTGTTCGGGATGCCGTTCGTTCCGGTCTGGAGTGCGCCGTTCTCCACGAATTCGTGATTCGCGTACTTGAACTTGCCGGCGGGAGCCGGCGAGCCCGTGTGCGAGTCGACGCAGATGCCGTTGCCCGTGGCCGGTGCCGCGGCGACGCCGTCGCGGGTGGCATCGGCGGTGTGGGACGCGACGGTTTCCACGTCGCACGTGTCGAGCGCGCCGTTCTGCACGTTCGCCTTCACGATGCCGACGGTCCAGTAGTCGCCGGACGTGTCCGTACCGCCGTTCAGGAGCTTCGGGAAGTCGCGCTGGTTCGTGGCCGGGTTGTATCCGGCGGACAGCACGCGCTTGCCGTTGCAGTACACGTTGACGTGGGGCTTCGCTTCGCTGGTGCCGCCGTGGTTGGCGAAGTGGTTCACGCCGATGACGAAGCGATCCTGGTCGTTCGGGGCGTCGAGGTTGATGTTCTCGGGGCCGCAGAACGAGAGCGACGTCGGGTCGCTCTCGGTGCGGGTGCAGGACACGTTGTCCTTGTCGAGACGCGGGTTCGTGCAGGTCGTCGAAGCCGAGCGCGGGGACGACCAGCCGGTGCAGATGCTGGAGGACGCCGCGTTCGCGTAGCCCCAGTTCGCGTTCGTGCTGCCGGACGTGCACTTGGAGGACGAGTTCCAGTAGCAGTCCTGCTGTGCGCCGCCGGAGGAGCACGTGGAGTCCCAGCCCTGCTTCGCGCAGGTGACGCCCTGCAGCCGGGCGAAGTGGAGATCGATGTCGTTGCCGCCCTCGGTCGAGAGGAGGCCACCGCCGACCGTGTCCCAGCAGAGTTCGGCGCGGATGCCCGGAGCGCGGACTTCCACCTTCTGGGTGCACACGTAGTGCTTGCCGCCGAGGTCCCATTCGCCCTGGACGACGTAGTCGCCGCTCAGGCCGAACGCCGGGTAGACGACGCCCGAATTGAGGGCGCTTCCCGTGGTCGCGCGGATGCCGACGAGGCCCGACGTGGGATCGGTGACGTAGCGCGCCGGGGTCTGGTTCGCGTCGAAAGCGACGAGGGAGCGGCTTCCGATGCGGGCGCCGGTCGCCTTCGAGTTCGCCTGGTTGTAGACGGCGAACGTCGGGAACGGCAGGACATTGTCGCAGTCGCCACCGAGCACGGTCCACGTCCAGTTCTGGGCGTTGCCGCGTTCGGCCGGCACGATCCACTGCGAGCCGTCGATGGCCGGGATGTTCGTCGGGTTCGGATAGGGCGCGACGACGATCGGCGTCGTGGGGCAGGTGACCGGATCGACCTGGCACGCGCAGCTGTGGCTCCGCGCGTTGGCGGTGACACCGTCGCAGTCGAAGTCGCCCGGGGCGCAGACGTCGTCCTCGTAGGGCGGTTGGGCGCCACGGCACGTGCCTGACCACTTCGGGAACTCGTTGCCCGCGCAGTCGAGGGAGCCCTTCGAATTGTCCGTGCACCAGCCGGCGGGCTTGCCCGTGGCCGGATCCGCCTGGCTGGCGGGCATGAGGTAACAATCCTTCGTCGTACCACTCGCGGTGCAGGAGCAGCCCTCGTCGACGAGGCCGTCGCAGTCGTCGTCGAAGCCGTTGCCGTTCCGGCCGTTCAGGAGAGCCCCGCCCACGCCGACCTGGGTGAGACCGATGTCGGTCGTGCCGTCGCACTCGTTCGTGGTGGCCGGCATGCAGCGCTGCGGGAACTTCGGAGGCCCCGCGTCTTCCGCGGTGCAGAGCGCGTCGGGATCGACGTCGGGAGCCGCGTCGCTGAAGAGGGAGCCCGCGTCGCCGGTGGGGGCGGTCGCGTCCGGGGTGTCGCCGAAGTCCCCGCCGATGTCCGTTCCGTTGGGATCGGTGCCCGTCACGTCGTCGCCCGGGCCGTCGTTCCCGCCGCCGATGGCGGTCGTGGCCGGTTTCGTGGGCGCTTTGCCTCCGAATCCCGATCCGCTGTCCGGCTTGCCGCATCCGCTCGCCGCGATGGCGACCGACACCGAGGCCGCGAGCGCCACGCTCGCCACGGGACTCCACGCCCTGCGGCGCCGGACTTCGGTCGTCGTCGGGGAGGGAGGGGAACGGTGCTCGGTCGTCATGACGGTGGGCCTCCGGGAAACGAGGAAACGGGAACTCTTGTGCCGCTCATAGCCTCGATGGGGGACCGCTCCCGTCTTCGAACGGTCTCGGTGCCTAGAAATGTCCGTAGTCGCGGGAAACCGATCCTTCAAGTCGCGATCGCGTGCGCCTTCGAAAGTCGGTTTCCGCGTTCACGTTCGGGTCACGCCGTCTTCGGGCCACGTCATCCCGTGCCGCCATCCGAAGCGTCGCCGACCGCCGCGGCGTCCGATTCGCCGTCGTTTCCCACGGCATCGGGCCGAGCGTCCGTGGATCCGGAATCCGTCACGGCGGAATCCGTGACGGAGGCATCGCCCGTCGCGGCGTCCGTGCCGCCGTCGGCCGAACACGCGTCCGGCGTCGGTTCCTGGGCAGGACCCACGACCGTCGGGTTGGCGACGAGTTCGGCCGTGAACCCCAGGGCCACCGAGAGCGAATCGCACTCGCCGTCGGTGGTGCCGTCGGCGCGCATGTCCGCGGCTTGCTGGATGCTCTGGGCGAGCGTGTTGAAGAGTGCGGAGCCCGGGCACGCGGCGGTCGTGAAACGGCCGACCACGTTCTTGATGGCGTCGATGAGTTCGGTGGCGCGTACCACACCGGCGACGATCCCGTTCTCGAGCTTGCCCGGTTGCGTGTGGGCACCGGTGATGACCGCGTTCCGGACGTTGATGACGAGCGGCACGCCGTTGATGGCGAGCGTCAGCGTGACGTCGCCGGACGTCCCGTTCACCCAGGTCCCGTTCGAGACGTAGGAATCGTTGAACACGACGCGGGATCCGCCGGCGATGGTCTTGCCGTCGACGAGCAGCTCGCCACGCACCGGCCACACGTCGCTGCCGCTCCAGGTGGGCTTCTTGTCGGTCGCCGCGGGATCGAACTGACCGCCCGCGAAGAGCTGACCGGTGAGGCCGGTGTTGGTCTGGGTCGGCGAATCGTCGAGACCGACGATGGAGAGCATGATCGTGAAGGCGCCGTCGTTCAGGGACTGGCTGATCGTCCGGGAAGGTTGCCCGAAACCGGGGACGATACCGAGCGAGGGGACGATTTTCTCGCCGAACGCGTTGTCGATGCCGTTCTCGCCGTCCGCCGTCACGCTTCCGCCGGTGACGGGCTTGCAGACGTCGGTGGCGCCCTTGGTCGTGACCTTGCCGTCGAGGTTGTAGCCGAGCTTGCGCCACCCGTTCTCGACGGGGGCCAGCGTCCGGTCGGTGTCTCCCAGGAACAGTTGCCGGAACGCGAACGTCTTCTGGACGGTCGCCGTCGTTTTCGCCGCGCTCGGTTTCGCCGGCGGCTTGCCGACTTCGTTCGTGGGCGCGCTCGCGCCCGAATCCGCGGTCCCATCCGAGCCGCTCGAACCGCATCCGCCGAGGGCGTTGGCGCCCGCGAAGCACGCGGTCGCGAGGAAGGTGCCGAGGGCGAGGCGTGCGGGGATCGCGGAAGAGCGGCTCGACGGCGCCACAAAGGATCGGAGGGATGTGACGGACTCGATGGACGATTTCGTGCGCACGAAGGACCTCCGGAAGAAGCGAGCGGATCGCGGGGACGTGGCAACGTACGCGAATCCGGAAAGGACGCGCGACTTTACGGCTGCGGCGAAAGTTCGATCAAGGGTAGGCTTCGCGCCGTCCGCATGAGCGCCGAGTTCGTCCACCTCCACGTGCACTCGCAGTACTCGATGCTCGACGGGGCGGTGAAGCTGAAGGCCCTCGTCAAGCGTGTGGCCGAGCACGGCATGAAGGCCGTGGCCGTTACCGATCACGGCAACATGTTCGGTGCCATCTCGTTCTACAAAGCCGCGAAGGACGCGGGGATCCAGGCGATCCTCGGATCCGAACTCGAGGTCGCCTCGGGCGCCCACACGCACCACCTCCCGCTCCTCGCCGGCTCGGTGGAAGGGTACAAGAACCTCGTCTGGCTCGTCTCCCGTGGCCACGTCGCACCCGTCCCCGACGCGCCCGTCGGCACGCCGTCGGTCTCCTTCGAGGACGTCGCGTCGCACACGAAGGGCCTCGTCGGGATGACGGGTTGCATGGGCGGTCTCCTCGCCCAGTCGGTCCTCGAACAGGGTGTCGACGCGGGTCTCCGCACCCTCGGTCGCATGAAGGAGGCGTTCGAGCCTGGAAACCTCTACGTCGAGCTCCAGGACCACGGCCTTCCCGAACAACCGGTCCTGAACGGCATCCTCGTCGATCTCGCGAAGCGTACCGGGCTCCCGCTCGTCGCCACGAACGACTGCCACTACGGCGGGCGCGAGGACGCCGAGGCCCACCTGTACCTCTCCTGCATCAAGTCGGGCATGACGTACGAGGAGGCGAAGGAGCGCCACCACGGATCGAGCGAGATGTTCCTGAAGTCGGCCGCCGAGATGGCGTCTCGCTTCAAGGATCATCCGGACGCGATCAGGAACACGCTCGAAATCGCCGAGAAGACCAAGGTGAAGTTGGCCCTCGGTCAGCCCATGCTCCCGAACTTCAAGGTTCCGGAGGGCTTCGACACGGAGAGCTATTTCCGCCACGTCTCGAAGGAAGGGCTCCACGTCCGCTTCGAGGAGTTCGCGAAGGTCGGGAAGAACGTCGATCGCGCCGCCTACGAGAAGCGACTGGCGATGGAACTCGACGTCATCTCGGGCATGAAGTTCCCGGGCTACTTCCTCATCGTCTGGGACTTCATCCGCTACGCGAAGGAGCAGGGCATTCCCGTCGGACCGGGCCGCGGATCCGGCGCCGGATCCATCGTCGCTTACGCGCTCCGGATCACGGACCTCGATCCCATCCCTTACAACCTGCTTTTCGAGCGCTTCCTCAATCCGGAACGCGTCTCCATGCCCGACTTCGACGTCGACTTCTGCATGGATCGCCGCGACCAGGTCATCGCGTACGTCCAGCGCAAGTACGGCGAAGAGAGCGTCGGACAGATCGCCACGTTCGCCGAACTCAAGTCGAAGAGCGTCGTCAAGGACGTGGCGCGGTGCATCGGCATCACGCCGGTCGAGGCGCAACAGATCGCGAACCTCATCCCGCGGAAGACGCCGGCCGAGACCTACACGATCGCCGAGAGCCTCGAGATCGAACCCAAGCTCAAGGCGAAGTACGAGACCGAGCCGAAGACCAAGGAACTCCTCGTCCAGGCGCAGAAGCTCGAGGGCCTCACGCGCCACGCCGGCAAACACGCTGCCGGAATCGTCATCAGCGAAGGCGCTCTCTGGGACCACGTCCCCGTCTACAAGGACGAGAAGACCGGCGCCTACGTCACCCAGTATTACAAGGACGACGTCGAGCAGGCCGGACTCGTCAAGTTCGACTTCCTCGGTCTTAAGACACTCACCGTCCTCGACATCGCCGTGCGCCACGTGAACGCGCGCCCGGACTTCGTGCGGGAAGGGAAGACCCTCGATCTGTCCCGCATCCCCATGGACGACGCGGACACGTTCAAGCTCCTCGGGTCGGGGGAAACGAAGGGCGTGTTCCAGCTCGAGTCGAGCGGCATGCAGCAGCTCTTCAAGGACCTACGGGCCGACTGCTTCGAGGACATCGTCGCCGCCGTCGCGCTCTACCGTCCGGGTCCCCTCGGCACCGGCATGGTCGCCGACTTCGTGAACCGCAAGAACGGTCGCGCACCGATCGCGAAGATGCACGACCTCGTCGACGAACTGCTCGCGCCGACCTACGGCGTCATCGTCTACCAAGAGCAGGTCATGCAGATCGCGCAGAACCTCGCGGGCTACACGCTCGGAGGCGCCGATCTCCTGCGCCGCGCCATGGGCAAGAAGAAGCCCGAGGAGATGGCGAAGCAGAAGGACACCTTCGTCGACGGCGCGCTCGCCAAGGGCGTGGACCGCGCGGACGCCGAGCGGATCTTCGGCCTCCTCGAGTACTTCGCCGGGTACGGCTTCAACAAGAGCCACTCGGCCGCCTACGCGCTCATCACGTACCAGACGGCGTACCTCAAGGCGCATTTTCCCGTGGAGCTCCTCTGCGCGATCCTCACGAGCGACAAGGAACGCATCGACAAGGTCGTGCGCACCATCGCCGACGCGCGTGCCATGGGCGTCACCGTGCTCCCGCCGGACATCAACGAGAGCGACACCGACTTCAAGGTCGTCTACACGCACCCCGAGGGAAACCGCCGCGTTCCCGCCCGCGAGCGCGTGAAGGATCCGACGGGGCCGCAGGTTCGCTTCGGACTCGGGGCCGTGCGCGGCGTCGGACTCGGCGCCCTGGAGGCCGTCTTCGAATCCCGATCGGAGGGCGGGGCGTTCGGCGACCTCTTCGACTTCGCCGCCCGCGTCGACGCGAAGCGCGTGAACAAGGGAGTGTTCGAGGCCCTCGTCCAGTGTGGTGCGTTCGACGTCCTCCTCCAGAAGGTCGCGGTCACGCGGGCTTCGGCCTTCGCATCCATCGACGTGGCCCTCGAACGATCCCGTGCGGCGACGCGCGATCGTGAGGTCGGGCAGACGAACCTCTTCGGACTCTTCGACGCGAACGCCGCCCCGAAATCCGACGGTCCCGGGACGAAGCCATCGGGCGGGTACGTGGACGGAGCCGCTTGGGATCGGCGCGAGACCCTCGTGCGCGAGAAGCAGGCGCTGGGATTCTACGTTTCGGGTCATCCCCTCGAGCGGTACCTGCGTGGCGAGTCCGCGCTCGCGCGCCTCGAAGCGACGCCCCTCTCCGAATGTTCCATGAAGGACGACTGGGCCGCCGTCCGCGTCGTCGGCATGGTCGAGGGATACCGGGAGCGGATCTTCAAGGATTCGGGCGGCAAGATCGCGTTCTTCGAGCTCGAGGATCTCACCGGTCGCGTGAGCGTGAAGCTCCGTCAGAACCAGATCGAGGCTTTCGCGACCGCGCTCACTTCGGGCGAACCCGTGCTCGTGTCCGGCAAGGTGAGTTTTCCGCGTCGCGACGACGACGATCCCGAGCCCGACGACGGACCCCGCGAGGCCACCATCTTGCCGAACGAGATCACGTCCCTCGCGGACGCGGTGAAGAAGGACACGAAGGGCGTCGTCCTGAGACTCCGCGCCGACAAGATCGAACCGCGCCACGTCGAGCGACTCTCGGAGGTGATCCGTGCGACCCCGAAGGACGCACCCATCACGGCGTCCGTCACCGTGCACGTCGTCATGGCCGACGGCGCGGAGGCCGTGCTCTCCCTCGGCCGCGAACATCGCGTGGAAGTGGGCGACGCGTTCTTGGCAGGGCTGGAAAAGATCTTCGGCGAACAAGTCGCCGAGCTGCGGTAGTGCTCCTTGCGTCGCCGGTTGGCGAGGTGCCCTCGCGTGGTGAGCACCTCGCCACCCGGCGACGAAGCTCCACGTGCACTCACGCACGTGATGGGTCGTGGTTCGAAGCATCCTTCGGATTCATCGAACTTCGGCGAACCTCGGGAAAGCTACGTCGAAACGTTCAGGGCAGCTTCGTGACGAGTGCCGCGGCGCGTTCGCGATCTTCTTCGTACTTCAGGATCAGGCCGAGGGTCGCTTCCGCGGTGTCCTTGTCGAGGGCGCTCTTGCCGAGGGTGAGGAGCGCCCGGGCCCAATCGAGCGTCTCGGAGATCGACGGCGACTTGCGGAGATCCATCGTCCGGAGCTTTTCCGTGAACGCCGTCAGCGATTCGGCGAGCGCCTTGCCGATACCGGGGATGCGGAGCTCGAGGATCGCCAGCTCCCGGGACGGAGGCGGGTAGTCGACCCATACGTGGAGGCAGCGTCGGCGGAGCGCGTCGCTCATGTCGCGCGTGCCGTTCGACGTGAGGAGAACGAGCGGCGTGTGCTTCGCCCGTACGGTCCCGAGTTCGGGGATCGTGACCTGCATTTCCGCAAGTGTTTCCAGAAGCAGCGCCTCGAACTCGGGATCGGCGCGATCGACCTCGTCCACGAGGAGTACCGCCGGATCGTCCGACTCGAGGGCGGCGAGAAGCGGCCTCTTCACGAGGAAACGTCGGTTATAGAATGCGACGTCCACCGCGGCGACGCGGTCCGCGGCTTCGTCGATCGTCGTCGCGCCCGCCACGTCTTTCGCGACCGTGTCGCGGAGCAGCTGCGTGTAGAGCATCTGCTTGGCGTAGTCCCACTCGTAGAGCGCCTTCGCTTCGTCGAGACCCTCGTAACACTGCAGTCGTACGAGGGGCCGGCCGAGGGATTCCGCCAAGGCGCGCGCGAGGTCCGTTTTCCCTACACCGGCGGGACCCTCCACGAGGAGGGGCCGCCCGAGGGAGAGACCGAGCCATGCGACGAGCGCGATCCGTGTGTCGGCGATGTAGCCGGCCGCACGAAGTGCACGGGACAGCGCGTCGGGTGAGTCCGGGGTGGGCGCCATGGGTCCGGATCTTCGCCCGTTTTCGGTGGCCGTGTGTATCCTAATCGGAGGCATGTCTGAGCGCGCCGACCTCCTCCGCGTCGACAGCACGGGGACCGTCCACCCCGTGGGTCGTGTCGCGAGCCAAGAGCTCCGCGCGCGGGTCGGGGAATGGCGTCTCGTCGCGAGCCCGACGGGCGTGATGCTCGTCGTCCCCGCGGGCGAGGACGCACCGGTCATCAAGCTCGCGGGCGAGATCCGCACCCCCGGCGCACTCGCGGACGTCGTCGCTCTCATCGCGCAGTCGGCGTGGTCGGGCGAACTCGTGGTGTACGGCGAGAGCTCCCATCGCGCGTTCTACTTCGAGGCAGGATCCGTCATCGGAGCCCACACGAACGTGAAGGAAGAGCGGCTCGGCGAGACGTTGTGGCGCTTCGGCGTGATCAACCGCGAGCAACTCGACGCTGCCCTCGAGGTCGCCGAGTCGTCGGGAATCCGGCTCGGGGAAGCGGCCGTCGAACTCGAGTTCGTGAAGCCGGAAGACCTGTACCCGATGATGGCGCGCCAGATCGAGGAGGTCTTCTACGGGGCGCTGCAGGTCAGCGAAGGCGCGTTCTACTTCTTCGACCGGTTCGACGAGACGAAGCTCGCGCGTCGCCACAACATCAACTCCGGTGCGCTCCTCATGGAAGGCGCCCGTCGCATGGACGAGATGCGTTTCTTCCGGGAGAAGGTCCCGAACGACACGTACATCCCCGTGCGCAAGAACGCGAGCGACAAGGTCCCCGAGGACACGACGCGCGTCTACGACCAGATCGACGGCAAACGGAGCATCGAGGAGATCGGTCGCGAGACCGGGCAACTCGAGTTCGAGGTCACGCGCGCGGTCTTCCAACTCGTGCGAGGTGGCTTCGTCTACGTCCTCGCGCCGCGACCCAAGGGGCCCGAGGCCGTCGTCGAATGCGTGAATCCGGCCCTCGTGCTCGTCCACAAGCGTTGCGACGCCGTGGGCAAGGGCGGCGACCTGCGGGACGGACTCTCGCGTTTCGCCACGGGCGCCGGCGTGTTCGATCCGCTCTTCATGGGAGCCGGTCCCCAGAAGGACGGCTCGTTCAAACCCGATCGCGTCGCGCGGAACCTGGCCGTTCTCGCCGGCGACGATCCGGACAACTGGCTGATCCAACAGCTCCTCGAATACGTGGGCTTCGCCCTCTTCCAGGCGAGCTCGCTCCTCCCGCGGGAGGAAGAGGTCGACCTGTCGAACGCGGTCGCCGAACTCCTGAAGCCCATCCGATCGCCCGAGACGTCGCCGCCCCCCGGAACGCGGAAGGGTTGACGTGGTCGAGGGGCGAAAGAACGCGACGAAGGGGAAACGTCCGCCCGTCGCCGACGCGAAGGCGCCGCGCAAGCAGCCGCGGCAGGAGCGGAGTCGCGAGACGATCCGCATCCTCCTCGACGCCACGGACAACGTGATCGCCCGGAGTGGCGTCGAGGCGGTGACGACCTCCGCCATCGCGAAGGAAGCCGGCGTCTCGAACGGGACCCTCTTCCAGTACTACCCGACGAAGATCGCGATCCTCGCCGCCTGGGAGGAGCGCATCTGGGAGCGGGACGCGGCCCTCCTCACCACGAAGCTCGGGACGTTCGTCGGCAAGGGGTTGCCCCTCGGGGTCGTCATCCGCGAGCTCGTCCTCGTGGGCATGGAGGTCCTCGGCCGCCACGTCCGGTATTACCCGGGACGCTCGCTCCCCGAGCTCGCGTCTCGTGCGGCCTCCCGGGGCGGGGAACGCCTCGGAGTCGCCGAGAAGGCCGCCGGCCTCCTCGCTTCGGCGATCCGCCATGCTCCCAAGCGGAGCGACGTCGTCGTGGCCGACGTGGACCTGGCTTCCACGGTCGCCTTCAAGGCCACGGTGTTCATGGCCCTCGTGGCGGCGACGCAACACGCCGACCGCCTCGAAGACGGGACGTTCCAGGAAGAAATCGCGGCCATGGTCGGACGCTATCTCCTGGGCGACCGTTACGATCGGGACGTGAAAGACGTCGTCCGTACCCGCGGCTGACATCCGCACGGAATCCGCCTAGGTTCACCCCGTGGAGCGAGCTCCTCTCGACGATGCGGAACGGGTCGCGGCGTTCGTCGTCGAGGCGTCGACGCGGGCGCACGGAGCCCGCGCGTTCCAAGGGCCGTGGAAACCCATGTTGCCCGCCGCGGAGGGCGACGCGCTGCGCGCGTTCGCGACCCGCCGGCTCCTGCACTTTCCCGAGAGCGCGGCGCGTGCACTCGTCGGTTGGTCCCTCGGCACGAGGGACGCCGTCGTCCTCCGTCACGTGCCGGCGGCGCTCGAGATCGTGCGGCACCAAGCGGAGGGACGCCGGTGCGTCTCGATCCTCGACGACGACGTGCCGACGGCTCCCCACGCCGACGCGCTCGCGTTCGCGATCCACGACCTCTGCCATCTGGAGAAGTTCTTCGACGAGGAACACCATCGTGGCGAAGTCGGGTTCTCGAGAGCCGTCCTCCGCTATGCGTCGAGCGACGAAGGGGCCCGACTCGACGCGTCCCTCGACGACGTCTGGATCCGGGATCGCGACGCCGTCATCGGCGACATGAACGGATCCGCCGTCTTCCTGTTCGCGGCTCTGAAGATGCGCCTGAAGATGGCGACGCGACGTCGGGTCGCCCGTGAACGAGGGACGCCGCCCGTCGTCCTCGCCCCGCTGGACGACGACGAGTCACGCGCCTTCGACGCCGACCGGTCCCGATTCTTCGACGCCCTCGGTTTTCCGGAGGACGTGGCGAGGGCAGGGGAGCGGGTCTCCGCGCGACGCGATGCCGCCGCCGACGCGGTGACGCTGCTCCGTCACTTCGAAGGGCTTGCGGCGGACCTTCGCTGGCGCACGGCTTCGTAGACGGCCACCGCGATGGCGACGGACGCGTTGAGCGACGCGACGTTACCGGCCATGGGCAGGCGTGCGAGGGTCGTGCAGGCGTTCTTCACGACCTTGCGGAGCCCCTTGCCTTCGGCTCCGAGCACCAGGACCACGGGACCCGTCAACGGGACGTCCTCGAGAACGGACTCCCCGTTCGCGTCGAGACCGACCACCGAAAATCCGCGTTCCACCAACTCTTCGAGCGCACGCGTCAGGTTCGTGACTCGGCACAGCCGGGCGTGTTCGACGGCGCCCGCCGAGGCGCGGTAGGTCGTCGCGCTCAGGGGGGCCAGTGGTGTTCCGGCCATACGACCAGGTTCACGCCGAGGGCGACGGACGATCGGATGACAGCGCCGAAGTTCTGGGGATCCTCGAGTTCGTCGAGAGCCACGACGATGTCGTTCGGTCCGAATGTCACGTCGCTCAGGCGGAGCACGTCGAGTTCGGGGGCGAAGGCGATGACTCCCTGGTGCTTGATGCCGCGCGAGACCCGGTCGAGATCGCCCCGACCCACACGTTCGACCTTCGCACCGTGATCGGTGGCGTACCGGGCGAGGGCGTCGAGTTCACGGCCCTTCTGCGTGCCGGCTTCCACGAGGACGCGTTCCAGCTTCGCACCGTGGACGCGGATGGCTTCGCGGACGGGTTGCAGTCCGCACACGATGCGGCTCACGGGGCACCTCCGGGGTCGTGGGCGTTCACGGCGGCCGACGACTCCGTCGCTTCGCGGAGGAGGGACAGGGCGGTCGCGCGCGGATCGGCGGCGTCGCGGACGGGGCGCCCCACGACGAGGAGCGAGGCACCCCGTCGGATGGCCTCGGCCGGGGTGGCCGTGCGCTTCTGGTCGTCGGCCCCGCTCGCGCCCGGGAGGCGGATTCCCGGCGTGACGAGGAACGTCTCGGGGCCGAACGCGGCGCGAAGCGTGGCGACTTCGTGCACACTGCACACGAAGGAGCGAACGCCTTCTCCGTGGGCCATCTGTGCGAGGGCGGAGACCACGTCCGCCACCGAACGATCCGGCACTCCCGAAGGGGCGTTCCGCGCGAGGCCCACGGCCGGGAGGTCCCCGGTGTCGAGAGAGGTCAGCACCGTCACCGCGCAGATTCGCATGGACGGATTCTCCTTCTCGGCGCGACGGACGGCGGCGCGGAGCATGCGCGGGCCTCCCGCGGCGTGGACCGTGAGGACGCGAACCCCGGCATCCGCCGCGCGCGCCACGGCGCGTTCGACGGTCTCGGGGATGTCGTGAAGTTTGAGATCGAGGAACACGGGGGCGTCGGCGTCCTCCCCGACGACGAGCGCACGTGGGCCCGCCTCCACGAACAATTCGAGTCCGACCTTCACCATGCCCACGGACCCCCGCAGGCGCGACGCGAGATTCCGCGCCTCGTCGAGGGTCGGCAGATCGAGGGCGACCGCGATCGGATTCACGCGTGGACGCGGAGCCGGACGATCAGAGGCAGGAGCAGAGCGGGTCGCCCGGCGTGCACGTGCAGGCAGGCTTCGGGGAGGCGCCCGCGCCGGTGTTCGCGCGGCGACCACCGCCCGCGGGCGTGATGGCGCTGCGGGTGGCGTCAGCCTGGCGTTGGGCGGCCGCGAGTTTCTCGCGGGCGGCGGCGCGATCGGCCTCACTCTTGGCGTTGGACACCGCGTCCTCGAGGCTCTTCACGTTCGCGTTCTGCTCCTCGAGCTTGCGGACGAGGGCCTCGCGTTCGGCCTGCTGTTGCGCGAGCTGGGCCTGGTGGCGCGCGTCGGACTCTTCGCGCTCCTTCGACTGCTTCACGAGCGCGAAGCCGCCACCGACGAGGGCGACCGCGAGGAGCGCGCCGACGCCGATGGCCGTGTTGCGGAGCTTCTTCTTGCCTTCGTCCTGGGAGATGACGGCGATCTGCCGTTCGTGCTCCTGCTGGCGCTTCATGGCCTCGAGCCGAGCGGCGTTCTCTGCCTCGAGTCGTGCTTTCTCGACCTCGCCTTGGCGGATCGCTTCGAGGCGCGCGGCCTCCTCGCGGACGCGGGATTCTTCCTGGCGCCGGCGATCGTCCTCCGCACGAATGCGCGACTCTTCTTCCTCGCGGGCCCGGCGTTCGGCGTCGAGCCGCGCCTGTTCGGCGGACTCGGTGGCGCGACGGCGCTCGTCCTCTTCCTGGCGGATGCGATCCTCCTCCAGGCTCATCAGCTCCTTGAGCGAAAAAAGAACTGAGCTTTCCTTCTGTTCCGCCATGGGTCGGGTCGCCTCTCGCCTTGACTCTCGAACCTTCAGATTAACGGGTTCGACGCACCGAAGCAAACGCTACGAGCGGTTCTTTCAGCCTTCGACGCACGAACCCGCCCCTGCCTTGGATCGTACCGGTCCCTCCCCGAACCGCGGCACTTTCTGGTAAGCGAGGAGAGCGCTGCCGGTATCCGACAGCATCCCCTCCGGTCGAGGCAACTTCGGGGACTTTCCCGCGGATGAGCCCCGAACCCACCCGCCGTCCCGCCCCCTCCGCGTTTCCACGCGGAGGCCCTCCGAGGATTCGACGACCCCATGGCAACGAACGTCCCCGCGCACATCACCGGAACCGTCTGGAAGATCGAAGTGAAGGTCGGCGACACCGTCGACGAGGGCACGGTCTGCGTGATCCTCGAGTCCATGAAGATGGAGATGCCCGTGGAAGCGCCCGAGAAGGGGAAGGTCTCCGCGATCAAGGTGACCGAGGGGCAGGCGGTGAACGAAGGGGACGTGCTCGTCGTCCTCGAGTGAACCTGACGTGAGTCGGGGAAACCAAACGGGCCCTCAGGGGTGAGGGCCCGTTTGGTTTCCCGACTCATCCCGACGTCTTCGTTCGCTCGGGGACGGAAGCACTCGTCCGTCCACTTCCTCGATGGTTTTCAGCTCGCGCGCTTTCGCGCTCGCCCTTGGAGACGAGGCGGGCTTCGTGACGGTGCCTTGGGGTGAGGGCCCGTTTGGTTTCCCCGACTCATCCCGACGTCTTCGTCGCTCGGGGACGGAGGCACTCGTCCGTCCACTTCCTCGATGGTTTTCAGCTCGCGCGCTTTCGCGCTCGCCCTTGGAGACGAGGCGGGCTTCGTGACGGTGCCTTGGGGTGAGGGCCCGTTTGGTTTCCCCGACTCATCCCGACGTCTTCGTTCGCTCGGGGACGGAGGCACTCGTCCGTCCACTTCCTCGATGGTTTTCAGCTCGCGCGCTTTCGCGCTCGCCCTTGGAGACTCGGGCGAGTTCGTGAGCGAGCCTTGGAATGAGGCGACGATTTCCATCTGCCCCGACGTACCGCCGTCGTGCCCTTCGCGAGGTCCGCCTCGAATCCCGTCCGCATGGAGCGAGCGCCGAAGAGGCGCTCGCTGAAAACCCGTCGTGACGCAGGGCAGACGAGTGGCGAACGTCAGCAAGCGCGATCCAAACCCCTCACCCCAGGGAGGGGTTTGGACCCCGCTTCCTGACGCCTACTCGCGCCACAGGAACTTCCAGGGATTGTGCTTGAGGTCCCGCACCATCTCCTGGACGTCGTCGTAGATCTGCTCGTCCATGACGAGGGCGCCCACGGTGCCCTTGCCGGTCTTCACGTGGGAGACGATGGACTGCGCGTCCGCGGCCGCCGCGTTCGCCCGGGCCGCGAGCTGGGCCACGTCCTCGAGGGTCTTCTTGAGTTTGGCCTGCTCCTCGGGCGCACCGACGGTGGCACTCACGCGGTTCAAGTTCGCGAGGGCTTCCTTCGCGTCCTTCAGCATGGGGCCCGAGTCCTTCGTGATGTCCGTCGTCAGCCGATCGATGTTGTCGATCGTCCGGTCGATCTTCGGGTTGTTCACGTACTTCGAACGGGCCTCGTGCGTGAGCGTGTTCGCTTCCGCCGAGAGGGACTCCACGTTCGCGACGATGCGGTTCACGCGATCCTTGTTGTCCGTCACCACGCCGTTCAGGCCCTTCAGGAGGCCCGCGGCGTTGTGCGCCATGTCCGAGATGAGTTCCTTGTTGTTCCGGATGCCCGTCACCGTGGTGTCGAGCATCTCGTAGGCCTTCGCGAGGAACAGATCGAGGCGCGGCGGGTCGAGTCCCTTCACCGCGACCTTGTCCGGAAGAAGCGCCTTGTCGGGGCTCCCCGGGTCGATGGCGAGAAATTGCTCGCCGAGGACGCCCTGGGTCGTCACGTAGAAGACCGCGTCCTCGTGGATCGAGGGACGCACGCGCTCCTCGATGGACAGTTCCGTTCGGACGAGGATGCGTCGTCCCGTCACGGAATCGATTTGGCCGCCACGGAACTCCATCGCGCGGACCTTTCCGACCTTCACGCCGGCGATGCGGACCGGTGCGCCGCTCTGGAGCCCGCCCGGATTGTCGAAGTCCACGAAGACCGAATAGGTCTTCTCCATGTTGATCCCGCCCATCACGAGGACGAAGGCGGTGAGGATTCCGATCGAGACGAGGATCAGGATGCCGACTTTGACTTCGATCGATCGTTCTTGGGCCATCGCTCACAGATCCATGGGGCCGGTCGCGCGTCCGTTGATGAACTGCTGGATGATCGGGTCGTCCGCGTTCCGGAAATCGTCGCGCGTTCCGAGGAGACGAACCTCACCTTTATAGAGCATCACGATCCGGTCGGCGATCGTGAAGATGCTCGTCAAATCGTGGCTCACGACGAGACAGGTCACGCCGAGCGTGTCGGAAAGTTCGCGAATCAACGCGTCGACACGTCGCGCGCTGACCGGATCGAGCGAGGTCGTCGGTTCGTCGAAGAGGACGTAGGTCGGGTCCAAGGTGAGGGCGCGTGCGATGGCGACGCGTTTGCGCATGCCGTCGCCGAGTTCGGGCGGGTAATGGTCCGCGAACTCCTGCATCCGGACGACTTCGAGGCGCTTCCGGGCGTCGGCGAGGGCGTCCTTCACGGACATCTTCTTGTGCTTCCGCAGAGGGAGCGCGACGTTCTCCGCGCACGTCATCGAGTCGAAGAGCGTCGAGTGCTGGAAGACCATCGCGCACTTCTTCCGCACCTTCTCCATGCGCTTCTCGTCCCACCTCGAGATTTCGTCGCCGTCGAGCCAGATCTCACCGCCGTCGGGATACAGGAGGCCGATGAGGTGCTTGATGAGGACGCTCTTGCCGACACCGGACGCCCCGATGATGAAGAACACCTCGCCGGCGGGCACGTCGAAGCTCACGTCCTTGAGGACCGGCTTCGGGCCGAACGACTTCACGATGTTCTTGAACTGAATCAAGGGAGGCCACCCAGGATACCCGGTTCGGGGCAGGGGGCGAAATGCGTCGCGACCGGGCAGTCCCAGGGCCCCGGGTTCCGAGGTCCGTCATCGGAGCTCGCCGCCCGAGCAGGTCGCCCGGGCCGGGCGCCTCACTGCGGCAGGACGAGGAACGCCGACGTCGAGATGAACAAGTTCAACATGATGATCGCGAGCGACGAGTTCACGACGGCGCGGGTGGTCGCCCATCCGACGCCCTCCGAACCGCCGAAGGTCGAGAGGCCGCAGTGTCCGCTCACGATCGGGATCGCCGCGCCGTAAGCGACGCACTTCGCGAGTCCCGTGACGACGTCGCCCCAGTGCACGAGGTTCACGTTCATGAACGTCTCGACGGAGACGTCGAACGCGAAGTAGGCCGTGCCACATCCGGCGAAGAAGGCGACGAAGCCTCCCCACGACCAGGGTGGTCGTGGCGACGAGGCTCGCGAGGAAGCGGGGAACCAGGAGAAAGTCCACGGGATCGGCGGCGCACATGCGGAGGGCGTCCACCTGTTCGGTGACGACCATGGAGCCGATCTCCGCCGCGATGCCCGCGCCCACGCGCGTGGCGAGCATGAGCGAACCCAGCGTCGCCGCGAAGTCGCGGACGAGCAGCTGAAGGTAGGTCGCACCGAGCATGGTGTAGTCGGGCACCACGCGGGCCGACTGGAGCCCCGCTTGGTAGACCATGATCATCCCGATGAATCCCATGGTGATCGAGATGAAGACGAACGACTTGTTCCCCATCTCGAAGAGCTGCTGCACGAGGGCGCCCGGCTCCCGTCGGCCCCGCGCGACGTAGTAGAGCGTCCGTACGAGGACGAACCAGAGGTCGCGCGCGCCGACGAACAGATCGATCGCCGTGCCTCCCAGCGCCGCGACCGGTCCCGGCCCTTCTTCGGGCTTGGGAGGGACGCTGCCGACGGACGTGGTGGCGTTCGCGCTCATCCGAGGACGAAGCTCACGAAGTAGTCGCACACGAAGATGCCCGCCGCGCTGGCGACGACGGTGGCGTTCACCGAACGTCCGACGCCCGGAGCGCCGCCCTTCGTCTCGAGGCCGAAGTAGCAACTGGCGAGCGCGATGATGAAGCCGAACACGACGCTCTTCACGAGTCCGTTCGCCACGTCCCCGATGCCGAGGAGGCCGCTCGTGACGCCGTGGTAGAAACTCACCGGACTCACGCCGAGGAGCGCGCGCCCCGTCAGCGCCGCGCCGAAGAGGGCGAGCATGTCCGCGTAGAGCGTCATGAAGAAGAGGGTGAGGACGATCGCGAGGAACCTCGGCAGGATGAGGAACGTGATCGGGTCGATCGCGAGGGCACGGAGCGCGTCGATCTGCTCGGTGACGACCATCGTGCCCAGCTCCGCCGTGTTGTTCGCGCCGACGCGTCCGGAAATCATCAGCGCCGTGAGCAAGGGGGCGATCTCGCGCAGCGTGCCGAATCCGGCGCCCCATCCGAGGAGGCCTTCGGCGCCGAAGCGCTTCACGATCGGCGCGGCCTGGACGACCATGATGGCGCCGGTGAAGAGCGCCGTGACGACGACGATCGAGAGGGATTTCACCGCCATCCGGTGTAGGTTCCGCTTCAGTTCGATGCCGTCGATGCGCGGCGGTACGAGTCGCGCCAGGAGTCGCCCGAGGAGCACGCCCATGCCGCCGACGGTGCGCGCCAGCGCGAGGAAGCCTCCGCCCACCTCGGCGAGAGGGCCGTCGAACGTCGACGCGGACTTGGGTGACGGGGGAGTTTCGGGTCGCGGAACGGCCGCCATGGCGTCCTCACGCTACCACGGTAGGAAACGACGCGCGGAATCCTGCGTGGAGAAGGCCCATGGCCTCGAACGCCGCGGACAGGAGCGCCGACGTTCCCACGAGCGCGAGCATCCAGACGATGCCCAGGACGAGCCCTTCCATCGACCGACGCGTCCGCACGAAATGGAGGACCACCGCGAACGGACCGAAGCCGAACGTCGCGGCGCGGATCGACGACTCGGGCCACGCGCGAGCACGCGCGTCCTCGTCGAGCCGCGCGACGTCGCGCCGGACGACCGCGTAGGACGCGAGCGCGTTCCCGACGAAGAGGAACAGGAGGACCGTGGTCTCGAGGACCGATCGGAACGATGCGTTCACGTCCGCTCTCCGCGCACCGACGTTCTCCGTCGAGGTGCAGGCACTCGAAGGCGCGTCGCCCGGATTGTCTGCGATCGCAGACAGCTTCCGCACGTCCTCGAAACGCTTCGGGATCGCGCTTCGGAATCCACGTGTCGCGGGAAGGCGGAGAAGGGACGCATGGGGAGTGGGAGTGGGAACGGGCACGAGCAATCGACGCGTCGCGTGGTGAAACGTTGGGCGTGATCCGGTTCGGACGATAGCCTGTCCGTCTGCCGATGCGATCGGCACGCGGACACTTATTCGCTCGGGAGGTTCCACTCATGGTCGAAGGCGACACGAAGTCGAGGTTGGCGCGGCGTTTCCAGACGGGTCTCGTTCTCCTGCTCCCGCTCGTCGCGGCCGCCGGTCTCGCGCACTGCAGCAGCGACCCCAGCGGGGACGGAAGTGACGCCGGCACGGGTGGCGACTCCGCCACGTCCACCGATTCCTCGACGACCAAGGACGGATCCACGACCACGGACGGCGGCTCGGATTCCGCGACCACGACCGATTCCGGCACCGACAGCGGCAAGGACGGCGGAGGCACCGGAGACGGCGGTGGCGATGGCGGCGGGAACGGCGACGGCGGCGACGGTGGCGCGGCGGCCCTGAAGTTCTACGCGATCGGCGGTGACAGTACGCTCCTCTCGTTCACCGCGGCGACGCTCGCGACCCCGACGTCGACGCCCATCACGGGTCTCGCGAACGACGAGGTCGTCGTCGGCATCGACTTCCGTCCGTCGGACGGGAAGCTCTACGCCGTCGGCAGCACGAGCCGCATCTATACCGTCACGACGGCCGGCGTCGCGACGGCCGTCTCCGCGACACCGTTCGATCCGGCGCTCTCCGGTGCGAGCTTCGGCGTCGACTTCAATCCGGTGGCCGATCGTCTCCGTGTCCATAGCGATACCGGCCAGAACCACCGGCTGAACCCGAACACGGGCGCGAACGCGGTCGTCGGCGACGCCGGTCCCATCACCGACACGCCGCTCACCTACGCGGACGGCGGGACGCCGAGCTTCTCCGCGACGGCATACTCGAACTCCGTCGTCCCGGCGCCGTCGTCGACGACGATCTATGCCATCGACTTCATGAACGACAGCCTCGCCACGCTCGCCTCTCCGAACAACGGCATCGCGACCGTCGTCGGTGCCCTCGGCGTGGACTTCGGCTCCGCGTCCGGCTTCGACATCCACGGCGGAACGTCCGCCACGCCGGACGGCGGTTCTCCGACGGTCACGACGGTCGAAGCGTACGCGGTGACGAACCCCGCGGGCGCGACGTCGCCGAGCCTCTACCGCATCAACCTGACGACGGGCGCCGCCACGCTCGTCGGCGCCGTGACGTACACGGGTACGTTCAGCGGGTTCGCGATCGGACTCTGATCGCCCCGGTCTCCCCGGAGGCCCGGACATCGACGCCGTGCGGTCCCACCGGATCGCGCGGCGTCGTCGTGTTCAGAGGGGGCCTTCCGTGAGTCCGTGCACGAACTGGTTCACGCGGGGCTCGGTGGACGCCTGCGCTTCCGCCGTCGTCCCGTCGAAGATGAGTTCGCTGCGGTACATCATGCCGACCCGATCGGTGACCGTGAGGAGTCGATCGAGATCGCTCGACACCATGATGACCGTCGCATTCGCGGCGCGTTGCTCCTCCCGGAGGAGGTCGAAGATCTTCTGGGACGTGACGGGGTCGAGTCCGGCTGCCGGTTCGTCGTAGAGCACGATGGGCGCGCGCGTGACCGTCGCCCGCGCCACGCCGATGCGCTTCTTCTGCCCGCCCGAGAGTCCGGCCGGCATGCGGTCGCCGAAGCCCTTCATCGACACGCACGCGAGGCGCTCCTCGATACGATCCCGGATCTCGTCCTCGGGGAGGTCGTAGAGACGTCGGAGCGGGAACGCGATGTTCTCGTTCACGGTCATGTGGTCGAAGAGCGCGTTGTTCTGGAACAGCATCCCGAGCTTCAGGCGGATCTTCTGCAGTTCGAGTTCGGTCGCGGACGTGACGTCGTCGCCGTCCACCTTGATCGTCCCGCGGCTCGGCTTCATCAGGCCGGCGATCATCTTGAGGAGCACGGACTTGCCCGAGGCTCCGGGGCCGATGAGCCCGTAGAGGCAGCCGGTCGGCACGGTGAGGGACACCTCCGAGACGATCGATCGACGACCCGTCGCCGAACCTGGGACGTGATCGAACCACTTCGAGATGCCTTGGAGTTCGATCAACCGGGGTCCCTCGCGCGTTCCTGACGCCGGGAGAGTCTGCCATAAAGTGCGAGCACCGCGAACGAGAGTGTCGCCACGAGGACGACGAGCACGGCGAGCGTGCCCTGGAGCGCACGCACGGAGCTCGACGCGACCGCGATGGGCCCCACGTGTCCGAGTTCGGCGCGCGCGCGCCCGCCCGAGTCCGATTTGGGGACCATGACCACGGCCACGTCCGACGCGGCGAGACCGGCCACCGCGCCGGCCACGATCCGTTGGATGGCTTCCACCGTGAGGGGCGCGGTCGTCCCCCGATGCTCCACGAGCACGCTGGCCGTGGCTTTGTCCGCCCCGCGGTCGCGGAACGAATCGTGGAGCGCGTTCTTCCGGGGAACGTTCAGGTGGACCCGTGCGGCGAGGACGCCGTCCACGGATTCGAGGGTGCGCGAGAGTTCCCCGCTCGTCCCGGAGACGAGCTGCGCGTGTTCGGCGACGTCGCTCGGCACCAGGCCCCCTTTGCCGAGTGCTTCGAGGACGCCGGGCGCGTGGGCGCGAGGGACGTCCTCGTCGTGCATGGACGCCAACGCACGGGCCGCGTCGTCCCGGGGCACGACGACGCGGAACTTGCCCTCGCTCGTCGGGTCCACTTCCTTCGTGGCGTCGACCCGTGCGTGGTCGAGGGCGACGACGACCCTGTTCGCTTCCGTCTCGTCGAGCGCGACGGCCACGGGCGTCGTGCACGCCGCGAGCGCGAACGGCGCGAGGGCCACGAAGGCCGTCACGGCGAGGACGGAGTTCGGAGACTTCCGGACGATCCCGGGAAGGGTGAGGGGAGTCATGACCTCCCCTGGGATACCGCGACCGTCAGGAGGTGCGAAGCACCAACTTGCCGATGGTCGACCCGGACTCGAGCGCTTCGTGGGCTTTGGCGACGTCGTCCAGGAGGAACTCGCGGACCACCGGCGCGGGGAGGGGATCGGGGGCCGCGTCGACCCACGCCGTGAGTTCGCCCATCGCGTCGCCGAGGATGTCGGCACGGTCGAAGAGGTACGAGAGGTTGAACGCGAGGATGCTCTTGTTCTCGTCGCAGAGCTTCAGCGGATCGAACCGCGGCGTGCGCATCCAATCGACGCCGAGCTTCAACCAGTTCGGTGTGCCGCGCCCTTTCGTGAACATCGTCTGGAACCCGTAGACGACGAGCTTCCCCGCGGAGCCCGTGTGATCGTAGCTCGCCGTCAAGGTCTCGACGCCGTTCGGATCGAGGACGACGTCGTACCCTTCCGGCGCGAACGCTTCCGCTTTCGCCCACAGAGACTCGGTGGACTTGTCGATCACGAGGTCGGCACCGATCGCGCGGACGGCGTCCACCTTGTGGCTTCCGCCGACCACGCCGACGACGGACGCTCCGAGCCGCTTCGCGATGGCCACTGCCGCCATGCCGACGCCTCCGCCGGCCGAATGGATCAGGATGCGGTTTCCCTTTCGCACGCGCACGAGTTCGCGGAGCGCGTACCACGCCGTCAGGTTCACGGCGGGAAAGCCGGCGGCCTGGGCGTCGTCGAACCGCGCCGGTCGCGGCCAGACCAGGGACGCGTCCACGGTCACGTGGGTGGCGTACGCGCCGAACCGCGACACGCCGTACACGACGTCGCCTTCGCGGACGCGCGTCACTCCCTCGCCCACCGCGTCGACGGTGCCGGCGAACTCGAACCCCGGCGTGATGGGCCACCCGACGTATTTCGCGGCGGACGCGTAGAGCCCCATGCGGACGATGCAGTCCGCGTAGTTGACCCCTACGGCGGACGTCCGGACGCGCACGCTGCCCGGCTCCGGGCGAGCGGGTTCGAAATTCCGCACCTGGAGTGCCCCGAAATCGCCCGCTTTTTCGATGACGACCTTGCGACCTCTTGCGCTGTCCATGACCATCCCTAGCTTCGAAGGAACTCCGCCATGCCTTCGTCCCGACCGACCCACGACCCGTCGCCCGCTGGCACCCGCGGGGCGCACGGCGCCGCCGTCCTGGCCCGCGGCAAAGTAGGACGACTTCGGGGTCTGGTTCGCTTTTTTCGGGACCGGGACGCGTCCCTCGTCGGCAAGGCGTTCGTCGTCCTCACGGCGGCCTACGTCGTCTGGCCGCTGGATCTTCTGCCGGATGCGGCGCCGGTCCTCGGGTGGCTCGACGATTTGGGGCTCGTCGGCTTCGCCAGCGCCTACCTGTTCCGCGTGGCCGACCGCTACCGCGAGGTTCCGCCGGCCGAATCCGATCCCTCGATCTGACATCGAAGCATTGCAAGGCCCGAACGACGGTGCTACTTCCGCCCGGCCGACTCGAGCTCTCCGGCTGTCCGGAATGCCTGGTCGCTGTCGCATTTTCCGCACTCGCCCCACGGCGCGTACGGGGCCCGAGGGCTCCTTGCGCGTCCGCCGCGGTCACGCCTCGTCGCCATGGAGAAAGGGCACGCGAAACGTCTCGCGTGCGGACTCCCCTTGCCGAACCCGTTCACCGACGCAATCTCCAACTTGAGCGATGGCGCTCTCCGACGACTGCTCGGAGCGCGCGCCTACCTTCGCGGTGTCGACTACGTCCGCCGCCATGCCGTGGAGGGACTCACCGTCGAGGACGCCTCGGCGAAGGGAAGCGTGCGCGGGACCGACCCGGACCCGTACAAGGTCCTCGTGAACCTCACGCCGACCGGCATCGCCTCGGAGTGTTCCTGCCCGGCGTTCTCCAAGATCAACGGCCATTGCAAACACGTGGCCGCCCTCCTCATCGCCGTCCGCGACCAAGCGCGCGGAACGGTCCGCGGTTCGAAGGAAGACCGCCCCCCGCAACACGAGCGTGCCATTCCTTCCGTCAACGGCACGTATTCCGCGAGTCTCTCGATGCCCGGTGAAGGTGGCGGCGGTGGCCGTCGAAGCAAACGCGCGCGCGCACGTGCCGCGAAATTGGCGGCCCAGCAGGCGGGACGTCCGATGGCCGGCGGTGGTAGCGGCGGCGGATCCGGCGGGACCGGCGTCGACGCCTGGCTGCCCGAGCCCATGCCCCCGTTCCCGAAGCAGGTCGAATACCGGCTCCAGGTGCGCCCCGGGGCCCTGACCGTCACACTCCTCGATCCGAACGCGCGAACGCCGCTCCTGCCGAGCGCCCTCCTCACCGCGTACAACGAGGTGCCCACGGCCGACCGCGACGCCGTGCGTCTCTTGGCGCGGTTCGAGAACGCGGGGCCGCGGCGCGTGGGCATCGAAGTCCGCGGGGAAGATGCCAGCGATCTCCTCCCGCTCCTCAAGGGACGTCGCGTCATCGTCGAACCCCAGATGATGGAGCTCCGCTTCGGCGACGAAGCCCTGAAGCCGCGCTTCGACCTCGATCTCACGCAGGACGGCACGCAGCTCGTCGTGAAGTCGAGCTTCCAGCGGGCCGGTGACCCGCGGAAGTTCACCACGTCCCAGGGCGCCTGGTTCGAGGGCAGCCCCGGATGGTTCGTGGACGCGCAGGAAGGTGTCGCGCGTCCCATCGATCGCCGTGTCTCTCCCGCCGCCGTGCGTCGCCTCGCCCGTTCGCCCCAGATCCACGAGTCCATCGAGAAGCTCCCCCAGCTCATCTCGCAGGGACTGCCGAAGGTCGCCCTGGAAGTCGGCGCCGAACTTCCCGAACTTTCCCAGGTCGCGGACGTCGTCGACCTCGTGCCGACGTTCCGTATGCGCGCCGGTGGCGCCCTCACGGAGGCCCGGGTCGCCCTGCGCGCCGCGTACGAGGACGTCGAAATCGACGTCCGCGCCGACGGCATGACGGCTCCGGTGATCGTCAAGGCGCCGGAGCCGGGCTCCAGCAAGCGCGCCCGGTGCATCCGCTGCGACATCGCCGCGCAACAGGAAGCGGCGGGAACGCTCCGCGATCTCGGCCTGGTCCCCGACGAAGAGGGCAACGGCTTCGTGGCCCGCGGCGACGACGCTCTCCAGTTCTGGACGGAGGGGATCGGGACGCTCCCCGAGGACTGGGATCTCTTCGTCCCCGACGATCTCGTCGACGTCCACGTCCGCAGCGAAGCCCTCGGTGCAAGCGCCCGCGTCTCGAGCGGCGTCGACTGGCTGTCCCTCCGTCTCTCGTTCGAGAGCGAGGGCGTCGCCGTCACGCAGGACGAACTCGGCAAGTGCCTGGCCGAAGGTCGACGGTACGTCCGTCTCGCGGACGGCTCGTTCGCCAAGCTTGACGTCGATCGCGTCCGCTCGGTGCTGCAGCGTCAGGCGGAGATCCTCGCGACAAGCGGCGCCGTCGGCGGGAAGCTTCCGCTGTCCCAGGCCGGTCGCCTCGAGGAGCTCCTCGCGCACGTGAACCGCTCCACGGTCTCCGACGGTGCGAAGGAGCTCTTCACCAAGCTCCAGCACATCGACGAGATCAAGGGCGTCAAGAAGCCTCGCAATCTCAAGGCCTCGCTCCGTCCCTACCAGGAGCAGGGCTTCCAGTGGCTCTGGTTCCTCCACGAGATCGGGTCGGGCGGCGTCCTCGCCGACGACATGGGTCTCGGCAAGACCCTCCAGACCCTCACGCTCCTCCTCGCCGTGAAGAACGCGGACGACAAGGCGGAGGACTCCAAGAAGCGGTTCCGTGCGCTCATCGTCGCGCCCACCAGCGTCGTCACGAACTGGATGCGCGAGATCGAGAAGTTCGCGCCCTCGCTCAACGCGGTCATCTGGCACGGCAGCGATCGGAAGCAGCGGAAGGACGAACTCGAGGCCGCCGACGTGGTGCTCACGAGCTACGCGCTCCTCCGTCGCGACGAAGAGCTCCTCGCCGGGCTCCCGTGGCGCTACGCGATCCTCGACGAAGCGCAGAACATCAAGAACCCGCTCTCGGCCACGGCCCGTGCGGCGAAGCGTCTGAAGGCCGATCGTCGCTTGGCGCTCTCCGGAACGCCCATCGAGAACCGGCTCTCCGAGATCTGGTCCATCTTCGATTTCGTGAGCCCCGGTCTTCTCGGTCCGCTCGACAAGTTCGAGGAGCGCTACTCACGCCCCATCGACGCGGGCGACGCGAAGGCGGCCGGTCGACTCCGGGCCACGATCCATCCGTTCATCCTCCGCCGCACGAAGAGCGAGGTCGCGAAGGATCTCCCGGAGAAGATCGAGATGGAGCACTACTGCGAGCTCACGGGCGAGCAGTCCTCGCTCTACGCCGCCGTGCTCAAGGAAGTCCGCGCCCAGGTCATGGGCGAGGTCGAACGGCAAGGGCTCGCGAAGAGCCACATCCAGATCCTCGCGGGTCTCACGCGTCTCCGTCAGGCCGCCTGCGATCCGCGTCTCCTCGGCCTTCCGCGCGAGTTCAAGGACGACGATTCCGGCAAGCTGGTCGCACTCCGCGAACTCGTCCAGACGTCGGTGGCCGGCGGTCACCGTGTCCTCGTCTTCAGCCAGTTCGTCTCGATGCTCACGCTCATCCGGCGCGCACTCGAGGAGGACGGTGTCGCCTACGAGTACCTGGACGGGAGCACGAAGGATCGCCAAGGCGTCGTCACCTCCTTCCAGAAGGAGGACGGAGCTCCCGTCTTCCTCATCTCGCTCAAGGCCGGCGGTGCTGGACTCAATCTCACCGCCGCCGACACGGTCATCCACTTCGATCCGTGGTGGAATCCGGCCGTCGAGGATCAAGCGACCGATCGTGCCCATCGCATCGGTCAGACGAAGGTCGTCACGACCTACCGTCTCGTCGCGAAGGGCACCATCGAGGAGAAGATCCTCGAACTCGGTGGCAAGAAGCGCGAACTCGTGGGGGCCGTCCTGAGCGAGGACGCCGGGGGTGCGAAGAAGCTCACCAAGGGCGACCTCGAAGAGCTGTTCAAGTTCGACGAGTGATTTCGCTCCCTTCCCGGGGGAGGTCCTCCGCGCACCGGAGGACCACGCGCACCCACACGTTTTTTCCGCCGTCCCGAACCGTGAAGGGACCTACGCGGCTCCTCCGATTCGGATAGCCTCGTAGGTCCGCGATGAACGATTCGGTCAGCGAAGAAGAGCGCGAGCTTCTCGACGCGGGCGTCCCGCTCCGCATCGGTCCGTACCGGATCGTGCGTCGCCTCTCGGCCGGGACCACGAGCGACGTCTACCTCACCGAAAGCGTCGATCCGCGTGGAGGACGGAAGAAGGTCGTCCTCAAGACCATGCTCGCGGAATACCGGCGCGCGCCGACGTTCCATGCCGCGCTCGAAGCGGAGTGCGACGCGTACCGACGGCTCGTGCACCCGGCCATCGTCCCGATGCAGGGCGTCCTCGCCACGGACGAGCACATCGCCCTCGTCGTCGAGTGGGTGGACGGGCTCCCGCTCCACACGCTCCGCGCGCTCTTGCGACGCCGGAAGAAGCACCTCGACGACCGCGCGGCGTTCTACATCGCCTCCCGCGTATTTTCCGCCCTCGCGGCCGCCCACGCCACGCGCGATCCCCGCGGCGACGGCAAGGACATGCTCCTCCACCGCGACGTGAACCCCTCGAACGTCCTCGTCCCGTGGGACGGCTTCGCGAAGCTCGTCGACTTCGGGTTCGCGTCCACACCCGAGAAGCGCGTCGTGAACCACGCCGGATTCCTCGAGGGAACGCTCGGGTACATGGCGCCCGAACAGGCGAGGGGGGAGAAGCTCACGCCCGCCTCGGACGTGTACTCGGCCTCCTTGGTCCTCTGGGAGCTCCTCGCGCGCAGGAAGGCGTTCGCGCGCGGCCATCAGTCCGAAGCCGACATCGTCCGAGCCATGGCTGCGCCGCGCATCGCCTCCCTCGACGTGCTCCGTCCGGACGTCCCCTCCGACGTGCGTCGTGCGCTTCGTCGCGGACTCTATCCGTTGCTCTCGAACCGCACGCTCACGGCCGACGAAATGGCGACCGTCCTCCGTGGCACCGTGGATCTCGACCAAGGGCGCGAGCTCCTCGTGCGCGCCATGGCCGAGGTTCGTCCGCGTTCGGAGGACGAGGCGCAGGACGTCGCGCTGTGGCAGTTGCCGCAGGCGCTCCAGGAATCGTGGCACCTCGAAGAGTCGCGGCCGTCGTTGCCGTCGTCGGAGGGCGACGGGCCGACCGAGGTCGCGCCGAAGACGGAGCCCATGCCCACCGCACCGCCTCGGGAACCGCGGCCGCGCATCGCGGATGCGGCGCCACCTTCGAGCGGGTTGCCCGAGTCCTCGTCGCGGGCGCCCACGCAGATCCGGAGGATCGTGCGCGTGACGTCGGCGTCTCCTGCGGGTTCCCCGTTCCCCGCGTCGCCGTCGACACCGACGGCCCTCCGTCGTCCACGACCGTGAGGACGCCCGTGGCCGTTCCGGCTTCCGCCATCCCGAACGTGCTCGCCGAACGCGAGGATCGGCCCGTCGATCCTCAGGTCGCTCCCCAGGACGTGCGGAGGACCGCGCCCGTTCCCGCCGTGGCAGGCGAGCCCGCACGCGCCACGCCTCCTCCTGTGCGGGCCATCGAACCGACCCGTCCCGCCATCCCCGCGCTGCGCAAGACGTTGCAAGGTCCCGGCGAGCCCACGCCCGCGCCCGCCGGTGTCGTGACGATCACGGCTCCGTTGCCGCCTCCCATGCTCGGGGCCTCGCCGTCGCCCCTCGTGACACCCGTCGTTCCCCCGCCCGCGCCCGTCCCGGCCATCGCCCCGCCCCCCGCGACGCAGCGGGCGACGCCCGCGCCGCCGCCGATGAAGACGTCTCCGTCGTGGCCCGGGCCACTCGTGCCGTCGCGCGCGCCCTCGGTTCCTCCTGCCGCCGTCGAGTCGATCAGCGTCGTCACCTCCGCGCCGCCGCTCGCGGGCGCTTCGAGCAAGGGTGCCGCCGGTCGCACCGCACCTGGCCTCTCGCCGTCGCCGTCACCGCCGCCCACCGGCGCCCTGGACCTCACGCCCGCGCCCCCCGTGGACCTCGCCTCCCGGACGCCGGCTCCGCCCGTCGCCATCGCGACCCGTCCGCTCCTCCCTCCGCAAGCGCCGCCGCCGCCGCCTCCGCGACCTTCCCACCACGACGTCGTGTCGCTCGCGCCTCCGGCCGTCTCCCGTTCGGCGCCTCCCGCCATGGCGATGCGTCACGATACCGCGGAAATTCCCGCACGCCGCCGTGGGTCGCGGGCGCCGCTCGTGGCGGCCGTCGGACTCGGTCTCGTCTGTGCCGCGGTGGTCTTCGGCGTGGTGTGGAACGTCGGTGGGAAGCGCGGCGCCTCCCGCGCGACCGCCGTCGCGAACGTGTCGTCGGCCCGTTCCGCGGCCCCGGAGACGCGATCGTCGGCCCCGACCGCACCCGTCGACGTGAAGCCCGTGATCGCGGCGAAGCCCGTGGTCGAGGCGAAGGCCGTGGTCGAGGCGAAGCCCGTGGTCGAAGCGAAGCCGGTCGTCGAGGCGAAGCCGGCGATCGAGGTCAAGCCGGTCACGGCGGCGAAACCTTCTGCGCCGTCCGCTCCGCCGACGACCGGCGGCGGCACCCAGGGAACGATCGCGACCACGAAGGCGTCCCCGGGGCACCGCGTGTGGATCGACGGCAAGCTCGTCGGCGAGACGCCCAAGTCGTTCCGCGTGACGTGTGGCGACCGCATGATCCGCGTCGGCAGTGCGGGAAAGGTCCACGCCGTTTCCGTTCCCTGCGACGGCGAAGTGGACGTCACCCACTGATCCGCGGATCCCACGCCCGAACGGCAGGAGCCCTCAGGCGGGTCGCGGCGGGGCGAAGCGTTCCTTGAGCCACGCGTTCACGACGATGAGCGCGAGGAGGATCGACGATCCCACGTAGAAACGGGGCGTGAGTCTCTCTTCGCCGGGCCAGAGCGCGTACGCGAGGACGATGCTGTAGACGGGCTCGAGAGCGATCGCGAGCGAGATGGTGTACGGCGAGAGCGTCTTCACCACGCGGAGCGTCCAGAGCCACGGCAGCAGCGTGCACGCCACGGAAAGGAACGCGAGAAGCGCCCAGTCGCGGGGCGTCACGTTCCACGGGGCGACGAAGCCACCCATGGGGACGAAGACGAGTCCGCAGACCACGGCGGCGGACGAAAGCTCGAAGAACGTCACGCGCTCCGATCGCTCGTGGACCATCAGGTGCCCGTTCCACGCGCCGAAGGCGGCGGAGAAGAACGACGACGCGATGCCCATGGCGTACCCGACCGCCGTTCCGTGCACTTCCATCCGGACGATGAGGACGACGCCGAGGACCACGAACGCTCCGAGGAGGAGCTCGCTGGCGCGGACGCGCCGCCGGAAGAAGATCGGTTCGATGAGGGCCGTGAAGAACGAGAGCGTCGAGAGGCAGAGGACGGCGATCGCGACGCCCGCGGTCTTCACCGCCCCGTAGAAGAAGATCCAATGGAGGGCGACGATGGTTCCGGCCCCGAAGAACTCGAGGGCCCGGCGGGTCGACAATCGGAACGACACGCCGCGCCGGAACATGATCGCGGCCATGAGCACGGCGACGATGGTCACCCGGTAGAACACCAGCGCGAGTGCCCCCACGGTGATGGTCTTCCCGAGGATCGCGGTCAGACCCCAGAGCGCCACCGTCACGTGCAGGAGCGCGTGGGCACGTGGGCGCGAGAGGGGTTCGGCCATGGGGTGCCGTCCGGGACGGTCAGGTCTTGCCGTCGTCGCCACGCACGGTGAGGACGGGCACCGGCGACGACCGGACGATCTTCTCCGTCACGCTCCCGAGGAGCGCGCGGGAGAGTCCCCGACGTCCGTGGGTCCCCATCACGATCGTGTCGGCGCCGGTCTCGGTCGCGGTCTTGAGGATCATGGCCGAGGGTTCCCCTTCGTGGAGGACGCCTTCGATCCTCGGGAACGAGGCCTTCTTGCGCGCGACGAGGGCGGCGAGGCCCTTCGAGGAGGCGTCCTGGAGTTGGGCGGCGACCTCGGCGGGAAGGACGAACGTGCTCTCCATCAGACCGATGACGGGAAGTTCGTAGGAGTGGAGGACCACGATCTTCGCGTCGAGCTTTTGGGCGAGGAGGATGGCGTGATCGAGGGCCCGTTCGCTGGCGGTGGAGAAGTCGACGGGGACGAGGAAGGTCTTGGGAAGGGCGAGGGCGGTCATGGAATCTCCGTGCGCGACGGCGTGGGGTCCGCGGCCGAGGCCAGAAGCACGGACGAGGCCAGGCGCAGTCTTGCCGGAGACCGTCGCGAAGGGAAGGGGCTGGAGGCCGCGACGTGCGATTCTTGCACCTCGACGAAGGGCTTGCGCGTGTGCCCGGACTTCCGCGACCCTCGGCGTTTGGGCCGAAGTCACCGTTCGGAGGACTTTCGCGACGGCACCGCCCTTGCTAGCCAACCACGGAGGGTTCGTGCCGGAAGAGACGCGATTCGATGAACTGAAGCGGTATGTCGCGTTCGACGCCCGCGATGCGGGGCGCCTCGTGGCGTTCCTGCCGAAGGCGGAAGATCAGTTCGAGCGCATTTCCCGGGAGTTCTACGACGGAATCCGGGAACACGAGGAAGCTCACGCCGTCCTCCAGGACGAGGCGCAAATTCAACGCCTCCAGCGTTCCCTGGTCGCGTGGATGCGACGTCTCCTTTCCGGTCGCTACGACGAGGCGTACTTCGACGAGACCGCCAAGATCGGCCGCGTCCACGTGAAGGTCCGCCTTCCGCAGCGGTACATGTTCACGGCCATGGCCCTCATCCGGCGCTCGTTGTCCCGACTGGTGGACGAACGGGTCGACGACGGCGCCGATGCGACCCGCGACGCCCTCCACCGTCTGCTCGACCTGGAACTCGCCATCATGCTCGAGGCTTACCGCGAGGCCTTCGTGGATCGGGTCCAGAAGCTCGAACGCACGGAGAGGGACCAACTGAGTCGCGCGCTTTCGCGAACCGAGCAGCGGTACGCCGCCGCCATGAAACTGGCCCGGTTCGTCGTCATCGGCTTGGGGCGTTCGGGCGAGATCGTCCTGTTCAACGACGACGCCGAACGCCTCACCGGATTCGAACGGGACGAGGTGGTCGGGCAATCGTTCGTGGACCTCTTCGTCCAGGAGGATCTCGTGGAATCCCACGGTGCCGAAGTGCGACGCGTCGTGGACGGCGACGTGAAACGTGCCACGGTCACGACGGCCCTCCGCGCGCGGAACGGTCGCTACCGGGACGTCCGACTCGAACTCGCGTCCCTCGACGGACACCACGCGGACGAGGTGGTGGCCTTCGCGCTGGGCGTCGACGTCACGGAGGAGAAGGCCCTCGCGGAACGCACACGCCAGGCCGAGAGGCTCGCGACGGTCGGGACGTTGGCCGCGGGGCTCGCCCACGAGATTCGGAACCCGCTGAACGGCGCCAAGCTCCACGTGGCGTACCTCGAGCGATCCCTCGCGAAGCAGAAGGCGTCCGCCGACGTCGTCGACGCCGTCCGCGTCATCGGCGACGAGATCACCCGCCTCGCGAACTTGGTCACCGAATTCCTGGATTTCGCGCGTCCGCGACCGCCGGACAAGAAACGCTTCTCGATGTTCGCGTGGCTCGACCGCGTGTGGCCGCTTCTCGTGGCCAAGGGCGAGGCGGCCGACGTCCGCATCGTCCGCGACCTGCCGACGCGCGACATCGAGCCCCATGCCGACGCCGCGAAGCTCCAGCAGGTGCTCCTGAACCTGGTCGGAAACGGCATCGAGGCCATCGCGTCGAAGCCGAAGGAAGGTTCCCCGAAAGGGACCGTGACGGTACGCGTCCGTCGATCGCCCCGGAACGTGACGTTGGAGGTGGCCGACGACGGCCCGGGACTTCCGAGCGTCTCCGCTCCCATCTTCGACGCGTTCTACTCGACGAAGGCGGACGGCACGGGCCTGGGCCTCGCGATCGCTCACCGCATCGTCACCGACCATCAAGGCACGATCACGGTCGATTCCACCCCGCAAGGGGTGACCTTCCGCATCGTCCTTCCCATCGACTCCCCCTCGCATCCTCCCGAGGCCCCGTGAGGGCCCCACTCCGAACGAGTCCACGATGAGCAAGACCAAAGGACGAATCCTCGTCGTCGACGACGAATCCAGCGCGCGAACCGGGCTCGCGAAGCTCCTCGAACAGGAGGGGTTCGCGGTCGTGACCGCCGGCGACGGGCGCGAGGCCATCGAGCGCGCCGCGGACGCGCCTCCGGACGTGGTGGTCACCGATCTCAAGATGCCCAACATGGACGGCATCGAGTTGCTCGGACGACTCCGGGAGTTGGATCCGGAGATTCCCGTCATCGTCGCGACGGCCTTCGGGGACGTGGCCACGGCCGTCCGCGCCATGCGCGCCGGAGCCTCCGATTTCGTGACCAAGCCCATCGAGTTCGACGCCCTCGTCGTGGGCATCGAACGGGCCCTCGAACGCCGCGCTCTTCGTTCGGAAGTGGAGAACCTACGCCGTCACGTCCGCGAACGGGAAGGGGAGGGCGTCGTCGGTCTCATCGGGACGAGCCCCGCGATGCAGAAGGTCTACCGTGTCGCTCGTCAGGTCGCGGGTTCCCGTGCGACCGTCCTCGTCACGGGCGAAAGCGGCACCGGCAAAGGGGAGCTCGCCCGGGCCATCCACGCCCTTTCGCCCCGACGCGGCGAGCCTTTCGTCTCCGTCCATTGCGCGGCGCTCGCCGAGTCCCTCCTCGAGAGCGAACTGTTCGGACACGAGAAGGGAGCGTTCACCGGGGCCGATCGACGACGCCAGGGGCGCTTCGAACAGGCCAACGGCGGTACGCTCTTCCTCGACGAAATCGGCGAAATCTCGCCACTCACCCAGGTGAAACTCCTCCGGGTGCTCCAGGAGAGGACCTTCGAGCGGGTCGGCGGCAACGATCCCATCAAGGTCGACGTCCGTATCGTCGCGGCCACGAACCGGAACCTCGTGGAGGACGTCTCGAACGGACGCTTCCGGGAGGATCTCTTCTACCGTCTCAACGTGGTGCACGTGGAAATGCCGCCGCTTCGCGTGCGTGGGGGCGACGTGATCCTGCTCGCCGAACACTTCCTCCGTCGGTTCAACGAGGAGAACCACAGGAACATCGAAGGGTTCACCCCCAAGGCCGCGGCGAAGATCCGCGGGTACCGGTGGCCCGGGAACGTGCGTGCCCTGGAGAACGTGGTCGAGCGTGCGGTCGTCATGTGCGAGGGACCGTTCATCGACGCCGACGATCTGCCCTTCGAGGCCGTTCCCGAGATGCACTCCGGGCTCCGGATTCCTGGGGCCACCATGGCGGAGGTGGAGCGGTACGTGATCACGAAGACCCTGGAGGCCACCTCGGGGTCGACCGCGAAGGCCGCCGAGATGCTCGACATGAGCGTCCGGACCATCCAGTACCGTCTCCACGAATACGGCCTCGCGAAGTCCCCGAAGTAGCCTCCCGGTGTCGACCGGGGGAGTGGACGGTGCAGGTCCTTCGCGTCGGCGCAGACCCTTCGTCGGAACCGGTGTTCCCGCGGGACGGTGGTCCTCGGAGCCCGGGAATCGGGCCGCGGAGCGCGGAGCACGGGTTGGCCATCGAATTGCAGCGAGCGGCCCCATGGCACGAACCAACCCTCCGCCCGAGCGTCCCATGACCCGCGGGAAAGCTCCTCGAATGCGCGTGGCGTCCTGTTGCTCGTCGTCGACTTCGACGATCACCCTCGACGCCCGCGCCGAGGACGCCCGGGCGCGCCTCGAAGAGGCCAACCTCACGCACCTCCCCGTCCTCGACCGGGGTCGGTTGGCGGGGGTCGTGGCGCTCCGGGACCTCGTGTACGTCCTCAGTCTCGTGCCTCCCGGCGGTCCGCCCATCACGGTGGCCGACGTGATGACGCCGGAGACGTCCAGCGTACCCCCGGACGCGTTCGTGGAGGACGTCGCGCGCGACATGGTGGAGAGACGGTACGCGTGTGCGGTGGTCATGGACCGGAACCGCCTCGTGGGAACCTTCACGGTCACCGACGCGCTCCGGGCGTTCGCTGGCCTGCGCGAGTACCGAGATGCCTCGTGACGGAAAGGAACTCATCGACGCCACGCGCCCCTTCGCCGTCGAGTCCCCGGCGAAGAGCGCTTGGGCAGTCCTCTCCTCGTTGACCGCGTCGCTCGTCCTCACGGCATCGATCCTCGTCGTGCGACCCTGGCCGCCGCGGCTCGCGCTCTCGATTCTCTCGGGTCTCTTCGTCGTCCGCGTCTTCGTCCTCTTCCACGACGCCAAACACGGCGCCATCCTCCGGAAGTCGCCCGTACTCCGCGCCCTGCTCGACGCGTACGCCATGCTGACCTTGACCCCCCCGCGGGTCTGGAAGGACACCCACAACTACCACCACGCCCACAACGCCAAGATCGTCGGATCCCACGTGGGATCGTTTCCCGTGGTGACGCCGAGCCTCTGGGCGAAGATGTCGACCAAGCACCGGAGGGCGTACGCGCTCGTCCGAAGTCCGCTCACCATCGCGTGCGCCTACGTGACGCTCTTCGCCTGGGGAATGTGTCTCGCGCCTTTCCTCCGGTCGCCGCGGAAGAACGTGCAAGGGCTCGTCGCCCTCGTCGTGCACGCGGCCCTCGTCGGCGTCCTCGTCGTGACCTTCGACGTCGCCACCTACGTGTTCGTCCTGGGCCTGCCGCTCGCGATCGCCACGGCGATGGGGGGCTATCTGTTCTACGCCCAACACAACTTCCCCGGGGCCAAGCTCCAGCCGCGCGAGTCCTGGAGTTACACGAAGGCGGCCCTCGAGTCGTCGAGCTTCATGCGAACGGGGCCGGTGATGGCCTACTTCACGGCGGACATCGGCTACCATCACGTGCACCACCTGAACCCGCAGATCCCGTTCTACCGATTGCGGGAAGCCATGGCGAACGTGCCCGAATTGGGGCATCCCACCGAGACGTCCCTCCGCCTCCGGGACGTCCTGGCGTGTCTGCGTCTAGGTATGTGGAATCCGGATCGCGGGGCGTTCGACACCTGGGACACCATCGCCGAGGACGAAGCGGCCGGCGTTTCGGGTCAGACTCCTGCGGTCGAGGCGATCTCGTCGCCCAGTCTCTCGAGCCACGAGACACTCCAGGCCGAGGCGCGGGTCCGACCGTAGACGTCGAGTCGTCGATCCAATTCTTCGGTGCCGTGCTCTTCGAACGCCCGTTTCGCGCTCGGGTAGAGCAGCTCGTTCTCGCGGGCCATGTGCTCCCGCTCGAACGTGACGAACTTCCGGACGGACTCCACGATCTCGCGAACGTCGTCCGGCGACCACGGAGCGCGTGCCGCGAGGGCGACCTCGACGCGAGAGAGCAAGGTCCGCTCCTCACGATGTTGCTGCCGGATGAACTCGAGGACGCCCGACGTCTTGCCGTATTCGAACGTGGCCAACGCACCGAGGAGGACCTGCTCCTCCCGCTCGTGGTGGTAACCGTCCGCGAACCCGCGGAGGAACGTGACGATCCGGAAGAATTCGTGGGGTTCCGAGGGCGCCCCCTCGGTGAGTCCGGTCGCGGTGCGTTCGAGTGCGGAGAGGACGCGTGCGATGCGACGGTGTTCTGTGCCGAGGGTGTCGACGAAATCCATGGAGCCTCCTCGAAGGGACGTCAGTGCATTCCGGGATGGTGGGGACAGTGGGAGGGAGCGCGCGCGGACGCCGACGGTCCCGCGAGCGCACGCCCCGTGGGAACGAGGGATCCCAATTCGACGAGCGCGGCCGCCACGAGGACGAGCGCCGCGCCTCGACGCGCTCGTGCGTGGAGGCGGGCCGTGAGCGAACGGGCCACGACGGTGGAACCGAGGAGCGCAGGCGTCGTGCCGAGACCGAACGCCACCATGGTCGCGATCCCGCCAGGCACGGTGCCCGCGGAGGCTGCCATGGAGAGTGCCGAATAGAGGAGGCCACACGGCACGAGGGCCCAGACGATCCCGAGCGTGAACGTCGTCCGGGCCGAAGGCGCGCGGACCACGCGCCCGAGGGCCTTCGCGACGAGGCCGGACCAAGCGCCCGGTGCCCCGGTCCTCCGTCCGGACCGTCGGGTCATTCCCGACATTTCCGCCGCTGCGAGCACGAGGCCGATCACGAACGCCAGGTGGAGCGCGAT
>JAXLYL010000024.1:0-100938 GCA_046351475.1 Polyangiaceae bacterium
CGCGTGATCCTGCACGACAAGCGCACCCGCGAAGACGAGGCCGCCGCACGCGAACGCAGGTTCAAGCTCGCCGGAAATCCGGACGACGCGCGCTGGTTCGTGGTCAATGCACCGGATTTGCCGTTCGCCCACGACGCGGAGATGGCGTTGGCGCGGCTCGATCCGGGCAAGCCTCTCTCCGTCGCCGAGCGGACGACGCGGGCGAAAATCCTCGCCGACGCGGGTCGCGTGGACGACGCCCTCCGATCGCTCGAAGCGATCGCCAACGCGCCGAAGGGGCGCCCCACGAACCTCGCGCAATTGCGACTCCGCGCGGACGTCCTCTACCGCTCGCGAACGCGGTACGCGGAAGCCGCGCGCGCCTACCAGGAAGCGTCGAACGTCGGCGGCGTGAACGCCGGCGAGGATGCGTTCCTCGCCGCGCGTGCCCTCTCGCGGGCCGACAAGGACAACGAGGCGATCGCCGCGTACGGCGCCGTCGTGACCCGGTTCCCGCGGACGGGCTGGGCCGATCAAGCGAGCTACTTCGTCCCGTACCTGCACCTGCTCCACGGACGGTGGCGCGAGGCGGCGATCGGATTCGACGAGTACGTGAAGAAGTTCCCTTCCGGCGCCATGCGTCCCGAGACGACGCGCACGCGCGCCATCGCGCGCCTCATGATGAAGGACCACCGCGCCGCCCGGAAGCTCTTCGAGGAACTGGCGGACGACAACAAGGGGGACGCGCTCTCGTTCGCACGCGCACGCGCGCTGTCGGCGCTCGCGGCGTTCCGTGACGGGGACCGCACCCACGCGATCGCCGTGTGGACGGAGATCGCGCGGACCCATCCGCTCTCGTGGCCGGCGCTCGTCGCGCGCGCGAGGCTCGAAGAGGCGGGTGCCCCTCTCCCGCCTTACATCGACGTCGACACGGCGGCGCCGTACGAACCGCCGGAAGTGCGCTTCCCGCCGCCGGTGGACATGTTCCACAGGATCGGCCTGGAGGACGACGCCGAGTCCTGGCTCCGCGATCGGGAAGCCTCCGTGTCGCCGTCGTCACCGGGTCGTTCCGTCGAAGCGCTCTGCTCCGCCTACGGGACCCTCGCCCGGTCGAAACGACGATCGAAGATCGCCATGCAGATCCCGCGCGAACTCTTCGGCCTCGGTCCGGGGCCGCGGAACGCGTGGGCATGGGACTGCGCGTATTCCATGCCGTTTCCCGAGTACGTCGACGCGGCCCTCGCGGAGAGTCCCATCGGCAAGAGCCTGCTCTACGCGGTGATGCGGCAGGAGAGCTCGTACGATCCGCAGGCCGTCTCGCCGGCGAAGGCCTACGGTCTCATGCAGGTGATCCGCGAGACCGCGAAGGAAGTGGAGGAGGATCTCCACGTGGCGGATCCCGCTCCGCCCCTGGAGGACCCGGCCCATTCGATTCGTCTCGGGGCGCGGTACCTGAAGAAGATGCTGGACCGGTTCGACGGACGCGTACCGCTGGCCGTCGCGGCCTACAACGCGGGCCCGGACGCCATCGACCGTTGGCTCGGTCGCGCGCCGGGCATGGAACTCGACGTGTTCGTCGAACGCATCCCGTTCGCGGAGACGCGGGGCTACGTCGCGCGTGTGGTGGGAAACTACGCCCGGTATTCGTTCGCCGCGGGAGGCCCTTCGGCCGTCCGTCCGTTGACCCTCACGTTGCCCGCGCGCCATTGAATCGCGCCCTCGCTCCGTGGCGGATCGATCACGGCACGCCGAAAAAGTGCCTCGACGCGAGCCCGAGCACGACGCTCGTGGCGTTCGCCACGAGGGACCATCCGTAGGAGCTCTTCTTCTTGGTGAGCGCGTGGAAGTAGACGCCTTCCGCGACGACCGCGAAGGTCTCCGCGATCACGAGGTAGGCGTCGTAGGACAGTCCCATGGAATGGCGCACGCGAGGCAAGACGAACCACACGATCGGGTGCGTGAGCGCGGACGCCCCGAACGCGACGAGCGGGGCGACGCGGAGAGTCCGCACGTAGATCGGTATCTCGACGATCTGCGTGAACGCGAACGCGAGGAGCCAGGCCGTCATCGCCGACGGCGACGGCGCACACGGGCCGACGCGAGTGCGAACGCGGTCGTCGCGACGAAGGACGTGGATCCCGCGAGACCGTCCCCTCCCCGACGCGCGCGCACGGAGGACGCCGAGCATCCCCCGTCCTTCGCGGCGCCCTTGCCATTGCAATCGTCGGCCGTGCACGTCGCCGGCGTCGCCGCGCCGGCGGACGACGACGTTCCCGCCGTCCCCGTCCCCGCGGCGTCCGACGGAACCTCGGCGGCGTCCCCCGTGTCCCCGTCGTCCGGACCGTCGGGCACGTCCGGACCGTCCGTGACGTCGGCGTCCATCGGGGCCTGGCCCGCGTCGGAATCCACGCCGCCGGCGTCCGCGGCCCACGCCTCACCGGTCATGGCGACGAGGGAGGCGATCATCACGAGGACGCGAAATCCTGCACGAGGCGACGAACGCCACGCTCGAGCCACGGGATCATGGGTCATGCGGCGATTCTACCCGTTCTCGGGAGGGGGGTGTCCGAAGGAGGTCGAATTCGCGCTACGCTCCGTGGCCCCATGAACTCCTTCGTCGAAACCCAATTCGTGGAACTCATCCGCCTCGCCGCGACGGATCTGCCGCGCGACGTCGAAGCCGCACTCGCGAAGGCCCGGGACGCGGAACGTCCCATGAGCGCGGCGCGCAACGCGCTCGACATGTTGCTCATCAACATCTCGAAGGCCCGCGCCGGTAGCGCGCCGATGTGCCAGGACACCGGCATGAACGTGTGGGAGGTGCACTACCCCGCAGGTCCCCACGAGAAAGCCCTCCGGCGCGCCATAGAGAACGCCACGCGCGAAGCGACGAAGAAGACCTACCTCCGTCCGAACTCCGTGGACTCGATCACCGGCAAGAACGACGGGACGAACGTCGGACCCGGCTCGCCGAACGTCCACTTCCACCAATGGGACGAGCCGTACCTCAAGGCGGATCTCCTCCTCAAGGGCGGCGGCTGCGAGAACGTGAGCAACCAGATGACGCTCCCGAACGCCGCGATCAAGGCCGGGCGCGACATCGAGGGCGTGAAGCGCGCCGCCATCAAGATGGTGCAGGAGGCGCAGGGCCTCGGTTGTTCGCCGGGTGTCTGCGGCATCGCGATCGGCGGAGACCGCGCCTCGGGCGCCTACGCGGCGAAGCAGCAAATTTTCCGACTCCTGGACGACGAGAACCCCGACGAAGTGCTCGCGAAGCTCGAACGCGAAGTGTTCGAAGCGTGCAACACGCTGCAGATCGGTCCCATGGGATTCGGAGGCAAGACGACCGTCCTCGGCGTCAAGGCGACGGCCCTGAACCGTCTGCCTGCGTCGTTCTTCGTCTCGCTGGCCTACGAGTGTTGGTCGTGCCGACGCGCGAGCGTGGAGATCGACGTCACCAGGGAAAAGGCCACCTTCACGGAAGTCACCCACACCGGCAGCCACTACGTGCTCCCGGCGCGCATCGCGCCGAAGGGGCGGTGAGGATCCCATGTCCGTCAAGCGCATCGACATCCCCGTCACCGAAGCCGCGATCCGCGAACTCAAGGTCGGCGACGAAGTCGGCCTGTACGGGACGCTCGTCACCGGACGCGACGCCGCACACAAACTGATGCACGAGGAGCACCCGGAGTGGTTGAAGCCGCTCCTCGCGAACGCGGTCATCTACCACTGCGGTCCCGTGGTGAAGAAGATCGCGGACGGCCCCTCCGGCAAGGCCAAGGACGCCACCTGGAAGGTCGTCGCCGCGGGCCCCACGACATCGATCCGTGAGGAGCCCTACCAGGCCGACGTCATCGGTCACTACGGACTCCGCGGCGTGATCGGCAAGGGAGGCATGGGCGCGAAGACGGCGGCCGCGTGCAAGGAGTTCGGCGCCGTGTACTTCCACGCCGTCGGCGGCGCGGCGGTCGCGCTCGCGGAGAGCATCAAGGAGGTGGTCACCGTGCACCTCTACGACGAGCTCGGTCCTCCGGAGGCGTTCTGGGTCCTCCGCGTGGAGGACTTCCGGGCCGTCGTCACCATCGACGCCCACGGGCACTCGCTCCACACGTCCATCGCGGACGAAAGCCGCGCCGCGGCCGAGAAGTTCTTCGGCTGAATTCGACCCGAAACGGGAAATTCCTCCGGTCGCGATTTCTCGGAAGAGCCCCGCCCGGGTCGGGCCGCGTGATACGCTCGATGCCGCGTGCTCGGGCTCTTCTTCGCCGTCCTCCTCATCGTGTTGAACGGCCTTTTCGTGGCGGCGGAGTTCGCCCTCGTGAAGGTCAGCACGACGCGGCTCAGCTCGCGCGTGAAGAAGGGCGACAAGAAGGCCATCGCTGCCCACGAAGTCACGCAGCGCCTCGATCGCTACCTCTCCGTCACGCAGCTCGGCATCACGCTGGCGAGCCTCGGACTCGGTTGGGTCGGAGAACCCGCGATCAGCCACCTCATCGAACGCGCGGTCCACGGCCTCACCGGCATCGCGCTGGTCGGCAACGTCGAACTCGTGGTCGTGGCCGTGGCGTTCACGATCCTCACGTTCGCCCACGTGCTCTTCGGTGAACTCGTCCCGAAGCTCATCGGCATCCAGCGCTCCGAAGGCACCGCGCTCTTCACGGCGCGACCGCTCCGTATCATCTACTGGGCGTTCTTCCCGCTCCTCTGGGTCCTCGAACGGTGTTCGGGCGTGATCCTCCGCAGCGTCGGCATGAGCCCGGACGCGACGAGCGAGGGCAAGCTCTCCGAGGAGGAGATCCTCGGCATCCTCGTGGCGAACACCGCGAGGACCCCTCGTGGCAAGGAGAAGAGCGAGCTCCTCGAGAGGGTCGTCCGCTTCTCCCAGCGCACCTCGCGTCACGCCATGGTCCCCCGCGTCGACGTGTCCTACCTCTCGGTGGACGACACCGGACAGCGCGCGAGCGAGTACCTCCGCCAACACCAGTACTCGCGCCTGCCTCTCACGAAGGGGCGTTCCCTCGACGAGGTGGTCGGGTACCTGTACGCGAAGGACTTCCTCCTGGATCCCGACGCGCTGGATCATTCGAACCTCTCGCGTCTCCGCCGCGACGTCCTCTTCGTTCCGGAGAGCCAGGGCCTTCTCGACGTGCTCCGCGAGATGCAGAAGGCGCAGATCCCGATCGCCGTGGTCGTCGACGAATACGGCGGCACGAGCGGCCTCGTCACGATGGAGGATCTCCTCGAGGAAATCGTCGGAGAAATCCGGGACGAGCTCGACCAGGAACCCGCCCGCGTGGTGAAGATTCCGGGCGAGGAATCCGCGTGGGACGTGGACGGCAAGGCCGCCCTCGAGGAGCTCAAGTCCACCGGCATCCCCATCGACGAAGGCGACGCCGCCGAACCCATCGGTGCTGTGGTCCTCGCGCGTCTCGGTCGCCTTCCGCGCGTGGGCGATCGCGTGAGGCCTCCGGAGCCACGGCCGAGGTCACCGGTGTCAGCTGCCGCCGGGTGACACGCGTCCGCGTGCGCCTGCCGAAGGAAGACGCGGGCGATGCATGATGCCGCGCGGCTCCCGCGTCCGCGCATGACCGCGGCGCCCCGACGGAACGCGACGTCGGCGACGATCTTCCGCGTCGTCTTCGTCCTCGTCACGCTCCTGGCGGCCTGGCTCACGGCCACCCGTCTCCACGTTTCGCCCGACATCGCCGCCCTCTTCCCGAACGAGGGAGAGTCCCGGGCACTCGCGCGCTTCACGCGTGCGTTCGGCGGAGGTGACCTCGCACTCGTGCTCGTTCGCGGTGACGATCCCTCGGCCGTGGACCGCGCGTCCACCGCCTTGGCGGATCGCCTCCGCGGTACGCCGAACGTCCTGGCCGTCGTCGATCGCGCGCCCGAACGTCGCGACCTCCCGCCCAGCCTCGCGTGGGCCTGGGCGGACGGACCCGCCCGTCGTCGGCTCGCGGACGCGGTCGGCCCGGGCATGCGCGCACGACTCGAGGAGACGCGTGCGCTCCTCCTGGCACCGGGATCGGCGGACGCGTCGGCGTTCCTCGCGAAGGATCCTCTCCGCCTCGCCCAGATTCCGTGGGAAGGGCACTCGGAGCTCGCCGGGAGCGTTTCCGCGAACGCGGGCGACCCGTTCGTCGCCGACGGAGGCCGGGCACGTCTCGTGGTCGTCGAGGCTCGCGGCCGTGCCCTGGAGTCGGCCGCGAGCCGGAGGTTCGTGGACGACGTCTCCGCCGTGTTCGCCGCCACGGCGCCGAGTTTCCCCGGTGTGACGTTCGCGCTGACGGGAGGTCACGCCATCGCATGCGAGACGGAGTCGCTCCTCCGGACGGATCTGGTCGCAAGCAGCATCGTGTCCATGGTCCTCGCGTCGCTGGCGTTCGTGCTCACGTTCCGCCGCGTGCGGGCGCTCGTCGCCGTCCTACCTCCCCTTCTCCTCGGCACCCTGTGGACCACCGGCGTCGCGGCGCTCCTCCCCACGGGCCTCTCGGCCATCGCGATCGCGTTCGCGTCGGTCGTGGTCGGCGTCGGCGTGGACTCGGGAGTGCACGTCTACGGCGCCTTGCTCGAAGGACGGCGGAATGGACTCTCGCCCGAGGAAGCCGCGACCTGGGCCCGACGGACGACGAGGAAACCCGTCCTCGTCGCCGCGGTCGTGGCCGGTTCGGCGTTCGCCGCCCTCGGTCTGTCGCAGATGCACGCCGTGCGACAGCTCGGCCTCCTTTCGGGCATCGGCGAGATCCTCACGGCCGTGGCGATCGTCGTCCTCACGCCGGCGATCGGAGCACGTCTCGAACGTGGACCCGTTCCTCCTCCCCGACCTCCGCGTTGGACGGCGCCGTTCGTGGCCATCGCGAGGTCGCGACGCGCGGCCGTCGTCGCCCTCGCCCTCGCGTCGCTTCCGTTCGTCGCGTTCGCGGCGATCGGGACCCCGAAGGTCGCGGACGCGATCGTCGCCATCCGGCCGACGGGCATCCCTTCCCTGGTGGCCCAGGACGAAATCCAACGGCTGTTCGGTGGCACACCGGGCCAATGGATCCTGCTGACGACCGGCACGGACGACGAGCAAGCGCGTACGAAGAGCGACGCCCTCTCGGAAGTCCTGGAGGTGGCGGCACGCGCGGGCGAGGTCGACGGGTACGACTCGCTGACGACGTTCGCGCCCTCGACGACCACCATGCGGCGCAGGCTCGTGGAGCGCGACGCCCTCGATCTCCGTTCACGGGAGCACGAGCTCGAGACGACCCTCGTCGATCTCGGGTTCGACATCGGCGCGTTTCCGGACGCGCTCCGCCAATTCACGGATCCCGATCCCCTCCCCCTCGTCTCGGAGTCGAAGACGTCGACGCTCTCGTGGCTCGAGCACCGGCACCTCGCCCACGAAGGAGGCGAATCCATGATCGCGATCTTCGTGCGCCCCTCCGGCGTCGCCGAGAAGGACGCACGTGCCCTCGCGCGCATCCGCGACGCGTCTCCCTCGACGATCGTCACCGGTTACCCGTACCTCGAACGGGGACTGAAGAAGGCCCTCGCCGAGGATTTGCCGCGCGTCGCGTTCGTCGCGTTCCTCGTGGCGGCGGTCGCACTCCGTGCGGCCCTCGGATCGTTCCGGGACGTGGCGATCGCGCTGGCGACGGTCGTCGTGGAATTGGCCCTCGTCGCCGCCGCCATGCGCGCCTTCCACGTCCACTTCCACGTCTACGACGCGCTGGTGCTTCCGGTGCTCGTCGGCATCACGCTGGACGAGTCCATGTTCCTCCTCCACGCCGTCCGCACGGGCGAGAGGGACGGGGACCGCGCGGACGGAGACTCCGGAAGCGAGGACCCCGTGGTCCAGGGTCTGGTGCACGAAGCACCGCTCGTCGTCGCGACCGCACTCACCACGGCCGCCGGATTCGGGGCGCTCCTCGTGTGCCGGTTCCGCGGGCTCTCGGACCTCGGCGCCGTCGGGATGTTCGGCTCGACGTTCGGCGTGCTCGCGTCGCTCGTGGTCGTGCCCGCCGCGCTGCGTCTCCTGCGCCGCGATGGGTCGACCGATCCTCCCGTCACACCCGGGCGGGGGTGATCTCGGAAGCCAGTTCGTCGAGGAACGTCCGCATGAACGCGACGCGACGTGCGGCGATGGACCGCGCCGTCGCCGTGTGCATTCCGGCCCCGAGCCCGAGCAGCTTCGTGAAGAAGTGGTCGATGCCCCAGGCCCGATCGTCCGGCGCACGGGACGAGCAGAACGGATCGTCCACGGAATAGAACGGGCGCTTCATGTCGGCCGTCGTCGCGAAGCACCGCGCGATCCCCACGGCACCTATCGCGTCGAGGCGATCGGCATCCTGGAGGATCCGGGCCTCGAGCGTCGTCGGCAGCACGCCGAGCGAGAAGGGGTGCACGGCGATGGCGTAGGAGACCGCGGCCACTTCGTCTTCGGGGGCGCCGAGGGCGCGGAGTTCCACGGCGGCACGCGCCGCGCAAATCTCGCCGGACCGCTTCTTGTCCGGGTGGCCCTTGGGATGGTTGAACAGCTCGTGGAGGAGCGCCGCCGAGACCGCGACTCCCACGGAGGCTCCCTCCGCGCGCGCCAGGGTTTCCGCGTTCGCGGCGACCCGGAGGACGTGCTGGAAATCGTGGGCGCTCTCGTCCCCCGGCGTCTTCGCACGGGCCAGGGTGCGGACCGCGTCGAGGTTCCGGTCGAGGAAGGTGAGGTCCGTCATGGCCTTCCGCGGTAGCAGAGCCTCGACGTCGATGGAACGGACCGCCGTCGGAGGCGAATTGGGCTAGGGTCGCGGCGTGGCGTGGGATTCGGAACCTTCGCAGAAGATCTACAGGTACGTCGACAAGTCGGGTCACACCGTCTTCGTCAACGGGCTGGCGCTCGTTCCGAAGGAGTACCAAGCGAAGGCGGTCCCGGTCGACCTGTCGAAGGTCGATCTCAACGAGACCCTCGGCAACGAACTCCGGGCGCGGACGGACGAGTCCCTGCGTGCGAAGGACGCCGGCGCGAAGGACGGAGGCTCGAAGGGAAACGACCGCGCTTCGGCGGAGGCCGAGCTGCGTGCCGAGGGCGTGGTCGTCCCGGAGTCGCCCGTCGGCATGCTCGACCCCCGGTGCCTCCGGAACCTCCTCTCGGGTCCAGCGACACCCACGACGCCCATGGAGTTCGCGCGGACGAATCCCCACGTTCCCGCCATCCTGGGATTCATCGTCGCCCTGCTCGTGGCGTCGCCCTTCGTCGCGCGCAAGATGGGCACGGAGCTCACCGTGAAGGTGTTGACCCGGGCCATCCCGGTCCTCCTCCTCTGTCTCGCCCTCACGCACGGTGCCATCGCCGCGCAGCGAGGCGCGCGCGATCTCAAGGGCATCCTCCGGGGCGTACCGTCCCAGTGCGCGAGCGAGGGCGGTCCCTGAAGCCGATCTTCCACGCCCCATGAACGAGATCGCGGACGTCTCCGATCCTCTCGCTCCGGTGCTCCCACCGGAAGGTGTCGTCGCGCGTCGCGTGTCCGACGTGGTGCTCGCCGCACGTGCCCCCAGGGGACGACGTCTCGACGTGTCCGGTCTCCGGGGATCGGCCGCGTCGTACCTCGTCGCCGCACTCGCGACGGACGCCGACCGTCCCGTCGTCTTCGTCACGAGCGACGTCGATGCCGCGCGGAAGGCCGCGAAGGACGTCGCCTTCTGGCTCGCGCGCGCGACCGATCCGGGTGAGGGCGACTCGGAGGAGAGCGGCGAAGGACGGGTCCTCGTGCTCGGCGGGTCGGACACGTCCCCCTACGCGGACGTGAATCCCGATCGACGCTCCGCGATGGCGCGCCTCGCGACCCTCGCGCACCTCGCCGAAGGTCGCCCATTCGACGTCCTCGTCGTCTCGACCAACGCGCTCGTCCGGAAGACGGTCCCCCGCGACGTCCTCGCGAAGGAGACGCGGAAGATCGAGATCGAGACCGAGATCGATCGGGAGGCGCTGCTCGCCGGCCTCCGCGACACGGGCTACGTACGCGCGCCCGTCGTGGAGGATCCCGGGTCGTTCGCCGTGCGCGGGAGCTTGCTCGACGTGTGGCCCCAGAGCGAGGAGTACCCCGTCCGCGTCGAGCTCTACGGGGACATGGTCGTCTCCATCAAGGAGTTCGACCCGTTCGAACAGAGGGTCCGCAAGGTCGACGGCAGGGAGGTCTCCCACGCGATCGTGCACCTCCCTCCGGCTCGCGAGGCGGTGTTGACGCAGGAGAACGTCCGCCGCGCGCGGGAACGCGTGAACGCGGTGACCGACGCCATCGACTGGCCGACCATCAAGGCGCGCGCCCTCGTGGAGGACGTCGTCTCCGGTCGCGCGTTCTTCGGCGCCGACGGCTTCCTCCCGGCGTACTACGAGGCGCTCGACGATCTCTTCGCTTTCGTCCCCGCGTCCGCCCTCGTCGTCGTCGACGACCCCGCGGACGTCGCCAACGCCGCACGCTCCGAGATCGGACGACTCACGGAAGAAGCCGCGGCCAAGGTCGGCAGTCCGGCGTTCCCGGCCTCGGAATTCGTCCTCTCGGAGGACGACGTCGTCCGTCGATGGACCGCCCACGATCTCGTGCTTCTCCACCGCACGGCCGTCGCGGGTGGCGGGGAGGAGGGCCTCGCGCGGTTCGCGTCCGTCCCGGAAGGGGACTCGCTCGACGTCGCCGCCAACGATCACGCGGACCTCACGCGTGCCGTCAAGGCCGCGCGCGGCACGCGCGGGAAGACGGCCAGCCTGACGCCCCTCGTGCGCAGGGTCCGCCATTGGCGCGACCACGGTCTCCGCGTCTTCGTCACCGCCCGCGCCGAGACCCAGGCAGAGCGCATCACGACCCTCCTCGGTCATCAGGGTGTCTCGTGCCGCGCGATGCTCGGCGCCACGGCGCGTTCGCGCATCGGCGCCCCTTCCGACGTGGACGTCGAGGTGCTCACGGGACCGCTCTCGTCCGGCCTCGTCCTCCCCTCGGAAGGATTCGTCTTCGTCACCGAAGAGGAGGTCTTCGGTTCACGCGCGCAGCGCCAGAAGGCGAAGGCCCCCTCGAACGCCAGCCGCGCGTTCCTCGAGGATCTCCGCTCCCTCTCCGTCGGCGACTTCGTCGTCCACGTCGACCACGGCATCGGGCGCTACCACGGTCTCGTCCACAAGGACGTCGGCGGCATGGTGGTCGACCTCATCGTCGTCGAGTACGCGAGCGGCGATCGTCTCTACCTCCCCGTCTACCGCCTCAACCAGATCCAGAAGTACTCCGGGGGCGACGGCGCGCAGCCCAAGATGGACCGACTCGGGGGGTCGACGTTCGCCAAGACCAAGTCCCGCGTGCGCGGGGCCGTCCGGAAGATGGCGGACGAACTCCTCCGCCTCTACGCCGAGCGGAAGGCCCAGCCGGGTTCGGCCCTCGCGCCGCGCGACGACGACTACCGCGCCTTCGAGGCGACCTTCCCGTTCGACGAGACCGCCGATCAGGCGAAGGCCATCGAGGACGTGAACACCGATCTCGAGACGGCACGTCCCATGGACCGTCTCGTCTGCGGCGACGTGGGGTTCGGCAAGACGGAGGTCGCGATCCGCGCCGCCTACCGCATGGCGATGGCGGGGCGACAAGTCGCCCTCCTGTGCCCCACGACGGTCCTCGCGCAGCAGCACTTCCGGACCATCGAAGGTCGTCTCAAGGACTTCCCGGTCCGCGTGCGTTGCCTCTCGCGGTTCCAGACGAAGAAGGAACACGACGAGACGCTCCGCGGCCTCAAGGACGGCACCGTCGAGGTGGTCGTGGGCACGCACCGCCTCCTGTCGAAGGACGTGCACTTCGCCGATCTCGGCCTCCTCATCGTCGACGAGGAGCAACGCTTCGGCGTCGCCCACAAGGAGCGCATCAAGCAGATCCGGGCGCAGGTCGACGTGCTCACGCTCACGGCCACGCCCATCCCGCGCACGCTCCAGATGGCCGTGACCGGTCTCCGCGATCTCTCGCTCATCACGACTCCCCCGGTGGACCGTCGCGCGGTGCGCACGCTCGTCACCCGGTGGGACGATTCGGTGATCCGCGAAGCGGTGGAACGGGAGCTCGCGCGTGGCGGCCAGGTCTTCTACGTCTACAACCGGGTCGAGGGGATCTACGAACGCGCGCAGCGCCTCGCGAACCTCGTGCCCCGGGCCCGCATCGCGGTGGGTCACGGCCAGATGACCAAGTCCTCCGCCAAACGCGGACGTGCCGCGATGTCCGTACCCGGAGAGGGAGCGACGGACGGGTCCGAGGCGGGGACCGCCGCCGAAGCCGAGACGAGTGCGCTCGAGCGCACCATGCTCGACTTCGTGGAGGGCCGTCACGACGTGCTGGTCGCCACGGCGATCGTCGAGAGCGGTCTCGACATCCCGCGTGCGAACACGATCATCATCGATCGCGCCGACATGTTCGGACTCGCCCAGCTCTACCAACTCCGTGGTCGCGTGGGTCGCTCGAAGGAGCGTGCCTACTGCTACCTCGTCGTTCCTCCCGCCGACGCCCTGAGCGACGACGCCCGCGCCCGTATCGAGGCGCTCGAACGCCACACCGAGCTCGGGAGCGGGTTCCAGATCGCGTCCCTCGACCTCGAGCTCCGGGGCGCGGGCGATCTGCTCGGCGGCGAGCAATCGGGCAACGTCGCCAGCGTCGGCTTCGACTTGTTCTGCCAACTCCTCGACGAAGCCGTGCACGAGCTCCGGGGAGACCCCGTGGTCCACGAGGTCGACACCGAACTCTCGTTCGACGTCCCCGCGATGTTGCCCGAGGATTACGTGGGCGACATCGGCGTCCGTCTCTCGCTTTACAAGCGCCTCGCCAGCGCGACGGACGAATCCGTGGTCGCGGACATCGCCGAGGAGATGGAGGACCGCTTCGGACCGCCCCCCGAGGACGCGCGCCGTCTGGTGAAGCTCATGGCGCTGAAGACGGAGTTGCGGAAGCTCCGGGTGCTCGGGTGCGAGGCCAACGATCGCGTCGTGACCCTCCACCTCCGCGAGGACACACCCCTCGACGCGGCCAAGATCACCGAACTCGTCCGGAAGCCGCGGAGCCCGTTCAAGCTCACACCGGACATGCGGCTCTCCCGCAGGTTCGAACCGGGCGGGAACGGCCTCGTGAACGCGGAATCGCTCCTCGCGGACCTCGCGGGATGTCTCCGCTCCGACGCCTGAACGGAATCAGCCGATGCCCGCCGCGTGCGACGCGCGGGAAGCGAGCACCTTCAGGTGACCGTCGGAGAGGGACGTCGCATGCGCCACGAGCTCCGAGATCGCGACCCACACCAGCGTGCGCGCCGCGGGAACTACCGCGGACACGATGGCCGCGAACGGGAGCACGACTTCCGGGGAGAGTCCCGGGCTCGGATGGTAGCGCCCACCGAGTTCGGTGAAGTCGGACGCGGTCACTCCGTATTCGCGGAGGAGGCGCTCCTTCGCGAACGCCTTCGCACCGCGCATGGAAGCGACGGTCCGCGGAACGCGCCATGCCGGCGCGACGAGGAGTCCGCTGTGCCCTTCGAAACACTGCACCGCGGGAAGATCGTCGTCGTCGATCCCGAAGCAGGGCACGCCGCCGACGAGGGCGAGAGGCGCGACCGCCAGGGTGTTCTGCGACGACGAAACCGGAACCACGAGCTCGAGATCGGCGGTCGCGAGCGTGGCTCCGGCAGCGTCTTTCTCCAGGAAGCGCCGTGTACGGATCGCGAGGAACGGCGGATGCTTCGTCCCTTCGTCCTTCCGGTACACGCGGCGCTTCGCCCTGCCGGCGAGCTCGGTCCAAGTCGTCCGCGCGACGTCGAGGGAAGTGAGGGACGGGACACTCTCGCCGATCCACGGACCCGGGTCGCGTCCGAGGTGACGAAGCAGCTCCTTCGCGTTCACCTCGAGTCGGGCGTCGGGCAACCCTCCGACCTGCGCCGAGCGGAGGAGTTGCCGCGCCTCGATGGCTCGGATCCGGCCCGACGTCGAGAACCCGGACGACGGTGGCAAGTGCTCCTCGACGAAGACCGGATCGATCTCCACGAACACCGCGCGCACTTCCTCCTGCGTTCCTCCGGGCGACGGGTAGTAGGTCGAGCCGGTGCGGAATCCGCGGATGGACGAGGGCGCCACGCGCGCGTCGCGGGAGAGAGCCTCCTCCACGGTCTGGGCGAGGGGCTTGTCTTCCTGGAGGACCACGAGGGGTTCGGCGACCCACCCCGGCGCTCGCGCCCCGTCGAGGGAAACGTCCGCGCGGGCCGTCGAACCGAGGATCGGACGCGGATAGCTGGTGCGCGCGAGGACGAACACGTCCCCGCCCGACGTGAACCACGGCACCACGTCCACGGTCAGGTGCGGTCTCCGCACCAGGTCCCGGATCGCGCCGGTGCGCGTGTCGACCCAGCGGGTCATCTCGAGGAACCCACGTGCGGGAACGTCCCCGAGATCCTCGAAGGCCACGCCTTCGCCCTTCGCGACCCGTTCACCGACGATCACGTAGTTCGTCGCGGGCGTCTCGCGCTCGGTCCCGTCCGGATCGCGCAGGACGAACTTGCCGTCGAAGCGGTTCCGGACGATCCATGGATTGCGGATCGGCGTCGACGCGAGGACACGGAGCCCGAGTTCGGCGAACGACGCCTCGAAGCGCGCCTGGGTGAAGTAGCCGTACTCCTCCTTCACTTCGCCTTCCCAGTCCTGTCGGTAGTCCTTCCGCAGGACGAACTCGACGGCGTGGTGGAGCGAGGTGGCGAAGCGGACGTGCCCCTTCGGCACCGGAACGTGCGACGGGCCCGCGTCACGTCGGGCCGGAAATCCCGGCGCAGCGTGCAGGGATCGGAACTCGCGCGCGAACCGCTCGAAGAGGGCTGCCGTCGAACACGTGCGCGGGTCGGCGAGCGCCGGTCCCTCACCCGAAGGCACGCCGTCGTCGTCGGGCAGGTCGAGGAGCACGTCGCCGGAGCCAGGGTGGAGAAAATCCCGGACGACGACGACGCCGTTCGATCGCAGCGCCGACACCTGCGCGCGGAGGGCCCGCGCCGCCGCTTCGTGGTCGTAGCCACCGAACGACGTGACGTGGTGCAAGACGGAGGAATCGAAGATGCCGTCGAGGCTCCCGTCGGAGAACACGCGTTCGGCGATGTCGCCGACCTCGAATGCGAGGTTCGGGAGGCGATGCGTCTCGCGTGCGAGGGCGACCATGTTCGGGTCCAGATCGACGCCGACGACGGAAAGCTCCGGGTACAGGGACGCGAGCGCGAAACTCCCCCCACCCGAGCCCATGCCCATGTCCGCGACGCGCCCCTCGCACAAGAGGTGCGCCGCGGTCAGCGCCACCTTCTGCTTCATGGAGGCATCCATGCCCGCGAGGTAACGCTCGTACGCCGAGCGGTCGCCGCGGGTCGGATGGGAACTCATCGTCGTCCGGATCCCGGAAGGAACGTCAGGGGGCCGTGCCGCCACCCGCGATGCACTTCTCGCGCATCAGGAAGTAGACGGACGGGTTCTTCCCCTTCTGGCTCGCGGCCGCCGCACACGCGTTCTGCGTCTCGGCGGACGGCGTGGCGGGTTTCGCCGGAGTCGCCGCGGGCTTCGCGGTGGCCGGAGTCGACGGCTTCACCACCGGCGGAGGAACGTAGGTCGGTTTCTCGAGCGTCGCGAGCGGTGCGATGGTCGCGGCGACCGGAGGAGTCATCGGAACGGGAGGCGTGTGGATCTCGCTCGTGATCGCGGTGGGCGGCGCGGAGGTTCCGAGGCCGTTCACGTCGAGTCCTGGATTCGCGGTCTTGGATCCGCCTCCGGATCCCTTCATGGCGACGACGATCGCGCCGATGGAGAGGACCGCGAGGACGCCGATGACCGCCAGGATCGCCCCCTTGCCTCCGCCCTGCTTGCCGGAAGGTGCGGGTGCGGCGTGCATCGCCGGAACGGCGTGATTTCCGGCCGCCGGCGTGCCCGGTTGCGCGACGGGGGCTCCCGCGCCGTAGCCGGGCGCGAGGGGCATTCCGCCGGCCTCGGTGCGCGCGAACGCACCTTGCGGAATTTCGAGCGGCGCGCCGACCTGGGTGCCCGTGCGTCCGCCCGACGCGGCGGCCGGCGTTTCGGACGAGAACGCCTCGAAGAACGCGTTCGCGGACGCGAACCTGTCGCCCGGCTGCTTCGAGAGCGCCTTCCGGATCGCCTCGCGCATGGCGGGAGGAACGTTCGCGCCGGCCGGCGTGTTCTCGATGGCGATGGGCGCGACGGTCATGTGCGCCGTGGCCCATTCCCACGCGGTGTTGCCGGAGAACGGCAGACGCCCGCTCAACATCTCGTAGGCCATGACCCCGAGGGCGTAGATGTCGCTGCGCGCGTCCACCGGATTGCCCGTGAACTGCTCCGGACTCATGTACGGCGGCGTTCCGAGCACCATGCCTTGCTGCGTGAGCTTGGCTTCGTTCGGATCGTGCTCGCTGCTCCGTTTCGCGATCCCGAAGTCGAGGACTTCGACCCAATCCTTCTGACCGGCCTTGTCGCAGAGGACGACGTTGTCCGGCTTCAGATCGCGGTGGATGATCCCGCGTTGGTGTGCCTCTTCGAGGGAACCGACGACCTGCGAGAGGATACGCTTCACGCGCGCGGGCGGCATGGGCCCGTCCTTCTCGAGGATGTCCGCGACGCTCCGCCCTTCCACGAACTCCATCACGATGTAGAGGGTGCCGTCCTCGGTCTTGCCGAAGTCGTAGACCTGGATGGTGTTCGGGTGCTGGAGTTCGGCGACCGTCCCGCACTCCCGTTCGAAGCGGGCGAGGATCTTCGGATCGTGGGAGAGGTGGGGATGCAGCGTCTTGACGGCCACCTTCCGGACGGTGGTGCCCATCTGCTGCTCGGCCGTGTACACGCTGCCCATGCCACCTTCGCCGAGCTTGTTCACGATGCGGTAGCGACCACCGATGTTCGTACCGATCATCGGATCCGGGCCCGGAGGAGCTTCGTTCGGCATCTCGTTGGTCCGCACCGACACGGGGGGTCGGTCGCGCAGCCTTTCTGGGAGGGAGGTGCGGCTAACTGGGGCTATCCGCGTATTGGCCAAGGAGGATCGCATAGATTTCCGCCGTTGGGACCTTGGACGTGCCGGAACGGCCCCAAGATCTGGACGACGGAATCCAACGCCCTTTCGTGGACTTTCCCCGCGCCGTTTCGGGTCCCGAGGCCCCGTGAGGGCCCCGGATGCCCCGCCCGCCTCAGTTCGCGCGCGCGTGAGCTCCCCGCTCGCTGGCGCGTCGGTGCGGGGTGCGCGCGTGTGTGCGCGCCCAGAACGCCTCGAGGGTCCGGGCCGTCGCGTCCGGGAGCTCGAAGTGGACGAGTCCTCGGGACGGAAGGATGCGCGTGGAGGTGATCTTCGGATTGGCCCGCTCGATCTCCGAAAGGCGGTCGAAGGTGACGTACGCGTCCTCGTCGAAGACGACGTGGGTCGGGACGTCGAGCGCGGCATACACGCGGTCGGCGACGTCGGGCGTGAAGAGCTTCCCCGCGAGGAAATGGAACGGCGCGAAGCGGGCACCGGGTCGCGCGCTGGTCGCGCGCGCGTGAGCGAGCAGACCCTCGTCCACGGGGCCGACGAACGATTTCCGGAGGTAGTGACGGAGACTCGGTCTCGACGTGAGCGCGCGGTAAAGGAGCGGCGAGAGCACCGGCGTGTCGAGGATCCGGAACACCATGTCGCTGCGGGAGGACCGGCCGGCGGCCTGGACGGCGTTCTCCTTCGCCGAGAATCCGGTCGGCGAGAGGAACGTCAGCGACGCGAACGCGTCCGGACGCGCGAGCGCCGCCAGCGCCGTGAACTCGCAGCCCAAAGACAGCGCGACGACGTCCGGTGCGACGCCCTTGGACGCCACGCGCTCGGCGACGTCGAGAATCGCGTCGGCGAAGAGTTCGGGGGTGTACGTGCGACGATCCCTCTCGGACGCGCCGTAGCCGGGAAGGTCCATGGCGACCACGGTCCTGTCGCCGCGGTATCGCTCGAAGAGCGGGCGCATCTCGTAAGCGGACGCCGCGGCGTTCACGCTGTGCACGAGGAGCAGAGGGCGCGGAGGGCGTACGTGATCCCGTGCACCTTCTCCGCGCGTCGCCGGAGGTCGCGGAGCCGACACGTAGTACGCGACCTCCTGTTTGCGGCGCGTGCGGAGGACCTTCTTCTCGGCGTCGATCGCGGGAGGAAGCGGGGAATCGTCGGCCGCCTCCAGGAAGCGATCGAGGGCGTCGACGGAAAGGAGCGGGCGAGGGAGAGCGACGGACGTCATGCTTCGTGTCTCGCAAGCCTCGGACCAACGCGACGATCGTGAGACGCGCGTGCCGCGCACCGCGTCGCGCGTCCCCTTCCTCGACGGGCTTCGGGCGCTCGGCGTGCCGATCGTGCGTGCGGAGGCGCCACACGTGCGCCATCGCGCCCCGTCCCATGCGCCGCGGTTCGCGTCGTTCCCGTCGATCCTCACGGGATTCGGGAGCCTTGGCGACGACGCCCCTCCCGCCCCGACGGCCGAGGTGGATTGGCACCCGTCGTGCTTCGAACGGTCTCTGCCATGACGAACCGGACATCCCCCCGAGGACACGACGACTGGATGAAACGCATCGGGCGCGCACTCGACGAGCTCAAGGGAGGTGACCGGCGCCTCGCCGAGCGTATCCTTGGAGAAGGGCACGAGAGCCTGCCTCGTTCCTCGTCCCAGCCTCTTCCTTTCCACAGCTTGGGAGCTCCCTGACGTTTCCGAGGGACGTTCCGAGAACCATGCGCGGACCCTCACGGTGTCCGTGCACCGAAGGCCGAGAAAGGAGCCCGTCATGAAGACGAACGAAGAATCCGTGGAGACGCCGCCGACGTCCAGGAGCTACCGCCCGCACGGCGAGCCCGCTCAGGTGCGTGTCGAATCCGACGTCGAGCACGACGTCGATCTCCAACTGCTCCACGTGGCGTCCGCGGACGCGGCCACCGTGGAAGACGTGGATCCACCGCCCGTCGTCACGAACGTGGTGACGAAAGTCTACCCGCGGCGCGACGCGCGGGCGTGACCACGTCTCACGGTTCGGGAGGCCACGGGAGCGGGTAGCGTCGATCCGTCGCGCGATCCCAGAGTTCGAGACGCGTCCCGCGTCGCGTGGCCGGGAACTTCACGCCGATACGGGTGGTGAGCTTCGTGTCGAGGGACGGCGTGGGAAAGATTCCTGCGTCCGCCGGATCGAGGAGAGGCGCGCCCAATCCCGGGAAATCGAACCGCACGCGCTCCACGAGCGTGGGCCCCTCGAAGAGCTCGAGCGCGAACCGTCCCATCACGCGGGGCGTCGCTTCGGGCTTTTCTTTCTTCACGCGTTTCACTCCGAGGAGCGACACCTCTCCGCGATCCCACTTCAGATCGAAGACCCAGTCTTCCGACGTCACGAGCGGCGGCGGGTCGGGGGCGTAGGACGAGACGCCCGCGTCGTCCGGACGGCGTTTCAACCCGAGCGCCTCCGGAGTCACGCGGAGCTTGCGATCTCCCGCATCGGGGGCGCCCGCGTCCTCCGCGGCGGCGAGCGAAACCGTACCGACGAGGCTCAGCGCGAAGGTCGCACACGCGCCGACGCGGAGGGCGCGGGATCGCCGTGTGAGGTCCGGGGAAAGGGCGGAAGTTCGCATGCGACGGCTCTATTCCATGCATCCGCCGCGCCGCCAAGGCCCCGCCAGAATTCCTGCAACCTCGACGGGACCGGCGCCTCGATCGCGAGCGTGTCCCGTGGACCCGGTCCAAAAGCCCCGGGGTCCGTGCCGCTGCGTCCGTGGACGTGCACACGCGCGGCGTGGAGCGCGACACGGGGGAGCGCGAGTACCCGGCCGCCTTCGAGGACCACGTTCGCGGGCCCGCCGTACGCCACGTCGCCGAAGAGAGGATGCCCGGCGTGGCTGGCATGCAAGCGGAGTTGGTGCGTGCGTCCGGTCACGGGCGCGAGCGCCAGGAGCCATGCCGTCTCCGTGCCGTCGACCACACGGAAGAGGGTCGTCGCCGCCGTCGCGTCACGGCCTCCGATGGCCCGAAGGCGCGGATCGGCGGCCCGTCCGATGGGCGCGTCCCAGACCCCTTCCATCCCGACGCGGAGAGTGTCCCCACCGCGGGCGTCCGTCCGACGCGCGAGTGCCACGTACCGCCTCTCGTAGCGTCCTTCCTCGCGGGCGACGCGGAGGAGGTCGCGGGCGTCGGCGTCCATCGCGACGAGCACGACCCCGCTCACGAGTCGGTCGAGACGGGAGGTCGTGTGGAGACGGTCTTCGGGGAGACCCTCGAGTCGCGCAACGTGGGCGAGGAGCGTCTCTTCCTTCCCGGCCTGATCCGCGATCGTGGGAAGACCGGAAGGTTTCGAGACCGCGAGCACGCCGCCGTGCCGGGCGAGGATCCGGACGGGCTCGTCGAGGCGGAGCTCCACCTTCGGCGCGATGCGTACGGAGTCCCCGGGTTTCACGGGTTCCGAGTCCGACCCCGCACGACGACGACCGACGAACACGCGCCCTTCACGCACCGCCGCGTCGTCGCCTCCCGCACGAAGCACGAGCGCGCCGACCGTGTCGGGATCCCCCGCGCGCACCACCCAGACGACGGGCCCTTTCCTTCCCGAACCCTTCATCCTCGGCGCGCTCCACGGTGGCATTTCGACGTCCGGAGTGGAAGTGTACTGCGGATGAACGACGGGACCGACGCGACCCTCGAGCTGGCGACGCTCCTCCGCCCCGCGGGCGGCGGCGTCTACCTCGTGTCCACCGGCAAGGACGAACAGCTCGCGTTCCAACGTCGCCTTTACGGCGTGTCCACGGACGCGGAAGTCGGTACGAAGTGGCGTGCGTCCCTCGAAGCGATCCGGAACGCGAAAGCGATCCTGCTCGCCGTGCCTTCCGACGTGGGCGCGGGCTTCTTGCGCGGCGCGAACATGGGGCCGTCCGGCATCCGCGCCGCCCTCGAGGCGTCCGTCCCCGATTGGCCGCGGTGGATGGCGGACCGCGGCGTGGTCGACGTGGGAGACGTGTTCGTGGTCCCGCAGCTCCTCCACGACTCCATGCTCTCCGAAGCGCAGAAAGAAGCGTCCCGACGCGCCATCTACCCGGACGCCCCGGCCCCCCTCCGCGATCGCTTTCCGGTGTCGCCGCTCTCCATCGCCGAGCGCGCCCTCGATCTCGTGTTCGCCCTGAACCCGGACGTGGTCCCCTTGGTCCTCGGAGGCGACCACTCGTGCGCGTGGCCGGTGTCGGCGGCGCTGTCGCGTGCGCGGGTGCGTGCCGGGACGAAACCGTGGGGGATCGTGCAGATCGACGCCCACACCGATCTCCTCGAGGAGCGTCTCGGTGTCCGGTACTGCTTCGGCACGTGGTCGTTCCACGCCAACGATCTGCTCGGTCGCGGAGGAAAGATGGTGCAGGTCGGCATCCGCGCGACGCGACGCGATCGTTCGCACTGGGAATCGACGCTCGGTGTCGTCCAGCACTGGGCGAAGGACTGCAACGAACGGCCCGAGGCGACCATCGCCTCCATCGTCGATCACTTCCGGGCCCTCGGGGTCGGAGGTGTCTACTTCTCGAACGACATCGACGGCACGGACGAAGCCTTCGCCGACGCCACGGGCACCCCCGAACCCGGCGGCCTCTCCCCGGACTTCGTCGTCGCCCTGATCCGCGCCCTCGGTCGCGAGATCGGTCTCGTCGCCGGCGACGTCATGGAGGTCGCCCCGCCGGTCAAGCGGACCCCCCACGGGGACACCGCCACCTGCGCGCTCGCGGCGCGCTACGTCCGGGAGACGATCGAAGCGTCCCTCGGCGGGCCGCGCGGATAGGCTTCAGCGGAGGCGTTCCACGACGCCGCGGTCGCCGTCCAGACGGAGTCGGTCGCCCGTGCGCACCGTCCGCAGGATACCCTCGACGTTCACGACGCTCGGCACGCCGAATTCGCGGGCGACGACCGCCGCGTGGGAGAGCGGACCGCCGAGCTCCGTGACGACCCCGGCGGCGTGGAGGAACAGCGGCGTCCAACCGACGTCCGTCGTGTGGACGACGAGGATTTCCCCGGGCTGCAAGAGGCCCATCTCTTCGGCACCGAACAGCACGCGGGCGCGTCCTTCGACGACGCCACCGCTCGCGGGGAGGCCACGGAACGCGTCCCCCGTCGCGGGCGGGGAGAGGACCGGCGGGGGAACGCCGACGAACGTCCCCGGCGGATCGGGACGCGCGCGATCGCGTGCGAACTCGGCACGACGTGCGCGCACGAGCGCGGCGAGATCCGATCGCGCCGTACGGAGCGCGTCCACGAGCTCGTCGATCGTGAGGAAGAAGCTCGGCCCCACGTTGGCGAGGGGCGAACCCGCTTCGGCGAGGGCCTTCTGATCGAGTTCGAGTTCCGAATCGCGGCGCATGAGTCGCCGGTCGGCGTCGAGCACGGCCTCGCGCATCATGCCGAGCACGCGCGTGACCCAACCGCGCATACGCTCGCGGAGGCGGGCGGACTTCTGGGCCCGCGCCACGAGATGACGCACGATGGACTGCTCGACGAACCCGAGTCGCGGCACGAGCTTCGTCATCTCGAGATCCGCCTGCGCCCGGGCACGCGCGACGGCGTCTTCCACGTTCCGAGCTTCGCCGCGCAACGCGACGCGGAGCATGGTCAACACCGGCCGCGGATCCTCCCGCCACCGCGGCGTGGAGAGCTCGGCCTCGCGCACGGCCCGGTCGCCGTAGAGTTCGAGGAAACTCTGGAGGGCGCGGCGCGTCGGTCCGTCCGGGAGTCCGTCGAGACCAGTCAGTCCATCGCTCTCGAGGGCTGCCTTCGCGTCCGCTTCGAGACGGGCGATCTCCGCCACCCTCAAGATTCCGATGGCAGGCCGCGCGCTCTCGAGATCGCGGATGCCGCTCGTCAACGACTGCGCCAGCGTCTCGGCGCCGAGGGGGCTCGTGCGTTCGAGCACCAGCTTGAGGGCGAGGTGACTTCCGAGGGCGCTCGACGCGCAGGTGAGCATCACGCTGCCCGTGGCCTCGAGCAGATCCTGGACGTCGCGGAGCTTCCGAGCCACGCCTTCGTCCGGGAGGATCGCGAGATCGAGCGCGTTGTGGAGTCGGAACGATCGTTCGGCGGACGCCTCGAAACGCGCCACCTGGTCGTCGAGTCGGAGCTGCTCTTTGAGAAGTCGCGTGGCGGTGAACGGCAACCGCGCGTAGAAGCCCTTCTTCGAGACGTCGGCGACCTGGACGGAGAGCTCGTCTCCGCCCGCGCCGCCGCCGAGTTCCACCAGCGTGCGCGGGTCGAGCCAAGGCACTTGCGCGGCGATCCGCATGAACTGGGTGAGGTGCAGGTACACCCGCCCGTGCACGTTCGCGACGAGGGTCGCGTTCTTGGGAACACGGCACCCCAGTGTGGCGAACGCGCGACGGAATCCGGATTCGCTGAAGGCCCCCGCGACGGACCACGTGAGCGGCGTCGCGACGCCGGGGAGCGCTTCGCCCACGTTCACGTTGCTCCACACGGACTCGGAGTCGCCGCCGTCGGGGTAGCCGTGTCCGGTGACGGGGCGCGCCTGGACGATCCAGGTCTGTTTGGGGTCGCAGGCGAACTCGATGTCCCACGCCACCGGGTCGAGGCGGTCGAGACGGAACGCGATTTCCGCGAGTTCCGCGAGACGCGCCGAGGAGAGCGCCGGACGATCCGGATCCTTCGTGTCGACCTCTTCGAGCCCCTTCGCTCCGACGACGACGGCCTTCGGCTTCCTCGCGATCGTGGACTCCACGAGGCGTCCCTTCGCGTCGATGCGCAGCACGTCCGGGGTCTGGTGTCCGTTGACGACGGGCGCACCGAGTCCGTGCGCGGCGTTGACGATGCAACCGTCCGTCGGTAAGCCTCGCGCATCGGGAGCGCGGGTGAACATCACGCCCGCCGCGTCGGCCTCGACCATCCGCTGGAGGACGACGGCCATGGACACGTCGCGGATGCCACGCGAGGCCAGGTACGCCAGTGCCCGACCGGAAGCGAGGGAGGCCCACACGGAACGGACCGCCTCGGCGAGCTCCTCCGGCCCTCGCACTCCGAGGTGCGTCTCCGCGAGTCCGGCCATGGAGACGACGGCCCCGTCCTCGCACGTGGCGCTGGAACGGACGGCGAGTCCCCACGGTAGACCTCGACCGTGGCGCTCCCAGAGGGTCTCGAGTTCGTCGTCGAGGCCCACGGGCATCGGCGCCCGCAGCAACTCCTGCCGCGCTTCGGCGGCTCGCACCATGCCCGTACGACCGGAGGCGGCCCGGAGGAGCGCGCGCGGTTCGCAACCGGCGGGCAATTCCTGCACGGCAGCCGCGAACGCGTCCTGGGGGAGGACCCACGCTTCCGGCACGCGGAACCCGTTCTTCACGAGCCAGACGAGCCGCGCGGCTTTCCCCCCGACGACACGCGGATCGTCCCCGCCGCGGCGTTTCGCGAGGGATTCGAGGGGTACCAGCCAACTGCTCATCGTCCCCGGGATGATATATGCCTTCGACGATGGCACGTTGGCCGATTCGCTTCGAGGACGCGCTGGCCGCCCGGAATCGCCTCCGGACGTACCTCCACCCGACGCCCTTCCGGAACTACGCGACCCTCGACGAGGTCGTGGGGCACGGCATCCGGGTCTTCGTGAAGCACGACAATCACCACCCGACCAACTCCTTCAAGGTGCGGAACGCCCTCTCGGTGCTCTCGGCGCTCTCGCCCGAAGGTCGTCGGATCGGTGCCGTCGCCGCGAGTCGCGGCAACCATGGTCAAGGGCTCGCCTGGGCCGGGCAGCTCCTCGGAGTGCCGGTCACGATCTGCGTCCCCGTCGGCAACAACCCCGAGAAGAACGCGGCGATGCGTGGTCTCGGCGCCGAAGTCATCGAAGAAGGTGCCGACTACGACGCCTCCGTCGCCGTCGCCGACCGCGTCACGCGCGAACGGAACGCACGGCTCGTGCATTCGAGCAACGACGCCCAGGTCATCGCCGGCGCCGGCACCGCCACCCTCGAGATGCTCGAACAGGAGCCCGAGCTCGACGCGCTCGTGATCGCCATCGGTGGAGGTTCGCTCGCCGTCGGTGCGATGACGGTCGCGAGGACGCTGAAGCCGAGTCTCGAGGTCTACGGCGTGCAGGCCGAGGGCGCGTCCGCGATCTTCGAATCGTGGAAGCGCGGCGAGATCGTCGTGCACGATCGCGCCGACACCTTCGCCGACGGCCTCGCGACGCGCCGACCCTACGAACTCACGTTCCCCGCGTTGCAGGACGGACTCCGCGGATTCGTCACCGTCTCGGAAGCGGAGCTGGCGGAGGCCGTGCGCGTCCTCGTCAAGACGACGCACAACCTCGCCGAGGGCGCGGGCGCGGCGGGTCTCGCAGGCCTCGTGAAGTTGCGGCCGGCCCTCGCGGGCAAGCGGGTCGGTGTGATCCTCTCGGGCGCCAACGTCGCGAGCGACGTGCTCGCGAGGATCATGAACCGCACGCTCTGAGATCCGTGACGTCGCCCACGTCGGCGCGTCACGCGCGTGCGAGCACGCGGTCATGGAACCGGAGCATCGTGATCGCGCCGGGACCGCGATTCCACGCGTAGTCGTGGGGGCCCGGTGTACGCGTCGATTCGTGGGAAACTCCGAGCTTCGCGAACCGCTCGGAGAGGGACGTGGTGACCTCGCGGAACGAATCGTCGTCGCTCGTCGTGAGCCGGAGAGCCAAGGACGGATTCCTCGCGCGCGCGGCGCGGGCGAGTTCCGTGAGCCCGGCGACGTCCGCCTCGCGGAGCGCCGGCTGCAACGCGCCCACCGCACCGAACGCGTCGGGACGGAGGAACCCGACCCGGAGCGCCGTGATCCCGCCGTGGGACACGCCGTCGATCCCCGTGGCCCGTGACGACGCGATCACCGGCGCCTCCCGTCGCACGCGGGGCAGCACGTCGTCCACGATCGCACGCGCGTAGGCGGACACCTCCCGCTCCGAGCGCGGGTTCAGATCGGGAAGATAGGGGCACGCGACGACGAGCCCGCCGAAAGGACGCCGCGCGAGTTCCGCGTTCGTACGGGCGAGTTCGTCGTCCGTGACGAAGCCGAGATAGTCGTCGGGGACGAGCGGCGGCGCACGGAGCCGCGTGATCGCCCGAGGCATTGCGTAGTCGTTCACCCACCCGAGGGCTCCCTCGGGCGGCGACTTCAACGACTCGCCGCGACCGTGGAGGGCGACGAGGAGAGGCAGGCGGTCCTGGGACGCGTCGCCCGACGCCACCGGAGAAAGCACGGCAGCGTGCACCGTCCCGAATCCGGGCGCCTCGAGCTTCCACGTGTCCACTCGGAACCCCGCGAGCAGGTCCGGCGCCGGGGCGGAAGCCGTCGGCGTGGTGTCCTCGAATCGCGCGAGCGGCGACGATACCGTCCTCGAAGGCGTGCCCTCGCGGGACGAGCGACGCGAACATCCGAGGGACGCCACGAAGGGCGTCGTCATCCACGCCGCGAGGTGCGCGAGCGCGTCGCGGCGCGGGAAGCTGCGCACGGTCCCGACTCAGTCTTCGGAGGGCGTCGGCGCTCGGCCCGTCGCCCGCGTGACGAGCTCCACCAGATCCGGATCGGTGGCGAGCTTGTCGCGAAGCATGGAGCGGATGGCCTCGAGCTCGTGCGGCGCGAGGCCCTCGAGGTGGGCGGTCGCTTCGTTCACCATCGCGTCGAGGTACCGATCGAAATCGAGGGTCCCCGCGCGGAACGCTTCGAACGAAGGTGAAGGTGCTTCGACGCCGGAAGCTGCGTCCGCGGAAGCGACCGGGGGCGCGGCCGGTCCGACATCGAACGGACGCGCGGGCGCGCCGCCTGGCGTGGTGGCCGGTGCGATGTCGGGGGCGCCGGGGCCGCCCTTCTTGCCGATTCCGTCGATGGACACGGGAACTCTCCCTCGCGCTCGTGAATGCACACGGTGAGCGGGGACGACGCCGAAGGCAAGCCCGAATCCACGACGGAGCCCCGGGGACGCCCCCGCACCGGGTGGTCGGAACCCGTCAGCGAATGTTGCCGATCGCGGTCTTCACCGTGTCGTGCTGCGCCTTGAGCACGTTCGAGAGCGTGGAGAACGTCCGGTTCTGGGCGTTCACCTGCTCCTGAACCTGGAGATAGTAGAGATTCATTTCCTGTGCATTCTGCAAGGACCCCTCGACTCCGGCATCCCCCGGCATCGCGCCGCTCGGGGCCCCGGTGCCCGGCCCCTCCGCGCGACGCTCGAAGGGCGCCACGGCGCCACCTCCGAAGTTTCCCGGCGCTGGGAGCGGCGATCGCCCCGCGACCGCGGCGGAGGTCGACCCGCGGACGGCCATGGACAGGAGCGGACTCCCCGGAAGCAGGGTGATGGCCGACGTCGCACCGCGGGCGAGGGAGGCCCCTTGGGCCCGCATCACCTCCCCGAAGGTGACGCGACCGGGAGTCGGACGGGGTGCCGAGGGCGTCACCGTGACGTCGGTGCGGAAGGGGGAAGCGGTGGGCACGGCGGACGGGAGTCGGGCGATGGAGGTGGTCATGGTCGTTCCTTTCGCCGGCGGAACGACCCAGGACGGGCGCGCGGCCCCTCGATTCCGGGTTCGACCGCGGGCACCTCGGGGAATCGCCCGGTCGAGGGCGGCCGTTGCGAACTTTCGGAACGCCCTACTTCCGGGTCGCCAACGTCGCACGACGGAGACGCCGGACGCCGTCCATCCCGCCCTCGTCGCTCACGAGGAGCGCGCCGTTCTCGAGCACGAGGGGAACGCTCATGGACGGCGGCCCCTCCAGACCGACGAGGAAGTAGAGCGTCGGCGTCTTCCGCTCGATGGGCGAGATGCGTCCCGCGTCGAGGACGAGATCGTCGGTGGTGCTCCGGGTCACCACGATCCGAATCGAGTCGTCCCGTCCTTCGAGCGCGACGGCCGTGGCCACGCCGTCTCCCGCGGTGCGGATCCGGACGGGTTCGCCCGAAACGAGTCCGCGCGGGTCGAGCCACGCGAGCACGGCACCGTGCGCGTTCGTCGGATTGGCGACGATGCCTTGGGCGGCTTCCTCGATCCACGCGAGCGCGATGTCGTCTCCGGACGAGGCGAGCACGGGCGAACGCGAATGGGCGGCGGTCGAGAGCACGGCGACTTCTTCGGTCGCTCGCTTCGCGTCGCGACCGCGGAGGGTGGTGACGTAGATGTCGCCCATGCCTTCGGACGGGCTCTCCCGCGGATCCGACCAGGCGAGCCAGATCGCGTCCTCGCGGGACATGAGGACGACGTCGCTCGCGTCTCCCGGGGCCTTCGTGATGCGCTCCTCGCGTGCGATGCGCGCGAGATCGGTCGAGACCTTCGTCGCGTAGACCTCGCCGTCCCCGTTCCTGGCGTCGACCCACGCGACGATCCATCCGCCCTTCGTCCACGCCACGGCGACGTCGGAGGCGTCCCCCTTCGCGGTCGTGAGTTGGACGTCCTTCATGCGCCGGCCTCGACGATCGATGCGGGTCACGTGGACTTCGGGGTCCCCGTTGTCGCGTCCGACCCACACGAGCGCGGCACCGTCCTCCGGCGTGCCCCCCGCCGCGAACGCGACGCGTCCCATGGCGAGGGCCCGGTTGGTGATCACGTGGCTCTCGCCCGTGGGGCGACCCGAGGCGTCGACCCGTTCGACCGTCAACGTCAGTCCGCGGGGCCGGAGGATGCGCGGCGCCCGCTCGGACTTCGCGGTCGCCTTTTCCTTGGAGCCGCGCCCGGGCTCGCTCCCCTTCCGGGAATCCGCGTCGGCTGCGGATCCCTTGTCGGCACGATCGCCCTTCGCCGTCTTCTCGTTCTTGCCGCGCGACGGGGGAACGGGCGCCACGTCGACGTTCGGGTCGGACTCGCTCAGGTGCGCGACGAAGAGTTCGCCACCGACGCGTGCCGTCGCGATGTCGACGTAGTTCGCACCGGTCGCGATCGTGTGCACTTCTCCCAGACGGAGTGCGGCGGCGGGAGGTTCGGCCACCGAAGGGGGACGGAACGGCGTCGGTGCCGCGGGAAGTTCGACTCCCCGGATCGGCGTCGGAAAATCGGCCGTGGCCGCGAGGGCGACGCACGGTTCCTTCGAGCAGTCGGCCGACCAGGCGATGGCAGCGGTCGCGCCGACGTCGACCAGGCGGATGGGCAGCGTGTTGGTGACCTTGGCCCGCGCGTCCACGCGCATGAACGTGGGCGCCCACGGCGCGACGCCGCACCCCCCCATGGTCTCGGCGACGGGGCCGCACGTCCGCGCGACCGCGAGCATGCCGAAGCCTTCGCCCGCGACCGTCGCTTCGAACGGGTTCTTGCCGCTCACCTCGACGAGGTCGCCCGCGACGAAGGTTTTCGGGGCGTCGTGGCGGGCGAACGCGAGATGGAGGCGACGATCGTTCTTCTTTCGTCGCGACGGTTCTTCCCACACGGCGAGGGTCCCGGACTTGCCTCGCACGATGCTGACGAGGGACGAACCGCCGCCACCTTCGAACGGTTCGAACGTCGGCACCTTCACGGCACCGTCGGCACCGAGGACCGTCATGCGCGCTTCGGGTTCGAGACCGGAATGTTCGGTCCATCCGAGCGTGACGTCGCGCCCGTCGCCCGAAAGCTCGACGTCCCCCACGAGGGCGACCTTCTCCGCCACGAACGTGGGCGTCGCTCGCGGTCGGCCGTCCGCGTCCAGCCGGAGGAACGACACCGAGGAGCGCGGCCCGGAAAGGGCCGACTTCGGGACGGGTGTGACGAGGGCGACTCCCACGCCGTCCGCGAACCGGGTCGCGTGCCACCCGGTCGCCGCACGCGCGAAGCGGCTCGGGACACCGCGGGGCTTTCCCGCGCCGTCGAGCGGCACGAGGAGCAGGTTCGCGTCGCCGAGACGGGTCTCCTCGGCCCACATGCACAAGGCGCCCTTCGCCGTGGGGACGATGTCGACCCAAACGACGTGGTCGTTCGTGCGCGTGAGTTCGTTCACGGGACTCAGCGCCTGGCCGTCACGACCGATGGCCATGACGCTGAGGCTCGCCCCGCGTTCGGTGAGGGCGACCCAGGCGGCCGCGTAGGCGCTGCCGGCCGGATCGACGGATCGAAGGACGAGTGTCGTCGTCTCGGAAGGAAGGGTGGCGAGGATGCGCGGGGCCGCGGTCGCTTCGAGCGTCGGAGTCAGTGCGACGCTCACGAGGGAACGCACCGCGGATTCCGTCGTTCCGACGTAGGTCGCCATGGCGCCGGATTCCGAGCGCGCGAGGAGAGGACCGACGGTCTTGTCCCCGACGCGCGCGATGACGTGACCGGCGACCCCCGCGGCCGCCTCGATCTCCTCGGGCCTGCGGAGACGTGGCCCCGCGAACGGATCCGTTCCCGTGGACACGCGCGGGGGCAGCGTCGGGCCCTTGTCCTTGGCGCCGCCGCAGGCGGAGCCGACGACGGCGAGGACGAGGAGAACGAGGCCGAACGCGATGCGGGACGCCACGGAGGCAGACGTTCGACCCACGCCTTCCGTTCCCCGTCGCTTCGCCAAGATCTCCGTTCGCGCCGCGATTCCGAGCATGCGGAGGTTCTTAGCGCCAATTTCGTGGCCGCTCATCACGAAAGGGCCCGAGCGGTGCATCCGACGGAACTCGACATGGGGGCCGAAATCGCGCGATCCTGCCGCCCGGGAAGGATCCGCCGTGGCGCTCGAACCGATCCGTTGCACCTCGTGCAAGAGGCCGTTCAATCCGAACTTCGTCGCGTGCCCGTTCTGCAAGGCGCCGATCGAAGAACCCGCGCCCATGAGCCAGTTGTCGCCACCCAATTCCGTGGTGATTCCCGCGCCGGCTCCGGCGTCCCGCCGTGGCGACGGCTTCGCGAACGAACCGACGACCGGCGTGAAGCGCATCCCGCTCACGGTCGCCGCGAAGAGCACCACGCTCCACCACGACTACGCGGCGATGGCGGACCGTGCGGCGGCTGGCGCCGCGCCGGAGGATCTCCTCGACTTCTCGCCCGCGAGCGTCGTCGCGCTCGACATCCTGATCGATCGCGATTGGGGCACCGAAGCGCGCGGGCCCGTCCACGCACTCGAATGGAAGCGGGACGAGAAGATGCGCCGGGCGGTCCTCGACCTCGGCGTCTACTTCGGCGAGGTGATGCGTCGCCTCTGGAACGGTCTCTGGATCGAGGACGAGAAGGAGCCTCTCCTCGCCGAACTCGCGCACGTGGTGCTGCCGGGTCCCGTGGACGTGTTGCCCGTGCGCATGCTCGTCGAACGACTCGCGTTGGGAGCGGGAGCGCCGATGATGCTCACGTTCGAGCGCCTCCGGCAGGAGTTCCCTCCCAAGGCGGACCTCAACGAACTCAAGGGATGGCTGGCGCAGGCCGGTCACTTCGAGAAGAAGAACCAGTTCGACGTGGCGCTCGCGTTCTACGATCGCGCGCTCTCCCTCGGGTTCGCCGGGGACCTCAAGATGGGCATCGAACGGAGCCGCGTGCGCGTCGCCGCGGCGCTGCAGGCGGCCGTCGCCGAAGCGACGCCGCCGAGCGAGAAGGCGCCGCCTTCCGTGAAGCCCAGGCCTTCGGGTCCGGTCGTCCTCGAATTCGCGAAGGGTGCGGACGAGGCGGCCGTTCGGCTCACGAAAGGTTCGGTGCTGCCGAACCACTCGTCCGCGAGTGTCGCCGCCATGGACGCGTGGCTCCACCTCGAATGGGGCCTCGATCCTTTCCCGGAGGCGCGCGTCCGCGAACTCGCGCGCGACGCGTGGGTGTTCGGCTCGTACGTCGGTGAGCTGATGCGCATCCGACTCGGAGGTTCCTGGCGCCTCGACGCGGGCGATCCCACGAGGAGCACCGTCGAGTGGCCGAGCGGCACGTCCGTGTGTCCGTTCGACTTCGTCGTGGGTCGGATGACGGGCGGCGCGAAGCAGACCATCTATTCGCAACTCGAGAAACTTCGCGTCGCCCTCGTGACGAACAAGGACATCCCACGTCCCGATCCCAAGGTCGAGGCGAAGGACTGGTTGGCGCAGGGAGACGCGCTCGCGGAATCGCAGGCGAACGTCGTCATCGCGTTCCAGTTCGCGAAACGTGCGATCGCCATCGATCCTACCTTCGCCCTCGCACACGCGCGGCTCGGCGAGTGGAAGCAGCGGGCGGGCGACGAGGCCAACGAAGCCGGTCGTCACTTCGACGCGGCCCTCGCCGCCGACGCGAATTGCCTCCCTGCCCTCCTCGGCAAGGCGCGGCTCGCCGAACGCCTCCGCAGGAACGACGAGGCGCTCGCCCTCCTCGACCGTGTCCTGGCCCAACCCGGTGATCAGAGCACCGCCGCCCTCGCCAAGGGTCGCATCTTCCTGGCGCTCGGACTCTGGGACGACGCGACGGACGCGTTCCGCCGCGCCACCGACGGCGAGGCGAGCGGGTCGCGTGCGTGGATCGGTCTCGCGCGTTGCCTCGAGCACGCCGACGACGTGCGCGGCGCCATCCGCGCCTACGAAGCCGCCCTCGAACGCGACGGAGGCATCGGCATCGCGATCTTCCGGATCGCGCGTCTGCTCGACGAGACGGGTCGGCACGCCGAGGCCCTCCCTTTCTACCATCGATACCTCGGCTCGAAGGACACGCAGCTGGACGATTCGCTCACGGCCCAGACGCGCATCGACGAGATCGAGTCGGCCCCGGCCTGGTTGGTCGCCGAGGGAGAGCGTCGTGCGCTCGCCGGCGATCCGAAAGGTGCGCTCGTCATCTTCGAGCGGGCCCTCGCGAAGCTCCCGGACGACGTGGAGGCGCTCCGCGAACGCGGCTCGTGCCTCGTCGCGCTCGGTCACCTCGACCTCGCGCTCGAGTCGTTCGAACGGGCCGAGGGCGTCGAACCGACCGACGTCGTGACCCGGGATCGGCACGCGCAGGCGCTCATGTCGGCGAAGCGGTACGACGAAGCACGTGCGGTCGTCGAACGTGGCCTCGAAGGCGTTCCCGACGCGTTCGCGCTGTGGTTGCGCCACGCGGCCGTCGCGATCGCGACCGAGTCCTGGAAGGTGGCGAAGGAGAGCGCGGCACGGGCCCTGGCCCTCGCCCCGAACGACGGCGAGGCGTCGCTGCTCGCGGCGGAAGCGCTGCTCGGCTCGGGGGAGGAGTCCGAAGGCCGGGCCGTGCTGCTCGAGGTGATGTCGGGTGCGGAGACCGAAGGTGGCGAGGCCGCGGCCCTGAAGGCGCGCCGTCGCCTCTGGACCCTCGCCCACAAGGACAAGGTCCTCGACCCGAAACGGGCACACTCGTTCCGCAAGGAAGCCGTCGTGCGCTTCCACGAAGGCAACACCGTGGACGGCCTGCATCTCATGGGCGAAGCCATCGCCCACGATCCGTTCGAGCGGGCCATCTGGGTGGACTTCGGGACGCTCCTCGCGGAGTCCGGAAAGGACGACGAGGCCGTGGACGCATTCACCCGTGGTCTCGAGCTCGCCCCGAGCGACGTCGAGCTCCTCGAACGGCGCGCATCCTCGTACGTCCGCATGGGACGAGCGGAGGACGCTCTACGTGACTACGAGCGCATGCTCGTGAAGAACCGGAAGAACCTCGTGGCCACCCGCGGTCGTGTGGCGTGCCTCCGGGAACTCTCGCGTTTCGAGGAGGCCCTCGTGGCCCTCGATTCGGCCAGTGTCTTCGCACCGGCGGACCCCGTGCTCCTGCACGAGCGCGCCGTCGTGGTCGACGCGCTCAAGGCCAACTGACGTCGCGGCCCGGCGTCAGGATCGGAGGAGGCGCGCGATGAACCGGTGTTCCCACACCCGGGCGCGCTCGTAGTGCCGGAACGTGCGCTCCCGCGCGCGGAAGGCCTCGGGATGCAGGTTCGAGCGGCCGTCGGGCCCCGGCGTGGCCGGAATCACGTGGTGGAGCATCTCGTGGAAGATGACGAAGGCGACGAAGTACCGGGGAACCCAGGCCCGATCGAGGGACGGGTGGATGCGAATGAGGCGTTCGGCCGCGGTGTAGCTCCCGAGCTTCATGCTGTGGCGGGGCGTTCCGGGCTTCCGCGTCGGCTTCTTCCCCCACGTGATGAGGGTGTTCACGCTGCCGCCGAAGTACTTCTCGTTGAGATCGTGGAAGATCGCGAGCAAGTCGTGGTGCTTGCCGCGGGTCTCGAGCTTCGCGTTCCGGGAACGTTTGACGACCCGATGTCCGTTCTCGTCGATGAAGTGACCGACGACGGCGCTCGCTTCGCGGTCGTTCTGGACGACGTAGCGGACGAGGGCATCGACCACGCTGCGAGGCGAGTCCAGGAACATGTGGTGGATGCGCGCCTGGAGGACACCGTTCTCGCACCGGTGCGAGATCATGGAGTGGCGGTTGTCCGTGATGGAGAGGACGACGGGGCCCGGATGGGCCGCCTTGAGACGACGCTCGAGGGATTGACGGGCCCCCTCGTGGACGAAGATCTGGGGAGCGCTCTTCGGAATGAGCACGGAGAGGGACGGCCCCAACCGTTCCGAGATGCGGAAGGCCGCCGTGCCCATGGGCCGCGCGAGGGTCTTCACCCTTCCGTGTCGGGGGGCGGATCCAGAATCGACTGCGGCGACGACGCTCCGGGCTGCCATGGCTCACCGTTCGGTCTGGGGGCCACCCGAATTCAAGTCAAGGAACGGTATTTTTGGCATTCCATTCCGGGAGTTACGGGAGCGGCAGCCGGCCCCCACGGGCCCCGGATGCATGTACGATACATGGACCGGCACGAATCTCTCCGGGCGGTCGATTTCTCCTTGACCGAGATCCTCCGAGATCCCGAAAAGGCGACGAGTTTCAGTCGTCTGCGCGATCCCATTGAAGGCTCGTCGGATGGAGGACGAACCGGAGCTTCGTGGGGACGCCGTCGCGCAGTTGAAGACCGACGACCATGGCCTTCTGCATGCCGAGTGCCGGCGCGTGACCGACGAGTTGAGCGACGAGCAACGAGAGGTCCGGCTCGTGACCGACGACCATCACGCGCTTCTTCTTCGCCAGGAGCAACTCGGTGACGAAGGCGTTCTGGGTTTCCACGCTGCGTCCCGATTCGAGTTCGCGGCGCGTGACGACGGTGCCTCCCCGTTCGGCGAGGTTCGTGACGCCTGCCACGATTTCCGCGGTCTGGAGCGCGCGGACGTAGGGGCTGGAGACGATGGACATGGGCGCTTCGTCGCCGTCGAGGAGGGCCTTCGCGACCACCCGCACCCGTTCCCGGCCGGAAGGCGTGAGGGCCCGATCGGAGTCACGTCCACTTGACGCCACGTCTTCGGCGGGGCCGTGGCGCATGACGTAGAGCTTCATCGACTCCGAGCCTACCTCACGGTCCCGGAGGGGCGCGGCATTCCGGGAGGTCGCTCCGTCGATCCGTCCTCCCTCTGACTACAGCTCGGACAAAGGCGGAACGGGAGGTCCCCTTTCGGAAACCTCCCGTCCGGTCCGCCGTGCGTCGAAACGCACGGGGAGGAGCCCGCTGCGGCACCACGTGGCTGCGCGCGCGCCGCAGCGGGCGACGTCAGTTGGCGGGCTTGCCCTGCGGTGCTGCCCTGCCGGCGTCCCGTGCGTCACGGGAGGGCGTTTCCTGGGCACCCGCAGGCCGCTTGCGGTCCTCCGAGGAGGCGGCCTGGGCCTTTCCGGTGGAACCCGAGGGTGCTCCCGGAGGCGACGACGGCGTGGTCGACGCGGATCCGGCCGCGGATCCCGCTGCGGGAGCGGTGCCGGGCTTCACGACGCCGTGCTTCTGCAGGATGAGGGCCTCGAGCTTGTCCATCATCTCGGGGTGCTGCTCGAGGAACGCCTTCGCGTTTTCTCGGCCCTGACCGATGCGCTCGCCCTGGAACGAGTACCAAGCGCCGCTCTTCTCCACGATGTTGAGATCGGACGCGAGGTCCACCACGTCCCCGGAACGGGAGATGCCGTGGCCGTAGAGGATGTCGAACTCGACCTCCCGGAACGGCGGCGCCATCTTGTTCTTCACGATCTTCACGCGGGTGCGATTGCCGACGACAGCCGGCTCCTTCTTGTCGCTGGAGGCGACGCTCTCCTTGATCGCGCCGATGCGGCGGATGTCCATGCGGACGGAGGCGTAGAACTTGAGCGCGTTGCCTCCCGTGGTCGTCTCGGGGGAGCCGAACATGACGCCGATCTTCATGCGGATTTGGTTGATGAAGATGACGATGCAGTTCGAGCGGGAGACGGCGCCCGTGAGCTTGCGGAGGGCCTGGGACATGAGGCGGGCTTGGAGGCCGACGTGGCTGTCGCCCATCTCGCCTTCGATTTCGGCCTTCGGCACGAGGGCCGCGACGGAGTCGATGACCACCAGGTCCACGGCGCCCGAGCGGACGAGCATGTCCGCGATCTCGAGGGCCTGCTCGCCGAAGTCCGGCTGGGAGACGAGGAGTTCGTCGGTCTTCACGCCGAGCTTGCGGGCGTAGGCGGGATCGAGGGCGTGTTCGGCGTCCACGAAGGCGGCCACGCCGCCGGCGCGCTGTACGCTGGCGATGGCGTGGAGGGTGAGGGTGGTCTTGCCGCTGGACTCCGGGCCGTAGATCTCGACGATGCGTCCCTTGGGAAGACCGCCGATGCCGAGCGCCAAATCGAGTCCGATGCTGCCCGTCGGGACGACGCCGACGTCGGCGTGGAGGTTCTGTCCCTCCTTGAGGCGCATGATGGAGCCCTTGCCGTATTCTTTCTCGATGCTGGCGACGGCAAGTTCGATGGCTTTCTGGCGGTTCTTGTCTTCCATGGCGACCTCGCTACTCGTGGGGCTGAACGAAACCTATACTGGCTTTATGTTCAGGTGCCAAGTCTTTGCGACAGGGCGATCCACGATTTCGAAGCGCCTCCGCCCCGGCGTTGCCGCATTCGTCGTCGTGGGCTGCGCCACGGTGGCGTGCGATCGCGACGGTGTCCCCGGGGCGCCGTCGGGACCGGGTACCCCGCCGGAGCCTCCACGTTCCGCATCCTCGTCCGGCGCCGCCACCGGCAGCGCGGCCGAACGGGAGCTCGTCGAACGGGCGCTCGCACGGTTGAACGCGGGCGACGACGCCGGTGCCGAGACGCTCCCTGCCGATCCGCCCCTCCCGCCCGGAGACTTCAAGGCGGAGATGGACGGGTTCACGACCCTCGAGGCGTGCGTCACGGCCCACGCGAAACTCGATCCGCTCGTCGGCGACGCCCTCCGCGCCGTGGGGTACGACACGTTCCTCCGCGACGCGTGCCGCGTCCTCGAAGCGGCGAAGAAGCAGAGCGTCGCACCGTGCCTCGAGGTCGACTCGACGGCTTTGAAGAGCCGGTGCATCGCGATCACGGCGATCGTCGTCGGCAATCCGGATCTTTGTCCCGACGCCATCGCCTCGCGGCCGAAACGCGGACGCGACCCCACCTGTCTCGCAGCCGCGGCCCGGGACGTCCGCATGTGCACGGCGGAGGAAGCGGGAAAGCGACCGACCTGCGAAGCGTGGGCGACCGGGGACGCGCGTCGATGCGACGCGAACGCCTACCCGCCCGAACGCGCGGCGTGCGCGCGGGATCTTCGTCGATTCCGGTCCCTCGTCGTGGGCACGAAATCGGGCGGCACGAAGCCGCTCGACACACCGACGGCCACGATCCGCGTCGAACCCGTACGAGACTTCGACGCCTCTCCCAAGGACCCCGTCACCCTGAACGCGGCGTCCGTCGCGTCGAAGGGCGTGGCGGTGATCGTGACCGGCGACGTCGCGAAGATCGAGTTCGGCGAAGCCGTCGAGACCGGAACCGTGACGCTGGCACCTTCGCCGTCGTCGCCGCCCCGGGCCGCGTTCGTCGTGGAGTCGCGATCCCCCCGCGGAGACGGCAAGGGCGACGCGAAGTCCACGACGAAGGTCGACTCCGTGGCGAAAGTGGAGCGCCTCGAGATCGCGATCCCGGGCGACGCCGTGCTCGTTTGTCCCTCCGCGAAGTGCACCTTCACGACGACGAAGGTGGAAGGCTCCCTCCGCGAACGGGGCAGCCCGGTGAAGGTGTCGATCCTGGGAGACGTCGGTCCGAAACCGAAGGACCGCCACGTCGAGGTGGAGGTGTCGACATTCGTCCGCGACGTCGTCGACGTCACGACGCCAGCGCCTTCACGCTGACCGACACGAGGGCGGCGGCCACTTCCAGGGATGGGCGCGCCACGCCGGACGGCACGGACGTCACGTGCTCGTGCCGCCGCCCCTCGCCGCCGAGGGAGAGCGGCCGTGGCGACGGAGCAAATCGTAGAAGTCGGTACGGTTGCGACCCGCGAGCCGCGCGGCGGAGGCGACGTTGCCGCCCGTCTTTTGGAGCACGACGTCGAGGTACGAACGCTCGACCGCGTCGCGGGCGTCGCGAAGCGTCGGCAGCTCCTGCGCCGTGCTCACGTAGGGTTCGAACATGCGCTCGGCGAGGCGTTCGAAGGCGTCGAGTTTGACGTTCGCGCCTCGTCCTTCGGCACCGACGCCCGGGAGCTGATCGACGTTCACTTCCCCGCCTGCGGCGAGGAGCGCCGCGGCCTCCATCACGTTCAAGAGTTCGCGCACGTTGCCCGGCCACGAATGGGCCATGAGTGCCGCACATGCGGACGGTCCCAGGGTGGGCGCCGGGACGTTGTTGCGGGCCGCGGCACGCTCCACGAAGAGTTCGGCGAGGAGGAGGATGTCCTCGCGGCGATCGCGGAGCGGTGGGACGGTGAGCGGGAGCACGTGGAGTCGGTAGAAGAGGTCTTCGCGGAAACGGCGCTCGGCCACTTCCTGACGGAGATCCCGGTTCGTCGCCGCGATGATGCGGACATCCGCCACGTCTTCGGTCGTCGAACCCACGCGATTGAAGCGCTTCTCCTGGAGAACGCGCAGCAGCTTCGCCTGCACCAGCGGGGGCGTCTCCGCGACCTCGTCGAGGAACAGAGTTCCGCCCTTGGCCGCGCCCACGAGACCTTCGCGATCGCTGGTCGCCCCCGTGAACGCGCCCTTCGTGTGACCGAACAGGGTGCTCTCGAGGAGTTCGGGGGCGAGGGCCGCGCAGTTGACCGAAACGAACGGAGCCTTCGAGCGTTGCGAACTCGCGTGGATGGACCGAGCCACCAGCTCCTTGCCCGTTCCGGACTCGCCGAGGACGAGCACGGTGACGTCCGTCGGAGCGACGCGATTCACCCATTCGCGGACTTCGGCGACGGCGCGGCTGGCTCCGACGAACGTGGTCTCGTCGTTCCCTCCGACCATCCGGCGGAGGCTCGCGACTTCCCGCTTCAATTTGTGGCTCTCGACGGCGTGCGCGAGCTTCTGCAGGAGGTCGTGATCGTGGAAGGGCTTGGTGATGAACCCGAACGCTCCGCGCTTGATGGCTTCCACGGCGATGTCGATGGTCCCGTGGGCGGTGAGAATGACGACGGGAACGTCCGGGGAGCGCTGTCGGACGGCTTCGAGGACGTCGAAGCCGTCGCCGTCCGAAAGGCGGAGATCGAGCAGGAGCGCGTCGATGCGCTCGCGCCCGAGGCGCGCGCGGGCCTTCGCCACACCGTGTTCGAGGGACACGCGATATCCGCCGGCAGCGAGCCGAATGGAGAGGAGCTCGCAGAGCTCGAGGTCATCGTCGACGACGAGGACGTGGTTCGCTTCGGTGTCTTTCGGGGACTCGGTCATGGGGAGGGAGGATCTCGGAGGGGAATTTCGAACCGGAAGGAAGCGCCGGATCCGGCACCGCTTCCCAGGATGAGCGACCCGGCGTGGGCCTTCGCCACTTCCCAAGCAAACGACAGACCGAGTCCCGCACCCGCCGGTCGATCCGCACCCGGAACCGGTGCCGCGCTGAACGGTCGGAAGAGCGTCCCACGCGCGTTTTCCGGAATTCCTGGACCGTCGTCTTCGATTTCGAGGACGAGGGTCGTGGGGACGCTGGGGTCTCGGGACAATGCGACAGTTCGACGCACCCTCACCGTTTGGTTCGCAGCCGAGACCGACACCGCGTTCCGGACGAGATTCGCGATGGCGCGCTCCACGAGGACCGAATCCATGGTGACGGTCGGGCTCGGCCCCTCGGCCAGGACCTCGATCGCCACCCCCCTCGCCTCGGCATCGGCACGTTCGTCGTCCACGGCCGCCCGGACGACTTGGTCGAGGTTCGCACGGGGCACGAGCTTGATGGGTTGTCCGGCCTGGAGGCGTGAGAGATCGAGGAGGGCTTCCACGAGGCGGACCTCCCGCTCGCACGCACGAACCGCGAGTCCGACGACGCGGGACTGCTGCGACGTGAGGGGGCCCACGGTGCCGTCGAAGAGCAACGCGAGCGCTTCGCGAAGTCGCGCGAGGGGCGTGCGGAGTTCGTGGGAGACGCTGTGGAGGAACGATCGCTTCAGTTGTTCGAGTTCGAGGAGACGGAGACGCATGCGCTCGAGATCGGCTCCGAGGTCCTCGACTTCACGTACGCCTTCGGTCGCAGGGATGGGCGCGAAGTCCCCTTCCCCGAGACGCGTCGCCGCGCGGGCCAAGCTCGCGACCGGATCGGCCACGCTGCGCGCGGTGGATCGCGCGACGACGGCGCCCGTCACGAGCGCGAAGAGGAACGAGGTGATTCCCATGGTGGCCGTGAGGACGCCGATTTTCCGGGCGGAATCCTCCTTGGTCTCGATGTCCCGGTGGAGTTCGCTCATGCGCGCGATCCACGAATCGGTCATGTCCTCGTCGATGTCGGCACGCACGCGATCGGTGACGGGATCGAGCAAGGTCGGACACGTCGCACGATCGAGGACGGTTCGTGCGAGGACGAAGTAGCGATCGGCAGGACGCCAGAGCGGCAGCTCCGTCCCGGGCACGACCTGGTCCCGGAGTGCGTGCGCTTCGTCGTAGGCCTTCTGCACGGCGGCGCGCACGGCCTCGTCGGGAGCGCCCTGCATGCACTCGCTCCGGCCGTGCCGGAGCGCGAGGTCCACGCGCCACGCGTGGCGGTGGATGGCCGCCTCGGCGTCGACCGTGGAGAGGTGCCGATCGCGGATCTCCGTGATGAGCCCCACCATGCGGAAGACGCCCTGGGTCGTGACGACGAGGACGACGAGGATGAGCGCGGCGAGGACGCCTTGAACCACGGCGAGGCGCGTGGACAGGCGGAGGGATCGGCGGGGCAACACGGCGCCACTCTACGTGGACGAGGCTCCCGGATCACCGTCCGGCGACGGGACGTCGCCCTGCGCCGAAGCCCGGGTACGGGAGCGCGACAAATGGTCCCACCCCGACCCCGTCGGACGCGACAGACGGCCGCACCGACCCGGGCGCGTCAGCGCGGCGCCGGCTTGCCGCAGTGACCGTTCAGGCAGAGGACGCCCTGGTCGGCGCTGCAGCAGTCCGACGTCTGCGTGCACTTCTCGAGTTCGTTGGCGCAGCCCTGACCGGGCGAACACGTCCGGACACCGCCGTCGACGCCGTCCCGGCAGAAGCCGTTGCAGCATTCGTCCCCGGTGTCGCACGCGTTGCCGTCGGACTTGCACGGATCGAGGGCCCAAAATCCGCGCATGTTGCCCGCGGCGAGTTCCTGTCCGGGGAGGTAGAAGGGCGGGTGGCTGATGTCGGTGGCCATCGTGCGGTTGGTCTCGCCCGAGTCGATGTCGATGGCGGCGACCCAGAGCTTCTTCCGCGGTGACTTCTCGGCGAACGGATCCGACTGGTTCAACGTGTTGCCGTACGGACGTCGGCTCGTGAAGATCACCCAGTAGTACCCGCCGGCCGCGACGGGTAGCACGGTGGGCTCGTAGTTCATGCGGGTCTCGCCGTCGCCGAACGGCAGGTAGTTCTTGCCGGCGAGGAAGCCGTTGATGGCGTCGAGCTTCGCCGTGGTGCGCGAGGGGACGTGGAGCGCGGCGAGCTCCGCGCGCGACCCCTTCAACGTGTAGGTCGTCGTGCCGAGCTGGTAGAGGATCCACTTCGAGTCGGGCGTGAAGCTCGGCCACGCGGGGAAGAGCGTCGTGTCCTGGGCGGCCTCGAAGGGGTTGGAGAAGGTCTTCGTCGCGAGATCGAAGTTGGCGATCGCGAGGGATTTGCCGGGAACGTCGTTGCCGTACTTGTTGTACGCGAGCAGTTTGCCGTCCGGAGAGAAGGTCGGCGTCGCCGCGCGCTTGATGCGGTCGTCGAGACCGGGCGCGGCGATCGCCTGACCGGTCCGCGTGTCGTAGAGCTTCGAAGGCGTCGTGTTCCCGTTGGAAGCGGCTTCGTCGACGCAGTCGTCGCACCCGACGGCGAGCGACCCGTCCGGGTAGAGGCCCGCGAAGGAGTAGACGTGCTTCTCCTTAATCGCATCCTCCGTGGTGTTCTGCGGATAGCGTGAGAGCACGGGCGGACCGGCCTTCGTCAGATCGTGGAAGGCGTCCCACGCGTGTTGGTGCGCGACGGCCATGACGTTGCCGTTGGCGCTGACCGAGTGGCAGACGACGCAGCCGCTCGAACCGCCCATGAGCACGGTGGGAGCGGTCTCGCCGGGCTTCAGGCGGAGGACGGCACCGCCGCCCGCGAGCGGGGAGTCGTAAGAGTTGTAGTAGAGCGTGCCGCGCAGGTTGCCTTGCGCGACCTTCCACGTTTCCGTCACCGGTCCCGCGACGGACGTACCCTTGATCTTCGTGACCTCGACCGCGAGCGCGTCGGAAGGTCCGGCACTTTTCGTCGCCGTGTCCCAGACGGTCTGCGGGAGCGCGACGCGGATCGGATCCGACGGTCCGTAGAATCCCTCGTACTCGAAGGCGGGCAGCGTGATCTTCACGCGGACGGCGTCCGCACTGCCGGCGAACTGGAGCGACGGCGAGAGGAGCCCCCGGGCGAAGACGGTCTTGTCGTAGGGATAGAGCCACTTGAAGTTCGCGTCTCCGGCGCCTCCGGCGACGAGGAGCGCCTTCTTCGCGTCGGAGACGTTGCCCGGATTCTCGGTGGCCTTCACGCGTACGGTCAGCCCCGTCGTCCCGACGTGTTTCCCGGATCGTGCGGTGACGCGCGCGACGCCTCCCTGCTTGCCCGAAGCCTTGAACGAACCCGTGGCGTCGAACGTTCCGAGGGGCGGGACGTCGAGGGTGAACGTGGCCGCGACCGGCGTGTTCGACGTGCCGACGAACGCCTGGTACGCCACCGGGACCGCCGTTCCGCCCATGGTCACGTCGACGACGGCGTTCTCCGGACGGATCGTGAGCGGCGACGTCTCGCTCTCGCCTTCCCCGAATCCGCCCGCGGTGCCGTCGGTGGCGGCGTCGGAACCGTTCCGGCCCGCGCCGGCGTCGTCCTCGGAGCCCGTTCCGTTCGACTGTCCGCAAGCGGCCGCGAACGCGGCGACGGGGACGGCGAGAGTGAGGACGAGGCGTAGGGAGCGATGCATGGAACTTCTCCTGTCCGTGTCGCGATGGACCTTGACCGCGGGCCCGCCACCAGGCCCGTCTCCGTTCATGCTCGCGCTGGATTGCGGAGGCGTCCGTCGGACATTTCCGGACAGGGCGGCGAGTCCCCGACGTGTCGGAGGTCGATGACTTCCGACGTGAACAGGTCAGACGCCGATATCGTCCGACGTCGACACGTCAGACGCCGATATCGTCGGACGTCGACGCGTCAGACGCCGATATAGAGTCGCTGCGCGAAGTTCTTCTCGAGCCGCGCGCGGAGCACCTTGTCGGCGGCGAGCTCGATGTCGTACTCGATGCGTTTGAACTCGAAGCGCTTCGCCTCGGTGTCGAAGACCGTGTAGCTCGCGCGGTTGTCGTAGTCGCGGGGCTGTCCGACGGAGCCGACGGACACGATGTACTTCTTGTCGGCCTCGAGCTCGAAGTCCATCGCGGGGAGTTCTTCGACGGAGTTCTCGGTGAGCGCGAACACCTTGCAGAGGTGCGAGTGGCCGATGAGCGTGATGTGACCGAGCTTGTTCCAGATGCCGAGGCACTCGCGGGCCTGCTCGGGCGCGAAGATGTATTCGAACTCCTCGAGACGCACCGGCGACCCGTGGCAGAGGAGGACGTCGTGCTCGTCGAGCATCTCCTGGTACGGGAGGCCCTTGAGCCACGTCATGTTCTCCTGGGAGATGACGGCAGCGTGGGCATCCAACGCGTGGCGGGCCGCTTCGTAGTAGTACGAGTAGTCCATGCGCCCGGCGACGGCGGCGTCGTGGTTGCCGAGGATCGTCTTCTTCGCGAGGCCGCGGACCATGTCCGCACACTCGTTCGGCGAACCGCCGTACCCCACGGTGTCCCCGAGGCAGTAGTAGACGTCGATGCGCTCGCTCCGGTACGCGGAGAGCACGGCGCTCAACGCCTCGTAGTTCGCGTGGACGTCGCTGAAGATTCCGAGGCGCATCGCCCGGGACTCTACCTCAATCCGGGGGCCTTCGGAGCGGCTTTTCCTTGCGCCGAATCCGACGGGATCGTAGGTGGCGCGGCATGAGCGGCGATTCCCCGAACGGCGTCAAGACCACGAACGGCGTCAACGGCCTAACGACCCCGTCGGCCCAGGGCTCGGCTCCCACGACGACGGAAACGGAATCCGACGGTTCCGTGGACGATCTCGCCACCGAGGGAGGCGACGACGCCGGCGACGAGAGCCCGCTCGAGCCTCCTCCGCCGGCCGTTGCGGAACTCGTGGCGGCGTGCCTCCGCTTCACCGCGTCGAAGTACGGCGTCGCCCTCGACGGCACGCCGGACACGCTCAGCATCCTCGACCAGTACGTCCGCGACGCCCGCGACACGATCCGCTCCCAGCCCGAGAGTCTCGATCTGGTGACTGGGGCGGTGGGCGCCTACCTCGGCGAGGTCGTCCGTCAGGCCCTGGGCGGGTACTGGTTCGCGGAAGGGGATCTCGAGGGATGGCGCCTCGACATGGCGCGCGTGTACCTCACGTTCAACCCGATCGGCATGGCCCGCGAAGCGCTCCTCTCGGAAGCGACGGAGGGATGGCACGCCCACCTCGAGATGGACCTCGAAGATCGCGAGGAAGTCGACGCACGCCTCGCCGCGCTCGGCGAGATGGACGAGGGCGACTACTTCCTCCCGTCGACGCGGTACGACGTCGTGGAGCTCGTCGTCGCCGCGCTCCACGCGCGCATGGTCTCGCGTGGCCTCGGCGACGTCGTCATGACGCCGGACGACTACCGGAAGAAGTGAGCTCGGGCCGCGACCGTGCGCCGTCGGTCCGGGACGTTCAGGGCGGCCCCGCGTCCCCCGCTCCGAACACGGCGGTGCCCGGTACGAGGGTCGTCTCGGTACGGGGCGTACCGTCGCTCCAGTACGTCCGCCACTGGAGCGTGTAGCGCCCGCGATCGAGCCCCGTGACCCGCGTCCAGGCTCCCGGCGCCACGTACGCGACGGGCACGCCGTCGAGCCACACGGTGCGGAGTTCGTTCGATGCGTTTCCGAGGACGAGGGCGCCGTCGGCGATGGTGGGAGCACCGGGCGGTGCGGACGGAACGTCCTGCGGACCGGTCCGGAGTGGCGCGAGATCGGACGCGGCGAGGAGCGTGTCGGCGCCCCCTCCGAAGGGGGACTCGGTGAAGCGCGCGGAGACCGGAGGCGTCGCGAGAAGGGACGCCTGGACGTCCGTGCGTCGCACCATCGACGTCGCCTCGATCGTGAGCGTTCCACCGTTCGCCCAGCGCACGTCGACGTGCAACGGCACTTCGTCCGGCGCACACGGGACCGAACTCGGCGACGCGCCGACGAGGTCGAAGAGCGTGCGGCAGAGGAGCGCGCCGCTCTCGCCGACGTCGACCACCTTCGCGACGTCGAGCGCCATCCGGGCGGCGCGGGTCGTGACGTCGATTTTCCGCGTCTTGGTCCCGAGACGGCGCGGTCCTTCGCCGGGCGACGTGACGTCCACGGGAGAGAGAGGCGTGACGTCGACCCGTCGTTCCTCCATGACGGTGCGGAACGCGAGGGGCGGAACGACCCGGTACGACTCCTCGTTCGGGAGGACGAGCACGTGACCGTAGCGGTCCACGCGCGCACGGATTTCCGCGCCGGGAGGCAACGTGTGTCCCTTGCCTTCGAGCACGAGCCGCATCCGTCCTCCTCCGAGATCGATCACGAAGCGCGCTTCGACGCGTTTCCGGAGGGCGTCGATGGCCGCGACGTTGACTTCGGGAGCCTTGGAGGGCCCCGCGACGTCGCTCGGACGGAGCGCGAACACCAGCGACACCACGACCGGATCCTTCGCGATCACGTCGGGCGGCACGGGCTTGTCGCGGTAGAGGTTCGTCGGTGGAGGACCCGCATCGGGTCCCGTCGGCGGGCGCGGCGACGACGGCACGACCGGAAGATCGGTGAGCGGAGCGGGATCGACCTTCGCCTGCGGACTCTCGACGGCCGCCGTCGGATCGGGCGGGTCCGACGAGGACCCTCGGCACGCGGACGTGGCGATCGCGAACCCGAGCGTCGCATGCACACCGACGATCCGTGCCGCGGACGTTCCGAACCGCACGCGCACGACCTTCAACCCGTGGTGAAGTCCGCGACGACCTTCACGGCGGGGACCAGCTTCGGTGCGCCGGGCAGGTGTTGCGTGTCGAGGAGGACGGACGCGCAGTCCGGGTACTCCTCCGCGAAGATGTTGCAGTTCGCCGGCTCGTTGTCGAAAGCGGCCACGACGTGTCCGACCCTGCGGATGCGGGGCGCTTCGAAGCGCTTGAACGCCTCGTCGGGCATGCTCGCGTCGGGCTTCAAGACGAGCTCGGTACCCGGCACGCCGATCGGGAAGCCGAGGTCCCGGAGACTGCGGAACGATCCGATGCCCATGAGCGGGAGGTCGCGCCCCGTGAGGTACATGCAGGTGGCGCCCGCGGCGTGGCAAGCCTTCGCGAAGGCGACGGCCCCGGGAACTTCCACGTCGTACTTCATGTGCTCGTCCGCGAAGAAGAGCGAGCGCCAGTGCACCTCGGCCTCGGCGACGAGATCGGTGGTCGTGATGCCGAGGCGCGCGAGGGAATCGGTGAGGAGGTAGTCGAGCTCTTCGGCGCGGGCTGCGCGGAGGCGGGCCGCGGCCTCGGGAGCCTTCGTGGCCCAACGCTCGGCGAGCTCCCGGAGGATCGCTATCGTGCGCGGGCGGTTGTCCATGAGGGTCCCGTCGAGATCGAAGACGACGACGGGAGGCGGCTCTCCGGGGCGACCTTTGCACCGATCCACGATCGCGGTCAGGAGGGACGCCTGCGCGGGCGCTTCGAGGCGCGCGTACCGCGGGGGCTCGGGAGGGACGGCAGCGGACATGGGAAGGGGTCCGTAGCACAGCCCCTCTGGATTTGCGCCACGCGCGGGGGGCTCGGTCTCGTTCGTGGGGGCGTCCCGTGCTACGCCAGTGCGGAACCGAGCCATGGCGGAGCCCGTTCAAGACCACTACGTGACCCTCGGCGTGTCCCGTTCGGCCAGCCCGGACGAACTCAAGGCCGCGTTCCGGAAGCTCGCGTCGCAGCACCACCCGGATCGCAATCCGGGCGACCCGCAGGCGGCGGCCCGGTTCAAGGCGGTGAACTCCGCGTACCAGGTCCTGGGCGATCCGCAGCGCCGCGCGATGTACGACCGGTTCGGCCATGGTGCGGAAGCGCCGGGGTCGCCCTTCGGCGCGGGAGGTCCCTTCGCCGGCGGTATCGTGGACATCGGCGACATCGCCATCGACGGCATCCTCGGCGACCTCCTCGGCGCCTTCGGTGTCGGCCGCGGCGAGAAGGGGGACGTCAAACAGCGCATCGAGATCACCTTCGAGGAATCCGCCCACGGATGCACGAAGGAGCTGGCGTACGACCGCGTCGTGTCGTGCGTCGACTGCCGGGGCTCCGGTTCCGCGCCGGGACACCTGCCCGAGTCCTGCGGTGCGTGCGGGGGTCGAGGGCGCGTGCGTTTCCAGCAAGGCGTGTTCCCCATCGCGGTCGAACGCACCTGCGGCACGTGCAAGGGAACGGGAAAGGTCGTCCGCGTTCCATGCGAGGGATGCAAAGGTGCGGGCCTCCGCGCCGCGAAGAACACGCTCTCGGTGACCGTGCCTCCCGGAGTGGAGTCCGGTGCGACGCGCATGGTGACCGGCGCCGGCAACAAGCCGCGACCGGATCGGGCCGCGGGCGATCTCGAGATCACGATCCTCGTGAAGCCCCATCCCTTCTTCAAGCGCGTGGGCGACGACATCTTCTGCCAGGTGCCCATCACCTTCGTGCAGGCGACGCTCGGCGGCGAGGTCGAGGTGCCGACACTCGAAGGTCGCGGCACGCTCCGGGTGCCCCCCGGGACGCCCACGGGCGCCCTCCTCCGCATCCGCGGACGCGGCATGCCCCACAAGACCGGACTCGGTCGCGGGGACCAGAAGGTGGAAGTCACCGTCGACGTGCCGACCACCGTCACGGCGCGCCAGCGCGAACTCCTCGAACTGCTCGCGAAAGAACTCGGGGAAAACGTCTCGCCGCAGCGGAAGACGTTCGCCGAGAAGCTCCGAGAACTGTTCGGCTGATCCCGGAAGTTTTCCGGACGTTCGCGCACCGTTCACGCGCCCGCAACGGACGCAGCCGACGATTCCGAGGAAGGATCGGGCAGGTTCCCGGTTCGTACCGGACGAGGTGCGCGTGGGATCCGACGTCGTCGTCGTGTTTAGCCCCGTCGGGGGTGGTCACAAATCCGCCGCGGTCGCGGTAGCCGAAGCGGCCCGCGCACGTGGCCTCCGCACGAAGGTGCTCGACACCTTCGACTTCGGTCCCCGCGTCTTCGGGGAGGCGTACCTGGCGGCCCACCTCGCGAGCACGAACGCGACACCGGAGCTCTACGGCTCGGCGTACGAGCGCGCGAACTCACGGGGAGGGCTGTTCGATCCGATCCGGCGCGGCTTCGATCACGTCGCCCTCCGCGCGCTGGTGGACGCCGTGTGCGACGAGTCCCCGGGGGTGGTCGTCGCGACGCACCACCTGCCGCTCGTGGTCCTCGGCCGCGCACGTCGCACGGGGGCCCTGCGCGCACCGCTCGTCGGCGTCGTCACCGACTACACCGCCCACGCGGTCTGGGCGGAACGGGGCGTCGACGGGTTCACCGTCGGTTGTGGTCTCGCCAAGGACGAACTCGTCGCACACGGGATCGACGCGACGACGGTCGAGGAAACGGGCATCCCGATCCGTCCTGCCTTCGAGCGCATTCCCGACGTCGAAGATCCCCGAGAAGGTGCTCCCCTCAAGGTGCTCGTCACGAGCGGCGGCTTCGGCGCGTCGACCACGCGAGCGATCGTCCGGTCGTTCCGCGGCGTCGACGACGTGCTGCTCACCATCGTCACCGGCGACTCGCCCCGACTCCGACGCGCGGTCGCTCGGGACCTCGGCTCCCTCGGCGTCTACGCGCGTGTGCTCGGCTTCGAACGCGACATGCCGGCGCGGATCGCGGAGAGCCACCTGGTCGTCGGCAAAGCGGGCGGACTCACGGTGTCGGAGACGCTCGCGGCGGGGCGGCCCATGATCGTGGTCGGCGCGGTCCCGGGCAACGAGCGACGGAACGAGGATCGCGTCACCGAAGGGCGCGCCGGGTTCGCGGCCGTTCCCGAGGACGTGGCCGAAGTGGTCGCGACGCTCCGGGCGCGGCGCGCCCTGTCGGAGTTCGGCCGGAGAGCACGGGGGCTCGTGAAGTCCGGTTCGGCCGACGCCGTCCTGGACGTCGCGCTCGCGCACCAGGCGCGAATCCGTTCGCGCGCCGCATCGATGCGACTCATCGCCTGATCGGCGCGCCCTCGACCCCGCTCGACGGCGCACTTTGACGCGCCGCGCAAATCGACGGTTCGGGCCCGAAAGGGCTCGCGGCCGATCACGGTTTGAGGGTACGTCTCGCCTTCCGCCTCCCCCCGCACGGCGCTCGGCGCAGGGCGACGCGGAACACCGATCGGCCCATGGCGGACGCCCTCGTACAGACCCTCGGAGATGTCGGTGCCGCCTCGCGCGCGAAGGCCGAACGCGCGCCGTCGCGCCCCTCCGATCCAGGCGTCGTGCGCGCGCGCTGTTCGATCCGCGGCGTCCGGAAAAGCTTCGGGGACACGAAGATCCTGAAGGGCGTCGATCTCGACATCGCCGAAGGGTCGTTCGCGGTCCTCGTCGGTCCGAGCGGTTGCGGCAAGAGCACGCTTCTCCGTCTCGTCGCGGGACTGGAGACGGCCGACGAAGGAACCATCGCCCTCGCCGGCAAGGACGTCACGGAACTGCCCCCGCGCGACCGCGACGTCGCGATGGTGTTCCAGAGTTACGCGCTCTATCCGCACCTCACGGTGCGCGAGAACCTTGCGTTCGGCCTCCGTCTCCGTGGCGCGAGCGAGGCCGACATCGACACGCGCATCCGCGAAGCGAGCGCCATGTTGGGCCTCGACGCCCTGCTCGCGCGTCTGCCGAAGCAACTCTCCGGCGGCCAGAGGCAACGCGTGGCCATGGGCCGGAGCATCGTGCGCCGTCCCAGCATCTTCCTCTTCGACGAGCCGCTCTCGAACCTCGACGCCGCCCTCCGCGCCGAAGTTCGCGTGCAGATCCGGAAGCTCCACGATCGTCTGGCCGCCACCACGCTCTACGTCACCCACGACCAGGTCGAGGCCATGACCCTCGCCGACACGTTGTGGGTCATGAACGGTGGCGTCGTCGAGCAGAAGGGATCGCCGCTCGAAGTCTACGAACGACCGCGATCCAAGTTCGTGGCGACCTTCCTCGGTTCGCCGCACATGAACCTGTGGGACGGGACCATCGCGACCGATGCGTCCGGCCCGATCGCACGCGGAGCGGGTCTCAGGATTTCCCTCGCCGGGAGCCGATTCGGCGCCCGTGCCCACGACTCCGAGGACGTGACCGTCGGCGTGCGTCCCCACGATTTCGCCGTGGCGAAGGACGGCGCCGCCACCGCCGGGACGCTCCACGTCGACATCGTCGAATCCCTCGGCTTCGAAGCGTTCGCCCACGGGACCACGGAGAAGGGCGGCGCGACGTTCGTCCTCCGCCTCGAAGCGGACGACGCACGCAAGGTCCGGGCGGGGGACGCGATCCCGATCCACGTCCCGGCCAACCGCGTCCACCTCTTCGATCGCCGCACCGGACTCTCGCTCGCGGAGTGAACGTGCCGCCGTTCCTCCCAAGGTCGCGCCCGTCGCGCCTTTTCCCGATCCGCGTCGCCGTCCTCGTCGCGTTCGTGACGGCGTGGCTGGCGACGCCCCTGCCCGTCCGTGCCGAGGAAGGCGGGAGCGTGCTCCTCTGGCACGCGTACCGCGGCGACGAAGAGAAGGCCCTCGTCGAACTCGTGAAGCGCTACGCGAACGAGACCGGCGTCCACGTCGACACGCTCGCCATCCCGTTCGACGCGTACGGCTCCAAGCTCGAGTCCGCGGTTCCCCGGGATCACGGCCCCGATCTCTTCATCGAGGCCCACGAGCGCCTCGGGTCCTACCGGCGGCAAGGCCTCGTCGCCGACGTCGGCGACGCGTTCCCGGAATCGGACGTGCCTCTGTTCGACGACGTGGCCGTCCGGGCCGTTTCCCTCGAGGGCGTCCGCTTCGCCGTTCCGCTCGCCTCGAAGTGCCTGGCTCTCTTCGTCAACGCGGATCTCGTCCCCGGACGCACGGCATTCATCGAAGACCTCATGGCGACGCCGAAGGACGGCGTCGTCCCCGTCGCCTACGAAGCGCACAGCGCGTACTTCCACGCGCCGTTCCTCCACGCGTACGGAGGGGCCATGCTCGATTCGAGCGACCACTTCGCGTTCGCGGGGGATCGTGCGGAGCGCTCCGTGGCCTTCGTCGCCGATCTCGCACGCCGCCACGTCATCCCCGACGAACCGAGCGGGGCGCTGGTCCAGGAGCTCTTCGTCACGGGCAAAGCGAAGGCGGTCATCAGCGGTCCTTGGTTCTCGTCGGACCTGCGCGATCGCGTGCGGTACCGCGTCGAACCGCTCCCGCGGCTCCGGGAGACGGGAGAGCTTCTCCGGCCGTTCCTCACGGTCGAGGGCCTGTTCGTGACGCCGCGGGGTCGAGCGAACGCCCGGGCCCGCGCGTTCGCGCGGTGGTACGGAGCCGCCGACGCGGGCCGCGTGCGCGCGCTCGTCGGTCGCCAGGTGGTGCCGCTGAAGAGCGTGTGGACCGACGCGGAGGTCGCCGCCGACCGCACGCTCGCCGCGTTCCACGAAGGAGCGACCCTGGCCGTCCCCATGCCGACGTCCACCGCCATGCGATCGGTCTGGGTGCCCGCGGAACAGGCGCTGCGCAAGGTGCTCCGCGGCGACGCCGAACCTCGCTCCGCGCTCGACGAAGCACGACGCCGGTTCGAGGACATCCTGCGCCCTCCGCCTCCCGCGCGTTCTCCCACTCCCCTCCTGCTCCTCTTCGGAGCGCTGCTCGCCGCCGGCGCGGTGACCCTGGTGCGACGCGTGTCGAATCCCACGTTCCGGAAGGAGCTACGGGCGTCGGTTCCCGCGTACGCCTACGTCGCGCACGCGGTCCTCACGGTGATGGTCCTCGTCGTCCTTCCCCTGGTCGCGGGAGCACTCACGTCGTTCTTCGTGGGAACGCGCGACGCGCCCAGGTTCGTGGGCGTGGCCAATTACGTCGCCATCCTCACGGCCCGTGGGGGCCCCCTGCTCGCGAGCGGGTCGTTCTGGCTCACGCTGCTCGTCACGGTGGTGTGGACGGTCGTGAACGTCGCGTTCCACGTCGGCATCGGCCTCGTGCTCGGCATCGTACTCTCCCGGCCGATGATGAAGCTCCGCGCCGCGTACCGCGTGCTCTTGGTGCTTCCTTGGGCGGTGCCCTCCTACGTCACGGCGCTGGCGTGGAAGGGCATGTTCCACCGCCAATTCGGTGCCGTGAACGGGATCCTGACGGCGATCGGTGCGGAGCCGGTCTCCTGGTTCTCGCACTTCTCGACCGCCTTCGCCGCGAACGTGGCGACCAACGTGTGGCTCGGTTTCCCCTTCATGATGGTGGTCACGATGGGCGCGCTCACGTCCATCCCGAAGGAGGTCCTCGAGGCCGCCGAGGTCGACGGCGCCACGCGCTGGCAGCGCTTCCGCCTCGTGACGTTCCCGCTCCTCGCGCCGGCGCTCCTGCCTTCCGTCATCCTCGGCTCGGTGTGGACGTTCAACATGTTCAACGTCGTGTTCCTCGTCTCCGGCGGCGAGCCCGACGGGACCACCGACATCCTCGTGAGCGAGGCCTACCGCTGGGCGTTCACGCGCGACGCGCAATACGGCTACGCGGCGGCCTACGCCGTCCTCATCTTCCTCCTCCTCGCGGGGGGATCCAAGGTCCTCCGGAGACTCGCCGGCGGCGACGAGGCACTCGCATGACCGCCCGCTCGCGGACCTCGACCCTCGAAAGCGCGCTCGCCCACGCCTTGGCCATGGCCGCCGTACTCTTCGCGATCTACCCGATCCTGTGGGTCGTCAGCCTCGCGCTCACGCCAGGTGGTCTGGGGTCGTCCGGAAGCATCGTGCCCGTTCCGCGCCACCCGTCCTTCGAGAACTTCGACGTCGTGATGACGAGCGGAGGCCGCGGACTCTTCTTCCGTCAACTCGCGAACTCGCTGGTCGTGTCCCTCGCCACGGCCAGCGTCGCCGTGGTCATCGCGACGCCGACCGCCTACGCGCTCGCGCGGTTCCGGTTCGTCGGTCGCGACGCGGGGATCCGTTCGCTCCTGCTGACGCAGATGTTCCCGACCGTCGCGAGCGCCATCCCCCTCTACCTGCTCCTCGACGCTCTGCACCTCCTCGATTCGCGTGGCGGACTCGTCCTCGTCTACGCGTCCACGGCGGTGCCGTTCGCCATCTTCCAGCTCCGCGGCGCGTTCCTCACCATCCCGGTCGACATCGAGGAAGCCGCCATGGTCGACGGAGCTTCCCGCGTGCAGGCGTTCCTCAAGGTCGTGCTCCCGGCGGCGCGCCCGGCCATCGCGGTCACGGCTCTCTTCGCGTTCATGAGCGCGTGGAACGAATTCATCCTCGCGGCGACGCTCCTCTCCCGCGAGTCGGCGTTCACGTTGCCCGTCGTCCTGCAGAGGTACGTCGGCGAACACGACGCCGCATGGGGTCCGTTCGCCGCGGGAGCCATCGTCGTCAGCGCTCCGGTCATGGTGCTGTTCTACGTCGCGCAGCGTCAGCTCGTGTCCGGCCTCACGGCGGGTGGCGTCAAGGGCTGAGCGGCTGAGCCGGTCCCCGAGCCGGGACGTCGCCGAAAAGTTGCGTCTCCGCGGGTGGGCTTGTCAGCGTGGGACCATGCAGCGTCCGCGCACGCCCTCGAATCCGCCGAAGCGCCCCGACACCGCCGATCGAAGGCGGTTCGAAGATCGCCGATCGGGGTTCGATCGACGGGCATTTCCTCCGAGGCCCGAAGGTCGCCGGAAGAGCGGTGGGCGTCGCGACGGCGATCCGCCGGAGGTCTGATCCGAAAGGCCGCGTCGTCTCAGCGCTTGGTGCTCGCCGCGTCGGCGTTGTCCCGGGCGATTCGCGCGCGGAAGTCCTCGGGCGATTCGTCGACCTTGCGGAAGCGGTAACCTCCGGAGCTCACGGGAGCGACGAAGTCCGAAGGTACGCTCGACGGCGGTGCGTCCGCTCGTTCGGCGCGGTTGGCCATGACGATCGCGGCGACGACGCCGGCGATGACCGCCACGAGTACCGCGATTCCGAGGACGAGGATGAACATGGACCGACTCCCGAATGAACCCAGGGCAGGGTTGCCCGTGCGCGTCGGGGTTGTCAATCGTGTCCGGGATCACGCGGAGAACCTGGCGATCGCCCGGATCGTGATCGTGGCGCTGGTGCTGTTCTCGCCCGAGACGCGCGCGTTTCCGGAAGCGCTCGGAATCCCACCGGGATTGCGCACGGCACCGCACGGCCTCGGGCCGTTCCTCGCCCACGTGCCCATGGACGCCGCAACGGCGAAGGTGGCCGCCGACGTGGCCCTGGGCGCGGGTGCGTTCGCCCTCGTGGGTCTCTTCACGCGGCCGGCGCTCCTGCTGCTCCTCGTCGCCGCGACGTACCGGTTCGCGCTCGCGCAATTCGGAGGAACGGTGCACCACGACATGCACCTGCTCTGGTTCGTGGCCGTGCTCGCCGCGAGCCCGTCGGGGGACGCCCTCTCCCTCGACGCCCTGTTCGAGTCCGACGAAGCGGTGCGCGCGCGGAGGACACGCGCGCACGTCGACTACGGCCTTCCCCTCGCGGTGATCCGGCTGCTCCTCGGCGTCGTCTACTTCTTCCCGGGCTTCTGGAAACTCGCGGAGTCGGGCGTCGCCTGGTTCTGGAGCGACAACCTCCTCCACCAGATGGATTGGAAAGCCTTCGAGACGGACCGGGTGCCCGCTTTCCGATTCGGGCACGTCCCGTGGCTCGTGCGGATCGCGGGCGCGGGAGTCGTCCTTTTCGAACTGAGCTTCGGTCTCCTCGCGACCTTCCGTCGTACGCGTCCCGTGGCGCTCGTGGCGGGCCTCGCGTTCCATGCCGCGACCCACGTGCTCATGGGGATCCCGTTCGTGAGTCTCTGGGGATCGTACGTCGTACTGGTCGACGTTCGCTCCCTGGTCCGACGGCTGCATGGGACGCGCGACGAGAGCGGAGAAAGGACACCTCCGGCGGACGTCCCGATGCGTCCGTCCGCGTGGATCGTGGCGACCGCCGTCGCTCTCCTCGTTCCCGCGACGGTGCAAGGCTTCCGAGGCGACACCTTCGCGTGGCCCTTCGGCTGCTACCCCACTTTCCAATGGATCGCGGGCGAACGCGTGCCCGACGTGGACGTCACCGTCGTTTCCTCGGACGGCGTCGAATCGGCCCCGATCCGGGGTCGACGGGGACGACCGAACGCCGAATGGTCGATGGCGTGGCGTGCGGCCGGCGCCTACGGAGGTGTCGTGACGGACGAGGCGCTCCGGAGTTACGCGACGTGGCTCGCGACCAAGAATGGCGTCGCGATTCCGCCCGGATCGCGCGTGCGCGTCCACCGCATCGCGTGGACCCTCGCGCCGGAGTCGTGGGACCTGCCTCCGGCGGAGCGCACGCTCATCCGGGAGCTGACGATGCCGTGACGTGGCGGAGGGGGATGCCGCGGGCGATCAGGGGCCGAATCACCTTCTCGTCCATCGATCGCGTGGCGAGGGCGAGGTACGCGTCCGTCTCCATCCACGCGAGCGCGTCGCCGTCGTGGCGCTCGCGCTTCGGGCGCTTGCGGATGTCGTCCCACTGACGCTTCGTGAACGCGATGGCGAGGTCGGCGTGTTTCGCGACGTGCGCACGGGCCGCCTCGTCGAGCATGGGCAGCGCCCAATCGAGGAACGTGAATCCGAAGGTGCCGTGGGCCGCCTCGTCCTTCACGATGCGCCCGAGGACGGCGCGCGGGAGCGGATGCTTCGACGCGTGCCACGTGCCACGGAGGAGCGGAATCGAGAGGGCTTCGCCCACGCAGAAAAACCGCGTCACGAGTTCGGCGGCCCGTACGAGGGGCGCCACGTCCGGATCTCCGTCGAGCACCATGGCGTCGGGGTCGTGGCGAATCTCGGTACCGCCGCCGATCTCCATGGCCATGCGTGCGCAAAGTTCGACGTGCACCATCTCGTCGAGCGGGAACCGCGAGGCGAGCGCGATCAGGTCCAGCGGCGCGCGAGCTTCGATGAGGGCCCGCAACGTCGCCGCACACGCGATGCCGGTCCGGTGCTCCTGGAACGCCGCGCCCGTCCATGCTTGGCGGGCGGCGACGAGGTCATGGGGAGCCATCCCGCGCACGTCGATGGTGCCCCACGGCATGTCCTCGACTTCGGGACGCATCCGCCGGTAGCGCTTCTCGATCGCACCGCCGAGCAACTCGAGCTCGAAGAGCTCGCCGAGCGACGACTCCATCCCGGTCAGCCTCCGCCGGAGGCGTCGGCCGGAGGAGGCGGCATCAAGTTGCCCGACGTCGGAGGGATGCCGGAATCGACGTCGGGACCCGCATCGTGGGTTCCGGTGTCCGTCGTGGCGTCGGTGGAACCGTCCGCCGGCGGAGGCGGCATCAAGTTGCCCGACGTCGGAGGAACTCCCGTGTCTCCGTCGACGGAGGCGTCGGTGTGGCCATCGGCGGAGGCGTCGGACGGCGGAGGCGCCATCAGGTTGCCCGAGGTCTCGGGCGGCGTGTTCGTGCACGCGACGTAACTCACCGCGGCGACACCGATGGAGGCGACGAGGAGCTTCCTACCCTTCCGCGAACGAGGAGAACCCATGGCGAAAGCATACCCTTTCGCGCACGGTCGGCAAACGAAGGGCCCCATGCTAACCCTTCCCTGCACGGTGACCGCGCGATCGAAGAACGCCCTGATCCTCGTGTCGTTCCTCCTGATCCTCGGCGTCGGAGTGGCGCTCCTGCATCCGCCCCGGGCCCTCGGGTCCGTGCGGAGCACCATCCCGAACGACTCGTACCTCGTGGCGACGGTCGACGCGGACGCTCTCCGGGCGTCCCCCATCGCGCGTCTCCTACCCGACGAGACGGTGACCCGTGTGCTCGGGTTGCGCACGCTCGCGGAAGCGTGCGGTTGGGACCCGGCGTCCCGTCTCGAAGAAGTGGCGTTGGCCGTCCCGGAGAACGGAGAGACCGGTGCCTTCGGCCTCGCCGTGCGTGCACGCGTCACCCGTGTCGAGCTCGCGAACTGCGGGGACAAGCTGGTCGCGTCCCGCGGCGCTCACGCGACGACGTCCAAGCGTGGCGCGTTCTTCGTGACGAAGGACGACGGGGAAGGTCGCTCGAAGAAGCTTCCGGCGCTCGCCGTGCGCGAGGACGGCGTCGTACTCCTCGCCGAGGATCCGTGGCTCTCGCGCATGATCGACACGGCGGAAGGCGCGGTTCCCGACGTCTCGAAGAACGTCCTTCACGAGGCCCTCCGTTCGCGACTCGCGCCCGACGGTGCGCCGCTCGCCCTCGTCACCGCGGTCCTGCCGAAATCCCTGCGGGACCGACTCCGGAACGAGATGGCGTCCGAACTCGCGGCGGCCGCGAACGGGACCATGGACGGCGTCCTGTCCGTCGAGGCGGCCGGCGTCGCCCTCCGGTATCGCGCGGACGGGGGAGACGGTTCGGCTACCCTCGCCGCGGAACTCGTCTGCGAATCGGAGGCGGGCGCGCGGTCCATCCACGGGTTCCTCGACGGCAAGCGCGCGTCGTGGAAGCAGGACCTCGCTCTCCGCCTCGTGGGCGTGGGTCGCGTGGCCGACGCGCTCGAGCTTCGTCAGGAAGGGAAGACCGTCCGACTGTCCCTCACGATGCCGCTCGCGGACATGGTCTCCCTCGCCGAACGGCTCGCGGCGCTCCGCGGTTCGGGCGACTTCCTCCGCCGCGAAGCTCCACCGTCCCACGATCCTGCGCCCGCGCCTCCGAGCCCCGGCCCCTCCATGGAGGTCGTTCCGGCGAGGCCCTCATCCCCCAAGGCGCCGGTGCACTGAACCGTTTCCGCGGGATTTCCCGAGCCGGCGACCGGAACGTCCCGGCTCCCTCTGGCGGAGCTCGAAGGAGGACTTAGGTTCGAATGCGTCGCCGCCCCTGCCGTCGGATGCGTCGGATCCCGAATGCACGACCCCTCCGAGGGTCGCCGTTTGGTAGGCTCCGGGGCCCCCTTCGCCGGGACGGGCGTAGGTTTCGAGTCCCCACACGATCCAAGGAGAACCGCATCATGGCCGGAAAGAACGTCATCGAAATCACCGACGCGAACTTCGACTCCGAAGTCGCCACGTCGTCCGTGCCGGTCCTCGTCGACTTCGGCGCCACGTGGTGCGGTCCCTGCAAAGCGCTCTCCCCTATCGTCGACAAGCTCGCGGACGAGTTCGCCGGCACGTACAAGGTCGGCAAGGTCGACATCGACGACTCGCCCGGAATCACGGCGAAGTTCGGCGTCCGCGGCGTTCCGACGGTCATCGTGTTCAAGGGTGGCAAGGCCGTGGGCACGCACGTCGGTCTCACGAGCCGCGACAACCTCGTGAAGCTCCTCCAAGGCGCGTGACGATCGCGCCCCCGCGCGCGCACGTCGTACCCCGACCCGAGCGATGAACTTTCCGCTCGACGTGCGCGCGCGTGCGCTCCGGGACGCCCTCGTCGGCCAGCCGATCGCGGGGACCCGGGGCGTCACCTATTACCTCGGCGACGTCTTCGCCGAGGGGGGCCAGGGTTTCATCTATTCCGCCCGGTGGGGTGATCCGGGCGGCTTCGCCGTGGCCGTGAAAGTGCTCCGGCCGGACACGTTCTCGCGCGAGGCCCTCGTGCGATTCGAACGGGAGGCGAGCGTCCTCCGCATGCTGGCGGAAGGGCACGCGGCGAACCCGCACATCGTCCGCATCTTCGACAACGGGACCCACGACGTCACGGTCGACGGCGTGACGACGTCCATGCCGTTCACGGTGCTCGAACACGTTCGCGGGGACAGCCTCGACGCCATCCTGCGTGCGACCTCCGCGCGAGGGATGCCCGTCGCCCGAGTCCTCCGCATCGTCGACCACGTCGCCTCGGCGCTGTCCCACGTGCACCAACACGGTGTCGTCCATCGTGACCTCAAGCCGTCGAACGTGCTCTTGACGCCGACGGACGAAGGCGAGGTGGCGAAGGTCACCGATTTCGGTCTCGCGAAACTCGTGCAGTTCGGCCCCGCGAGCACGCACGCTCTCGCGGGAGCGTCCCTCGGATACGCCCCACCGGAACAGTACGAACGTGGCAACGAACGCGTCACCGCGCGGAGCGACGTCTTCTCGTTGGCCGCGATCGTGTTCGAGATGCTCTCCGGCGAACGCGCATTTCCGTTCGGCTCCGACGAGAACGCCCTCGTGATCGTGACGCGCTTGGCCAACGGTCCGCGCCCCGAGCTGAGGAAGTTCGCCGACAAGCTTTCCTACGAGCTCCGCTCGCGGAAGGACGACGTCCAGCGCCTCGAGAAGATCCTGAAGAAGGCGCTACGTACCGATCCGGAGGAGCGCCACGAGACCGTGGCCGCCTTCGCGCGCGACGTCGGAGACGTGCTCCGTCCGATCGTCTCCGAACTTTCGGCCCAAGTCTCGAACAAGGGCCTCACCGGTCGCGCCGTGGGCGTGAACGTCCCGATGTCGTCCGCGAATCCCACGCCGAGCCAGGTGTGGAGTTTCCAGGTCAGCGCCGCGCACGCACCGCCCGAGTCCCTGCGGGCCGCCTTCTTCGATCCGTCCGGCCAACGTGCACTGGCGACGTCGGTCGGCGGTCTCCTGCACTGGGAAGAGGGACGTTGGCGCGTGATCCCGTGGCCGCGACGGATCGACGGGCGGTCGGTGCGGGGCATCGCTCCGCTGCCGGGTGGCGACCTGCTCGTCTTCGGCGAGAGGGCCATGGTGCTCCGGTGGTCACCGTCGGGAGATCTCGCGCCCCTGGGCACCCCCGATCGGGCCGTCACCTTCACGGCCGCGACCGCTCTCGCGAATCGGGTCACCCTCGTGGGGTACCGCGGCGTCTCGGGTGCGTCCGGTTCCCCCGACGCCGTCGGAGTCCTCCTCGAAATCGCGAACGACGTTCCCCGGTACATGTTCGATCTCCCCGGGACCACACGTCTCCGCGCCGTCAGCCACCTCGCCGACGGGACGGCCGTCGTCGTCGGCGATTGGGGTGCCCTCGCGCGCGTGAAGGACGGGCACGTCTATTCGACCAGCTCCGTCTGCGGCGGTCACCTGAACGCTTCCGCCACGCTCGCGGGCGACGTGGTGGTCGTCGTCGGCGCCGGAGGTCACGCGCTCACGTTGCCGAGCATCGGGACACCGGTGCTCGAGGCCGTCGAGACCACGAAGGATCTCCGCTGTCTCGCGCTCACGCCTTCCGGCGTCGCCTTCGCCGGCGGACGGGAGTCGCGCATCGTCACGCGACGTGGCGGAAGGTGGGTCCGCCTCCCGTTCCAGATGGACGTGGATCGCGCCGTCATCGCGCTCCACGCGGAGGAGGTGGTTCTCCGGGCGTTGTGCGACGACGGAACGGTCGTCGTGGGAACGAGGCACACGTGAGCGAGATCCCGAGCGTTCCTCCGCAAAAGGCCGTCCAGCGTGTCACGGGGAAACGGCCGCGCATGTCGAACTTCTTCCGCGTGCTCGTCACCGTGACGGCGATCGTGCAATTGCCGTTCGCCGTCGCGTGTGCGCACGCTTTCCGGAGTGCCGGCGGGGCGATTCCGTGGATCGCGTTCGCGACGGCCATCGTCCTCGGCACGTGGACGTTCCTCGGCCGTGCCGAAGCGCTCATGCCCGACAAGAAGGGCCGCTCCGAATTCCTCCGCGCCGTGGACATCGGCTACTTCGTCCATTGGTGCGCGAGTCTCTTCGCGTCCATCGTGATGGTCCTCTGGCTCCTCGTCGCGCCCCTCGGATTCCTGGTCGCGGGATCGCCCTCGGTCCTCGCGCGGACGTTCGATCCCCGCGCGTGTGTCGCCGCCTACGTTTCCGGTCTCGCCTTCGGGGCGTACGGCGTCCTGTGGAGGAGGCGACGCTTCTTCGTCCGGGAGATCGACGTCCCCATCCGAGGTCTGCCGAAGGCGTTCGACGGGTTCACGATCGCGCACCTTTCGGATCTCCACATCGGCACGCTCACCCCGAAATCGTGGGGCGATCGGTGGGCGGTCGCGACCACCGCACGGGGAGCCGACATCGCCGTCGTCACGGGCGACATGGTGACGAGCGGCATCGACTTCCACGACGACATCGCGAAGATCATCGGATCCATCGGCACCCGACTCGGCGTGTTCGTGTCCATGGGCAACCACGACTACTTCGGCGACGGCGAACCGCTCATCTCCATGCTGGAATCCGAAGGCGCGCGGGTGCTGCGGAACGAGGGTGTCACCCTCGAACGTGACGGAGCACGTATCTACCTCGCCGCCATCGACGACACCTGGACCCGTCGCGACGATCTCGACGCCGCCCTGAGCGGTCGACCGGAAGGCGCGGTCACGGTGCTCCTCGCCCACGACCCGGAGCGGTGGCCGGCGGCGATCCAAAGGAACGTGGAACTCACCCTCAGCGGGCACACGCACGGAGGTCAGGTCGCCGTGCCGTACCTGAGCGAGAAGTTCTCCCTCTCGCACCTCTCCCACGACTACAACCTCGGCCTCTACGCCAAGGGCGATTCCACTCTCTACGTCCACCCCGGTCTGGGGACGACGGGACCGCCCATCCGTCTCGGCGTGGCACCGAGCGTCATCGTCCTGACGCTTCGATCGACGTGACTTTCGGGCGCGTCGCGCTTCGCGTCGCGCCCGGCGTCACTCGTCGTCGGAGGCGTCGTCCTCGGACGGCACCAGTTCGAGGCGGGTGAGCGGGACGTCGGACTTGTAGACGGCGAGCGGAGCGACCGAACGCACGACCTCGCGGACCTGAGGCGGCAACGTCGCGAGCGGCGTCGCGAGCATGGCTCGATCGAACCCTCCGAGCTCGAGGGCGCGGTCGAGCAAGGTCTTCACCACGGGCGGATGCTCTTCCACCGGTGCGTCGTAGGGCAGGCCCGAAAGGCGTCGCGCTTCCTCGAGCGCTTCGCGCATGCCTCCGAGGCGATCGACGAGCTTGTGGGCGTACGCCTGCTGACCCGTCCAGACGCGTCCTTGCGCGACGGCGTCGACGGCCTCGCGGGTCATGTGACGTCCCTTCGTCACGCGGTCGAGGAACGTGTCGTAGAACTGGCCGACCTTGTGTTCGAGTTCCCGCCGTTCGTCCTCCGTGAACCCACGGAAGAGGGACTCCGCGTCGGCGCGCGGGGAGGTCTTGTAGGTCTCGACGTTCACGCCGACCTTGCCGAGCAGTCCGCTGAGATCCGCCTTGCCGTAGAAGACGCCGATGGATCCCGTGAGCGTGAGGGGCAGGGCGAACACGGTCTTGCCCGGTACGGCGACGTAGTAGCCGCCACTCGCCGCCGTCGAGCCCATCGAGACGACGAGGGGCTTCTTCTCGGCGAGCTTCACGAGCTCGCGCCACATGACGTCGGACGCCATGGACGATCCGCCGGGGCTCTCGATGCGCAGGACGACGCTCTTGATCGAGCGGTCCTCGCGGAGGCGCTTCGCCTCCTCCGCGATCGTGTACGACCCGACGAGCTTCATGCCGAGCAGCGGGATCGTCGTCGAGCGACCGTCGATGATGTCCCCGTCGATGTAGAGCAGTCCGATCTTCGAACGCGGACCGAACGTCTCGTTGGCGGGCGTCTCGTCCTCGTACTTCTCGAGGTGCGTCTTCGAACCGACGAGTTCGGACATCGTGCGATCGAGTTCGTCGTCGAACGCGTAGCCGTCGACGAAGCCGGCGTCGCGCGCTTCGGACGCGACGAACGGCCCCTTCGCGATCGCTTCGCGGACGCGCTCGTCCGTCATCTTGCGACCGACGGCCACGTCACGGACGAAGACCGCTTCCATGTTGCGGAGGAAGTCGACGTGGTCGGCGCGCGCGACCTCGCTCGCCCGCTCGTTCATGAACTGTTCGGGGGCCGACTTGTGGGCGGAGACGCGCACGAACTCGGCCTTCACCCCGAGCTTGTCGAGCAGACCGGCGAGGTAGAAATATTGGGACTTCAGGCCGGCGAAGCGGAGACCGCCGGCCGAATTGACGACCGTGCGGTCGGCGTTGGCGCAGACGTAGAGAGACTTGCCGCCGTTGTCTTCCCAGCTGCAGAGGACCTTCTTCCCGCGGGATCGGATCACACGGATGGCGTCGGCGATCTCTTCGGCGTGGGCGAACGAGGACGCGGGCTCGGTGCGGAGGACGAGGGCGACGCCACGGACGTCGTCCGAATCGGCGATCTTCCAGAGCTTGCGGAGGAGCGCGACGTGACCGCGTGTACCGGGCGTCTTCTCGAGGCGGATGGAGACGGTGCGCGAAAACTTCGGCAGACCGGGCGTGACGTACGAGCCGATGGAGGCGACGCCGTACTGGCCCGTGCTCGACGCATTTCCGAGCCCCGTTCCGAACAGGGCACCACCGCCGGCCGTGACGGGACCCCACGCGAGCTCGAGTCCGGCCGTGGCGACGACCCCGCGACGCGCGTCGTTCGGCAGACGCGCCACCTCCACGTCCGCGCGGGCGCGCCCCAGCTTGGGAATGTCGAGACCGACGGTCGCTTTCGGGAGGACCTGGTCGGTCGCCTCGAGGTACTTGAGCTCGAGACCGATTTCGAACGCGCGACGTCCCGTGGGCCGGAGGGCCATGGCCGCCACGTAGCTCCGGTCGTAGATGGGCGTACCGATCGGCGTGACGCCCGAGGCGCCCGGACCGTTGAAGTCGTGTGCGATCGCGGCGAACGAGAAATGCGTGTTCGGACGGTACGTGAGGCCGGCGGTGATGCCGAACATGCCGTCGATGAACCCGTTGCCCGAGTACGAGCGCTGGAGGCTCATGCCGAACGCCATGCGTTCGCCGAACTTGATGCCGAGGGCCCACGTGAGCCACGCGTAGGTCGATCCGTTGATCGGATACCGGGGATAGTCCGCGGAATCGGGCGGGATGACGTAGTCGAGGCGGAGCCCAGTCCCGATGTCGAACGGCAGGGAAACCGCCGCGTTGAACGAGTGTCCGCAGCCGACCTTCGCCGTGTCCGTGCAGCGCACGCCGGTCCAACGAAGCTCGCTTCCGGGGGAGAATCCGAGGTTCGCGGGGTTGATGGAGATGGCTTCCGAAGACTCTTCGCTCGCCGCGTTCCTGCCCGGCGAAAGGATCTTCTCCGCCCGCATGGGGAAGGGTTCGCTCGCGGCGGCTTCGTTCGCGTGCGTCGCGAGACCGGCGACCGTCGCCGCGAGAATCCACAGTGAGACCTTGCCGATCGCCTTCTTCATCGCGTCCGTCCCTCGAATGCGCTCTGGGCCCGCACGACGTTCACACGAGCGTCGCGAGCGACTTCATCGCGGCTGCTTCCGCGTCGTAGATCTTCTTCACCTCGCCGAGGATCAGCTTCTCGGCCACCACGCCGACCACCGGGATGAGGAGATCGATGTCCCCCTCGATGACGCGGGTCGTCCTGCTTTCGCCGTCGGCCCGGAGTGCGTACGAACCCGAGGCCTTGAAGTACTTCTGCCACTCCGGTTTGATCTTCGGAGTCACCTTCCACGTGGCCGTGCGGGTCTTCATGTCGTAACGGGAGTCCTCGGTCCACGCGAGCATGTCCCGGGTGACGTAGTTCTTCGCGAACGGCGGCACCGTGACGTTCGCCTGGTAACGGAGGACCCTCTCGAGCGTCCCGTCCTGGACCGCGTGCTTCACGAGTTCGATGGATTCGACGTTGCCGACGTTCGCCGCCACGAGTGTGGCCAGCTCCGGCGAAAGGACGGCGAGCTCGAGCGCGTCGAGCGGGATGTCGAATCCATGGGCGAACGAAAAGTGCACGGGACTCCGCGAGGATAGACGGGTCAACCCTGCGATTGGGCGGAATTCGCGTGCCGTTCCAACATCCCCCGCGTGCGCGCGACCGCGAGGATCTCGGCGCGACGCCGGTCGAGCTCCTCCCGATCCTTCACCGGGAGGAAGCGCGATTCGGGCCCCGTCCGCGGGACGCGGATGGTCACCGTGCGGAGGGTCGACGTGAGCTCCTGCAGGAGGCGTTCGAACTGGATTGTCGGCCGCCCGTCGACGGTCTTCTCCACCTCGAACCACTGCCAATCGACCTTCACGGATTCGAGGGCGTCCGCACGGACGAGGAACGTGTTCGTGTTGAACACGCGCACGGACGCGGCGTCGAATCCGGTGGGAAGGCGGTACTCTTCGAGCACCTGCGTGCGTCCGTCGACGTCGACGGGAATGCCGCCGCGATCGCCCTGGACCTTGTCGACGACCTCGACCATGAGCTCGGCGTCCCGTTCGATGAACTGACCGAGGACGACGGGATCGATGGTCGCTCCGAGGTTGTCGAGATTCGCGATCCAGACGTAGCGGCCGCCGTTCGCGCGGAACCTCGCGAGGTGGCCGGAGCGACGGAGGGCGTCCGGCAAGTCACCGTGGCCGGGTGCGTACACGCTCGGCTTCCCGTCGGGTCCTCGGAACAACGCGCCGTCCGGCGTGAGCCTCAGACTGAGGTCCTGCACGAACGTGCGAACGGACGCGACGTCGGGCCGTGACCGGAGGACCTCCTCGATCGGTTCGTCGGTGGCGTCGCTCGTCATCAGCCAGAGCGGTACTGGCTTCCCGTAGGTCGCGCGGAGCATGCGGTTCTCCGCGAGTCTCAGATCGAGGAAGTGACGACCGTCGATCACCTCGACGAGCGCCTTCACGACGCCGCCCATGCGCGTCGCCATGCCTCCCGCGAGGACGCAAAGCGCGACTTCCCCTCGACGCAGGGCGTCCTCGCCGAGGGCGCGCACGCGGGCATGATCGGGATCCCCCTCCACCTTGGTCTCCAGGATCGCGTCCTTCGGCAGTGGACGGACGACACCCCGCACCCGGTTGCGGCCCTCACGACGGAGGCGCGCGCGATCCGAAGCGGCGTCCGAACCTGGCGAGGGAAGGAGCGTTCGCGCCAGCGCGAGGAGCCGCGGTGCGTCGAAACCATGACGCGCCAGCCGTTCGCGCACCTCGCCGTCGAGCTCGGCGAGCTCGCGATCGAGGGTGTCGGGCGCGGGATTTCGTGAGGGATCGGCGACGTTCATCGGTCCGGGTTCGGCGGGGCGGTCGGGCGTGCGGCTACGACAAATACCGGAATCACCGACGCGGGGTGGCCTCAAACGTCGGCCGAGCCACGTTCCCCTCGGGACGGTCCACGTCGCCCGTCTCCCGCCACGGTCCTGGTCACATCCTGCCACCCCGGCGCCACGGACCGCGCCCCGTCCGCGCGCGGGTTCCGGGCGCGGTTGACGACAGGGCATCCGGGGCGGACCATGAACCCATGGGGTGGAGTTTCGTACGGGCCACGATCGCGATCGTCGCCGTGACGGTGACGAACGGTTGTGTCGCGACGGAAACGTCGGGGCCGTCGCGAGCGCTCGTCGTTTCGGGTCCGCCCCCGCAGCGACTCGCGGAAGCGCCGTCCACGCCGCCGTCCCCCGATTCGATCTGGGTCGCGGGCTATTGGCATTGGACCGGCATCCAATACGCGTGGATTCCCGGCCACTGGGATCGTCAGCCTTCGGGCGCGGTCTGGCAGGCTCCACGGTACTCGCTGGCGAACGGACGCCACTTGTACGAACCCGGATCCTGGTCCTCTGCGCCGCTGACGCGGGAGATGTCCCCGTGCGCCGTCCCGCGCGACGTGCGCCGGGTCGCGCGGTAGAGTGACGTCGTGGATCCGTCGCCGAGACACGTCCGACTCCGAACGCGACGCGCCCGTTTCCGGCCGTGTTCGCGGTGATGACCTTCGTCGCGTCGACCGCGTTCGCCGACTCGCCCGTGCTCCACGAACCGATCGGCGCGGATCCCCACGAGGATCTCGCGCTCGAAGCGACGGTCGACGGGGACATCCCGGCGGCCATCCGGACGCCGAGCGGCCTCGTTCCGGCGCCCAATCCGAGGCGCGACGTCGACCCTGCCGACCCCCGCTACGGCGCGAGCGACACGGGACGTGACCTACCGCCCTCGCCCGAGTTCGTGCCCGACCGGGACACGCGGCGACCGGACGTCATGCCCTACGACGAACCGTTCTCTCCGTCGATCGCACCCTTCAAACGTCTCGTCGCGTACGACACGGTCACGAAGAACTTCTCCCTCGGCGTCGGCGAGACGCGGATGGAGGAGGTTCCTCTCCTGAACACGGCCAAGCAGGACGCGTCCGAGGATCACTTCTTCGCCGATCTCGTGCTCGATGTCGCCCCCGGCAAACGCGTGCGTATCCCGACGGTCGGGCCGGGCACGCGTGTGCTCCATGCGCGTCTCGCCGTCGGCGTCGACGAGGTTCCGTTCACGATCGTCATGGACGGGGCGGAGAACTGGTTCGTGCTCGGCCGACGCGCCGCACGGGCGCGACTCGTGATGGAGCTCGTCGTCCCTCGTTCCGCGTTCGGTGGTGTTTTCCAGCACGCCGAGTGGACGACGTTGCCTGCCACGCCTCCGCTCCCGCAGAACGTCCGCGACGTGGCGCTCTCGGTGGCGTCGCAAATCGGCGTCTCACGCCAGATGTCGCCGAGCGACGCCGTGACGAAACTCGTGGCGTACTTCCGGAGTTTCGCCGATTCGAACGATCCGCCCCGGGACAACGGGCTCGTGTACGTCGATCTCGCGCTTTCCAAGAAGGGCGTGTGCCGCCACCGCGCGTACGCGTTCATGGTCACGGCACTCGCACTCGGGATCCCGACGCGCATGGTGATCAACGAGGCCCACGCGTGGGTCGAAGTCCACGACGGCACCTCGTTCCGCATCGTGGATCTCGGCGGTGCCGGCCGGCTGGCCCGCCCGCCCCAGGGCGACAACGCGCGCTACCAACCTCCCCAGGACGTCTTCGCGTGGCCCGCAGGCGCGACGCGTGGCGACGACCTCGCGCGCGAGACGGAAGGTACGTCCGGCGGCGCGAATGCCTCGCCGAAGCCGTCCCCGTCCTCTCCGGGGAATCCCGGTGTCCCGGCAGCGGTGCCGGGCGCGTCGGCGTCGGGTGTACCGTCGGCGAGTCCTTCGTCCGGTCGCGATCCGTTCGCGCCGCCGTCGCCCGAGAACGACGCGAGGCCCGCGTCGTCGGTGACCGTCGCCGCGACCGCCAAGCGGACGAAGCGTGGCACCGCGATGGAAATCTCGGGAGCCGTGGTGGCCGGCGGAAAGCCGTGCCCACGGGTCGTCGTCGAGGTCTTCCTCCACGCACGGGGCGCGGGAGCGGATCACGCACGCGATCGCTCCCTCGGTTCCGTGGCCACGGACTCCGACGGCAATTACCGCGGATCGATGGTCGTCCCCTCCCAGACGCCCGTAGGTTCCTACGACGTCGTCACGCGCACCCGAGGCGACACGCGGTGCGGATTCGGGACGGGCGGATGAGTGCCGTCTTCGTCCCCTTCCTCTACGAACTGCGTGCGCGCAAGGTGAAGGTGGGCGCGAACGAAGCGGTGTCCCTCGCGCGGGCGTTGGTCCGTGGTCTCCACGACAGTTCGCTCGACGGCTTCTACCACGTGGCGCGCGCGCTCCTCGTGCACCGCGAGTCCGATCTCGACGCGTTCGATCAAGCTTTCTCTTCCCACTTCCGCGGCGTCGATGCCGCACGGGTGGACCTCGCGAACGAGCTCGACACGTGGCTGTCGGATCCGAAGAACCGGAAGGAACTCACGCCGGAGGAGTGGGCCGCACTCGAAGGTCTCGGAATGGAGCAACTGAAGGCGTTGTTCGAACGTCGTCTCCAGGAGCAGAAGGAACGTCACGACGGTGGGAACCGCTGGATCGGCACGGGCGGCACCTCGCCCTTCGGTGCCCACGGTGCCCATCCCACGGGCGTCCGGGTGGGTCCGAATGGGGGTGGTCGCAGCGCGATGGCGATCGCGGACGCGCGTCGTTACCGCCCGTACCGCTCGGATCTCGTCCTCGACGTCCGTCAGATGGAGGTCGCGTTACGGAAACTCCGCGCGTTCACGCGCGAAGGGTCCGCCGTCGAACTCGATCTCGACGGCACGATCGCGAAGACGGCGAAGAACGCCGGCGAACTCGAGATCGTGACGCGAGCGCCGAAGAAGTCGAACGTCAGGGTCGTCCTCCTGATGGACGTCGGTGGGTCGATGGATCCGCATGCTCAGGTCGTTTCCCAGCTTTTCTCGGCGGCGAAACGCGCCTCGAACGTCCGCGAGCTGACGACCTACTACTTCCACAATTGCATCTACGGCCACGTGTACGAGACCGAACGATTCAGCGATCCCGTTCCGGTGCGACGGATGCTCGAAGCGAAGGGCCCGGAAACGAAACTCGTCGTCGTCGGGGACGCGGCGATGCATCCCACCGAGCTCCTCGGCCGAGGAGACTGGGCCCTGAACGGTTCGGGGAAGACGGAGTCGCTTTCCGGCATCCAGTGGCTCGCGGTCCTCGCGGACCACTTCAAGCGGGTCGCGTGGCTCAACCCCGACCCGCCGAACGGTGGAGCGGCGGGACGGCGGAGCTGATCGGAAAGGTGTATCCGATGTTCCAGCTGACGCTGGACGGCCTCACGGAGGCCATCCGGCATCTCTCGAAGGGCGACGCGAAGCGCGCGTGATCGGGTGTCAGGGGTTGTCGAAGCGATCCGCCACGACGACCTGTCCGATTTGATCGACGCTCCCGGGAACCGGCTCGAAACGATCGGTCCGCATCGACATGCACGTGGCGCTGACGATGCCCTCGACGGTGGTGTTCAGGAACGTCCCGCCGAACGCGCTGACGTTCGGTTGGATCTCCGTGGGCCGGCCGTTCGACGTTCCGGCGAACGGTAGGTTCGCGACGACGGAGAAAGCTCCGTTCACGTAGGTCGCGCCGAGGAGTTCGTCGGAGCTCACCGCGCCCGTCTTCCAGGCGGTGCATCCCGTCACCGCGTGGCACGTGCGCGTCGAGACGAGGCGCTTCCGGGCGTGACCGACCAACGTCGACGACGTGCCTCCGCCGGGAATCCAAGCGGCGGCGAGTTCCGGCGGCGTCGCGGTGGAACCGGTGCAGACGTACGGGGCGGCGTGCCCGGGGGACGGCTCGTCGAACGAGGAACCCGGCCGCGTGACGTCCGCGAACGTGGTCGAGCCGACTTCGAAGGTGGTGACCTTCGCGCCGGAACCGTCCGTCACGGTCAACGCGGGACCGACCATGGAGATGCAGTTCTCGCCGGCGAGGGTCCGCGTCATTCGGAGCCGGAGGACGCGGAGTCGACCGAACTGGTTGAACGCGACGACCTGATCGGGATCTTGGAGGACGACGGACGTGAACGCGAGCATCGGGTTCGATGCGTCCAGCACGTTGAGCCGGATCTCGCCGTTGGAGCGGGCGTGGAAGTTCAGGGCGACGTCGAGACCCGCAGGGCGCGTCGTCCACGAGGAGCACGCGCCTCCCGGAGGACAGCTGCGGTCGCGGAGCGCCATCGTGAGGGCTCCGCGCTCGAGGCCGCGACCAAGAGTTCCGGGCGCCGCGAAGTCCAGGTCCGCCGCACCACGTTCGAAGAGGACACGCAGGTCCGACATGCCAATGTCCGCACCGCGACACTCGAAGGGGAGCGAGACACGGTTGGGATCGTTCAGGGCGACGACCACAGGATCGGTGGGCGAGATGGGCACGCCCGTGGCCGTCCCGCCGCCGGCATCCGTCGGCGATTCCGAGGGCCCCGCGTCGACCGCCGGCTCGCCCGTCGTCCCGCCGGTTCCTCCGGAACCGCCCGAACCCGACGCCCCCGCGTCCACGCCGTTCTCGAACGGCTTCGTGGGGGTGTCCCCCGTCGCGGTTCCGGCGTCGCCACCGGTCTCGGGCTTGGCGGAATCCCCGCAGGCAGCCGAACTTGCAGCGAAAACACGAGAGCGAGACCGAAGAGGGGGCGGGTTCGGAGCATGGCAACGCGGGTAGCATCCGGGCCGCGTCAAATCCAGTCAACGACCGCGTCTCCGAACCTGACGCCAATTCCGGGGCTCACGTTCCGGCGTGCCGGTCCGAACCGCGTTGGGGACGGCAAATTACAGGCGAATGTCCACGTAGACGCCCCGGCGGAGCTCCGCGAGCCACGCCTTGAGCTGGGTCTGCATCGCTTCGCCGTAGGCGCGGTTCAGCATCTGGTCTTTGACGTCCTCGAATCCTGGCGTCGACGGCTCCGCGGCGAGCTGGACCACGAGGATCGCCTCGTCGCCGATGCGGATCGGATCGGAGACGTCCTTGGCCTTCATCGTCCGGATGGCTTCCGCGATGGGCGGGATGATCGCGTTCGCCGGTTGGGGACCGCGGGAACCGCAGGTCGGTCGCGATTGGACGTCGTCGGAGTGTTCGTTCACGAGGCCGCAGAAGTCGGCGCCGTTCCGCGCTTCCTTCGCGATGCGTTCGGCGAACGCGATGCGTGCGTCGATCTGCTCTTTCGTGGAACCGGCATCGACGCGAAGTGCCAGGATGCGCACGTCGACCAAGTTCTCGTTGCCGAGTTCGCGGAGGAAACGCGCATAGGCCGCACGGGCGTCCTGCTCGGTGACGCGGACGCGACCACGCACGCGGACTTGCACGAGCTTGCCCTCGAGGAGCTGGCGGCGGAGTTCGTCGCGGTAGTCCTGCTCCGACAACCCCACACGCCTCGCCTCGGAAAGGACGTCCTTCACGGTGAGATGGGCGCGCGCGGCCACGTCCTTCAGGGCGACGTCGATCTCCTCCGAGTTGACGGTGACGTGGGCCTTGTCCGCTGCCTGCTCTTCCAGACGATCGTCGATCATCCGGTTCAGGACCTGCGGATAGAGCTTCTGGAGTTCCGCGGTCTGGGCCGACGCTTCCGGCACGGTCGTCATGATGCGCGCGATGTCGGGCCGTGCGCGGTGGCGGAGGTCGGAGAGGAGGATCGGTCGCTCGCCAACGACCGCCACGATGCGCTCCACGATGGCGGCGTGTCCCGGGGACGCGGACGCGACGACGCCGAGCCATGCGGCGCACGCGGCGAGTGCTCGGAAGGCGCGGGTTCGGAAGGTCGGCGTCGGGCTCACTTCGTCCGTGACTACCATGAAAAACGCCCGAAAGCGCGGAGCCTTCGGGCGTCGTGTGTCGCGAGATTTTCCGGTGGCAGACCGGAACGTCGATCAGCGCTTGGAGTACTGGAAGCGCTTGCGGGCGCCCGCCTGACCGTACTTCTTGCGCTCCTTCTTGCGCGCGTCACGCGTGAGGAAGCCGGCGCGCTTGAGGACGGAGCGACGCTCCGGATCCATGAGGCAGAGCGCGCGGGAGATGCCGTGACGAACGGCGTCCGCTTGGGAGGACTTGCCGCCGCCCACGCAGGTGGCCATCACATCGAACTGATCGAGGGCCTCGATGAGCTCGAGCGCTTGGCGCGCGATCATGCGGGAGGTCTCGCGCTCGAAGTACGCGTCGAGGCTCTCACCGTTGACGGTCATGTTGCCCGTGCCGGGCTTGATCCAAACGCGCGCGATGGCGGTCTTGCGCTTGCCGGTCGAATACGTGCGGGTGTCGGTCGTGGCCATGTCAGGTACTCGAAGAAATCAGAGGGAAAGGTTCAACGCGGCCGGGCGCTGCGCCGTGTGCGGATGGTCGGGCGTCGCGTAGACCTTGAGCTTGGTGAACATCTCGCGGCCGAGGACGTTCTTCGGGAGCATGCCCTTCACGGCCTTCTCGACGGCGAACGTGGGCTTGCGCTCCATGAGATCGCGGTAGCTCTCGGCGCGGAAGCCGCCCGGGATGCCCGAGTGGCGGTAATAGAACTTCTTGTCGAGCTTCGCGCCGGTCAACGCGACCTTGTCGGCGTTGACGACCACGACGAAGTCCCCGGCGTCTTCATGCGGCGTGTAGGTGGGCTTGTGCTTGCCACGGAGGACCTTGGCGATCTCGCTCGCGAGACGGCCGAGGGGCTTTCCAGTGGCATCGACCACGAACCAGGCCCGGTTGGCCTGCGCCGTGGCGGGAGTGGCCACGAACGTTCGCTGAGACATGACTACGGCCTTCCTGTGAGGACTTCCCTGGAACTTCCAGGGAAACGGGGAACAAAGCGGGACGAAGCGAAACGAATGGATCCCCTCGGAATCGAGGGGCGGCGGAAACTACGCGGCGAGTCCCCCCGTGTCAAGACTACCGGCGGCTAGGGTCGCGGTTTTCGTCGGTGGTAGTCTTCCGGCCCATGATTCTGGGTCGGGGACGGCAGGAACGAAGCACGGAACGGGGGACGCGTCGGTGCCGGGCCGGGCTCGGGGCAGTACGCGCGATGGCGATGGTCCTCGCGGGCACCGGAATCGGCGGTCTCCTTGCCACGGGAACCTCCCCGGGGGAAGCCCGCGCGTGCGGACTTTTCCGGCCCCGCACCGGGGAAATGCCCGCTCTCGAAGTGGAGCAGGTGCTCGTCCTCTTCGACGCCGAGAAGAACGTGGAACACTTCGTCCGGGAAATCACGTTCACGAACGCGTCGAAACCCTTCGGATTCGTGGTGCCCGTCCCTGCGAAGCCCGAGGTCGCGAAGGTCGACGTTTCGCCGTTTCCCAAGCTCAACGAACGCTTTCCCTTCAAGGATCCCTCCGAGGGATTCGGCGACCGGGGCGTCGGTTCCGGGTCTCCCGCCGGGATCAGCAAGGGGCGCGGCGGCACCGTCCAGGTCCTCGAAACGAAGAAGGTGGGGAGCTTCACGGCGTTCACGATCGCGGCGGACGACGCGGCCGCGTTCCGCCGTTGGCTCGACACGAACCAATTCGAGACGTCCCCGGAATCGGAGCGATGGCTCGCTCACTACGTCGATCTCCGGTTCACCTACGTCGCGCTCCGGTTCGACGGGCGCCCCATGGGCGACGCGACGACGGGTGGCGCGAACGGCGCGAAGGTCTCCGCGGTCGGCACGACGTCGGAGACGCTCCGCATCTCGTTCCCCACCGACGTGCCCTTCTATCCGTACCTCGAACCGACGGCGCCGGCGGCCGACGCCCCGCGTGTCCTCGCCGTGTGGTTCGTGTCCGATCGCGCTCGGACGCCCGTCGCGCTCGCGCCCGGTCCGGCCTCGGACGTGCCGTGGAAGCGACCTTGGCGCGAAGGAAAGCGGTACGAGGATCTCGGTCGCTATGCGACCACGATCGTCTTCCCGGAAGGGTTGCGGAAGTTCGTTCCGGAGACGAAGCCGTCGGAGAACGACGGAGTCTTCCGACCGGCGTCGCTCACCGTGCAACACTTCGAGGACCAGAAACGGAGTCGCGTCGGATGGGGCGACGTCCTTTTCGTCCCCGAAATGGCGTCGGGAACGACGACGGGAAAGGATGCGATCTCCACACTCGTGCGCGTCCTCGATCCGAAGACGGGCGGTGCGCGATGAGGAAGGGTGGAGCGTCGAACGATCGCGCGTTCGTGTTCGCGACGGTGATCCTCGCGGCGGGATCCTCGGCCGGGTGCACGCGCCGGGATGGAACGGCCGCGAACGGGAGCACTCCGACGCCGTCGACGGTCGGGACGGCTTCCGCGGCGGAGGCGGCGAGTCGGATCGGCCCGACGGACGCGCCGCGCGATGGCGGAAAGCGACCGGATCCGCCGGCGCCTCCGACGCGGGCGGAGGATCTCGTGCGCGGCACGGGTGCGACGGCGCTCGAGGTCGCCGCGCAGGATCCGGGGAAGGTGTTCGACGACGCACTCCGCGAACGTCTCACCGATCCGGATCGGTACACGCCGGACGCGAAGGTGATTTCGGACCGGACGTCGACATCGCCCGTGGACGCGCTCGACGGTGTGTTCCGTACGGATCCGTCGTTCCGTCGGTGCCTGACCGCCGCTCTCCCGGCGGGCTCGAAGACCGAACGTGTCGTCCGTTTCCGTTTCAAACTCGACGCGACGGCGCGGCCCACGGGCGGCACGTTCTCGTCCTCCACGGGCGCCCTTTCTCCGACGGCGGTCACGTGCCTGGGCAAGGCGCTGCACGACGCGTGGTTCCCGCTGCCCGTCGGTACGACGCCCGTCGCCTACGACTCCGCCGGCACGACCGCCCAACCGGACTTCACGAAGGCGACCTACGACTTCGACGTGCGCTTCGTCGCGAAGCCGTGACCGCGATCTCGCGGCGTCCGTCCGTCCGTAGTAGAGGTGTGCTCCCCATGAGCCTTTCCCGAACGATCCAGGTCCTCGCTTTCGCATCCCTCCCGATCGTCGCCGTCGCGTGCAAGACGAAGGACCCGAACGGGTCCCCGAGTCCGTCCCCGAGCGCGTCGGCCACGGCGACGACGGCCGCCGTGAACACCGCGCGTCCGGAAGAGAGTGAAGCGCGTCTCATCCCGCCGCCCGCGGACGTCGCCGCTCCTCCGGCGGACGCCGAGAAGCTCGCGTCGGGACTCGCGTCGAAGGTGATCCAGAAGGGCACGGGCAAGGACCACCCGAAGCCGGAAGACTTCGTGAAGGTGCACTACACGGGCTGGACCAAGGGCGGTCGCATGTTCGATTCGTCGATGACACGGAACGAGCCCGCGGACTTCCGGCTGAACGAAGTGATCCGCGGGTGGACGGAAGGCGTGGCGCTCATGGTCGTCGGCGAGAAGCGCCGCCTCTGGATTCCCGCGGCGATGGCCTACGGCGACCATGCGCGCGGCGGTGCTCCTTCGGGCGATCTCACGTTCGACGTCGAACTCCTCGAGATCAAGGAGGGGCCGAAGCCGCCGGCCGTTCCCGAGGACGTGAAAGCGGTCCCCGCGACCGCCAAGAAGACCGCGTCGGGTCTGGCGTACCGCATCCTCAAGTCCGTGAAGGACGGCGCGCATCCGAAGGCGACCGATCGCGTCGAAGTGAACTACTCGGGCTGGACGACGGACGGGAAGATGTTCGACAGCTCCGTCATGCGCGGTCGCACGGCCACGTTCGGTCTCAACGGCGTGATCAAGGGCTGGACGGAAGGTCTCCAGTTGATGAAGGTCGGAGAGACGGCCCGCTTCTGGATTCCGGGATCCCTCGCGTACGGCGACACGCCGAGCCGCCCCGGTGCACCGGCGGGCATGCTCGTCTTCGACGTCGACCTGATCGCCATCAAGTGACCGGGAGCGCGGTGCGGCCGTGATCGATTTCGCGCCGACGGAGGACCAGAGGACGATGACCCGGGAGGTCGCGCACTTCGCGACCTCCGTGCTCCTTCCCGCACTCCGCGCCACCGAGCGGGGACGCGAACTTTCGGAGGACGTTCGCGCGGTCGCCCATGCGTTGGGTCTCTCGTCCATCCTCGCTCCGGAGTCGGCGGGGGGCGCGGGTCTCGGCATGACGACGGCGGTCCTGGTCGACGAAGCACTCGCCTCGGGCGACCCCGCCGCCCCGTTCGCGATCGCCGGCCCGGGGGCTTTCGGTCTCGCCGTGGCCGAGTTCGCTTCCGACGAACAGGCGAAGCGCTTGCTCGCACCGTTCTTCGCCGACGACGGATTCCGACGCTTCGGCGCGGTCGCGTGGGGTGAAAAGAAGGCTCGGCCCGATCGTCCCGGCCTTTCCACGCGCGCACGGAGGGACGGCACGGGGTTCGTCCTCGACGGTCGGAAGGACTACGTCGTGAACGCCGATCGCGCGGACGTCTTCGTGGTGTTCGCCGAGACCGACGACGCGAAGGGATTCGCGGGCGTGCGCGCGTTCGTCGTTCCACGTGGCGCCGCCGGCCTCACGACAGGACCTCGGGCGAGTTCCGTCGGCCTCGACGCCGTCAGCTTCGGGAGCGTCACGCTCGAGGGAGTGAGGGTCGAGGAGAGCGAAGTGCTCGCCGCCGCGGGACCGCCGGGATCGGGAGACGTTCCGGCGGCCCTCGTTCGGTTCTTCGCGAAACACGGCGTGCTCGTCGCCGCGCGGGCGGTGGGCCTCATGCAGGCCGCGTTCGACGTGACGCGGGACTTCTGCGAGACGCGGAAGGCGTTCGGCAAACCGATCGGTCACTTCCAGGCGGTCGCGTTCACGCTCGCGGATCGGGCCATGGATGTGGAAGCGTCACGAGCACTCGTCCATCGTGCGGCGGCCGCTTGGGACGCACCCGACGCGTCGCCCGCGACGCGCCTCCGGCATTCGGCGCGCGCGATCGCGTTCGTGCAACGCGCCGTCATGCGCGCGGGCGACGACGCCGTGCAGCTCCATGGTGGCGCCGGATTCATCCGGGACTACGCCGTCGAGAAATACATGCGCGATGCGAAGCAGATCCAGGTCACCGGCCTCGGACGGGGGCACGCCGAGCAACTCCTCGCGGCCCTCGAGCTCGACGTACCCGTCGATCCGACCCTCGTCCTCCCGTACGCGGACAACCAGAACGTCTTCGTCTGACGACGACCGGGAGACCACACCCATGGCCCTCGACTTCACCCTCAGCAAGCGTCAGCGCGAGACCCTCGAAGCGGTGCACTTCCTCGTGGGCACGATCGTGCGTCCCCGTTCCCTCGAGTGGGATCGCGCCCACGGCATCCCCGACGAGTTCCTCCGCGACATGGCGCGGCTCGGCGGTTCGATGAACACGGGAGTGATGACGTCCGAATCCGCGGATCCTTCCGTCACGATGGGGCAGAGCGTCGCCGAGAGGAAGAAGTCCCAGGCCAACCTCACGACGTTGATCCTGGCCGAGGAAATGGCGTGGGGCGACGCCGCCCTCGTCCTCTGCATGCCCGGCCCCGGACTCGGAGGTCCTCCCGTGCGCGCTTCGGGAACACCCGCGCAGAAGGAGAAGTTCCTCGGGATGTTCGATTCGGGCAGCGGCGCCGTCCGTTGGGGCGCGTACGCGTTGACGGAGCCCGGCGCCGGGAGCGACGTCGCCGCCATCCGCACGTCGTGTCGCAAGGACGGCGACCACTGGGTGCTGAACGGTCGCAAGTGCTACATCACGAACGGCGCGCGTGCGTCGTGGAACGTGGTGTTCGCCACCGTCGATCCGTCGCTGGGCCGGGCCGGACATCGTGCGTTCGTCGTCGAGAAAGGAACGCCGGGATTCTCCGTCGGCAAGATCGAGGACAAGATGGGTCTCCGCGCCAGCGAGACCGCCGAACTCGTCTTCGACGACTGCCGGGTCCCCGCCGAGAACCTCCTCGGCGGAGAGGAGAAGTACGTGACGAAGGAGGGCTTCATGACCGCCATGAAGACCTTCGACAACACGCGACCTCTCGTCGCCGCACTCGCCCTCGGCATCGGTCGCGCCGCCTACGAATACGCCCGGGACTTCGTGAAGGAGAACTACGTACTCGCGCGTCCCATCCCGAGGTACGCATCCATCGCGGCGCGACTCGCGGACGTGGCGACGAGGCTCGACGCCGCACGTCTCCTCACGTGGCGTGCCGCATGGCTCGCCGACGAAGGCGCACCGAACGCCAAGGAAGCGAGCATGTGCAAGGCGATGGCGGGCCAAGCGGCCATCCACGCGTGCATCGAAGCCATCGACCTTTGCGGCGCGGAAGGCTCACTCCAGAAGGAGCACCAGCTCCTCGAGAAGTGGTTCCGGGACATCAAGGTGTTCGACATCTTCGAGGGCACCGGACAGATTCAGCGCGTCGTGATCGCCAAGCGCCTCTTCCCGGATCTCAAGGCCTTCTGACGCGGTTTGCCGCCGGCGGTCTTGGTCGGTGGCGTCCGGCCGGGCGACGCCTTCGCCGGCGGCTTCTTGGTCGGTGGGCCCGCGTCCTTCCGGCCGTTCGCGTAGAGATCGATGGGCCGCGGGCATTCCTTCCGGAGCCTGCACGTCCCGCACTCCTTGCCCGACCAGACGGCGTCGAAACGGGCTTGGGCGGCGTCGAGGAGGACGTCGTCCTCGGTGAGGATCCCCATCTCGAAGTTGCGGCGCCCCTCCGACTTCGCGCCCAAACCGGCACCCGTGAAGTTCGCGCTCCCGAGATAGAGCCAACGGCCGTCGATGGCGACGAGCTTCAGGTGCACCCGCGGACACTGACGCATCGCGAGCTTCGTTGCGAGACGAGGTGTGCTCGCGAACGTGGTCCGGAACGCGCGCGACGGCGTGCCCGCGTGGAGGAATCGGAGCTCGACGCCCTTCCGCGCGAGCTCCGAGAACGTCTCGAGGATGGAGACGTACCTGCCACGCGCGCGGGCGACGGTGCCGACGGGAGCTTCCAGCATCATCTCCTTCACGTTCGCGGTCGCGATCCAGAGCGACACCTTCGCCTTGGCGATGGCTCCCTGGACGAGGAGCGTGTGGTGTTCGGAATCCGTGACCAGGCGGACGCGGGCCGAGCGGATCGCGGCATCGACGAGCCCGTTCAAAACACACCGATGGAGAAATTGAGCGCGCCCACGTCTTCCCAAGCGCGACGCGCGAGGTTGAATCCGTAGTCGAGCGCGATGGGACCGACCGGCGTCTGGATGCGGACACCCGCACCGGCGGCGGTTCGTAGACTGAAGGTCCCCTTCCACTCGAGCACGTACGCGGGGTCGACCCACACGTTTCCGCTGTCGAGGAAGAGACCGATCTCGAGGGGCGACACGATCGGGACACGCAGCTCGAGACGGGGGTTGATCATGAGGTTTCCTCCTCGCAGACCGACGTTGCAGAGGGCGAAACGCTTGTCGTTCGGATCCGTGGGGCAGTCGAGGGTCTCGATGCGGTCGGCGAGGTCCTGCGGGATGAGCGTGTCCTGGAGGAATCCGCGGAGGCTTTCCGGACCTCCGAGGAAGAACAGGCGATCGGGATAGGTTCGCGAACGCGCCGTCGACACCACGTGGGCGATCTCGCCGAGACGGAGCTGGGCCGCGAGCGTGATCCGCTTCGTGATCGGGATGTACCCGGAGAACGTCTGGGTGAGACGGAGGAAGTGCCCCTCGAAGGTGTCGACGTTGTTCGCGGGCCCCGGCAGCGGGAACGAATCGACGTGCTCGACGCCGGCGACGAAATACGTGCCGCGATGCGGGTTGAACGGATTGTCGCGACGGTCCCACGCCACGGTGAATCTCTGGGCGACCGCGACGCTGTCCCCGTCGGGGACGCGGAGCGCGCGTTGGAGATCGGGCGCGGTTCCCACCTTCTGGAGGAACGCGTTGATGTTGGCTTCCCGGAACAGCACGATCTCGTTCCGCTCGACGCTGGGCCCGAGCGAAAACTGGAGTTCCCTGACCGGCTGGTAGATGAGCGAACCGGAGCCCGCGAACTTCCGGATCGCGAAGTCTCGTTGGAGGTCGCGGATGCCGACGGCGTCGATGGACATCCGGACGAGCGGGCCCAGTCCGACTTCCGGGATCGTCACGTTCTGGGTCGCGCGGACGACGAGGCGCTGGTCGAACCCCGGATCGCTGAACTTGCTGTTCGGATTGGGGAGACCGGTGACGGGATCGACGCCCGTCACGTTCGCTCGGAACCCGGGGTCGAGGATGAACGCCGTCGGGAGGTACGCGAGCTGGACGCGTGTCGACGACGAGACGGCGTAGCGGAACAAGTTCCTGTCCGCGAATTCGAGCGACAAGCGGATACCCTCGCCGGTGGAGAATCCGATGCGGGGTTCCAGGTACCGAGGTTTGTTCTCGACCACGGTGATGACGACGAGCTTCCGTCTCTCCGGGACGTACGGGTCGTCCAATCCGACGGTGACGCTCGAGAACACGCCCAAGGTCGAGATGCGTTCTTGGGTCTTGCGGACGTCGCTCGTCCGGTAGGGCTTGCCGACTTCGAGCGCGAAACGCGAACGGATGGCGCCGATGGCCGTGCGATCGTTCCCTCGGACGAGGATGTCCCGCACGAGGACGCGGTCGCCCTCGCGGACGTCGAACCTCACGCGCGCGCGCGTGTGATCCAGGGACGGATCGAGGGTGTACTTGATGTCGGCGTAGGCGAACCCCTCCTCCTTGTAGAGTTCGAGCACGTTGCGCGTCGCTTCTTCGAGCTTCGCGTTGCTCGCGTAGTCACCGAGTGCGAGCTTGGCGGCTTCCGCGAGTTTGGTTTCGGCGATGGACATCGCTCCGAAGAACGCGAGATCGTAGATCTGCGTGCGCGGACCGAGTTTGATCGGAATGCGGAGGGCGACCTCCGGCGCACACGTGACGTGCTTCGAAGGGTCCGGGACGCAGTGCAGGGCCGGGTCGAGCGGCGCCTCGGGCATCGGGATGTTCTGGGCGTCGTACGCACAAACGTTTCCGAGCAGAGGAGGCAGGGGTTCGGCCCGACACTCCCCCGGCCGAGATTTGGGCGAGCACCGCTTGCGGAGGACCTGGAAGGGGCCGACCTCGGCGCTGAGGAAGCCCTCGTTCCGGTACAGGTCACGGACGTGTTCGAGCGCCCGTTCGTAGGTGTCGGGAAAGAACGTGGTGCCCGGTCTCAGCTCGACGGGTTCGGCGAGACGGGTCGGGCTCGATTCGGAGGGCGTCGTGATCGTGCCCGCGAGCGACGTCGGGTCGGGTGCGCGGATCAGTTCCTCACCGGGGAGCTCCTCCTCGAGGTAGCTGTCGATCTCGCGACCGATGGCCTCGGGCGAAGTGGGTCCTCCTTCGCGGAGCTCCTTGATGTCGGAGAGACCGAGGCAGGGATAGCTCCGTTGCGACACCGAGACGCGCGGACTCTCGACGATGCGGAAGACGTAAGCGCGCTCCCGGTCGGTGTCTCGCCCCTGGAGTTCGAGCCGCACGTCGACGTCGAGGAACCCGCGCTTCTGGTAGAAATCGCGGATCTTGTCGACGAACCGGCTCGCGCCGCGGTCCGCGTCGGACTCGAGCTCGAGGGCGGCTTCGAGCGTCCGGGCGTCGTAGTGCACGTTGCCTTCGAAGCGGACGAGGAACTTGGGGCCCGCGTCGATCCGGACGCGAAGCACGTTCTGACCACCGTGCGAGACGACGTCGTGGCTCACGTCGACGCGGTACCATCCCAGGGCCCGGAGATCCGTCGCGAGCTTGGCGTCGGAGGACGCGAGCGCGGTCTCGTCCGCTCGCTCGCCGAGGGCCGTGCCGTACGTGGCGGTCTGCGCCTTCATGCGATCGGGATCGGCGCCGAACACGTAGAAGACGCGGCGCTCGATCTTCCGGGCGGGTCCGGGCACGACGTCCACCAGCACCACCACGCGGTTGGGATCGTCCGTGGGGCGCGTCGTGATCTCGACCGCGGCCTTCGGCCAACCTTCCCTGGCGAGTTCGGCGAGGATCTTCTCCCGCTTCTCGTGGATGTCACGTCCGGAGAGTTCACCTCCCGCCGCCAGATCGGCTTCGCGGAGGAGATTGTCGCGGTCGAACGTCTCGGCGTGGATGTCGACGCGCACCTGCTCGATCATCTTGCGGGGCTCGAGCCGCACCACCAGGCGGACGGAGTCCCCGTCGGGGACGACCAGCACCCGCCCCCGGGCGAACTTCTGCGTCGCGAGGGCCTCGTCCAAGGCGCGCCGCGCGACGGTCACCGTGAAGCGGTCTCCGATGCGGGCACGCGCGAGAGTCGGCGCGGTGACGTCCTTCCATTCGGACTCGGTGAGCTCGACGTCGACGCGCGAGATCGTCCTTCCTTCGAGCGGCCGCACGTCGGGAAGGTTCTCGAGCGAGACTTCCGCGGCGGTCTGCGCGCGTGCGCCGACGCTCCACGTCGCCACGATCGTCACGAACGCCGCGAGGAGTGCGACGAACGGGCGGACGAATCGTCCCAGGAGTCGGCGCACGTCACTCAAACTCGAGTCTCCATCGGAAGTCGGCGCCGAGGTTGCCGATGCCGGCCGCGGAAATCGTGTTGACGTTGTCGTACGACCCCTGGACGCTCACGCGCTGCGAGAGTCGCCATTCGATGTTGGCGCGGAGTTCGCGATCTTCGGCGAGTCCGGTCGTGACGTTCGCGCGAACGTCGTCCGTGAGCCGTTTGCCCACGGTGAGCTGCGGGACCGTCCGCCCGACGCGCGGCGAGTATGCGCTGCCGAAGCGGAAATCGTCGATGACGGGGATGACGGTCTTCACCGCGCTGTCGGCCCCGCTGGCGGTCGCGAGGGCCTCGAGCGCGATGGACGCTCCCACCGATCCCGCCTGGAGCTGGTAGAGCTCCGCACGCGTCATTCCGATGCTGAGGAGCAACGCGATGTCGTCCTGGGACAGGGCGGGGTCGGACGTGAGATCGATGCGGAGGTTCTCGGCGTCGCCGTAGGCGTGCAGCGAGATGCGGAAGAGGCTCCCCGAGCGCGTGGACACGGCTCCGGCGCCACCCGCACTCGAGTCCACGGCGCGCCGGTATTCCGTGGAGGCGAGGACGTCGACCTCGGGTGCGATGCGCGTGGCGTCGTCGAACCGGATGCTCGCTTGCCGGATGTCGAACTCCGTCGTGCGGAAGCGGAAGTGGCCACCGGGCATCGCGCGGAGGGTGCCACGGAGTCCGATCCGTTGGTTCGTGCCCGTGACGGCGACTCCGCCGGGATCGACCTGGAGCTGCACGTCGACGAGGTTGTTGCGGATCTTGATGGGCGTGCGCGCACGCACGTTCAGGTCGAGAGCGATGAAATCGAGCGTCGGATCGTAGGTGTCGACCACCGTCCGGCGCGCGCCGACCTTGAATCCGGTGAGGTCGGTGACCAGGTTCACCGCACGGGTGTACGAAGCGCCGGTGACGAGGACCTCCCCCGTGACGCGCGGCAGCTGGGAACCGTCGAACGCGATGGTGAGATCCGAATCCAACGTCGCCTGGACGCCTTCGGCGGGAACGAGGTGGATGTCCCGGGCGGAGACGTCGAGGGCGGCAGCGTCGAAGCGGATCCCCCGGAGGGGCACGACGCCCGCGACGGCGATGGTCCCTCCCGCGAACCTCGCGTTGCCGCGCGTGACGCGGACCTCGGACTCGGTCGCACGCACGTCGAGCTCGACGTCCGTGATCGCGCTCGGAAGGCCCTTCACGTCGAACTCGGCGTTCCGCACGCGAAGCTCTCCGTCGACGGACGGAGCCTTCGCTCGCCCGGTGAGTTTGAGGGCTCCCGAGAGCACGCCGCGCGAGCGTTCGACCTTCGGCACGACCGACGTCAGGATGGCGAGGTCGATGGGTGTGAGTTCGATTCCCAGATCCAACTCGGCGTCGCGCGAGACCTGGATGACGTTCCCCGAGACCGTCGCCGCGCCCTTCAGACCGTTGGCGGCCTCGAGATCGAACGTGAGCGTCGGAAGCGAGAGGACGTCGTGCGAAAACTTGATGGCCGAGAGCGTCGGTCGCATCGAGACGGCGTCCTTCGCACGGCGGATGGTGAGTCCCGCGGGCACGAACCGGACGGACGCATGGGGAAGATCGTCCGTGCGGAGCTCCTCGATGGTGAGGACGCCGGAGAGTTCGCCTCGAATTTCCGGCGCGAGCGACTCCTCCGTCGTGGGTTCGGCGGTCGACTGCAGGACGAAGCGGGAGATGCCGGCGAGGTCGAACTTCTGGAGCACGACCTTGCCCGTGACCGACGCCGCCTTCTGCCGGGTCATGCGGACGTCCTCGAGGTGCAGCTGGCCCGCGAGCAGGTCTCCGGTCGCGCGGATCTCCCCGTGGGAGCTCGTGTCGTCGGCGTAGGCGACGGGATCGAACGGCGCGCCGATGGGCGCCCCGCATCGGGTCTTGCCGACCACGCGCTTCGGCTTCGGGGTTTCGGTCATCTCCACCGAGAGGTGCGACGAACCGAAGGGGATGCCTCGGACGCGCACGGGTGTGACGTCGACGTCGGACTGGACGGTCCACTCGTCGACGCGGCCCGAGACACGTGCGACCCCGGAGACGCTTCCTTCCACCGACTTCTGGAGGGACGAGGCCATGTCGATGCGGGAGATCGGGATGCCGTCGATGACGGCGTTCGCGGTCAGGGCCCCTCCGCGGGCGATGGTCGCCGATCCGAGGACGCTTCCGAGCGCGCGGGCGCCGTTCTTGGCGCGGATCTTCCGGAGCGAGAACGAGCGGACCTCGATGTCGGCACCTTCGATGCCCGCGAGCCGGTCGTACCAGCGGAGGTTCATGGAGGCGTCGCCGTCCTCGAACTTCTCGCCGTAGAGGTTCATGTCCCGTAGCCGCGCGTCCGCCCGCACCTCGATGAAGCCACCGCCACAAACGTCTTCGGGACCGCCGAGGGCCACGTGCACTTCCGCGCGCGTACCGAGGCGACCGTCGAGTTCGGCGAACCGGGGGTCTTCCTCGAGGCGGAACATCGCGAGGAGATCCCGGATCGCGAAGGCCGGTGCGTTCGCGACGGCGTCGACCTGCACTCCGGCCGCTTTGCCGAATGCGAGGCGTGCGGTCGGCACCTCGTACACGCTCGACCCCTTCTGCGCTTTCAAGTCGCGCAATTCGAGGGTCGTCCCCGTGAAGACCGCGTGCACGCGGTTGACGTTCCCGAACGGCAGATCCCCGAGGACGAAGTCCTTCACCTCGGCGTCGGCCTCGAGGCGAGGGATGCCGAACGGACCTGCGACGTGGACCTCGACGTCCGCGACGCCGAGCATCGGGACCGAGCCGATCGGCGTGACGTCCCGGAGGTCGATGTGGCCGTGGCCGACGTCCACCGTCAGGTAACTACGGTAGAAGAGGGACACCGCGCCATCCTCGAGGACGGTGTTGGGGAGGACGGCGCGCACGTTCTTGAAGTGCACGGCGTCCGGCCGGACGGCGAGGTGCGCGGCGATTTCGGCTTCCTTCACGCCGATGATGCGTTCGCGCGCCGGGTCGTCGATGGCCTTGTTGGCGACGAGGAAGTTCTCCGTGTGTCCGGTGAAGTCGGCGTCGAGATGCAGGGGGGAGAGCGTGCCCTTCACCTCGGGCAGGTGGAGCGCGCGGACGTCCCACGCGACGTGAGGATGCCGTGCGACGCCGAGCGTCGCCATGAGCGCGGTGAAGTCGAGGCCCCGGATCTCGACCTTCGCTTGGATGGGGATCCCCTTCGCGAGAGGTTCGACCTCGAGGTCTTTCACCTCGACATCGCCCTTGGCGATCGTGACGTGGGTCCGCGAACTCTTGACCACGTTGCCTTGGACGAAGAGTTCGCTCTCCACGAGATCGGCGAAGCGGAAGGTGTCGACACGTACGCCGTGCGCCTCGAGCCTTCCCGTGAAGTCCGGAACCACCGTGTCCTCCGCGTACCGGATCTCACCGTCGACCCGGATCGTGCCGTCGAGATCCGGCGTGTCCGCGAACCGCATGGCGAGCGCGATGGGCATCCGTGCCGCGACGTGTCCCCGCACCTTCGGGTGCATGCCCTCGCGTTCGGGGAATTCGACGTTGAAGTGCGCGAGGGAGAGTTCGACGCGACGTGGGTCGTCAGCGGTGCTCTCGCACCGGAGGTCGGACGTCACGCCCGGGTCCAGATCGGCCCGCGCCAGTGCCGTGAGCCGGTGGACGACGAGTCCCGCGGGACCGAACTTCACGCGCCCTTCCACCTGACAGACGACGTCCTCGTCGCGCGCGGGTGGGCCGGATTCGTTTCCGGGTCGAGGCCACGGTGGGCGTGACCGTTCCACGATCGCTTGCGTGAGGTCGAACGCGATCTCGAACGTCGTGCCGACGCGCCGGTCGTCCTCGGCGCTGACGTCGGCATCGACGCCGTCGGCGCGAATACGGGTACCGTCCAAGTCGACGTCGATCTTGGCGTCGCTCAGCGACACGAGCTCGAAGTCCACGTGCAGTGGTCCGTCGGATTTCTTTTGACTCTTGGGAAGGGCGAGGTTCGTGATCTCGCCGTCCCGGACGACGAGGCGCACCTCGGGCGCGATGATTTCGACTTGATCGATCGCGAACTTGCCGCCGAGGAGCGCGAAGATCCGCGGTCGAACGCTCAGACGCTGGGCGACGAGGGCGGGCGAACCACCGTCGGTGGCGTCGACGGCGACGTCCTTGACGTCCAGCGAGAGCGGCCAAAGCTGCAGCTCGACGCCGTACTTCGCGTGGATGCCCTGCGAGGCGAGGAGAGCCGTGGTCTCGGAGGACACGCGCGTGCGCGCCCACTCCGTGCGGACGATCGCGCCGAGCGCGAACGGCAAGAGGCCGACGATCGCGAGGACCACCGCGATCGCGCGCGCGACGATCCGTCCCCAATCGCGGCGACGACGTCGCCGGAGGGCTGGAAGGGCGGTTTCGCGATTGACCTCGTTCATCGTGGGAAAACCGACCTACTCTAGCGTTCCAGGGGGACCTCGGCCCCATTTGGGGCGCACAATTTCGACGTCGCGGGGGACGCGCGAGGACGGTAGAAGTCCCCCCCGTGCGACGGCGCAGCGAGGGAGTCCTTTCCGCGGAAGAGCTCCTGGCCGAACGCCGCGGGCGGTCCGAGAAATGGAGCCCCGACGAGCTCATCCATGCTCTGGACGCTTACGTAACCGACGAGCGACGGGCCCGCCTGCGTGAGGTCATCGGGAGACGCCTCGATTCCGTGACGGTCGTCTTCGATTCTCCCTACGACCCGCACAACGGCGCCGCCGTTCTCCGCACGTCCGAGGCGTTCGGGCTCGCCCGCATCCACGTCGTCGAGGAGGGCTCGAACGGGTTCCTCGCCGCGGGAACGGTCGCACGCGGCACGCAAAAGTGGATGGACGTGGTCTGCCACGGGACGCCCGAGCCGGCCCTGGCCATGCTCGACGCGCGTGGACTCGAACTCGTGGCCGCCCATCCCGACGGAGAACTCGAACCCCATGATCTGCGCACGATCCCGAAGTTCGCGCTGGTCGTCGGCAACGAGAGGGACGGCATCCAGCCGGCCATCATGGAGCGATGCACGCGCCGCGTGCGCGTTCCGATGCGCGGCTTCGTCGAGAGCCTCAACGTGAGCGTGACCACGGCGATCCTGCTCCATGCGGCCGTCACGGGACGCGACGGTGATCTTCCGGAGGAGGATCGGAAGAAGCTCTACGCGCGGGGTCTCTACTTCTCGGCGAAGAACGCCGAACGGATCCTCGAAGCCGTCTACGGACGTCGGTAGACGCTCACGATGGGGACGCCGTCGTGGGTCACCACGTGGGCGGGTGCGGCCGTGCCGTAGGCGACCCAAACCTCGTAGTCGACTTCCTCCATGTGGAGTTCGTGGTGGAGGATCGCGTACGTCCCGTCGTGGGGCGCGCCCACGCCCACGAGATCGGGCCGCAGGCGGTGTTCGAACTGCATCGTCGCCCAGCTGTCCCACGCCGTGTCGTGGATGAAGACCGTGGACCGAGGGGGAGCCGTCGCGAGGAACTTCGCGGCGCTCTGCGTGGTGAATCCCCAGAACTGGCGGAACAAACCGAGATCGGCGCCGCCCGCCGAACCGCCCACGAAGGGCATGTACGTCGACAGACCGAACGGGTGGGAATGTCGGGTCGTGGCGAGCGGGGCGGCGAGGAGCGTGATCGCGAGGAGCACCTCGCGGACGCGGTCACGCGTGCGATCGGTCGTCGGGAACGCCTTCGCGAACGCATCGAACACGCGGTCGACTCCGACGCCGGCCCACATCATCATGAACGGGTACCCGGTCATCCAGTGTTTGGTTCCGCCGAAAATCGGAGTCTTCGGCAGGAAAAACGGGGCGATCGCGGCGGCGAATCCGAGGAACACGAGGAGGTCGGTCTCGTTCCGGTCCTCGACGTCGGCGACGACCCCGAATGCGGTGCGGTTCGGGGACGGACTCCACGTGTGCACGACGAAGGTCTTCACCCGTTCGATCGCGTGACGGAGGCGCGTCCAGGCGCCGACGGCGAACGCGAGCAGCGCGACCCCGGGCACCGTCGCGAAGATCATCACGGGCGCGTAGAGCTTCGGAGAGGGCGGACCGAAGTAGTTCACGCCGAGAAATTCGATGTTGTAGTACTCGTGGTTCAAGTGGAACTGGGCGTACTCCTGGATGCGCGGGAGCGTGTCGTTCCAGAGCCAGGGCCACAGCGCCACGAACACGAGCGGCCCCACGGTCGCCATCGCGAGGAGCGTCGTCGGAACCGACACGCGTCCCTCGGAGAGGTCCTTGAGGATCGACTTGCGGTCGGCCCAGAAGGTGTGGACGACGAACACCTCCGGCAGGATCCACGCGTTGTGCTTCGTCTCGAGCGTGAGCCCGTACACGACTCCGAGGAGCAGCGCCCAGCCGACCGACTTTTCCGTGTAGGCACGCCAGTAGACGTAGATGCAGAGCGTCCACATCGCGACGATCGGGATGTCGAAACACGCGAGGTGGGCGTGGAAGAAGTACGCGGGCGACAACGCGAGGAACGCGGCGGCGAACACGCCCGCCCGCCGGGAGTACGCGCGTGCGGCGAAGAGGTAGGTGACCGCGATCGCGAGGCCACCCATGAGCATCGCGGGGAACCGGCACGCGGTGCTGAAGTCCTCGAAGACCTTCCACTTCTCCCAGAGGAGGTTGCGGGAGATCGCGAACAGACTCTTCATCAGCGCCGGATGCTCGTGGTTGTAGCCCCAGGAACCGTCGACGGCCGCGCGCTCGAGCACCGTCGTGTCGCCCTCGAAGAGGCGCTTGAACCACCGGCCGTACTCGTTCGCGGCGCGGAAGTAGAACCCTTCGTCCCGCGGGAAACCGAGCGATCGCGCGGTGGACAGCAGCCAGACGACGTACGCGGCGGCGAGACCTCCGCCGATGGCGGGGTCCACGAACCGATCACGGCGGGAAGGAGAAGGATGCATCGCGGACCCGGGGACCCTAGCACTTCGACGACGCGTCCGACGATAGCGTCCCGTGGGGTTCGCGCACCCGTCCAGGGGCGCCCGTGATAGTGCTGGGAGCGAGCGCTCCGCGCCCACGACCGTGAACACGCCGTACGTCTCCAATTTCGGCGATGCCTTCGTCATCGCGCACACGTCGATCTGCGCGACGGTCGGTGCCGTCGTCGCCAACCGCCTGCGATTCCGAGACGCGGGCCTCTGGGCGTTCGCGGCGGCCCTCGTCGTCGTCGGCGTCGCACCGTCGCTGCCGGAGTACGCGCGAGCGTTCGCGGTCGTCGTCGACGCACCACGCGTGACGTCCCTCCTCGGCGTCGCGCTCGCCTTCGCGGTCGTGGGCACTGCTGCGCTCCGAGCGTGGGGGACGACGCTCGTCGGTCTCCTCGCGATGGGAGGTTCGTGGTTCCTCGCGCGGAAACTCACCGCGTCGGCGCTCGAACTCGTGGAACTGCACGCCATCGTCATTTCCGGACTCGCGGGTGCGGCCACGTCGCAGCGTGCGACGCGCCCTTCGAGCCTGCCCGAAACCTCGTCGTCCACCGTGCTGTCGCACCGGAAGTTCCTCGTGGCCGACGCGAGCATCTTCCTCGTCGCGATGCTCGCGGCGACGGCGTTCGCCGTGTTCGTGCTCGAACGCAGGATCGACAGCTCGGACGAGTGGGCCTACACGTACCAGGCCGCGACGTTCGCGAAGTTCCGCGCCTACGCGGACGCGCCTCCGTGCGCGGACTCGTTCCAGAACTTCTGGGTGTTCCAGACGGAGGGACGGACGTTCTCGATGTACACGCCGGGATGGCCCCTGTTCATGGCGCCGTTCATCCGTTTGTTCCGGGCGCCGTGGCTGGCGGGTCCGGCGGCCTTCGGGATTCTCGCGGTCGCGGTCGCACGGCTCGCCCGACGTGCGGCGACTTCCTTCCTCGACGAGGACTACGTCGCCCCCGCGGGAGTCCTCGCCGCCCTCGTCACGACGCTCTCGACGATGACGCTCGTCAACGCGGGGTCGCGGTACTCGCACGTGTTCGTGGCCGCGCTCTTCGCTACCGCGATGGAGTGCCTCGCCGCCGCGTCGACGAAAGGGCGCGGAAATCGCGCGGAGTTCCTCTCGGGAACGGTGCTCGGCGTGGCGGTGGCCGGGATCGGAGCGAGCCGCCCCGCGGACGGAGCGACGCTCGCGTCCGGTCTCGCGCTCTACGCCCTCTATGCCGTCCTCCGAGGGAAGCTGTCGTGGCGCGCGTGCCTGGGTGGAGTCTTCGGCCTCACGCTGGTCGCGGTCCCGGTGCTGGTCATCCTGCGTCTGCAGATCGGACGCTGGTTCGCGACGGGGTATTCGCTCATTCCCCTCATCCATCCGTGGGCGGTCATGCGTTTCAGCGTGCCGGGATGGGACGATCTCAAGTGGGGCTTTCCCGTCGCGACGTCGACGTACTGCTGGTGGCCCAACTCGATCGCTCTCGGTGCGTTCGGTCTCGCGTCCCTCGGCCGGAGTGAACGTCGCCTCGCGTTCATTTCCTTCGTGTCGTCGACCGCGCTGGTGACGCTGTATTGCGCCAGCGAATACGGACGGGGGTACGACTGGGGATTCGGTCCACGATACGTCCTACCGCTGCTCGTCCCGTGCGCGGTGGGAGGCGGCGTAGCGCTCGCGCGCGTGTGGGTCGACGCGACCCGCGAATTCGTCCCCGGTCCGCCTCTCCGGACGGGCGGAGGCGCGGTGCTCGCCGCGACGGCCATCGTCCTGGGCGTCGTGCGACTGGCACCATTCGTCGTCCCGAGCGTCAAGGCGTCGCTCGGCCCGATGCGCGAACTCGTGGACGTCGTCGAGAAGACCCGGGCGAAAAATGCCTTGGTCCTCATTCCTCCGTACGCGGGGTTCCGGAACGGTGGTCTCGACCTCACGCAGAACTACCCGGCGACGCTCTACCCCCGCGCCGACGTCTTCTACGTCATGGAGAAGTCCCCGGAATCCGTGACGTGCCTGCGGAACGCGTTCCCGGATCGCGTCCTCCTCCGGGCGACGCGGGCGGGTGCGGAGGTGCGGCTCGATCCGGTGAACCCCGGACTTCCCAACGGGGTCCGGCGCTAGGACCTCGTCGCCGCGAGTGCTATCGGGTGTCTCCATGTCCGGGCCGGAATTCGATCGACACGCGCGAACCTACGACGACGACCACCGCGCGAGCATCCGCGCGAGCGGCGAGGACCCCGACTACTTCGCCGCGTACAAGCGGGACGTGCTCGTCCGGCTCCTCGGTTCGTCGTTCACCTCCCCTGTCCTCGATTTCGGGTGTGGCATCGGCAACCTCCTGGTTCATCTCCACGAGTCGTTCCCGGACGTCCACGGGTACGACCCTTCCTCGATGAGCGTCGCGCGCGCGAAGGAACGGGTGCCGTCCGCGTCGCTCACGTCCGATCTCGACGCGCTCCCGAAGGGGAAGTTCGGGGCGATCGTCGTCGCGAACGTGCTCCACCACGTGAAGCCGGACGAGCGTGCCTCCCTGGTCGCGCGAATGACCTCGCTCCTCGCCGAGGGCGGGCGTCTCGTGGTGTTCGAGCACAATCCGTGGAACCCGCTCACCCGGCGCGCGGTCGCGACGTGCAAGTTCGACGAGGACGCGATCCTCCTCTGGCCGTGGGAGACGAAACGTCTCCTCCGGGACGCCGGGCTGGAAGGCACGTCCCTCGACTACATCGTCTTCTTTCCGAAGTTCCTCGCGGGCCTCCGTCCGATGGAACCGAACCTCGCGTGGCTACCCATCGGGGCGCAGGTGTGCGCCTGGGGCGCGAAGGGCGGTCAGCGGGACGTGAGTTCGAAACAGTAGGGACGTCCTCCCGCGGCGCTGCTCACGTCGACGAGGACCTCCACGGTCTGACCTTCCAGGGGTCGCGTGTCGAACTCGAAGGACTTCCATCCTTCGCCGTCCGCGTGGACGTTCCGACCGAGCGTCTTGTCACCGACACGCACCGTGAGCGCGACGGAAGCCCCGGTCTTGTCCCGTTCCTGGTGCACGGAGATCGCGTGGTGCCCCATGAGGCTCGTGCCCATCTTCACTCCGGGGAACGCGAGATGCAGCGTGGAGCCGCCCCCCGGGGGCTGCGCGTAGATGCAACGACGCGGGCGGTACTCCAGGTCCGCGAGGACGGACGCTCCCAGGAAGCCGGCTGCGCACTGGAAACGGTGACCCGGAATGGCGGTACCGTACCCGAGCTGCCCGGTCTGGGCAGCGCCATCGACGGGCGCGCAGGGCGTGGAGTCCCGTGCGACGGAAACTTGGCGTGTTTCGACGCGGGTCACGAGATCGACGAGGACGGGGAGGACCGAAGGGTTCTCGAGCACGCGGACGGTGACCTTGCCGGCCCGCTCTTCCTGGGACGTTCGCCACCCCGAGAGTTCGTCGTCGTGGCGTCCGCGCACGGAGACCTCGATCGCGCGCGGAAAGCGCGTCACGTCCGCGTGGGCGATCCGAGGCAACGACGCGATCCCGTCCCCGAAATGCATCTGCGCGACGGGTCCGATCCATCGCGGGGCGAAGGTGACCAGGTCCTCGGGCTTCGCGGTGCGCTGCACGAGTTCGCGCGCTCCGGCCCAGTCGGCGTCGGAAACGACGTCGCGGACCTGCCAGACGTGGAGGCCGTACTCGACCACGCCGACCACGGGGACGAGGAGCAAGAGCGCGCGAGCGATCGGAATCCTCACGAGGGCGACTCCGCCAGGTCGTCGTCGTCGCCGTTCGGGACGGCGATGTGGAGAGGAGTGAGGGGGCCGGTGGCGGGTTCGTCGTCGTCCGAATCGTCGTCCACGGAGTGCGCGAGGTTCACCTTCTCCTTCACGACGTAGAGCGGACGCTCCTTCACCTGCTCGTAGATGCGGCCGATGTATTCGCCGAGGATTCCGATCATGAGGAGCTGCGCCGCCGCGAGCAACGCGACGAGGACGACGATCGCCGTCCATCCGGGCACGGTGGCGTGGAAGACGACCTGGGCCACGACCGCCCAGAGCGCCACCGCGATCGCGACGACGCTCACGAACATGCCGAGGTACGTCGAGAACCGGAGCGGCAGCACACTGAAGGAGGTGATGCCGTCGATCGCGAAGCGGATCATCTTCGAGAGCGGGTACTTCGTCTCTCCGGCGAACCGCTCGTGGCGATCGTAGAGCACGGCGGTCTGTCGGAACCCGACCCACGAGACCATCCCGCGGACGAACCGGTGGGCCTCCCGGAGCGATCGGAGGGCGAGGACGACTTTTCGGCTCATGAGCCGGAAGTCGCCCGTGTCGAGGGGTACCTCGATGGGAATCATGGCGGCGAACGTGCGGTAGAAGATCTTCGCCGTGAGCAGTTTGAAGAAGGTCTCGCCCTGTCGGGACCGCCTCTTTCCGTAGACGACGTCGAATCCCTCGCGCCACTTCTGGACCATCTCGACGACGACCTCGGGGGGGTCCTGGAGGTCGGCGTCCATGACGACGACGGCTTCGCCCCGCGCGTAGTCGATGCCCGCCGTGATCGCCCGCTGGTGACCGAAGTTCCGCGCGAACGACACCACGCGGTAGCGAGGCTCTTGCGCGGAGAGGTCGCGCAGCATGGCGAGAGACGCGTCCTTCGAACCGTCGTCCACGAAGACGACCTCGGTCGTGAACGGCGAGGTGCCGCGCGCACCGGCCCCGGCTTCGATCGCCGAGAGGAGATCCTGGAGGCGCTTGTGGAGCTCCGGGATCACGCTCTCTTCGTTGAAGATGGGAATGACGGCGGTCAGCGTCGGACGGGACATTCCCCGGGAAGCGTTCGCGCATTCCCCCCGAAGAGTCAACCTCGGACGTGGGCCTTCGAGGCTCGCGACGCGTGTCCTGCGGTGTGCCAGGCGAACGCGTCCGAGACGATGCGTTCGAGGGACGAGCGACTGGCGCGCCACGCCAACGTTTCCTCGGCGCGTCGCGGCGAGGCCACGAGCGAAGGCGGATCCCCGGGGCGACGCTCGCCGCGGACGACGGGCACCTTCTTGCCCGTCACCGTCTCGACCGCCCGCAGGACTTCGTTCACGGAATGCCCGGTGCCCGAACCGAGGTTGAACGCGCCGCCCGGATTCCCTCCCGCGAGGTGGACCAGCGCCGCGACGTGGGCGTCGGCGAGATCGAGCACGTGGACGTAGTCCCGGATGCAGGTACCGTCGGGAGTGTCGTAGTCGTGGCCGAACACGGTCACATGCGGTCGCGCGCCGAGGGCGGCTTCGAGCACCAGGGGAATCAGGTGGGTCTCGGGTTCGTGGCACTCCCCGAGTCCCGACGCGGCGTCGGCGCCGGCGGCGTTGAAGTAGCGGAGCGCGGCGTAGCGAAGTCCGTACGCGCGGGCGTAACTCTCGAGGGCCCATTCGACGACGAGCTTCGACTCCCCGTACGGACTCTTGGGCACCTTGGGATGGGACTCGTCGATGGGAGTCGCGACGGGGTCGCCGTAGACGGCCGCGGACGAGGAGAAGACGAAGTTCCGCACGCCCGCGTCGAGGACGGCGTCGAGGAAGGCGAGGCTCGCGACGACGTTGTCCCGGTAGTAGATCCGCGGATTCGAGACCGACTCACCGACCTGGATGCGCGACGCGAAATGCACGACGGACTCGATCCGGTGCGCGCGGACGACTTCCGCGACCAGGGCCCCGTCGCGGACGTCCCCCACGACGAGCGTGGCGGAAGCATCGACGGCCTCGCGACGACCCGCGGAGAGGTCGTCCAACGCGACGACGCGGTGTCCACCGCGCACGAGGGCGAGGACCGTGTGCGATCCGATGTAGCCCGCTCCTCCGGAGACGAGGACGTTCATCGCCCCGGCCCGTCCTTCTCCCAAACCGTCCAACGCGCGCCCCGGAACGTCGGGTGGAACGTACCAGGAGGCGGGTGGAAGCCGGGACCGCGCGTCAGCACGAAATCGTACGCGCCGGCGAGCTCCTCGATCGGCACGGCCTCGGGCATCCACTCCCACCGTTCGCGCACGTGACCGGGTGGCGGCACCTTGCCCGGCAGGTAGTGGAAGGGCCAGTGTTTGAAGTGTGCGTACGAGAAGAGGACCATGCCGCCCTTCTCCGCCTGGTAGCGCGAAACGTAGTGCAGGAACGGAGCGTGGGGCACGACGGTCGAGAACTTGTCGTAGATGAGCCCCACGACCCGCTGTCCCTTCGGGATCGTGGCGATGGCCTCGTCGATGTCTCCCACCTCCTTCGTCTCGAATTCCACGAAGTGCCGCGCCGTGTTCATCGTCGACGCGCAGGCGACGACGGCCATCACCGCGGTGGCGACCGAGCGGCGGTGGGCTTCGCGGGGCATGGGAACGAGTGGCACGAGCGACATCAGGAACGGCACGGGGAAACGTTGCGAGAAGAGCCAAACCTCCCCGAGGTTCTCGCCGGTCGTGAAGTAGAGCGCGAGACACGCGAGCGGGAGGATCACGTAAGCACGCAGACCGGGTCCGACGGCGGGTGCACCGTTCGGGTCCGTCGTAGCCTCGGTGGGTCGCTCGGAGGCCGCGAGCGCGACGAGGACGAGCACCGTCACGCACGCGAGGACGAAGAAGAGCTCGTCGCTCGAATCGCGGAACACGTTCACCGACCACGTGAAGAATCCGGGGAGAGCCGCTTCGAGAGCGAGAGGCACCTGTTTGCCGCCACCGAGCCCTCCGAGAGATCCCTTCCCGGCGTCCGAGGTCGTGAGCCAGAGGACGACGACGATCAACGAGGGGACCACCGGAAGGCCCGCGCGGATCCATCGTTTCGGTCGGGTCCACGGGAAGACGCCGATGAAGCCGAGGCCGAAAAGGGCGAACGGCAACACGTGGGCGTAGAAGGTCGCGATGGCGAGGACGCCGAGGATCACGCCCCGCGCGGGGGTGGGTTCGTCGATCCAACGGATCGCCGCCGTGAGCGCGACGAACATCACCGGAATGCCGAACACGAACGGCAGGAGCCCGAGCATGAACATGGGGTTCACGAGCAGCGGGATGACGAGCATCGCGAGTCTCTCGTCCCGGCCGAGGGCCCGGAGGAGGAAGCGGAGCGCGATCGGCGTGCCTGCGAGGTAGAGGCAGATCATGGCGACGTTCGCGATCTTCACCCCGAGGACGAACGCGAGGACGTGCCCCACCAAGTAGTAGAGGACGTATTGCGTGTGGAGCAGGTCGAGGGTGTAGAAGTTCCGGAACGCGTAGGTCGGATCGGAGAAGTCGTGGATCACGCGCAGCGTGGCGTAATGGAACGGCATGTCCTGGAGCGGCGGATGCTTCACGATCCACGCCGGGACGGACGCGACCAGCGCCACCACGAACCAGACGAGCGTGCTCCAGGAGGGCTTCCAGTCCCCCGCGATCGCGCGGAACGCGCTTCGGTCCGGCGACCTCGGGTCCTGGGGAGCGCTCATTGCGGCGGACTCTACACCGAGTCGCTTCCGAGCCCGCGGAGTTCCGCGTGTCCCGGCCCCCGATTTTCGCCGGGATTCGTTCCGCGGGACGGGGCGCGCGAGGGCGTTCCATTCACGCGAGGTTTGACCTAAGGTCCCGCCGGCTTCGGCCCGTTCCTCGGAGAGATCGACCCATGGCCCAAGGAAAGACATCACGACGACACACCGGAGACACCGCCGTCATCGGCGCCGGCACCCGCATCCGCGGCCGCGTCACCGGCGACGGGGATCTCGTCGTCGACGGGTCTCTCGAAGGTGAAGTCAGCGTCCGCGGGAACTTCTCCGTGGGCGAGTCGGGGTCGGTCACGTCCAACCTCGACGCGAACGACGTCACCGTGCTCGGGACCCTGGAAGGCGACATCCTCGCCAAGGGTCAGGTCCGCATCGGTGCCAACGCGAAGGTCCGCGGCGACGTGCGTGGAGCGGCCTTCTCCCTCGAGAACGGCGCCCGGTTCGCCGGCCGCATCGAGTGCGAGTTCGATCTCCCGTCGGAGCTCGAGTCCATGGGTGAACGCACGACGTCGGTCCGGCGCAAGTAATCCCCGCCGCAATCAGGAGAACGGAATCATGGCGAGCACGGTCATCGGATCGGGAATCAGCATCGAAGGCGAAGTCACCTCGGACGACGACGTGATCGTCCAGGGCACGATTCGGGGAAAGCTCTCCTCGAAGGACGCCGTCACCGTCGAACACGGCGCGGTCGTCGAGGCCGACGTCGAAGGTTCCACGCTCACCGTCGCGGGCAGCATCACGGGGAACGTGTCCGCCCAGGATCGCGTCGACTTGCAGAACGGCGCGAAGGTCGTCGGCAACGTCCGCGCGGCCCGCATCACGATCGCCGACGGCGCCCAGTTCAAGGGCAACGTCGACATGGACGTCTGATCCCCCGAATCCGGAACGAGGCAGGCAGCGATGAGGGACGTATCGGTCGTAGGCGAAGGGACCCGGATCCGCGGACGCATCACGGGTGCGTCGGACCTCGAGATCCTGGGGAGCGTCGAGGGTGAAGTCTCCGTCGACGGTGCGTGCACCATCGGCGAGAAGGGCCTCGTCGCGGCGAACGTGAACGCGCGCTCCATCGTCGTTCGCGGCGCCGTGAAGGGCGACCTCGTCGCCGAAGACAGCCTGGTCCTCGAGGAAGGTGCCCGCGTGGTCGGCGACCTCCGGGCCCCGAAGCTCTCCATCGCCGAAGGTGCACTCGTGCGCGGCCTCGTCGAGGCCGGGGACATGACGGCTTCGCGATCCGCGAAGTCCGAGTCCCGCGCGAAGGCGACCACCGAGAAAGCCGCTCCCGCGAAGGCCGCTCCCGCGGTCGCGACGAAGCCCGCCGCCGTCGCCATGACGAACGGCCGCCACGAGCCCGTACGCCGACTCGAAGCGCCCAAGCCCGCCGCGCCGCCCGCGAAGGTCGAGGCGCGACGAGGTCCGCCTCCGCCCGTCGTCCCCGCGCTCAAGAAGGGCGCCAAAGGCGCGCTCCACAAGAAGCGCGCGTGAGCCCCGACGGCGCGACGGATCGGCTCCTCGAACTCCTCCGCGCCCGTTCGTTCGCGCGGAAGAAGGTCGTGCTCGCCTCCGGAAAGGAGAGCGACTTTTTCGTCGACTGCAAGCAGACGGTCCTCCTCGCGGAAGGTCACGCCCTCGTCGCCGACGCCATGTTGGCCGCCCTCGCCACGCCGACCTTCGGCCACGTCGACGCGGTCGCCGGCGTCGAACTCGGTGGATGTCCCCTCGCGAGTGCGGTGGCGCTCCGTAGCTTCCAACGTGGCACGCCGAAGGACGCACTCTACGTCCGCAAGGAAGCGAAGGACCACGGGTCCAGGCGGCTCGTCGAGGGCGACACGCACCTCGCGAAGGGAGCGCGCATCGCGCTCCTCGAGGACGTCGTGACGACCGGAGGTTCCACGCTCCGCGCGGCCGATCGACTCCGCGATGCGGGATACGTCGTCGCCGGAGTTGTGGCGATCGTCGATCGCTCCGAAGGCGGGCGCGAGGCCATCGAGGCCACCGGAGTGCCCGTGGTCGCACTGTACCGTCGCGCGGATTTCATCCCGATCTGACACGCGGGGTTTCGCACGCGGACGCGACGGATTTTCAGGATCCGACGTCCGGATGCTTGTACGCTCCGGGGTCTCCCGAGAAAGGATCCACGCGTGGTGGACGTTCGCCGTATCGACGTGCTCAGTGATTCGACGGGCGAGACTGCCGAGAAGGTCGTCCGCGCCGCGATGCTGCAGTTTCCCCATTCGGGAGCGCAGATCCGCCTCCACACGCGGGTGCGCTCGAAGGAAGCGGCGCGTCCCATCCTGGAACGGGCCTCCAAGGAAGGCGCCCTCGTCGTCTTCACCGTCGTGAGCCCCGAACTCCGCGAATACATCCACATCGCGAGCTACGAGCTCAAGGTCGAGGCCCTCGATCTCATCGGATCCCTCATCGGCAAGTTGAGCGCCTACCTCGATCGCCAGCCGATCAACATGCCGAGCGGCATGCTCCCGCTCTCGGAGGAGTATTTCCGCCGCATCGAGGCCGTGGAGTTCACGGTCAAGAGCGACGACGGCAAGGAGCCGCGCAACTTCAAGAAGGCGGATCTCATCCTCGTCGGCGTGAGCCGCACGTCGAAGACGCCGCTCTCCACGCTCCTCGCGCAACGAGGCCTCAAGGTCGCGAACCTCCCCCTCGTCCTCGGGGTCGAACCGCCGCCGGAGCTCTTCGAGGCGCCTCAGGACCGCATCGTCGGTCTCACGATCGAAGTCGATCAGCTCATCGAGATCCGGAAGGCGCGGCTGAAGCAGCTCGGCATGCCGGTCGACGCGAACTATGGCCTCCGCGAGCAGGTGAAAGAAGAGCTCGATTTCGCCATGAAGCTTTTCCGCAGCCGTCCGCAGTGGCCCGTCATCGACGTGACCGGACGCGCCATCGAGGAGACCGCGGTCATCATCCTCGAGTCGCTGAAAGAGCGCGACGAGAGCCAGAAGAACGCGCGGACGGCCATCGTCTGACGACCGGCGACCTCAGTTCTCCACGCGCAGCGAGAAGCTCCCGAACCCCTCGAACCGATCCGCCGCCGAGGGGATGAGCGAAAGCAATTCGGGACGGTTCGTCCCGACGAGCGCGTCGAGCGACATCGTGATCCAGTCGATGCGCAGGCTGGCCACGCCGCCTCCTCCGATGCCCCACGCCGTGCCCCTGCGCGTTCCCGACAGGTTCTCGAGGGTGTCGACGAAGAAGCGGCTCTGGAACAACGTGCCCTCGAGGTGGGCGCCGAGGTGGACGTTCGCGCGGCCCGCGCGACTCGCGAACGCTTCCGAATACGAGAGGTCCCAGCGGAACCGGGCGTGACGGACGCGCGCTTCCCGGGCCTCCAACGAGAGTTCGAACGTGGGACCGACGTGCGAGTGTTCGCTGCTCATCCCCTCCTGGTATCCGCCCGAGTCCAGCCTCTCGAACGTGCGCTTCGGTCCGTGACCTCCGCGGAGCGTACTGCCGCGGAGACGCACGAGGCCCACGGTCTGCTGCTCCTCCCGGATGTACGTGGGTCCGAGGGAGAGCATCACCGGCACGAACGGCATGGGGAGGTCGCGCGAAAGGA
>JAXLYL010000025.1:0-95648 GCA_046351475.1 Polyangiaceae bacterium
CGAGTGTTCGCTGCTCATCCCCTCCTGGTACGCGCCCGAGTCCAATCTCTCGAACGTGCGCTTCGGTCCGTGACCTCCGCGGAGCGTACTGCCGCGGAGACGCACGAGGCCCACGGTCTGCTGCTCCTCCCGGATGTACGTGGGTCCGAGGGAGAGCATCACCGGCACGAACGGCATGGGGAGATCACGCGACAGGAGCGACACGAGCTCGGGGCGACCGCGTTGGAGGAGCGTGACGACCGTCGAGTGGATCTCGGGCACCGAGAGCCCGACGAAAAATCCCGGAGCCGCGGAGCCCACGAGCTTCGGACGCAGCGCGACGCCGCCCGTGCCGATCCCCGCGAACGTGTCCTCCGATCCGACGTACCCGAGGAGGGCGTTCGCGTAGCGTTCGTGACCGACACGGAGCGCGACGAGACTCTGCGCGTACCCGGTCGTCGCCGCGTCCGCTCCTTTCGTCGACGAGGTCGTGACGGCGAGTTCGTCCCGCGCGTGGAGGAACGACAATCGTAGGTGCAGTCCCGTCGCGGAGTGCGTGAGTCCGGCCGAACCGCCGTACCGGGCGCGGACGAGCCTGGAGTTCTCGAGTCCACGGTTGCTGCACACGCCGATCGTGGGCACGAACTGCGCGGCGACCGTCGCGGCACCGAACGCCTGGTACGGGGAGACGTCACGGCCGAGCGCGGCGTCGACGTTCCGGAGGTACGTCCTCTCGGCGTCGAGCGTCGACTGGAAGCGGATGTCGTCGCCCACGAGCCATCGCGCGGAGCGTGCCTGCGAAAGGGCCGGAGGCGAGGCGACGGACGAGCACTCGGCACGGGCATCGGCGGCGTGGGCGAGCCCGAGGACCTGGGCGAAAAGGACCACGAACGCTGCGCGCGCGCGCCGCATGGCCTACTTGCAGCCGCAGAGTCGTTGGCAGTCCTCCGATCCGCCGCAGGTCTTCATGCAATCGCGATCGCATCCGACGAGCTGACCGGAACCGGAGGTTCCCGCGTCGGCGACCGCACTCCCGCCCGTGCACCGACCTTCCTCGACCTGGGTGCACACGCCGACTTCGGACTGCTGTGCGAGGAGATCCGAAACCTGTTGGCAGGTCGTCGGCGTGCCCATGGGGCACACGTAGCCGTTGCACCAACATTCGAGGACGAAGCCGTCCTTCCGGATCCGGTACCCGCAATTGGGGAAAAGATCGTGGTCGACCGCGATCGTCGGACACACGGACACAGTGGTGCAAAGGGTCACCTTGGAGATCGGATCCTGCGCGCAACCCGAACCGCTGGGTCCGCCGTCCGATTGCGCGGTGACGATTCCACCTTCGTCGACGGCGGCGGACGCGCCGGCGTCCTTCTCCTTCGGCGTGATGTCGATGCACCCGGTCGTGGAGAACGTGCCAGCCGCGATGCCCGCGAAAGCGACGAAGAGCGCGATTCCCGTGGCAGAGCCGAGACGAGGAAGGAGCCGGCGGGGATGCATGTCCTCCGGCGATAGCGAGGTAGCTTCCGATCGGCAACTTCCGTGTGGGCGCGAGGTCGGTTGCCGCGTACTTTTTCGTCCATGGGTGCCCCGACGAACGCTCCGCACGCGACGGCCTTCTCCCGACTCGTCTCCACGCTCTCCGAGGACTCGTTCTTCGCGTTCGCGTCGGGAGGTGCCGCCCCCCGTGACACGCTCGACGCCATGGCGAAGCGCCGGCACGACGCGTACATGGCCGTGCTTTCGGGCATCGACGCGCTCCGCATGACCACCGACTGCGACCGCTGGATCATCGACATGACCCGCACGCTGGCGACCGCCTGCCCGCCGGTGTTCTTCCCGATGCACGAGGTGCTGCGGGAGAAGGTCACGCTCGAAGTCGGCGCGCGGGGACTGCGATCCCTCTTCTCGTCGAAGCCGAGCGACAAGGACGTCCAGCGCGTGAAGCGCCTCGGCACCCTCGCCGTCCGGATCCTGCGCTCCGTGTACGCGGCGGACGGTCCCATCGACGCGGAGGAAGCGCGGACGGTGGCGGCCCTCATCGGCGCTCTCGGTCTGCCGGAAGCGGACGGTGCGACGTTGGCCGCCGAACCGCCGAAACCGGTGGAGTCGCTGGACGTCTACGGGGAGATCGAGGCCGGCATCGTTCGCGGTCTCGTGAGGGGCGCATGGCACGCCGCCGCGGCGGATTCCCTCGATCCACGGGAAGAGTCCGTCGTACGCGCGGTGGGCACGAAGCTCGGCATGACCGCCGACGCCGTCGAGGCCGCACGGGCCGACGTCCTCGCACGCGTCGAGACGCTGCGCACGACCGGCCTCGCCGCCGTGGAAGCGATCCGCTTCGTGCTCGCCGATGCGCACGACAAGCTCGCCGAACGACTGGCGACCGTGGCGGCGACGCTCCTCATTCCCCGCCGCTATCGCGAGGAAGCGCTCGCGCAGATTCGGCACGGTGCCCCCATCGCGCTCGCGAAACGTCATGCGTCCCTGGCCGTCGAGGATCGCACCACCGTTCTCGGCATGACGTGGGCCGCGGCGATCAGCGAGGATCCGACCGTGTCGCGGAAGATGCTCCTCCGGTGGCGGTACGACCGCTTCGCCGCGGACCTCGGAGACGACGGCGCGAGGTCCCGCGAAGCGATGGAAGACTGGCTCGGCGAAAGCGTCGCTGCGCTGACACGCGCGTTGCCCTGATGCCGTCGTCCCGAAGGGGACAGGGTCGCGGGTCACCGCCCCCTCTGCCGGCCAGGAACTCTGCGGAACGTGGCGACGGTCCAGCTCGATGGGCGTCGGTGGAAAACGACGGCAACCGAAGTTCTCTCGGATAGTTGGCGCGATACGGACCCCGCTTCCCTCGATTCCGCGTAGGGTCGTTCGCATCCTCGAACGAGTCCCATGGATAGGGGAGCGCGAAATCGCCATTGCAAAGGGTCGCGCGGATCGTGTTATTCACTTCGCCGAACCCTCGTCACGGCCCACAACGGGAAGAACTTGACGTGGACTCATCTCGGCCGGTTGAATGGCCGTCTCCGAGTGGTTTCCTTTACCCCATCGATTGAGGAGCAGAACCCGATGAAATCGATCTTGAGCATTGCGGCGGTTGCCGTTGTTTCGTTTGCCGTGGTTGCGTGTGGCAAGAGCGTCTGTGACGACGCGGCCGACGTCATCAAGGGCTGCACCTCCGCGACGTCGGAAGCTTCCGGCAGCGCCGCGGAAGTCAAGTGCGAGGGCACGGTCCAGAAGGCCTCGCAGTGCATCGTCGACAACAAGGACGCGGCCTGCGGCAAGGGCGACGCGGACGCGCTCAAGAAGTACACGGACTGCCTCACGGCGTCGACCAAGTGACTTCGTAACTCCGGCGTTCGCTTCTCCGCGAGGAGAGTGAAGTCGGAGAGCAGCGACAGAGCTCAGCTCCGAGTCGATGCGACACGAAAGCCCCGTCCGAGTCACCTCGGTCGGGGCTTTTCCTATTTGCGCAGGCGGGAGGCAGGGATGACGACTCGGACCATCGGATTCATCGGCGCGGGGAACATGGCGTCCGCGCTCATTCGCGGACTCGTCCAGTCGGGAACCGTGGCGGCGAAGGACCTCGTCGCCAGCGACGTGGTCGCGGAGAAGCTCGCCGAGCTCGCGCGGAGCCACGGTGTCCGGACGACCCCGGAGAACGCGACCCTCCTCGCCGAGTCGGACGTGGTCGTCCTCGCCACGAAGCCCCAGGCCATCGACAAGCTCCTGGCGTCGATCGCGCCTCACGTGCAGGCGAAACATCTCCTCGTCTCCGTCGCGGCGGGCGTGCCCCTCGCCGCCCTCGAAGCCCGTTTGCCGAAAGGGACGCGCGTCGTCCGCACGATGCCCAACACGCCCGCGACCGCGTTGGCCGGCGCCACCGCCATCGCCGCTGGATCCCACGCGTCGAAGGTCGACCTCGATCTCGCCACGGATCTCTTCCGCGCCGTCGGTCGCGTGGTCACCCTGGACGAGTCCCTCCTCGACGCCGTGACGGGACTCTCGGGCAGCGGTCCCGCGTACGTGATGCTGATCATCGAGGCCCTCGCCGACGGTGGCGTGAAGGTCGGTCTCCACCGGGACACGGCGCTCATGCTGGCCGCCCAGACCGTCTACGGCTCCGCGAAGCTCCTGCTCGAGACGGGTGAACATCCCGGTCGACTGAAGGACATGGTGACGAGCCCCGGAGGCACGGCCATCGCCGGCCTCCACACCCTCGAATCCGGCGCGCTACGTAAGACGCTCATCGACGCCGTGGAGACGGCGACGCGCCGCGCGGGCGAACTCGGCGACCAGATGACCGCTGCGCTCACGAAGTCGACTCCGCCGCGTTGACCGCGCGGAATCGCCGATCGACGGCCAGAGAAGAACGCATCTCACGATCGTCGCGAGCGACCTTCAGCCAGGGAGGGCGAGCGAGGAATACTTTCGTATGTCGAGCGAGCCCACGGCCCCATCGTCGCTGTCGGCGACGCCGCCGGACTCTGGGGACCCGACGATGAAGGGCGCGCAGCAGGGCGTGTGATGCGTTCTAGTGGAAGATCACTTCCTTGACGGTGACGACGGCGATGAGCGTGAGGAGCATCAAGAGCCCCACGGCGTGGACGCCGAGTTCGACCTTCTGATCGGGCTTGCGCCGCGCCGTCGCTTCGAAGGCGAGGAAGATGAGGCGGCCACCGTCGAGGGCGGGGAACGGGAGAAGGTTGAAACCGGCGAGGTAGGCGCTGATGGCCGCCAGGAGCTTGAACGTGTCGCCGGCGCCGCTCTGCACCGCCGCGGCCGTCTCGCGGACGATGCCGACCGGGCCGCTCACTTCCGCCTTCTCCTTGCGGGTGATCATGGCGGCGATGCCCTTCAGGAGGCCGTAGACGATCTGCGGCGGCTCGGTGACCGCGAGTCCGAGGGCCTCCTTCGGGCCCACGGTGACGACGCGATACTCCGGACCGATGAGGATCTTGCCGGCGTACTTGGTGCCGACGGCACCCGTCGTGACGGACTTGGTGATCTTCTCGTCCTTGCGCTCGACGACGACCTCGATGGTCTCGCCCGGATGGGCGCTGATCGACTTCTTCAGGGCGTCCCAGGTGGGCACGGCGGTGCCGTTGATGGAGAGGATCTTGTCCCCGTCGCGGATGTCGGCCTGCTTCGCGGGGCCCTCGGCGGCGACGACGACGCGCATGCTCTGCTCGTCGACGATGGTCCGACCCCCGATCATGAACCCGAAGAAGAAGAGCACCGACGCGAACACGTAGTTCGCGGCCGACCCGGCGGAGATGGTGACGATGCGACCGAGGAGGGACGCGTTCGCGTAGCTGCCCTTGTCCTCGGGATCGTTCTCCTCGTAGGGGTTCATCCCGGCGATCTGCACGTAGGCCAGGAACGGGATGATCGCGATCTGGAACACCGTGGGACTGCCCGCGGGCTGGTGCTTCACGATGGTCGGCCCGAGGCCGATGGAGAACTTGATCACCCGCATGCCGAAGTAGCGGGCGGCGAAGTAGTGCCCCGCTTCGTGGACGACCATCAGGACGGCGAGGCCGAGCGCGGCGATCACGTACGAAGCAGCGGACATCCCCTCACTCTAGAAGGATCCTCCCCGCCACGCCACGCGTAGCCGAGGGCGGCCGCGGAGGCGGGCGCCGCCCACGGTTCCCCACAACGCTCGGCCCCCGGCGCGGGTCCGTCAGAGGAAGGAGAGACCGATGGAAAACGCCGGATAACCGATGCGCATGGTGAGCGCCGTGTGCTGCCCCATGTGGTAGCGACCGCCGAGGTAGAACGCCGGTCGAGCTCCGGTCCGGGTGGGTTCGACGCACCCGGCGGCCCCGTTGCACGACTCGTAGAACCCCGTGAAGAACGCGAGGCCCGGCTCGGCCATCACGCTCCAGTACTTCGCGACGAAGAAGTTCCACTGCATCGTGACGGGGAAGAAGAGGTAGTTCCCGCTGCACCGGTCCTTGAAGTAGCAGCCGGCGTAGTGCATGAAATCGACGCCGAGCGAGACCCCGACACTGTTGTTGATGGTGGGGATGAAGCCGTTCTTGACGACGGGGATCGTGAACCGCGCCCCGAGACCGATGCCGCTCGACGCGTAGATGTAGTCGAGGCCGACGAGGGCGTGCGGTTCGATCTCCAAGGTCGAATCCGGGTGGTCCCCGGGGGTCTTGATCGTCTCGTCGGCCGCCCGGGCGAACGCGCTCGTCGAAGTGACGAACGCGAGGACGAGGACGGCGAGGAGCGTGCGGAACGGTCGGGTGGCGGTCGTCGGGAGCACGGCCAGGACACTAGAACGCCTTCGATCGCCCTGTCGATCGCCGAATCGGGCCCGACCGCGAGCGCGCGGAAGCTCTTGCATCAGGGCCCGAGCGGCGCGACACACCATCGGATGCCGCGACGAACCGGACCGCACGTGCTCGTCGCGATTCTCGCGCTCTCGGCGGTCACCTTTCCGACGACCCTGGCACGCGCCGACGACGCCCCGGAGGTCGTCCACGTGCGGAGCGACGCGACGGGCGGATTCACCTCGCGCGCGACCCTCGAATCGTCCCCGAGAGAAATCACGGACGCAGCGAGCCTCCTCGAACCCATGCCCGGCGTGCACGTCCGGAGAATGGGAGGCGAGGACAGTTTCGCCACGATCTCGATCCGCGGCTCGTCGTCGAACCAGGTGACCGTGTTCGTCGCGGGCGTGCCGCTCACGGGTGGCGCCGACCCGACCCTCGACCTCGCGACGCTCCCCCTCTGGCCCCACACGCGGGCGCGCGTGTTCCGATCGTTCACGCCGCCCACGCTCGGTGCCGGATCGCTCGGCGGGTCTCTCGCCATCGATCCACCGCCTCCCGCGCCCTCGGGCGCGTCGACCGAGGTGTACGGCGCCATGGGCTCCTTCGGCGCCGCGCGCCTCCGCGTCGGCGATCGCCGCGAGAACGTGGCCACGGCCGTCTCGGCGACCCGCTCCGACGACGACTTCACCTACCTCGATCCCGTCGCCTCGTCGTCCGGCACGGACGTGTTCCGTACACGCGCGAACGCGGGCCACGCGGCGGCGAACGGCATCGTCACGTACGTGCTTCCGGTCCCGGTGGGAGCGGGTGCCGACGGATCGCTCCGGACGACCGCCATGTTGCAGGCGAGGGACCAGGAACTGCCCGGGACGGTGAAGGCGCCGACGCTCTCGCAGAAGGCGCGGTCCGATCGGGAACTGCTGGCGCTCGAGTGGGCCGTGCCTCTCCGGCAAGGGGGTCTCCGCGTCCGCGCATGGGGAAGACGGCAGGGATTCGCCGTGATGCAGAGCCGCGCGGAGGCGCTCCGGAATCTGGGTCCGGAACGTTCGAGCGACGCGGTGGTGGCGGCCGGGACCTCCCTCGCACTCCGGGGAACGCCCGCACGCACGTTCGAGGTCGAAGGGCGGATCGAAGCGGGCGGGGAACGGTACGCACCGGGAACGTGGAGCCTGGGGACCGCCCCGGCGGGCGCGGAACGGAAATCCATGGCGCTCGCGGCGGACACGACGTGGCGTCCTCGGATCACCTCCGCGCGTGGCCACGTCCCCGGCCTCGCGTTCGCCGTCGGAGGTCGGGTGGACGGCCACGCGGACACGAGCGAGTCCCCTGCCGCCTCCGACGCGACCTTGCTCTTGCCGACGTTCCGCGCGGGAGCCGACGTGGATTTCGGTTCCGTGTCGCTCTCGGCCCACGGAGGTCACCTCGCCCGTGCTCCGAGCTTCGTGGAGCGCTTCGGCAACCGGGGAGCCTTCGTTGGAGAACCTTCCCTCGCCCCGGAGTCGGCCCGCACGTTCGACGTCGGAGCGAAAGGCGCGAGAACGTTCGGCCCTCTCCGGATGGAGGCGGAGGCCGTGTTCTTCACGACCGACGCCACGGACCTCATCGTGTTCGTGAACGTGGGTGCGTACGGCCGCGCGAAGGCGACGAACATCGGCCGCGCGTCGCTCACCGGCGCCGAGGTGTCCGTGGATCTCCGGGCCCACGGGATCGATTTACATGCATCTTACACGGGACTCGCGACGGCGAACGGAGCGGCGTGCGACGCGCGGGTGTCCGGGAGGTGCGTGTCGCCGAATCTTCCCGGTCGCCCGGAGCACGATGTCGTCGTCGATCTTTCGTTCACCCGGGGCCCCGTGCGCGTCCGCTACGGCATCGACGCCCTGTCCGGCATGACGGCGGACCTCGCGGGAACCGTGACCGTCCCTCCCCGCGTGCTCCACGGCGCGGGCGCGACCGTCGAGGTTCCGTTCGTTCCGGGTCTGCGACTGGGGTTCGACGTGAAGAACCTCTTCGACCTCCGCACGGCGGACTACGCCGGCGTCCTCGGTCCCGTCCGTGTGCCCGTGGGGGACGTGTACGAGTACCCGCTTCCGGGTCGACGCTTCCTCGTCCACGCACGCTTCGAACGGGAGGTCCCCCCGAAGGGCGCCGGAGCGGAGGGGGACTGAGCCGCGAATTCGGGCGGATCACGCGTGTTTTTGTGGCCCGGCGCCGCTTCCCGACGGCGGACCTTGTGGTACGGTCGACGGCCCCATGACGCAATCTTCCTCTCCCGGTCCCAACGGAAACAACCCCGCGCGCGGCGGCGACGCAGGCATTTCGCTCACCGGCGGCGCGGCCATCATGGCGCCGATCTCGGCGTTCCCGAACGGCGTGCCCGGCAACGCGCTGGTGCTCATCCCGCTCGGCGCGAACGGCGCCCCCGTCGAGAAGCAGATCCTCGAAGGCCCCGTCGCCCTGAAGATGGACGACGTCTGGAAGATGCTCGGGTTCAACGGTCCCGCCGTGCAGGTTCAGGACGACCAGGGTCGCCCGATCGCCATCGGACTCGAGGACCTCCTCGGCGGTCTCGAGAAGCACGTCGCGGAGGCGCCGGACGATCTCGGTCGCGCGCGCATCCTCGCGCAGGAGCTCCTGAAGTACGGTCGCCACGCCAAGGCCGAAACCGTACTCGCGAAGATGGTCGCCAAGGGTGGCGACGGCGAAGACTGGCTCGCCCTCGGCGTGTCGCAGTTGAACCAGCAGAAGTACGACAAGGCCGAGGCCACGTTGAAGGGCGCGCAGAACCTCCTGAAGGGCAACCCCTTCCCGGCCCTGCACCTCGCCAAGCTCGCCCACGAGAAGAAGGACGAGAAGGCGGAGCGCGAGCACGTCGAACGCGCCATCCAGATCCAGGTCGGTTCGGTGGACGCGTGGGCGTACCTCACGAACATGCTCAAGGACCAGAAGGGCGAAGAGACCGCCATCAAGGAAGTCGAGGAGCTCGCCGCTGCCCCCGTGAACGCGAAGAGCGCGGCGCCGTACATCGCCCTCCAGGGCTTCTACGCCGGCGCGGACGAGACCCGCGAGAAGGCCATCGGCTTCGCGAAGAAGGGCGTCGATCGCGCCCCCGGCGATCCTCTCGCCCTCCTGTGCCTCTCCGCTCTCTACGGCCAGGCGGGACGCCTCGAGGACGTCGTGAAGCTCCTCGCGCCCCACGAGCCCCTCATGCTCCAGGACGTGCGCATCGCCCACAACTACTTCGAAGCGCTCTTCCAGGGTCGGGACCTGAACCGCATCACGGCGCTCCTGAACAAGCTCGCGGCGTCCCCCAACCGCGACGTGAAGCAGTTCGCCATCGAGCGATCGCGCGCCATCCAGCAGATGCTCCAGCAGCAGCAGGCCGCTCTCCAGGCGACCGCGGCGGGCCAAGCCCGCGTCTGACACCCGCACCTTCGCTTCGACGGCGTCGGTGGAACCGGAGCCCCGTGGACACGTCCACGGGGCTCCGTTCGTTTCCGGGGGCGATCAGGCGCCCGCGGTGCCGCGACTGGACGGCGGGGGGAGGACGAGCACGCTCGAGTCCTCCGCTTCCCGTTCGGCCGTGCGCATGGCCGCGAGGATCTCCGCACGGTTCGTCGCGTGGAGCATGCGATCCCGCTTCTGGGGCGTATCCACCGTACGGACGATGGCCGCGTGGTACTCCACACCTCGGCTCCCTTCCGCGACCGGAAGAACGAGGAGGAAGACGATGCGCGCGGGGATGCCGTCGGACGCGTCGAAATCGATGGGTTGCTCGGGCCTGCCCACGGCGAGCAGGCTCCGACCGACGCCCTCGACGCGCGCGTGGGCGATGGCGATGCCGTCGGACAGGCCTCCGAGACTGCCGTGTTCCGACTCGAGGACGGCGTCGGCGAGGACGGAACCGTCGAGCGGCGTGCCGGTGGCGAGTTCGTGCGCGAGTTCGCGGACGGCTTGCTCGGCGCTCCGTGCGCGGAGAGCCGGCACGATCGCGCCCTCTTCGACGAGCTGACGTGCGCTGAGGCGCGTCCGACTCCGGAGGAGCTTGTTCATGGAGGGTCCGGCCATGATCGACGTCACGAGGGCCATGATGACGAGCGCCACGAAGAACGGCGGCTTGATGAGACCGGCCTCGAGCGCGACGAGGGCGAGGATCATCTCCATGGCGCCCCGGGAATTCATGGCGAATCCGACCGCGGTCGCCGCCCGCAGGGAGAGTCCCGTCGCGCGGGCGCCGACGGTACAACCGGCGATCTTCGCGATGCACGCGACTCCGAGCACGGCTGCGACGAGACCCGGGTGGAAGGAACCGACGAAATCCACGCGGAGACCGACCGCCGCGAAGAAGACCGGCGCGAACACGTTGTTCACGAATTCGTGGACGAGGGATCGCGTCTCCGACCGGAGTTTCGGGGAATCCCCGATGGCGACTCCGGCGATGAAGGCGCCGAAGACGGCGTGGATCCCGATCTTCTGCGTGAACGCCGCCGCCAGCGTGGCGAGGACGACGAGGAGCGAGAGGACGCGACCGGCCGCGCTCATGCGGTTCCGTTCGAGGGCGGTGAGCACGCGGTTGACGAGCGGTCGCACGAGTCCGAGCGCGACGACGACGAACGCGAGCACACCGAGGACGCGGAGCGCGAGGGACGACACGCTGATCGCCTGCCCGTGCATCGGACCGACGATGACCGAGAAGAGGAGCCACCCCACGAGATCGTCGACCATGGCGGAGGCCATCACCAAGAGTCCGAGATCCGTCTTGAAGAGGCCGAGGTCGAAGAGGGTCTTCGCGATGACGGGCATCGCCGAGATCGAGAGCGCCGTGCCCACGAAGACCGCGAACAGGGGTCGTTTCGAGGGGTCGACCAGGAGTTCGTCCGGCAGGAGGTGGCCGAGGCCGACGCCGAGCACCATCGGCAGGACGATGCCCGCGAGGCTCGTCGCCGCGGCCTCCTTCCGGCGTCGGACGACGACCGACAGATCGATTTCGAGTCCCGCGACGACGAGCAGGAGGACCGACGCGAGCACGCGGTACCCGCTCAACATCGCGCGACCGGGCGCGTGCGCCCCGAAGAGATCCTCGAAGACGTTCGGGGCGACGCGGCCCATCACCGTCGGTCCGAGGAGCACGCCGGCGGCGAGCTCTCCGGCGACCGCGGGGAAACCGACGCGCTTGCCCAGTTCACCCAGGACACGCGCGGTTCCGAGAAGGATCGCGAGCGCGAGGAGAAAGGCGACGATGTCGTTTTCTGCGTTCATGGCGACGGTTCGGGAAGTGGAGGCTCAGGCGCGGAGGGGGGACCGACGGAGGAGCACCAGGAACAGGGGGCCTCCGATCAGGGCGGTCACGGCGCCGACGGGCGGCTCCGTGTGGAGCGTCCGGAAGAGGGCGCGACTCACGAGATCGCAGAGGACCAACGTGGCGCCCCCGGCGAAGAGCGATGCCGGAAGGAGGACCCGCACGTCGGGCCCCACGATGCGACGGAGGGCGTGCGGAACGACGAGACCCACGAAGCCGATGAGGCCGGTCACGCTCACGGTCGCGGCGACCACGAGCGAACAGGCGAAGAACGTCCGATGTTCGAGGCGACGGACGTCGACGCCGAGGTGCGTCGCGGATTCGTCACCCAGGGCGAGCAGGTTCAACCGACCCGAATCGAACACGAGGATGCCGACGCCGAGCACGACGTAGAGCGCCACGAACGCGAGCGATGTCGTCGAAGGGACGTCGAGGAAGCCCATGAGCCATCGGAGGAGCTCCTGGGCCTTGCTCGCCTGGAGGAGCGTCTTCACGAACGTGATCGCCGCCGATGCGATGGCGTTCACGACCACGCCCGCGAGGAGGATGGAGGCTCCCGAGGCGGAACCGCCGATACGGGCGATGAAGTACACGAGAGCGGTCGCCCCGACGCCTCCGGCGAGCGCGGCCACCGGCACGAGGGAGGCGCCGAACACGGTGGTTCCCGTGAGACCGCAGACGATGGCGAGCGTCGCCCCGAACGCGGATCCTCCGGAGACTCCCAGCACGTACGGCTCCGCCAACGGGTTGCGGAGGACGGCCTGGAAGCCCACGCCGACGGCCGCGAGGCCCGCACCGACGATCGCCCCCATGAGCACCCTGGGAAGGCGCGCGTCCAGCATGATCACGCGATCGAGGGAGGACGGATCCTGGAACGCCCGAGCGAGGGAGACGGGTTCGGTCCCGAAGGCGACGGCGAGTGACATCGCCGCCAGGCACGCGACGATGGACAGGGTGATGGCACGCGCGCTCACGCGACCGTCATTTCTCCTGGACGTTGCGTTCGTAGAGGATGCGGAGCCCCGTGAGCGTGAGGATTTCGTCGACCTCGCCCACGGACTTCGTCAGCGGGGCGATGAGCGGCGCGAGACCGCCCGTGGCGATGACGGCCGCGGGATAACCGAGCTCGGCGTGGAGCCGTTCCACGAGGCCGTCGACGAGTCCCACGTAGCCGTAGACGATGCCGGACTGCATCGCGTTGAGCGTGTTCCGACCGACGACCTTCGGCGGCTTCGCGATCTCCACGCGCGGCAACTTGGCGGCACGGGCGAAGAGCGCATCGGCGCTGATCTGGATGCCCGGGGCGATGACGCCTCCGAGGTACTCGCCTTTCGGGGTCACGCAGTCGAAGGTGGTGGCCGTCCCGAAGTCCACGACGATGACGCCGCCCTTCACGCGTTCGAAGGCCGCGACGGCGTTCACGATGCGGTCGGCCCCGACCTCGCGAGGGTTCTCGTAGACGATGGCCATTCCCGTGCGGATCCCCGGCCCGACGACCAAGGGTTCGTGGCCGAACGCCCGTTGGGCGAGCTGGATCATCGGATCGGTGAGGGCGGGAACGACGGACGCGAGGATCGACGCGTGGACGTCCGCGGGAGCGATGTCGTGCATCGCGAGGAGTTGGCGCAGGACGACGGCGTATTCGTCCGCCGTGCGCCCGCGACCGCTCTCGACGCGGAACTGGTGGACGAGGTCCTGCCCGCGGAAGAGGCCGTAGACGATGTTCGTGTTCCCGACGTCGATGGTGAGGAGCATGACGCACGGGAGCGTAGCCCAGAGCGGAGGACGGTTCTCCTATTCGATGGTCTCTGCCCGGATGACGTCGCCTTCCGCCACCGCGTCCCAATCCCCTTCGGCGCGGCCGACGCGGGCGTATTCGCCGTCGAGGTGGGGCGTGCCGGCTAGAGTCACGAAGATCTGGCTCGATCCCGTGTCCCGCCCGGCGAGGGCCACCCCGATGTCGTGGACTCCGAACGGCACCGGGGACGTCTCGCACCGGAGGAGCATGCCGGCGCCGCCGTAGCCGTCCCCTTCGGGGTCCCCGAATTGCGCGACGAATCCGGGGACGACCCGGTGCACGTTCGTTCCCACGTGGAACCCCGCGCGTACCTGGGCGACGAACCGCGTGACGGCCACGGGAGCGAGGGCGGGCTCGAAGACGAGGACGAGTCTTCCGGCGTCCGTGTCGAGGACGACGCGTGTGTCCCGGGAGACGGGCGCGTCGAGCTCCTTGGCGGCGACGGCTGCCACGGGAGGCGCCGGGCACGCGACCTCCTTCGTGTCGGTCACGAGCAGGCCGAGCGCCTTCTCCGCCCTCGCGCGGACGGTCACGTTGGGATCCTTGCACGCCGCGTCCACGAACGCGCGCGCCCCTGCGACGTGGAGGGCGACGGCGGCGTCGAGGAGGGCGACGCGTGTCTCCACGCGGTCCTCCGGCCACGTGCGTGCCATGGCCTTCGCCATCGCCGCGGCGACGACCGGCGACGGCTCCTGTTCGGGAGCGCTGACGGGAGCGGGCATGGAGGGATCCAGGGCGGCCGCGATCTCCTTCTTGGCGATCGTCGTCACGCGTTCGGGATGGGCGGCCAGCACGTCGGCTGCCGACGCGACGACACCCGCCTCTTTCGCAGCCAGCATCGTGGCGAGGAGCACTTTCGCCGCGTCCCCGAGCTCGGCATGGCTCCCGATGGCCTCGGCGGCGGACTCCCGGATTCTCGGGTTCGCGCTCGCTGCGATCTCGCGGAAGGCCTTGCCGCGGTCTCCGAGGAGCGGACGTTCCACGAGGGCCGCGAGGCGCGCCCGCTCCCAATCGAACGAGTTCCGCGTGTCGCATCCGGAGAGCACCTCGGATTCGTAGGCTCCGCGCGCGAGGATGCCGGCCGCCGTGCATCGGAGTCTCGCCAACCGCCGCGCGAGGGACGGCGGCGGTGTTCCCGGAGCGCGGAGGTTCGCGAACGCGTAAAGCGTCTTCTCGTGGGACTTCGTGACGTCCTCGCGAGCACCACGTGCCCCTTCGAGCATACCGAGCGTGACGGAGTACTCTGCGCCGCCGAGGGCGAGGAGCATCATCGGATCCGCACCGGGAACGCGGAGGGCGAGCTTCGCGAGGAGCATTTCCTTCCCTGCGGCACCGATACGCGCGAGCGACCGGGCCGCTTCGGCCCGTTCCGGCACGGGGTTCGACGACGTCGCGACGAACGCTCCGAGGACGGCGACGACGTCGGTGGACGCGCGGCCGAGGGCCTTGAGCACGAGGATGCGGTCCTCTCCCGCGACGTCCAGGGCCGCGGTCGCCGCCTTCGAGAACCGGCCGGCGAACGCCTCCGGTACCACGTCGAGTCGCGCGAACGGTGCGGCGGCCAGGTGCCCCGACGGGACGTCGCGCGTCGCACGGGCCTCCAGCATCTCGACGAGAGCGCCCGTCGTCTCGTCGGCGAGCGCGTGTTTCCTCCCGGCGAGGTCGGCGAGTGCGAGGAGTGCCTCGCGGCGGAGATCGTCCCGCTCCCGGGCCCACGCGACGAGGGTCACTTCGGCGGTTCGTGTCCCGCAGCGCCCGAGGGCACGCGCGACGGCGACGATGGGAGCCACGACGCCGCGCTCCGTCTTCGCACGGGAATCGGCCGCAGGAAGGCTCGCAGCACGCGCCACGAGCGCGCGCACGTGCCCGTCTTCGTGACCGGCGCAGGTCGCTCCGATTCCGTACGCCGCCCACGTCACGACCTCGGCGTCCTCGTCCGCGAGGGCGGCGACGAGGGGCTCGATGGACGAGGCCCCCCGGATTCGCGCGAGCGCGCGCACGGCTCCGCGGCGAAGGACGACGTCACGCGAGACGAGTGCTTCCTTCGGGACGAGCGCCGCCGCACGGAGGTCCTCGGCTCGGGCGATCGCGGTCGTCGTCGCTCCACCGTCTCCCGCTCCGTCCCCCGATCCACGGGAGGTGTCTCCCTTGGACGTCCCGTTCGTGACCTCGGAGGGCGAGGTACGACCTTTCGTACACCCCGCCGACGACATGAAACTGCCGACGATTCCGGCCGAAATCACGAGGCCGACGAGGCGGTGGCCCATCCCTCGGCGCCGAAGTCCGACGGCGGGAGTCGTCGCCGGGATCGCACGTTCGGATCGAACGAACGGAGGACGAAGGCCGCGACACACGGTTAGGATGGGGGGAAGCAGAAGTCCTCCGATGTTGGGCTGTGGACGGGGTACTACGAGGGAGGGTCCTATCACCGATGAAGGACTCGAAGGCCATGCGGATCACGTTTTGGGGCGTTCGCGGAAGCATCCCGACTCCTGGACCGGACACGGTCGAGATCGGTGGCAACACGAGCTGCGTCGAGGTGCGCGCGGGCAACGCGCTCATCGTCTTCGACGGCGGCACCGGACTCCGTCTCCTCGGTCAGAAGCTCGCGCCCGACATGCCGATCACCGCGCACGTGTTCTTCAGCCACGTGCACTGGGATCACATCCAGGGATTCCCGTTCTTCACGCCGGCGTTCGTCCCGGGCAATTCGCTCCACCTGTACGGCGGCAACAACGTCTCGCGCACGCTCGAGGAGACGCTCGCCGGGCAGATGGATCACCCGAGCTTCCCCGTGCACCTCTCGGAGATGGGAGCCCGGATGACGTTCCACGATCTTTTCGAGGGTCAGACCATCGAGATCGACGCGGGCCCCGGAGGCCCGGCGCGTGTCACGGCGACGCGAGGCAACCACCCGAACGGCGTCTGGGCCTACCGAGTCGATCACGCCGGCAAGTCGGTGATGTACGCGACCGACACCGAGCACTATTCGGTGGTCGACTGGAAGCTCGCCAAGCTCGCGAAGGACGTGGACGTCATGATCTACGACTCGATGTACACACCGGAGGAGTACGCCGGCACCGGTGGCAAGCTCGGCGGACCGAAGACGGGTTGGGGTCACAGCACGTACGAGGACGGCATCAAGCTGGCGAAGGCCGCGGGCGTGAAGAAGTTCGTGCTCTTCCACCACGACCCGCAGCAGAACGACGCGGCCGTGCGTGACAAGGAACGCCGCGCGCGTCAGTCGTTCGAAGCGTCGGTGGCCGCCCACGAAAGGGCTCGTCCTCCGGCTCTGAGTCCGTCGTCGGGCGGCGCTCGAAGTCCGCGAAAACTTTCGCGCGCCCACGCTCGACCTCGATCCCGTTTCGCGACCTCGTTGGGGGTACGGCGCCCGCGAGCGGACGAATTGCCTCGAATTCGCCGCAGTATTGGCCAATTTCTTCGGTGACGCCCCCGTGGCATCGACCGTGCACTTCCTCGGCATGGGCACGTACGCCGAAAGCGCCTTCGCTGCAATCGTACCGACACGACCTCGCACACCTCGCCCGGTTGGACCGCGCCACGGAGCGGGAGCTCGCGGAGCGGTGGGCGGCCGGAGACGAAGAGGCGGGCAAGCGGTTGGTCGAAGGGTGCCTCCCCTTCGTGACGCAGATCGCGTTCGAATACCGCCGCTGGGGCATTCCCCAGGAAGACATCATCCAGCAAGGCAACGTCGGCCTCCTGCGCGCGGCGAAAAAGTTCGATCCGTCCCGCGATTGCCGCCTCGCGACCTACGCCGCCTACTGGATCCGCGCGGAGATCCGCGAGTACGTCGTCCGCGGCTACCGCGTCGTCCGGCTCGGCACCACGAAGGGCGAACGGCGGGCGCTTCGCGCGTACCGCACGACCCGTGAATCCGATCCCGTACGTCTCGCGGAGATCTCCGGCCTACCGGAGGAGCGCGTGCGTGTCCTCCTTCCGCTCCTCGCCGCGCGCGAGACGAGCCTCGACGCCGCGACCCCCGACAAGCCGTCGGCGGCGGACCGCATCGTCGGGAACGATCCGACCCCCGAAGAGCGCTTCGCCGAGAGCGAGGAAGGCGCCCGGGCCAAGGCGGCCATCGACGACGCGCTGCTCGAACTCTCCGATCGGGAACGGCTCATCGTGCGCGAACGGATGATGAACGACGATCCATCGACGCTTCAGGAGCTCGGCGAGGTCCTCGGCGTGAGCAAGGAACGGGTGCGTCAGCTCGAAGAACGGGTGAAGGACAAGCTCGGCCGGAAGCTCGGCTCCTTCCGGGACTTGGCGATCGCCGTCTGAATCCTCTGAACGGGCGTCACGCGGACGACTTCGTGAAGCGCGCGAATCGCCGCACGACTCGGTGCTGTGGAGAACTTCGCCCCGCGATCGGACCGGGGAACTTGTTCGGGCGAGGATCGCGCCTGCTACGATTTTCGTTCCCGTATGCGTCGTCGCGTCCTTCTCGGCGCTTCGTTGGCTCTCGCCATCGGAGGCCTCGTCTTCGGAGTCCGTAGCGTCCCGCGTTCGGGCGGCGGACCGTCCGACATGCCGCCCGCGCCGGTCCCGGGGCATGTCCCTTCCGCACGGGGGGAATCGGACGCGCTGGGTGAGAGCGACGGTGAAGCACCGCGGACGTTCCGCACGCCGTCGGGCGAGCCTTCGGCCATCCGATGCGAGACGGCTCGCGCCCTCGTGGCGGAGACGCGACGCGAACTGGCCCACGAACCCGATCGGGTCGCCCCGGGCGTCTTCGCGGACGGCGTCGTGGACTGGCTCGATCCCCATGGCCTCTGGAGCGCGGCGCCCGACTCACCGGTTTCCCGCATCCTCGCCGCGAAAGGAGCGGACCTCCTCCAGGACGTGCAGGGCGAATCGGATTCGGGATGTCCGACGGCCCACGTCGTCGGCGCCTCCCTCCGGGCCTGGAACGACGAACTGCGTGCCGTCTTCGACGGCGAGCGTGCCCAGGCAGTGGCCCGGGGCGCGAAGGACGCGCACGCGGAGGCCCACGCCACGGTGTTCGAGAGCGGCGCCGTCTCGCGCCCCGCACGCGCCCTCGCGAAGGCCCTCGGTCGGAATCTCGGCGCGTTCGAGAGCGCGACGGGCGACGAGGGACGCGCCTACGTCGACGCGGCCCGGGACCGGTATTTTCCGGGTCTCGACGACGACGGATGGGCGAACGTCGTGCTCGCGTCGAGCGTGCGTGCCTACGTACCGCTCGTGGACCCGCACGGAGCTTGGGCGCCACCCGACGAGGTCGCCAGCGTCTACGAGGTGGATCTCGAGGCGAAGCCGCCCGGTCACTTCTGGGAGAAGTCGACACGCACGGCGGTGGGCCTCCGCATCGATCACGGTGCGACCCCTCCGCTCGAGGACGGCGACGTGGTGGTCGCCGTCGCGGGTGTGAAGACGGCAGGCCTCCCGATCGAGCAGATCGACCAGCTCGAAATGGCGTCCTCCGACGCCGCGAGCCCCGCGGAGATCGTCGTCGTACGTCGGGGTGAATCGACGTTACGGACGCTCACGATGAAGCCGGAGGCCCTCGCCATCCCGGCCGCGCCCTACGACGAGCTTCCGGGCACGCGCGTGCGTTACGGATCGGGAGAAGTGCTCGTCGTCACCATCGCGGACGTGAAGGACGATCTCGGTCCGGCGCTGACACGACTCCTCCTTCGCGAGCGTGCCCGCGATGGCGGAGGCCCCACGGGCGTGCTCCTCGACCTCCGGGGCAACGGGGGAGGTTCCACGGACGGCGCCATCGCGGCGCTCGGACTTTTCATGCCGGGGGTTCCCCTCTTTCCGATGAAGCGGCGGGACGGCACCATCGAGACCGATCGCGCGCCCGAACCGCCGAACGTCGATCGTTGGACGGGACCCGTCGCTTCCCTCGTGGACCACGACACCGCCAGTGCGGCCGAGATGATCGCCGGCGCCCTCGCGTCGTACCGCCGGGGTCCGGTCGTCGGCACGAACACGTTCGGCAAGGGATGCGCCCAGGAGTACATCGAGGACGATCCGGACGCCGGTGTGCTCCGTCTGACGACGCTCCTTTATGCCCTGCCGGACGGCCTTCCCGTCCAGCGCGTCGGCCTCGCGCCCACCCTGCGGATCCCCCTCGATCGGGAGCGCACGGCCGCGGAATCCACGGAAGCGGCGTTGCCCCACGCTCCGCCCACCTGGCGTGGACCGGACGTGCGCGATCCGGAGGCCATGAAACACGCGACCGACGGAAGCTGGACGACCCAATGGCCCGCCCACGGCGGCATGGTCGGCCCCTGCACCGACACCGATCTCTGTCGGGCGCTCCGGGCCATGGGCAGTACGGCGACGTCGAAACGTGCGCCGTCCGTGCGTCCGGCACCGCGCTGACACGGGACCACGAGTCGCCGACGAGGCGACCCGCGATCCTCGGACGCCCCGTCAGTCGACGACGAGCTTGACGTCCATGTTCCCGCGGGTCGCGCGGGAATACGGACAAACCGTGTGCGCGGTCTCCATGAGCGCCGTCGCTTCTTCCTTCGACACGCCGTCGATCTTGCCGTGGAGCTCGACCGAGAGGACGAAGGCGCCGTCCTGGCTGTTCAGCGTCACGTGCGCCGTGATGGCGGCATCCGTGAACGTCTTCTTCTGCGTGCGGGCCACGAGCCGGAGCGCGCTCTCGAAACACGCGGCATATCCCGCGGCGAAGAGCTGTTCGGGGTTCGTGGCCGGTCCGCCCGGACCTCCGAGCTCCTTGGGCATCTTGAGATCGGCATCGAGGACGCCGTCGCTCGAACGAACGTGACCGTCACGACCACCGCGCGCGGTGGCGACTGCTGTGTAGAGGGGTTTCATGCGATCGCGTGTTACCATGATTCCGTGAGCGAAAAAGTCCTCCACGTGAACGTCGTCGAACGGGACGAGGTCAGCGCGGAATGGTCGAGCGAGTCGTTCGATCGCATCGCCTTCGCCGAGAGCCTCCTCGAACGGCTGCGTCCGACGGCGACGCGCATCGCGCTCTGCCGCGGCCTCACGAAGGTCCGCACGGAATCCGGGCGGCTGTGGCCCGAGACCCGGACGCGATGGGCACTCCTGTCGATCCCGCCTCATGCGTCGCGCCGAGCCATCGCCTTCGGGATCGTCGAGCTCTGCCGAGGTGCGGAGGACTTCGATCCTTGGGTCCTCGACGCCCTCGTCGGACCGTACGCCACGCCCTGAACGCGACCGTGTCGTCCCCGGCGCGGAATCGTCACGAACGCGCGACGTCGAAGCCCACCTTCACGACGACGGCGATCACGACGAGGAGCACCACGACCCGGACGAACTTGTCGCCCCCGCGGATCGCCAGGCGCGATCCGAGCGCGGCGCCGCACGCGTTGCCGACGGCCATGGGGAGGCTCAGCGACCACACGACCTTGTGGGCCAGCGCGAGGACGAGGACCGCCGACAGGTTCGATCCCAGGTTCAGCATCTTCGCGTTCCCGGAGGCGTCGGTGAGGCCGTCCCCGAAGACCGTGACGAGCGCGATGATGTAGAGCGAACCGACTCCGGGACCGAAAAATCCGTCGTACGTGCCGAGGACGAGACCGATCGCGAACGTGACGAGGAACGGCCGTGCGACCCGTTTCGGCGACGGCGTGAGGTCCCGCTTCAGCGCCATGAACAGCGCTGCGCCGACCAGGAGGACCATGACGACCGGGCGGAGGGGTTCCGGACGGACGAGGAGGAGGAGTCCGGCGCCGAGCGCCGATCCCACCGCTCCGCCGAAGAGCGCTGGGACCATCCGCGTGCGATCGACGCGACCGCGACGGTGGAACGAGACGGCCGACGACACGGCGCCGAACACGGCTTGTCCCTTGTTCGTGCCGAGGACGACGTGCGGTGGAAGTCCCGAAGCCAGGAGTGCGGGTACGGTGACGAGGCCTCCCCCTCCCGCGATCGAATCGACGAGCCCGGCCGCGAAGGCGGCCAGGATCAGACCGATCAACATCGCGGGCGAGACGCTCACTCGGCGGGGATGGCGGACGCGGTCGCTTCTTCGGAGAGAGACGCGGCGTCGGCGAGGGCTCGGAGGCGGGCCCGCTCGGCGCGGAGGGTCTCGAGTTCGAGGGGCGTCGTCAGGGAGCCGTCCTCCATCCGCATTCCGAGGCCGACACGGACGGCGCGGTACGGAAAGAGGTCGGCCGGCGGGAGGCCGAGGGCGGTGGCGCGCGCCGTCGCGAGCGTCTCCATCACCTCGGAGACCTTCGCCGATCCGGAACCGCGGATCTCGACGTCGACGAGGAGCGGGACCAGATCGCCCACGAATCCGGCGCGGCGGATGGCCTCGTGGGCACGCTCCGTGTCGATCTCGAGGGTCTTCACGAAATCGCGGACGTCGACCTTCTTGCCGACGCCGTCGATGCGGCGAATCACGATCCGCGACGTGTCCGCGAGGAACGCGTCGACTTCGGCCGCGAGACCCGCGGCGCCGCCCAGATCCGAGAGCGCGGAACGCGGGACACCCACGACGTACCGAGCGCAGTCGATGACGCGGGCGATGGTGGGATCCTCGGGGCCGAGCCTCACGGCGCCGAGGTAGACGAGACCTTCGGGCGAGGAGTCGGTGAGTCCCTGAACGACGGCGGACGGATCGAACTCCATGGTGATCTTCGCGTCGACGTACTCGGCGAGGCTCGCCACGCCGAGCGAGAGTGCAGGAGCGAACACGAGATCGGGCTTCGGGTGGAAACCCTGGGAGTAGTAGAGCGGAAGCTCCATCCGGCGGAACGCGCGCGGGAGCGCCCGGATCAAATCGAGGTGCGAGAGGAAGGCGCTCGGTCCCGTCTTCGTGAACATGAAGCGGTAACGGTGCGGTGTTCCTTGCACGAAGCTGGCGGGCGGGCGCTTCGCGTTCTTCTTGATCGTCGCGGCATCGCCTTCCGGGGCGGTCTTCGCGAGCAGGAGTGGCCGCGGCGTCTCGGCGCCGAGCTTCCGGAGGTAGACGAGCCGCTCCTCGCGCATCGCTCCGAGGTCGCACGCGACGCCACAGTCGTAACAGACGAGTTTGCGGGTGTCCTCGTGGGCGTCGGCGAGGTTCGTGTGGTGGACGAACATTCCCGCTGCCTTGCCGCATGGCGGCGAAAGCCGGCTCTTCAAGGCCTTCCGGTACTCGCGCGCGAGGAAGCCTTCCTCGAGGCCGACGTCGACGTGGTCCCAAGGAAGACGCGCCGTCACGGGGATGGTGCCGAGGAACTTCGCGACGTCGATGCCGAACTCGGCGAACGTCTTCTCCCAGATGTCCATGCGCTTCTGGTCTTCCCAGGAGTCGAAGCGCGCACCTTCGCGGTACGCCTTCTCGAGGACGGGAGCGAGGCTCCTGTCGCCACGGGCGAACACGCCTTCGAGCCACGAGGTCTCGCAGTCGTGCATGCGAAGGTCGATCTTGCCGTTCTTGGCTTCCTCGCGAAGCCAGGACTGCTTCTGGTGGATGCTCGCGGGAGCATCCATCGCGCACCATTGGAAGGGCGTGTGCGGCTTCGGAACGTGCGTCGACACGCTCACGGTGACCTTCGGAGCCCCTCCGGACTTCAGCGCCGCCTTCACGCGTTTGCCCACGTCCCGCGCGCGGCTTCCGACCCGTGCGATCTCGCGGACGTCCTCTTCCTCCTCCGTGGGGAGGCCGATCATGAAGTAGAGCTTCATCGCCGCCCAGCCGCGCGAGAAGACGCGTTCGGCGGTGGTCATGAGCTGCTCTTCGGTGACGTTCTTGTTCACGACGTCCCGCATACGCTGACTGCCGGCCTCGGGGGCGAACGTGACGCCGCTCGCGCGGACCCGCTGCATGTCGTCGAGGACGTTCTCCTCGAGGCCGTAGGCACGGAGGGACGAGATACCGAGGGAGATCTTCTCGGGAGCGAGCTTGTCGACGACCTTCTTCACGAGGGGCGCGATGCAGGAAAAGTCCGCGGTCGAGAGGGCCGTGAGGCTCACCTCGTCGTAGCCGGACTTCTTCACGGCGGAGACGACGGTCTGGACGATCTGCTCCGGATCACGCTCGCGGACCGGACGGTAAATCATGCCGGCCTGGCAGAAGCGGCAGCCTTCGGTGCACCCGCGCGCAATCTCGATCGACATGCGATCGAAGATGGCTTCGGGTCCTCCGATGGGGCCGTCGTCCGGAAACGGGTAGTCGTTGATGTCGGCGACGAGGGTGCGGCGGACGGGAATGCGGGCAGCCGGATGCGTCGACCGGACGACGACCTCGAACCCCGTGTCGGCCTGGAGTTCGGTCTCGTAGAGGGAGGGCACGTAGATGCCGTCGAGCGCGGCGATGCGCACGAGGCGTTCGGCGCGCGGGACGCCTTCGGACTTCAACTTCGTCCACAAGAGCGCGACCTCGGAGGTCTTCTCCTCGCCGTCGCCGACGAGGACGCAATCCATGAACGCCGAGATGGGCTCGGGATGCGTGGCGGTCGGTCCGCCGGCGATGACGAGCGGATCGGACTCGCCGCGATCGGCGGCACGGAGCGGGATGCCTCCGAGGTCGAGCATCGTGAGGATGTTCGTGTAGGTCAGCTCGAACTGGAGCGAGAAGCCGACGACGTCGAAGTCCCGGAGCGGACGCGCGCTCTCGAGGGAGACGAGAGGAAGCTTCCGGGTACGGAGCTCCTTCTCCATGTCGATCCACGGTGCGTAGCAACGCTCGGCGAGCGTGCCTTCGGCGTCGTTCAGGATCTTGTAGAGGATCTTGTAGCCGAGGTGGCTCATCCCGATGTCGTAGACGTCCGGGAACGCCAGACAGACGCGGGCCTTCACCGCGTTCCAGTCCTTGGTCTTCGCTCCGAACTCTCCGCCGAGGTAGCGCGCGGGCTTCTGCACGAGGTGGACGAAGGGCGCGTAGGGGTGTTCGGTCGTCCGCATGGGGCCGCTGGGTATAGTTCACCCCGCGCCAAAGGCAAACCAGGCCCGATGTGCCGGAATTCAGCGGGCCGGCGCGCGATCGAGGGCGACGAACAGGCCCGCACCGATGACGAGGACGGACCCGACGACCTGCGCCGGCGCCGGAACTTCCCCGAAGAACGGGACGGCGAAGAGGCGCGTGAACACGACGCCGAGGTACGCGAGCGAAGCGACCTTCGCCGCGCGTTCGAGCGAGTAGGCCCGCGTCATGGCGAGCTGACCGACGCCTCCGGCCACGCCGGTGAGAAGGAGGAACCCGGCGGCACGGGGCGACGGCATCTTCCACACGGGAACGGTGATGGCGAGGAGGATGAGGAAGCCGAAGGCGGAGAAATGGAGCACGACCGCTTCGGCGCTCTCCCCCGGGCCCAGCTTCCGGAGCGAAATCATCGCGAGCGCCGAGAACACCGCGACGGACATCGCGACCGTGCCGGCGACGCGCGCGACGTGGAACGACGGTTGGGCGACCGCGGCGATTCCCGCGAACGAGACGACCATCGCGACCAGCACGCGCATGCGCACGGGTTCGCCGAGGAGCGGATAGGAGAGGAGCGCCACGAAGATGGGACTCGTCGCCATGATCGTGACGCCATCCCCCACGGGCAATTCGTGGGACGCCAGCGTGTAGAAGGTGGCCGCGGCAGCGACGAGTCCGAATCCGGTGCGACGCCAGGCGAGCCGCTGGTTCACCACACGGAGCGGCTTGCCCCGGATGCGTGCCCACGTGAACGCGACGATCGTCCCCATGAGGAATCGGGCCGTCGCCACCTCCTGCCAGGGGAGCTCCTCGGCGCCCGATCGTCCGGCGACGTTCATGAGCGCGAAACTGACCTGCGCGATCCCCATCCAGACGGCGGCCAGGGTTCCGCGCGGGATCATGGTTCGCTGAGTTTCGACGAGCGCGGCGTTCCGTGGTTCGCGAGAAGCGTGCGCCAACCGGAATCCGACAGACGCATGCCCATGGGTTGCGCGAACTCGTAGAACGAATAGGCCGGACCGACGGCGAGCTCCACTTCGCGCGTCACCGGATCGCGGAAGAGGAAATACGCGTCGTCGAGGGCTCCGGTGGCGAGCGTGAGCGCCGCTTTCGCGCCGAGATCGGTGTGCACGTCGATCGCCACGGCGGCGTCCGCCGCGCCGGAGGACTGGACCACGGCATCGAGCGCTTCCATGCGCGAGGGAAGCGTCGCCAGGAGAGCGGCGTCCGCGGGACCGGGCGATTCGCCGTTGGCTTCGTCTTCGGCCACACGCAACGCGCACGCGAGCACGTGTTCGACTTCCGTCAACATCGCGGAGGCGGGGCCCGTCCCGGGGAAGAGGCGCTTGTCGGAGAGTCCGCGGTTCGCATGGCGTACGAACGCCAGGAGGGAGGCGATCGCTTCCGGGTGGGGCTCGACGAAGGTGCGGACGGCCGACGTCGCGTTCGACGGCGGACCGAGGGTACCGCCCGCGGTCCGCGCTCCGGACACGAAGTCGTGGCGGAGCACGGCGTACGCGGCCAGCGCGGAGGTGAGACGCGATCGTCGGTACGGGCGGCGGGCTCCGAAGGCGAAGGCGCCGTCGGCCGACGAAGGTTTCACCCACGCGGCGACGACGTCGAGCGCACGTCCGTAGAGCGAAGGCGAGAGTCGGGCGTCCTGCGACGCCCCTCGTCGCAGGGCGAGTTCGGCGAGCACGTCCGAATAGCCTTCATAGGCGTCGCGCTTCTTCGCGGCGAGGAGCGCCAGCGCGTCCTTCGATCCGAGCCACGCCGCGAGATCGAGGGACGTCGGGAGACTCCGTCGCGTCGGGTGTTCGAGGCTCGCGGGGACAGCGTCCCCGAGGAGACCGACGGAGGGATGGACGAGTCGCTCGAGCGCGACGGCGTCCGGTGTGGCGCGCGGCCCGAAGAGACGGACGGACAACGCCTCGCGGAACGGCGCCGCGAGCGACTTCTTGCGCACGGGAATCGCGCGCGCACCGACACCGTCGAAGATGCGGTCGCTCGTCTCCATGAGGGCGATCTTCCGGACGCGGTCGATCTTCACGACGTTCGCGACGTCCGCGACGGAGCGGAAATCGAGCTTCGCTTCGAAAGCCACGTTCCGGAGGGCCTCGAGGGTCATCGGATCCGGTGCGCCGGACGCGAACGTGAGCACCCGGTCGATGCGGGCGACGAGCTCCGCGGCATCGGGGTCGACCGCCTCGTCCGTCATGCGCGCGAGGATCAGGGCGGCGCGGAGGTGGGTCCGCCCCTTCGTGACGTCCAACGTGCCACGCCCCTCGCCTTCGGGAACGGCCACCATGAACGGCGCGAGGGAGAGCCAGGTGACCGCGCGGTAGACGGCGGCGCGAGCATCGTCCCTGTCGGCCGAACCGCGAGGTGCGAAGAGCGAGTAGTCGACGGGCACGTGGAAGAGCGCGCTGGTCGCGACGCCCGCGTGCGCCTTGATTCGGGCGCGCTCGCGCGCCACGTCCATGGCGACGTCGTCGGTGGCGACGTAGTCGGTGTCGACGAGCGTACGGGCCACGGCGACGAAACCGCGGAGGAGCGCGTACGCGGGCGCCATGTCGGTCGACGCGTCGATGCGTTCCGCGGCGATCCGTGCGTCGAGCCTCGCGAGGAGTTTCTCGACGTCCGGCAGGAGCACCTCCGAGTCGAGCTCGGCGACGAGCCGATCCGTGCACACGTGGACCATGGCCAGGAGAGCGTCGACGGTCACGACGTACGGCATTCCCTCGTCACGGAGTGCCGCGAAATAGGCGCCGAACTGTCGCGGCGCCGACGGGTTGACGACGCGAGCGAAGGACGCGTCCTCGAGCTCGACACGGACCTCGCTCGAAAGGGACGCGAGCCGCGTCCGGGAGGCGTCGTTGGTGCGCACGCGATCGAGACTCACGTGGACGTCGGGAATCCCGCTCCCGGGTCGAGGGCGCCCGGTCGTCCCGTTCGCCGGAATCGCGTCGAGCGCGTGTGGAAGGACGGCCGGGGCCCGGACGTCACGCGAGGCGACGGGGGGACCCGCGACCCGCGCCGGCGCGTTTCCACACGCTCCCAGGCCCACGAGGACGGAGGCCACGAACACGGAACGACTCACGACGGAAAACGCCACGGTGGGGATCGCGGAGTCTACCCGCGAAGGACTTCGTCGGACGAAGTTTCGGGGCGCTTTCCCTCGGTCACTCGGAACCGTTCGTCAGCGCGGGAGCGAGGCGTGAGGTGCGGCGCCGTGCGACTCGTCCCGTGCGTCCGCGGAGCCCTCTCGGAGCGCCCACGTCGCCGTGGCGACGAACAGGAGCGCCAGGACGAGGAAGAGCCACGTCCAACCCTCGCGGGTCCGCCGCTTCGGTTCGAGCTCCCGGAGCTCGGCGACGAGGGACGGCGGAGGCGCCTTCGGGCGCTCGAGTTCGAAGATGGGCGTCGGGCGATCGGGGAGCGTCGCGCGGTCCCCTTCGCTCGGGACCGCGGGAGCCTCGGAATCCCTGGAAGCGGTCGCGCGGATGCCCGAACGTTCGGGCGGCATCCGGCGCGTCGCGTCCCGTTCGCCGGGGATCTTGCCGGATCGGGCGCGGGCTCCGGACGGCACCGGACGCGACGGCGTGAGCTCCTTCGGCGTCAGCACGAACCCCCCGTGCGCGGCGCTTCGGACGCGGATCAGTTCGCGGAGCGCGACGCGGTCTTCCGCGAACAGCGGCTCCATGAAGTCGCGGACGTCCCGGCGGGCACCTTCGTTCCGCCGCGCGAGACGTTCCTCGATGGCGTCACGCATGGCCATGGCCGTCGGGTACCGATCGGCCGGGTCGACCGCGAGCGCCTTCGCGACGATCCCGTCGATCTCGGGGTCGATGCGGCGATGACGAGCGGCAAGGCGCGGGAACGCTTTCGTGCCGTTCGCGCGGACGGGCATCGCGTCGGGAAGTTTCTCGCCGGCGAGCGCTTCCCAGAGGACGACCCCCATCGAGAAGAGGTCCGCGCGTCGATCGATGCGGTTGCCGTCGATGTACTCGGGCGCCATGTACCCCACCTTGCCGGTGAGCATGCTCCCGTCGGACTGGCCGACGCGGCCCGAGATCTTCGCCACGCCGAAGTCGATGAGTTTCGGATCGCCCTCGTAGGACACCACCACGTTGTGGGGCGAGATGTCGCGATGGATGATCCCGAGGGCGGTGCCGTCGAAGTCGCGGAGTTCGTGGGCGTAGTGGAGTCCGGAGAGTGCGTCCGCGACGATGCGGAGGACGATCGCCGGGTCGACGACGATGCCCGCGCTCTTCGCGGCGACGAGGACGTCACGCAGAGTCTGCCCCTCGACGTACTCCATCGCGAGGTAGTGGGCGCCATCCTCTTCGCCGACCTCGTACGTCTGCACGATGTTCGGGTGGTTCAGGCGTGCGGCGACCTGGGCCTCGTTGGCGAACATGCGCCGCGAGTACTCGTTCGACGCGAGGTTTCGTCGCAAGCGTTTGACGACGCAGAGTTTCTCGAACGCCGGGGACGAACTCATGACCGCGAGGAACACGTCGCCCATGCCGCCGCTGCCGAGTTGCGAAATGATTCGGTAGCGACCGAAGGTCTTCACGCGCACGTACGCGGCCGTCCGGAATTCCGGCACGGAGGCGGGGCGCGTCGCGCGACCTCCCGCGACGCCGTCGTCGTCCCCGTCGTCGACGCCTTGGCGTCGCCACGGTTCGGCGAAGGTACGGGACGGGCGCGGAGCCATGAAGGTGCAGAACGCACACATCGTTCCATGGACGCGGGGGGAGAGGACGTGTCCCGCCCGCCCCTCCGACGGCGCGGCCGTCCAACATCCTGGAATTGCGTCGGAATCCCGAACCGTCGTGGCGTCGCGCCCAGGGAGCACGACCGTTCCCTTTCCGGGCGTCTGTACTTGTTCACGCCGGGTCGCGTCGCTCTGGATCCGGAGCGCCCCACGAAACCGGAGAGGCTGCACCGTTCCCGATCCAGGGGCGCGACGGGGGAACACGACTTCCCTCCGGCGTGCGTCGGGCTATGAAGCGGCCCGTGGAGCGTTCGATCGGCACCGACAAGCGACGGTTCGGCGCGGGTCCTCGGGGACGCCGCCGCGGAAGCGCCACGCGGTTCTCGGATCTCCTCGTCCTCGTGCTTTTCGGCCTCGTCGGCATCGGGGCGTGCATTTGGGGCCTCGTCCGCTACACCACGCACCCCCGGGTCCCCGCACTCGTGCCCGCGACGGCGACCGCTCCGACCGCCGCGAACCCGTCCGAGATTCCCGCCCCCGACGTCGAACGACCGTGAGCAAAGAAGACTTCCTCCTCATCCACGAGATCTACGCGAGCATCCAGGGCGAATCGACGTTCGCCGGATTGCCCTGCACCTTCGTGCGGACGACGGGATGCAATCTCCGGTGTTCGTGGTGCGACACCACGCAAGCCTTCTACGGCGGCACGAGGATGGCGCGGGCGGACGTCCTCGCGAAGGCCCTCGCGACGGGAACGAAGCTCGTCGAGCTCACCGGCGGCGAGCCTCTCCTCCAGCCCGGCGTGTTCCCCCTCATGACGGAGCTCTGCGATCACGGACGCACGGTGCTCGTCGAGACGAGCGGCGAGGCCGACGTGTCCCGCGTCGATCCGCGCGTGCACAAGATCATGGACCTCAAGGCTCCGGGTTCCGGAGAGTCGGCTCGGAACCGCTGGTCGAACCTCGATCACATCCACGGGTCCGACGAGATCAAGTTCGTCCTCGCCGACCGGAGCGACTACGAGTGGATGCGGAACGTGCTCCGCGAGCGGGATCTGCCCGCGCGCACGCCGAACCTCCTCGCGAGCACGGTGTTCGGAAGACTCGCCGCGAAGGAACTCGTGGGTTGGGTGATGGAGGACGCGCTTCCGGTCCGTGTCCAACTCCAGATGCACAAGTACATCTGGTCGCCGGAGACGCAGGGTGTCTGACGTCGTTCGTGCCGGTGCGGCCGTGATCGTGGCGGCCGTCGTCGGCATCGTGGCCGCGGGATGCGGCGGTCCGCACGCGGAGGGAGCGCAGCCCTCCGGCCACGTGCACCACGGTCACGCGGAGCGGAGCGCCGATTTCGGCAAGGTCTACACGATCCACGGAGGCGCCGGACCGTGGGTCGTCGCGGGGTGGCGCATGGGCCAGCACGCGATGAAGGTGCTCGGAACCTCTCCGTACGACTTCGATCTGGAAGTGACGCACGTGAGCCCGAAGCAGGTGCAGTACTCGTGCATCGCCGACGGCGCGGCGGCGGCCACGGGTGCGAGCCTCGGCAAGTTGAACCTGCGCCTCGACGAGGCGCCGCGCGACCGGCTCGCGACGACCTACCGCAAGAAGTCCACCGGCCAGGCGATCACCCTACGTCCCACGACCGCCTTCGAGGCCCGCTTCAAGGACGTGCCGCGCGAGAAGCTCGGCGACGCGGGCGCCGAAGTCCGCGGTCTCTCCGACTCCGAGATCTTCGAGGTCGTGCCCGAGCGCCCGTGAGGTCAGCCCGCGAGCGACCCGACGTCGATCGCCCGCGCGGAAAACTTCCCCTTCTCGTCCTTCTCGACCACGCCACAGGGATCCTTCGGGTCGTGGGTGAAGAACAGTTTGCCGTTCGCGCGCACGAGGTCGTCGAGCAGGGCCGTCTTCTCGTCGACGAGCAGCTCCGGGAATCGGTCGTAACCCATGGAGATGGGTACGTGGACCCAGGGACGCCCGGGGATGAGATCGGCCGCGAACACGAGCGGACCACCCGTGAGGTGGATCGTCGCGAGCATGAGACCGGGCGTGTGACCGTGGGAGAAGCGGAAGGTGACGAACGGCGCGAGGTCGGAGACGCCGTCGTCCCCCACCGGGACGAGTCGTCCGGACTTGGCGAGCAGATCGTTCAACACCGGCACGAACGACGCCCTGTCCCGCGCGTGGGGACGTCGCGCACGTTCCCAGTGGGATGCGCCGACGTAGATCTTCGCGCGAGGGAACACGAGACGGGGTTCGCCGTCGCCGTGGGCGGAGAGCATGCCGCCCGCGTGATCGAAGTGCAGGTGCGAGAGGATGACGGCGTCGATGCGCTCGGGCGTGACACCGATCTTCGCGAGACTCGCGAGGAGGACGTGATCCGGTTCGACGACGCCGAACCGTTCGCGCATCTTCGGTTCGAAGAAGGCGCCGATTCCGGTCTCGAAGAGCAGGTGCTTGCCGTCGTCGGTCACGACGAGGAGCGCGCGGCACGCGAGATCGATGCGGTTCTTCGCGTCCGCGGGGGACCACGCTTCCCACACGGGCTTCGGCGCGTTGCCGTACATGGCGCCGCCGTCGAGCTTCTGGGTGTTGCCTTCGATGGCGAAGAGTTTCATCGACGGGGAGTATAGCGCGCGCCGGGGACGTCGACGGCGACGGAGGCGCGTCCGCGGACGCGCGAGCTCAGCGTTCGCCGCGGACGAACTTGCCGTAAGCCGCCACGTCGTCCTTCGAGCCGAGGACGAGGGGCACGCGCTGGTGGAGCGCGTTCGGCTGGATCTCGAGGATGCGGTCCTTGCCGTCCGTGGCGGCGCCGCCGGCCTTTTCCATGATGTAGGCCATGGGGTTGGCTTCGTAGAGGAGGCGGAGCTTGCCGGCGGGGCCTTCACGTCGCCCGGGTACGCGAAGATGCCGCCCTTCAGCAACGTGCGGTGCGCGTCCGCGACGAGCGACCCCACGTACCTGTGTCCGTACGGACGACCCTCGGCCTTGTCTTCGCCGCGGATCCAGTCGTTCCAGCGTTTCACTTCCGGCGTCCACTTCGCGTAGTTGCCGTCGTTGCAGGAGTAGCAGGAGCCCTTCGACGGGATCTTGATGTTGGGATGGGAGAGGAAGAACTCGCCGACGTTCGGGTCGAGCGTGAAGCCGTCGACGCCCGAGCCCGTCGCGAGCACGAACACCGTGGACGGGCCGTACACGGCGTACCCCGCCGCGACGATCTCCTTCCCGGGGCGGAGGATGTCCGCGAGGATGGGCTCCTCGTGCGGGTGGCGCCTCCGGAGGAGCGCGAAAATGGTGCCGATGGTGACGTCCGCGTCGATGTTGCTCGAGCCGTCGAGGGGATCGAAGAGCACGACGTACTTGCCGCGACCGGGGAGGAACACGCCGGCGTCGAGCTCCTCGCTGGCGATGGCGCCACAGTGGCCACTGCGGTCGAGGACGTTGAGGAGCACGTCGTTCGCGAACTGGTCGAGCTTTTGGACGGCCTCGCCCTGCACGTTCGTCTCGCCGGTGTACCCGAGCATGCCGGCGAGGCCGGCGGCGCGGACGCGGGAGTTGATGATGCGGAGGGCGAGGGAGACGTGGTTGAGGAGCGACGTGAACTCGCCCGTGGCTCCCGGCGCCGCCTGCATCCCGGCGAGGACGTGCTCGCGGAGGGTCGTTCCGACGACGGAATTCGCTGCGGGAAGGATGGACGACTGACTCTCGCTCGTGGCCATGGCGGCGGGCACCTTAGCCGTTAAACCGTCCAGAATCGCCGGAGAAAGACGTCACTCTCGGGGGAGTGACGCCGCCTCCGCCGTGGCTTGCGGACGCCGCACCGGTCGCGATAGGGTCCGGGCTCGTTTTCCACCCCCCAAGGAGCCTTGCGATGCCTTCGTCCGACCGCGTGAAACAAATTCTCTCCTGGTACGGCTCCGACAACGTCGGCGTGAAGACGAACCTCGCGCGGCTGATGAACCACGGAACGCTCGCGGGCACCGGCAAGATGGTGATCCTCCCCGTGGACCAGGGCTTCGAGCACGGCCCGGCGCGTTCCTTCGCACCGAACGCCGAAGGCTACGATCCGGACTACCACTTCCAGCTCGCCATCGAGTCGGGCTGCAACGCCTACGCGGCGCCCCTCGGCTTCCTCGAGGCCTCGGCCGACAAATTCGCGGGCCAGATCCCGCTCATCCTCAAGTTGAACAACTCCGACACGCTCGCGAAGGTCGACCAGCCGTGCAGCGCGGTCACCGGCTCCGTGAAGGACGCCGTCCGCCTGGGTTGCGTGGGCATCGGCTACACGATCTACCCGGGCTCGGGGCAGCGGAACCGGATGTACGAGGACCTTCGCCAGCTCATTCTCGAGGCGAAGGACCACGGCCTCCCGACGATCCTGTGGGCCTACCCGCGGGGCGCGGGACTCTCGAAGGACGGCGAGACCGCCGCCGACGTGACCGCGTACGCCGCGCAGGTCGCAGCCCAGCTCGGCGCGCACGTGATCAAGGTGAAGCCGCCGAAGGACCACGTCGAGCAGGCCGAAGCGAAGAAGGTCTTCGAGAAGTACAACATCCCGACCAAGACCCTCGCCGACCGCGTGCGCCACTGCGTGCAGAGCGCGTTCAACGGCAAGCGCATCGTCATCTTCAGCGGCGGCGAAGCGAAGGACACCGACAGCCTCCTCGCCGAGGTGAAGGAGCTCGCGGCCGGTGGCGCGTTCGGCTCCATCATGGGCCGCAACGCCTTCCAGCGTCCGAAGGCGGAGGCGCTCAAGCTCCTCGCCGACGTGCAGAAGATCTTCAAAGACGCGAAGTAATCGCGGTCCCGTCCCACGCGGACGAACGACGACGCCCGGGTCCCGGAAGGGGTCCGGGCGTTTTCCATTTTCGGTCGTCGGGGACCGTCGGGTGAGTGCGCCGCGGCGACCTTCGCTCAAGCGTCCGTCCCGACTCGCGATTTCGGTGCGGTCGCGGATGAGCGGCGCCCGGTCCTCCCCGTTCCATACTTCCTTTCCGGACCGCGCCTCCCCTCGCGGCCCCCCCGAAACGTCCACGGAGGATCCATGCGAAGTCCCACGACGCCGTCGAGCGCCAGCGAGCCGTTCGCCCGTCGGGAGGCCCTTCCGACGGGAGTGAGCGACGGCGAGGTTCCCGGGAGGACGCCACGCGAGCGAGGTCGTAGGCTTGGGGCCATGCCGGACAAGAGCAAGAATCCGCGGAAGGCGCCGACGCGCTCCGGGGGCGTCGCCACGGTGCACGCCATCGTCGAAGCGACGCGCATCCTCGTCCAGAGAGAGCGAGGTACGGACACGGTGACCGTCGCGAAGATCGCGAAAGTCGCCGGCGTGTCGGTGGCGAGCGTCTACCAATTCTTCCCGACGAAGGAAGCCGTCATCGCCGCGTGCATGGAGGCCGAACTCGGAAGGAAGGCCGAGGCCTTCGCGCACGAAGCCCTCGCGATGCACGCCGCCCGCGTTCCCCTCGACGAAGCCGTGCCGGCGCTCACCGTCCAGTCGCTGCGCATGATCCGTGAACTGTTCCGGGACATGCCGCTCCCCCGTGACATGGCGCGCATGAGCGTCCGGGAGACGCTCTACGCGCGGTCCGCGGAACTCTTGCAAGGGATGTTGCTGGTCCGCGCGGAAGACGATCCCCGCGTCCGAGGCAAGGACATCGCGACGCTCGCGCGCGTCGTGGCCCGTGCGGTGACGGACCTCGGCGAGAGCGCCGTCGACGACGACGACGCGACCTTCGAGACGTTCGCGCGGGAGACGTCGCGCATGATCACGCGCTACGTGCTCACGCCCGATTGAGGGACCGGTCCGTCACGTCGCGAGGACGGGGAGACGGACCTTCTTCTTCCGCTCCGCGTCCCGCGCTTCCATACGGAGCGCCGATTCGGGGAGCACGACGGTCCCCTTCCCGGCGGGCAGCTCGAGCTCCTGGTTCTTCGCGTAGACGGGATGACGTCCCTTCGTGCGGTACCACTCGGCGGTGGTCGCGGTCGCCTTCATCTTCTCGATGACGTTCCGCCAACCGACGCCGGTGTTGTACGCGCAGAAGCTGATCTCTCCCATCTGCGTGCCGTACGGGATGATGCACATCTCCGTGCGACGGAAGTCGTAGTTGAAGAGGTCCTGGAACCACATGCCGGCGACGAAGAGCAGGCGCCACTCGAACTCGTGGGCGTCGCTCTCGAACTCGCCGACGGACTTTCCGCGGTTGCCAGTCTGACTCATGAATTGTTTCACGAGCTGGAGGAACGTGAAGCCCTTCGGCGCTTTGGACGCGTCGAAGTTCTTCAGGAGTGCGAAGACGAGCTCCGCGATCGTGAGGTTCCGGCCTTGTGCGGCGTCCGTGATCGACTGCACGTCGTCGAGGAGCGAATCGAGGTCGAGGAACTTCGTGAGCGGGACCATTTCCTTCGTCTTCTTGTTGACGAAGAGGACCGTGCCGATGCCGCAGTTCGGGTGGCAACCGCACTTCATGGATCCGAACTCCTGGCGTTCGCCCAGGAGCATGTCCGTCAGATCGCTGAAGGGACCGAGGGCCGAGAGTGGGAACCAGTCCCGCAGGGGTTCGGTCTCGCCGGTCTGGTTCTTCACGTCGTGGGCGAGGTGGCTCAGCGTGTAGCGCTGCTTCACGCGGAGCTCGTCCGAGATGTCCTCGTCCCGCCCCGTGAAGCTGACGGGCTGGAAGCTCACGACCGTGACCTTGTCGGCGTTGGCGATGGCGAAGTCGACGATGGGACCGACCTGGTCGTTGTTGACGCCGTTGACGATGGTGACGACGAGCACCACGTCGATGCCGGCGGCGTGTAGGTTCTCGATGGCGCGGAGCTTGACGTCGAACAGGTTGCCGACCTTGCGGTGCGAGTTCGCCTCGTTCGTGACGCCGTCGAACTGGAGGTAGGCGAGACGGAGACCCGCGGCCTTGGCGGCCTTCGCGAACTCCGGATCCTGCGCGAAGCGGATGCCGTTCGTCGCGCACTGCACGCAGAAGTAGCCCACCTCGCGTGCGTAGGAGATCGCGCGGAGGAAGTGGGGCGACAGCGTGGGTTCGCCACCGGAGAACTGCACGCTCATCTGGCGACGAGGCTGGATGTCGAGGGAGTCGTCGAGGATCTTCTGGACCTCGTCCCACTCGAGCTCGTGGACGAATCCGACCTGGTTCGCGTCCATGAAACACGGGTCGCACATCATGTTGCAGCGGTTGGTGAGGTCGACCGTGAGTACGCTGCCACGACCGAACTTCACCGTGGAACTGCCGTGGTTGCGGAGCTTGGAGAAGGGCGCGAGGAAGTCCCGACCGGGGTAGAGCTTCTCGATGCGACGCATGAACGCCGGGTCGATGGACATGACGTCCTCCATCGGTCCGTGCACGGCGCAGGTCTTCTTCATCTTGAGGACACCGTCCTCCTCCACGATCCACGCCTTCACTTCCCCGGGCTTGCCGTCGACGAGGACCGAGAGGTCCGTCTCGCCCGACAGGATCTTCGTCCGCACTTCCTTGACGCAATGCGGGCAGAGGGAGTCCGTTTCCCGCGGCCAACCGAGCTGGGGCATGGATCGCTCGCGCCTCTTGAGGAGTGGAGCGGGAGCCCAGTCCGGCTTCAGGGACGGATTCTCGAAGACCTCGTTGTAGCGACGGATGGCCGGCCACGAGATCTTCGCGGCCCGCGAAAGTGCGCGCTCGGCGCCCCGAAGCGAGACGTCCTTGAGTTTACGAGCCGTCGAACCGAGTCGGAGCATGGTGGGGACCTTGGTAGCGGACATGAGCGGTTCACACAACCGTGAAGCCGCCGCGTTATACGAACGATTCCGTATATTTGACGCGCGAGCACGGTTCACCTCGAGGGAAAAACCGGATCGTGCGTCGCGTGCGGGCGGACTTACGCGGCAGGGTGGAACGTGCGCCGGATGTGGGAGGACACCTTCCGGAAATCGGAGGGGAAGGACCGGATTGCCGGGCCGAGTGAAATTCTGAAGGCACGGCGATCGAAGGGAAAGGCGGAGGCGGCAATCGGACGCGACGTCTCGAGACGCTCGCCTCGGATGCGTCTCGATTCGACCCCGGAGGGGGCTTCGTACCTTCCATCCAAGGAACGCGGGAACTCGGAGTCATGTCCGGTCGTGGAACGACGAGGAGACGGCGCGTGTGCGTACACGTGTCTCGGACGCCTCCGCGAGACGAGAGAGAGCGAAGGGTGAGCGCGAGAACGCGCGCGTGAGTGAGTCGACGTCGCGTGTGTTGATCGGTCTCACGAGATTGATTCGCACGCGCGGCTCTCCGTTGACGAATTGAGTCACGAAGTCGAACGTGGATCGTTGAGAGCAGTGTCTGTCGATCACGGATTCCGCGACGACGATGCGGATCCAACACGAGGGGAGAACCATGGCGTATCGGAACGTGCGTAGCTATTTCGTGTGTGCACTTGCGATGGTGGGTTCGCTCGCGGCGTCGGGCTGCAGCAGCGATGCGGAGACCTTCGCGGTGGAACAGAGCTCCGGCCTCACGGCGCGGACCAAGGCCACACGCGCGGAGCCGTGCCTCGCGGAATGGCGTGCCTGGGACAAGGCGAACGATGCCGTCGTCACGTGCGCGCGTGCCGCGGAAGCCAACGAGACGTGCGCGGGCGCCGCGGGCGACTCGTGCTCGTCGTGCGTCGGCCATTCGTGCTCGTTGGAGAGCGTGCGTGTCTCCGACACGCGTCGCGATCTCTCGAGCTGTCTGGCGAAGAACGGTGCGACGCTGAACGAACGCGATTCCGACGTGGAAGCCACCTGCGGCGCCGACGAAGCCCGCGTGGGCAAGGGCGACCCGACGGTCGGCCGTGGAGCCGGCTCCGCCGACTGACCTCGGTACGTCCGGACGTCCGCACGGGTCGCCGGAGTCACCGGCGGCCCGTTCGCGTTCGCGGGTCCGGAATTCGAGGCGGTCGTTCCGACGGCGTCGCGTCGGTCAGCGGTCGTTCGTCGACGTGGGCGCGGCGTCGCGCGCGGAGCACTCGAACGACGCGTGCACCTCGAGGGGCACTCCGGTGTCCGTGCAACGCGTCTGGACCGTGGCGGCCTGCTTCGCGGCGGCGGCCGCGTCCGAACATCGGTTGGCGATGCACGCCTCGCAGTCGCTTCCGGTCTGACCGGCGCAGGCCGAATCGGAGGCTTCGAGCCGGCACGCTCCGAGGGCGCGCTGGGCCTCGTCGTACGCTTCCTCCGCGCCTTCGCACTCGTCCCCTTGGGTGATGGGGCTCGATTGCTCGGGCGAGGACGTCGATCCGGACGAGCAGCCGTAGGACACGATCGCTCCCGTGATGGCGAAGCGCGCGACCGCGCGGAGGAACCTCCGTCGATTCGATGCGCGCGCGTCGAGGGTCACGTCCTGCACGGGTGGATCCGTCCTCCTTCTCCACCGTATGCGTCGCGGACGCGGACGAACGCGTCCCAATCGCCGATCGGCCCCCAAGTTCGTGGGACGTCCTACGGGCATGTCGACGCGTGTACGGCAAGGGCCGAGTCCGGGACCCGGTCGTCCGACGGCGAGGTTTCGCGCTATCCTGACCGGGTCCCATGGGCATCGTCCTCGAAGCGACGAATCCATACGGAAATCTGGCCGCCGTCGTCGAGGACGACGGGCGTGCGGTCACGCTCTACGTCCACCCGGTGGACGAGCGGAGCATCCCTGCCCGATCCCTCAAGCTGGTCGACAGGGATCCCGCGACGTCGCCGACCCCGGGGTCGTTCCGCGCGGTGTGGACGCCCGAAGGCGACGGCGTGGTCGTGTTGGACGGGACCAAACCGATCGGACTCCTCCCCTCCGGAAACGTCGCCGGCATCGCACTGTCGGATGGATCCCGCGAAATGGCGGAAGCCACGCGACTCGTCGCCGAGTCGGACGCGTACTACGCGCGCTTCGCCGTCGCGGAAGGTCAATCCCCCTTCGTCACGCTGCGCGACGCCGAAATCGCGCGACTCGAGGCGAAATTCGGGACCCACGTCGCGTACTACTCCGCGGACGAGAACCGGTTCCCTCCCCTCGCCGTCGTCGAGTTCGCTCCCGAGAACTTCGCGGGCGGTCGTCTCTACGTGAGCGTCGGCATGCGTCTCCGTCCCCTTCCCGCGGCCTTCGCGCGGACACCCCGCCACGTCGAGATCGCCGTCGCGACGTCGGGCGAATCCGGATGGGGACCGAACGTCGTCGCGTGGCTCGCCCGCTACCCGTGGCGTGTCTACACCTCCGTGGGCGACGGCGTGCTCGTCGCGTCGCCGGCCGCGGAAGCGTCGTGGTTCGTCCCGGATCGATCCGCCATGTTCCTGCTCGCGTCGCCCCCCGCGTCCGTCGTCGCGGGCGCGCCGATGCCGGCGCCCGAACTCGCGGGAGCTTCGGGAGGGACGGACGGCACGCCGTCGACGACGTTCCTCTGGGCCTTGCCGGTGACCATGCTCGACATGCGCACCGCGCGCCTCGCGGGAGCCGCTCGCTTGACGGAGATCCTCGCCGCCCGCGGCGAAGGGTGGCGCTACGACGACGAGGGCTGACGGCGGCGGCGGAACGCGACCATGACTCCGAAGCCCAGTGCGATGGCGTCGAGGGCCGAGCCCGGCGACGAACGGGCGCGCGACCTCCACACGTTGCACCCACCGGCGTCGGTCGTCCCCCCGCCTCCGTCCGCGGCAGGTCCTGAGCTTCTTGCGTCCGACGCGGAGGTGCCCCCATCCGGCGTCGCCTCGACGTGGGGCGAGACGCGGATCACGTACGGGGCGTCGGACTTCTTCGAGGTGACTCCGGCGACGACGACCAAGGCCGGTCCGACGTTCGTCGCGGGGAGAGGTACGGCGTTCGCGACGTCCGCACGACCGTCGACCAACGGGACGACCAGCGCGCGATTGCGGGTCCCGTCGGTCTCGAGATCCACGTCCACGCGGACGTCGTCCGTGGCGAGATCGAGGGAGTACGCGGCCCACCCGTAGCCACTCGTGAGCGCGGAGACTTCACCGCCGAGGGCGCCGAGCTTCACCATCGGGTACTTGGCGGCGTCCGTATAGCCGCCGGCGCCGGCGCGTTTGCCCGTGGAGGCGTTCCACGCCGCGAACGTGGGCAGTTCGGATTCGAGGGAGAGCTTCGCGTCGAGTTCGGTCAACGCGGCACCGACCGCCGCGACGCTACCACCGCCGACGTCCGACTCGATCTCGAGGGCACGCCGCACGATCGTGTCCCCGTGACGCTGCGTGAGGAAGACCGGCCAGATCGCTGCGCCGTACAAATAGGACGCCGTCGCGCCGCTCGCGGGCACGTCCATGGACCGACTCGGCTCGGAGAAGAACGCCGGCAGGAATCGCTCGAGGTCGGGGAGGCTCGGGTCGAGCTTCTTGGCGGCCCACTGCGCGGACCCTTCCGCCCACGCGCGGTCCACCTCGAGATCGTAGGCGTTCTGGATCGCGTGGAACGTCTCGTGCGGGAGGACCGTGCGGACGCCTTCCGCGTAGGAGCCGTACCCGCGGGCGAACGTCGCGTCGACCATGATGAAGCCGGAGCAGCGCGTCGTCTTGCCGACGTCCTTGCAGGCTTCGGGCACGGTGACTCCGTCGGCACCGGCGAAGCGAACGAGGTAGACGTCGAACGCGCCGCTACCGCCGTTCGAGGCGCACGCATCGTACGCCCCGTCGGAAATCGGTTCGCGGAAGCCCATGCCTTTGAAGCGGACGAGGGCGTCGTCGGTCACGCTGGCGACGAGGGCGACGGAGTCGGGGACGCCGTCGGAACGCACGGAGTCGAGGTTCGGAGCGTGCGTTCCCGACACCGCGTAGAAGACACGGACGTAGGCGCCGTCGTGGTGGCGGACTTCGGCGGCGCCGTAGTCGTATCCGTTCACGCCCCCCGGATCCGTGGGTCGGGTGTGGATGCAATCCTGGGCGGAAGCGGAGCGGGGAACGAAGGACGCGACGAGGAGCGACGCGAGCGCGACTCCGGGACGACCGGGACGATGGGGCGTGGATCCTCGGTTCATCGGCGTTCGTCCTTTCCTCGTGGCCTCAGAGAGGGGCGACTTGGAGCGTGTAGAATGCACCCAACGTGCCCGTGCCGCCGTCCGCCGTGGAGTAGTAGTTGAGGATGCGGACCTTGAAGAGCTTGCCGGTGGCTCCCTTCACGAGGAACGTGCCGTCCTTCGGCCTGACGAGGTTCGTCCCTTCCTCGTAGTCGTACCAGTCACCGAACGACGTGAGCGGACCGCCGATGCGGTCCTGGTACGGGTTGCAGTCGGGATCGACGAACGCTTCCGTCGAAAATTCCTTGCCCGTCGCCGACGCGGAGGTGACCGAACCGAACGCCTGGAGAGGCAGGTACGCCGACGCTCCCTGTCCCGTGCCCGCCATGCCGCCGTTGGTGAAGATCACGTTGCGCTTCAGGGCGAGGTCCCACGCCGTCGAGGAGGTGGCCGTGACGTCGGTGACGTCGACGCGCGTGAGGGTCTCGAGGGACAGGTACAGACGCGGCGACGTGGGCGCCTTGTTGATGCCGCCCGCGGCCGCGTCGACGTAGATGGTCTTGGCGGTTCCGTCCGTCGCGAGGACGGTGACCGCGCCGGTGGACACGGAGTCGACGGGACCGAGGAGGCTCTTCAATGCCGCCGTGCACGAGACGGCCGAACCGTCGCCCGGGTGCGCGTCCGACGTCGCGGCGTCGCCCGTGTGCGTGCCGCCGTCGTCCGTTGCCGCCGCGTCGGCGGTGGCGGAAGAATCGGTCGTGGAGGCGTCCGCGGCGTCCGCGTCCTTCGAGGACGAACTGCACGCGACGGTTCCCAGGAGCGCGACCAGGGGCCACGCGAGGACGGAAGAGCGGAACGAAGAGATCGGCTGGATGCGGTCGGACGTCATGGAAACCCTCGTGATTCGACCGCACATGAGCACGAATCGGAGTCCGCGTGGAGGGTGGAACGGAGTCGGGGTAGGCTCGCGCGTCGGCCTTCGGCGACGGGACCGGATGCCGTTTCCCGTCCCCGCACGACGGAATCTTCCAGATGAAGACCCACACCGAATACCTGACCGTCCACACGAAGGCCCGGCGCGAGCTCGTCCACCTCACGCCCAGGCTCGAGCCCATCCTGCGCGCGAGCGGCGTCTCGGACGGCTTCATGCTGGTCTCCGCCATGCACATCACGGCGGGTGTCTTCGTCAACGACGACGAGAGCGGACTGCACGAGGACATCTGGACGTGGCTCGAGAAGATCGCGCCCGAAGACCCGTCGTACCGTCATCACAGGACGGGCGAGGACAACGGAGACGCCCACCTGAAGTCGATGCTCGTGCACCACGAGGTCATCGTGCCGATCACGAAGGCGCGCCTCGATCTCGGCACCTGGCAGCGCGTGTTCTACGCGGAGTTCGACGGCGGACGGGACAAGCGAATCATCGTCAAGGTCATGGGCGTCTGACGTGCGATCGGAGGTCGGTGTGATCCGAGCAGGCGCGTGGGCACTCGTCCTCGGTACGATCGTGGCGTGTGGCCCGACCACCCGTCCCGCGGTCGCGAAACCTCCGGCGGCCCCGGATTTCACGCCGGTCGAGAGCCGCGTCCTCGCCGCGCTCGGAGGCGCGGACCCGCGCATCGCCCTCCGCGTGGGTTCCGGGAACGGTGGCGCGGAGCGTGAGGAATCGGCGTTCCGCGAACTCCTCACGTCGACGGAGACGACCCACAGCGTCGGCACCGTCCTCGATCCGTTCGCGTTCACGGCCCGCGAGGCAGCCCTGAAGAAAGCGGAATCCGAACTCGGGGCCTGGTCGACCCGGGCGGCGAAGACGACGTACGACACGCCGGCCGCGGAGGACGAGCTCCTCGTGCGGTTCGTCGCGGAAGAGCGTCTCCGGTTGTCGCGTGAAGCCGATCTTCCCCGCGGCGCGTCCATGCTCGTTCGCGGACTCATGAAGACCTACAGGGTGTCGGCGACCAAGCCTTCGCCCGAGACCATGGACGGATGGCTCCACGACCGGCTCGAGAAGATCCGCGCGTCCCTGGAGCGCCCCCTCTCGTCGGCCGAGCGGCAGGAGCTCGACGACGCGCTGGATCCCTTGGAGCACCTGCTCGCCGTGAATCCGGCCGGCAAGGCCATGGCCGCTCTCGCGCGGTTGCGCGTGGACCTCACGTCCGCGGGACCGCCTCCGGTGCCCGCGGCCGACGCGGACGTCCGCCGGACGCTGTCGGTCTTCTTCGGCGAACGACGATCGACGAGGGAGCTCCGCGAGGCGTTCGTCGCGGCCCTCGAATCTCTCGACCCTTCGGGAGACGGCACCACGACGATGGCGGAGCCGACGGTCGCGTCCATGCTCGTGACCGACGACGACCGCGAACCGTCGAAGGCTTTCGGCTCCACGATGCGGGGCACCGTGCCTCCTCCCGAACGGACACCGGCGAGCGATCTGCTCCGACGACTGGGCGACGGGGACGTCGCGGTGTCGCGCGTGCTCGTGGCCGACGCCCTCGTGTACGGAATCTGGGCCGTGGATCTCGCGACGGCGACGCTCCCGGTCGTCGGGCCCCGGATGCCTCGGCCGCGGAGCCGCCTTCGACCGGACGTCGAGGAACGCCTCACGCGCCACGTGCAGAGTGAACCGGCCGCCGCGTGGGGCCTCGCGCTCGTGGCCGAACGTTTCGCGCGGACCCCGCCGACGACGTGGGGCGACGACGCGCAGCGGATCGCCGCACGAGGCAACGTCCCTTGGGACGTCGCCCTGCGGGAGACCCGGACGGACGGATCACGCCCGGGGCGTTGACCCGTCCCGTGCGACGCTCAGCGTGCCGCCTTCGCGAGCTTCTCTTCGACCATGTGGTCGGCGACCTTGTAGGTCGGCGTGCCCATCTTCTTCGAGCGCTCCGAAATCTCGAGGATTGTGTCGAAGATCTTGAGGGTCTTTTCGCGGGAGATCTTGGCGTCGTACCCGGAGACTTCCTGGGCCACGTTCACGAGACCGCCGGCGTTGATGGCGTAGTCGGGCGCGTAGAGGATGCCCCGGGCGTTGAGGTCGTCGCCGTTCTTGGGGGTCGCGAGCTGGTTGTTCGCGGCGCCGGCGACGATCTTCGCCTTGAGCTTGGGAATCGTCGTGTCGTTCAGGGCGGAGCCCAGGGCGCAGGGAGCGAAGACGTCGCAGGCGACGTCGAAGATCTGGTCGAGCGGCACGATGGTGGCGCCGAACTCGCGGTGCGCACGTTCGGCCTTGAGCGGGTCGACGTCCGCGCAGGAGAGCTTCGCGCCCATGGCGTGGAGCTCCTTGCAAAGGTAGTAGCCGACGTGGCCCACGCCCTGGATGGCCACGTGGAGACCGTCGAGGGAGTCGCGGCCGAGCTTGTGTTTCACGCACGCCTCGATGCCACGACGCACGCCGAGTGCCGTGAACGGCGACGGATCGCCGGACCCGCCGCGGGAGGGGTCGACGCCGGTAACGTTCTTCGTGACGCTCCGGATCACTTCCATGTCCTCGACGCTCGTGCCGCTGTCTTCCGCGGTGATGTAGTGGCCGCGGAGATCCTCCAGGAATTTGCCGAAGGAACGGAAGAGCGCGACGCGATCGAACGCTTGCTTCGGCTTGATGATGACGCTCTTCCCTCCGCCGTGGGCGAGACCGGCGAGGGCGGCCTTGTAGGTCATGCCGCGCGCGAGTCGGAGCGCGTCGATGACGGCGGCTTCGTCCGTGTCGTAGTGGATGAACCGGCATCCGCCGAGCGCAGGGCCGAGGCGCGAGTCGTGGACGGCGACGATGGCCTTGAGGCCGGTGGCCTTGTCGCTGGCGAAGTGAACCTGGCCGTAGTCGTACGCGTGGAGGTGACCGAAGAGATCCATGGAATGAAGTCCGGGTGTCGGCGAAGCGTGGAACTGCGCGAGCGAGGGGGGTGCGTGCGTACGGTGCGGCGACCGTCAGGGATGGCCGGGCGGCATGCCGCCCATGCTCTCTAGGTCCATGCCCGGAGGCATTCCAGGGGGCGCGGCCGCGGCCTGTTTTCCGGCGCCGCCGTCGAGGGGCTTCTGGAACTTCGAGACGTCCCCCGTGAGGAAGGCGGAGGCCCAGCTTCCGACCACGAAGATCGTGGGAGAGCCTTCCTTCTGGGCGAATCGGTTCGGGCCGGTCGTCTTGCCCACGTTGAGCACGTACTTGCCGGCGTTGTCCTTGAGGAGGACCGTGACGACGGCTTCGGGGGCGTCGAGGCCGGTTTCCGTCGTGGGCTTGCCGTCGCCGAAGTCCTCGGCATTGAGACCCTTCAGGGCACGGAGTGCGTCCTTGACCTTCTCTTCGTCGAAGCGCGGGATCGGCTGGCCCTTCTGGGTACCGGCCCACTTGCCATCGCCGCCCTTGGTGAAGGAGAGCGGTCCGTCCTTGGAGGTGACGGAGAACTGGATGGCGTTCGCGTCGTCGAACTTGAAGATCTCCGTGTCGCGCCAGCCCTTCACCTCGCGGGTGTAGAGGTAGCTCGAGTAGCTACCCGCGCCGCTCGGGATGCCGAAGATCTGGGGCTTGCCTTCGACCATCACCGCCTGTCCGCGGCTGCCGGACTTGCCGAAGAGGTTGTCGACCTTCTTGTCCGCCCCCTTCCACGCCATGACGTGGACGGCCTTCGAAGGCTCGAGGTCGTAGAGCTTCTTGAGGGAATCGTCGGCGGCGTTCGCCAGGACTTCCTTCGCCTTGAGCTCCTTCATGTTGTCGATGAGCTGCTTCACGTTCGCCTGGTTGGCGGGCGCGGAGACCGGCTTCGTGACTTCCCACTTGTCGCCCTTCTTCTCGAGGACGACCTCGCCCTTGTCGGCGTGGGTGATGGAGATCTTGTCGACGTCCTCGGGGGAGCTGACGGTCGGGATGTCGGCGGAGACGGTGGCGGGTGCCTTGCCGATTTCCTGGTCCTTCTTCACTTGGACGTAGGCCAGACCGCCGAGACCGGCGAGGACGACGACACCGACGATGATTTGCTTGTCGCGGGAGAGCGCCATGATGGAGGTTCCCTGTGCTTCCGAGGGGTGGAGTACCGAGGAGATGCGCCGCGGCGGGGGCCTCCAGCCGGGCGCGAAGTTCGCGATGTGGAACGGCGCGGAGCCGAACGACCCGGGTCGTCAGGCTCCGTGGAGCGCGTTCGCGAGGCGGTCGCGGGAGGTCTGCGTCATCCGGCGACGGAGGAGGCCGTAGGCGCAGAAGAGGAGCGGCAGACCGAGGATGAGCACACCGCCGATGGTGTTCTGCGTGCGCTTGCGAGCTTGCTTCGCCTCTTCGTCACGCTTCTTGAGCGCTTCCTCCGATTCGTTGGGATCGAAGTTGGGCTTCGAGACGTCGCCGTAGACGAGGTTGGGCTCGCTGAGGATCTTCGCGGACACCGCCAGGAGATCGACGTCGCCCGTGATCCAGTCGAGGGTGTTCTTGAACGCGAGGATCGTGTTCGTGAGGGCCTGCTGGGCGTAGGGCGCGGCGATCTGGAGGAGCTGCTCGTCGCCACCGGCGTTGGGCATCATCATCGCCATCTGGCCCTGCATCTCGGGACCGTTGCCGGCGCGCGCGAAGGGGTTCGCGAGGAACTGCGACGACGCGACGACGAGGACACGCGCGGCCTTCGCGCTCTTGTCCGCGGTGTCGACGCCCATCTTGTCCTGACCGGAGAACGCACTCGTGAGCGTGCCTTCCACCTGGGCGGCGATGCCGTACTGGGCCCACTCGCCCTTGGGGCGCCACTGCTGGAGCGGTTTCAGGTCCGCCGTCTCCCCCTGGATGCGGACGGAGCGCGGCGTGGAGCGGGCGACGACGTTGAGCTGGGTCCCCGGCTGCTTGTCCGCGTGGACGACGACGGAGGACACGAACGGGAAGGCGAGGGCCGGAATACGGAAGAAGCCGGCGAACTTCGTGTCGAGGAGCTGCTCGTCGCCGGAGAACCGGAAATCGTCCTGCACGTCGAGGAATTGCGGGAAGCGAGCGCTCGCGAGACCGCCCTGCGTGAAGAGGTTCACGCGGAAGGAACGACCGAAGTCGAGGACGACGTCCTTGCGGACTTCGATGCCGTAGCCGCCCATCAGCTTGTCGAGACCGTGGAGGTTCAGGGTCGCGTTCATGGACGCGTCCGACGCCTTCACGTTGACCGCGCTCGCGAAGATGGCGAGCGCCTTGCCCTTCATCACGAACTGATCGATGCGGCGCAGTTCCTTGTCCGTGTAGTCCTTGCCGGGCTGGGTGAGGATGAGACCGTCGAGCGTGTCGTCGATCTCGGAGTCCCCGCCTTTGAGGTCGACTTCGGAGAGCGTGTAGAACGGGAAGTTCTGGGTCAGGATCTGCTGGATCGAGTACTTGCCCATGTTCGCGGGCACGAGGTTGTTCTCGCTCGTCTTGATCTCGTCGTGACCGGTGACGACGCCAATCTTGTGCTTGATGTCGTCGCCCTTGTCGCGGATTTCACGGATCTTGTTGGTGATCCAGAACTCGAGACCGTCCGTCTGGTTCGGCGGCAGGAACGGGATCTTGTCCTTCTCGGGGCCGTACTTGAAGACGATGCCCATGAAGCCCTGCGTGACGGCAGCCGACGACTGGTCGGTCTCGCTCGCCTCACCGAACGGCTGCTCGACGAGGCCGGCTTCCTTCGCCGCCTTCTTCTGCTCCTCGTCCTTCGCTTCGATCATCTGGTAGTCGAAGTTGCCGCCGCTCGCGTCCTTGTACTCCTGGAGCAGATCGCGGAGGTCGCGGGAGAACTGATCGAGCTTGGGCAGGCCCTTCGTGACGTAGGCGTCGACCTGCATCTTCTGCTTCATCTGGCGAAGCAGGCGACCGGAGCCCTGGGAGAGCGTGAAGCGCTCGGACTTGGTGACGTCCTTGCGGAGCGAGTGGCCGCCGAGGGCGGTCACGATGTTCACCGCGACGAGGATCGCGGCGACGATGGCGAGGAGGGCCCCACTTTCGGTGGCGGCTTTGACTTTCTTGTCCATGGCCTATCCGTACTCCTCAGGTCTTCAGGACCACTTCCGGCTCTCGAGGGAGCGGAAGGAAACGAGCAAACACATGACGGCGACGGAGAGGAAGAAGACCACCGCACGACCGTCGATCAGCCCGCGCGAGAACGGGAAGTAACGCGACTGGAAGCTGATGAACGCGATCGCGTCCCCGACGGGGCCGCGGAGCGTCTCGACCACGAAGCCGATGGCTTGGAGGAACACCAGCAGGGCCGCAGTGAAGAAGAACGCGATGATCTGGCTCTCGGTGATGCTGGAGAAAAGCATCCCCACGGCGACGCCGGCCGCCGAGAAGAGCGCGAGACCGAGGTAGCCGGCGAACACCGGACCCCAATCGATGGCGCCGAGGTGCCAGGGCCACACGAACATGGCGAGCGGATAAACGAGCGACACCAGGAGGAGGACGAGGGTCATGCCGAGGGCGGCGAGGTACTTGCCCAGGATGACTTCGCTGTCCTTCACCGGAAGGGTGATGAGGAGTTCGATGGTGCCGGAACGCTTCTCGTCCGCGAGGGTGCGCATCGTCACGAGGGGGATGACGAGGAACGAGAGCGCCCAGGGCATCACTTCGAACATGCGTCCGATGCTGGCGCGATCGACCTGCCAGATGCCGCCTTGGTAGAGGAAGAAGTAGACGCCGAGACCGAGCATCGACAAACCGACGACGACGTACGCGACGAGCGAATCGAAGTAGGCGCGGAGCTCACGCTTCGCGATGGTGAGGATGTTCGTCATGTCGTGGCTTCCTTGGAGCTGGACGCGCGATCGTCCGTGGACGTGTCGTCGTCGTCGTCATCGTCTTCGTCCTCCTCGACGGCGGCCGAAGCCGCCTTGCCGAGGGTGCGGTTGCGCTTCGCCTCGCCGACCGTGAGGTCCCGGAAGACGTCTTCGAGGGTCTGCGTGTCCCGGTGGAGTTCGAGGAGGGTCCACCCCTTCTGGACGATCATCTTGAAGAGCTCGGGACGGAGATCGGTGTCCTGCTCGCTCGTGAGCTCGAAGGCGTGGGCCTTGTCGTCGGTGGGGAGCTCGGCGACCTTCTTCGAGCCCTTGAGGTCGTTCAGGGCCTTCTCCACTTCCTGGCTCTTGGGACCCGAGCTGCCGTTCGCGGTCTCCTGGACGGACACGACGTAGCGGACGTTGCCGCTCTTCGCGCGGATGTCGTCGAGGGCGCCGTCGGCGACGACGCGACCACGGGAGACGATGATGGCGCGGGCGCAGGCCGACTCCACTTCCGAGAGATTGTGGGTCGAGAGGAGGACCGTGCGTTCGGTGCCGATTTGCTTGAGATACTCGAGGAACTCGGCCTTCTCGTTGGGATCGAGGTCGCTCGTGGGCTCGTCGAGGATGAGGATCGGCGGGTCGTGGATGAGGGCCTGGGCGAGGCCGACGCGCTGACGGTAACCGTGGGAGAGGTGACGGATCTCCTTGCCGAGCACCTGCGCGAGACCGCACACCTCGACCACGTTCTTCGCCCGCGACATGAACTTGCTCGAGTCGAGCTGGCGGAGGTCGGCGGCGAACCGCAGGTACTCGAGCACGCTCATCTCGAGGTAGAGCGGCGCACGCTGGGGCAGGTAACCGAGGCTCCGGCGCACCGCGAGGGTGTCGTCGAACACGTCGTGACCGTTGATCTTCGCCGTGCCGCTGGAAGGCGCGATGAAGCAGGTCAGGATGCGCATGGTCGTGGATTTGCCCGCGCCGTTCGGCCCGAGGAATCCGACGACTTCGCCGCGTCGAACTTCGAAGTTGATCTTGTCGACCGCGCGGAACGTCCCGAAGTTCTTCGAGAGCTCGTTCGCGTAAATCATCACGTCGGTGGACATCCGTACTCCCCGAGGGTTCGTGGCGAACCCTTTGTTCCGGTTGGACACCCGCGGTTCGCGGTCGTCGGACACGGAAAATCCCGCGTCTATTCCCGCGAATGGGCGTGCGTGACCGCACTTCTTCAGATTGGCGGCGGCATCCTAGCCACGCGAGGGGGGGTGTCAACGGCCGCGCACACGGGGTGTCCGGGGAGGACGGTGTGGGATGGATGTGGGGCGTGCGCGTGATTCCCGCCACAAAACCATTCCGCTCGAGGTCCCCGACTCCTCACGCGGCTTGAAGCGAATCCGGGCCGGTGGCACCGTGGAACCTGGGTGCGGGGACCGGGTTCGAGCGGCGAACTCGGCGTCCTCGCGCGGACTCGGTTGAAGACGTGGCACTCGAGCATCGGCTATCGGAGCTGGGCAAGTATCACTTGATCGCCGAGCTCGCGCGCGGCGGGATGGGCGACGTCTATCTCGCCATCCAGCAGGGCCCCGCCGGGTGGAGCAAGCTCGTGGTCGTGAAGGAACTCCGGCTCCGCGAGTCGCCGCGGGCCCTCGGCATGTTCCTCGACGAGGCTCGCCTCGCAGCGCGCCTGAACCACCCGAACATCGTCCAGACCAACGAGATCGGCGAGGCCTCCGGACGCCACTTCCTCGCCATGGAGTACCTCGAAGGGCAGAGCCTCCGGGCGGTGCTCCAGCAGTGCGCGAAGGAGCGGCCGCTCCCGCTCCCGATGCACCTCCGCATCCTCATCGACGCCCTCGCGGGCCTCCACCACGCCCACGAATTGACGGATTTCGAGGGTTCTCCCTTGGAAGTCGTCCACCGGGACGTCTCGCCTCACAACGTCTTCGTGACGTACGAGGGCCAGACCAAGGTCCTCGACTTCGGGATCGCCAAGGCCACCGATTCGACACAGCACACGGCGGACGGCGTCATCCGCGGCAAGGTCGCGTACATGGCGCCGGAGCAAGTCCGCGGCGAGAAGGTGGACCGACGCGCCGACATCTTCTCGATGGGAATCATGCTCTGGGAGGCGGCTTCGGGCCGTCGGTTCTGGGACGGCATGAACGATCTCGCCATCATCAACCGGCTCGGTGGCGGCGACATCCCCGTCGATCGCGACGACCTGCCCGAGTTCCCGCTCGAACTCGGCCCGGTGTGCCGGAAGGCGCTCGCACCGAAGGCGTCCGATCGGTACGAGACCGCCCACGAACTCCAGATGGAGCTCGAGACCATCCTCATGAGGAAGGGCAAGGTCGCGACCCAACGTGGGATCGGGACGGTCGTGTCCGAACTCTTCGTCGTCGAACGGAAGAAGACCAAGCGCGCCATCGAGACCGCCATCCGTCGCGTTCGATCGGCGTCGAGTCCGAACCTCCGACGCGATTTGCTCCAGCTCGACGACCCGGCTTCGCTCGACGAGTTCGCGGGGGCTTCGTCGTCCTCCCGCCTACGGGCCGCGGACGCCTCGGGGTCGAATCCGGGATCGTCGTCAGGATCGAATCCCGAATCGCGGCGCTTCACGCCGACCCCCTCGGACGACGCGGTCACAGCCTCCTTCCAACATCGGCTGGGGTACGGGGAAAAGCGCGAGCCGCTCGGCATGTCGGAGCCGAAGATCCTGCCTTCGACGTGGGACGCGAAGGAGCCGTCCTATTCGGCGTCCGTCTCCGCGAGCGTGTCCCCCCTCGTCGCCGCCGGCGGCGTGGACCGCGTGACACCTTCCGAGCTGCTCCCGCTGCCGACGCGCAAGGCCCGGAAGATCACGGGCTCCGTGCTCGCCGTGAGCGTGCTCGTGACGCTCGGCATCTTCGGAGGGACGAAGCTCGTGGACGTGGCGCTCCGGAACGCGGCCACCGCACCTCGCGAGAGCACGAGTTCCGAAGCCGTCCGCATCCCGGCGACGGTCCCTTCCGTCGACGTCTCCCTCCGCGCGACGCCGGAGGGCGCCCGCGTCTTCGTCGACGACGTCGAGGTCACGAATCCGTGGAAGGACACCCGGCCGAAGGACGGCAGGCGCCACACGATCCGAATCGAGGCCTCCGACTTCGATTCGCGGGTGGAAACGATGCCGTTCGACAAGGACCTCGCGCTGTTCGTCGCCCTCGAACGATCGCCGACCCACGGCGCGGAGAGCGCGACGGCGAAGGAGGGCAAGACCGACGACGCGGCCGCGAAGACCGCTCCCACGCGTCCGAAGGTCGAACCTCGACGTCCGAAGTTCAAGACGAGCATCGACACCGACAATCCCTACGGACAATGACCCCGCCCTTCCTTCCCGCCCGCGCGACGTTCCGTCGCTCGTGGGCCGCCCTCGTCCTTCCCGTCCTCGTCGCCACCACGTCGGTCCGTACGGCGTGGGCCCAGGGCGAATCCGCCCCCGCCAACACCGCCGAAGCGCGCGCCCACTTCGATCGGGGTGTGCAGCTCTACAAGGAGTCGGACTTCCGTGCGGCGTTGGCCGAGTTCCGGAGCGCGTACAAGTCCGCGCCGAACTACAACGTCCTCTACAACATCGGCCAGACGCAGTTCGAGCTCGGCGAGTACGCCGGTGCGCTCGACACGTTGCAGAAGTACCTGAACGAAGGCGGACCGAGCGTTCCCGCCGCCCGTCAGAAGACGGTGAGCGAGCAGATCGACAAGCTCAAGACTCGCGTCGGCAGCGTCGAGATCACGTCCAACGCCGTGGGGGCCGAAGTGCTGGTCGACGACGTGCCCATCGGGACGACGCCGGTGAAGGACGCCGTCGTGGTCAGCGCCGGACGTCGGCGCATCACCGTCACGAAGCCGGGCCTCGTCCCGCTCACCAAGGCCGTCGACGTCGCCAGCGGCGACAAGGTCCCCGTCAACTTCGAGCTCACGGAGCCTCCTCCGGCGACTCCCGCGGTCGTGGTCGCGCCGAGGCCGGAAACGCCTCCGCCCGCTCCCACCACGGGCCCGCGTCCGTACGTCGTCGTGGCGTGGGCGACGACGGGTGCGCTCGCTGCCGGGACGGTCGTCACGGCCCTCCTCGCCAAGAGTTCGGAGAGCGATCTGAAGGGTCTCGTCGACCGCGCGGGGACCTCGCGCTCGGAACTCGACTCCGCCCAGAGCGACCTGAAGACCAAGGCCGTCCTCACGGACGTGCTCGGCGCGACGACGCTCGTGGCCGCGGGCGTGTCGCTCTACCTCACGCTGGCGACCGGAAAGGGCGACGTGAGGAGCGAAGGGGCCTCGGCCCGCGTCGTCGTGTTGCCGAGCGGCGCCGTGGTGTCGGGAACGTTCTGAAGGAAGAACGCGACCCCTTCCTCGGCGTCAGTACGTCACCGTCGCCCACTCGCCCTGGGCCCAGGTGTCCGTGCCGTCCTTGAAAGCGCCGACGTAGGTCGCGTTGGCGTCGAAGAATCCGTCGTCCGGCGGAGCGCTCGCGTTCGCGGACAGGACGGTGGTCGGTCGGAGCTCGGGAGTCGGGAGCGTGAAGCATCCCGGAAGCACCGTCGTGGCGGCGACGGCGTTGCCCCAAGGCGGAGACGTGTACCAGGACACCTCGTCGAACGCGCCGTCGTCGTCGACCGTCTCGGGACCGCCGCTGCCGTTCTCGACGAACGCGACGGCCGCGGGTTGGTTCGCGGAAACCATGCCGTTGAGGACGGTGGTGGAGTTCGTCTGCACGGCGTTCCGAGACTCGATGCCGATCACGTCGTACGCGGCCGAGTAGCCGGTCACGAGGACGTCGTAGAGGTGACCGCGACCTCCGCCCGCGAAGACGACGCCCGTGTCGACCGTCGGGTTCGAGCCCTGGTTCCGGCCGCAGAACGTGGCGTTGAAGATCACGGGTTCGCTCGCCGGCGCAGCCGCGGGACTCGCGGCGTTGCTTTCTCCGAACAGACCGCGCTTCGCGACGAGCGGCGGATCACCGGCGCCGTGGACGGCGACGAATTGGAGTTTGCCGCGGTAGCCGAGTCCGTACGCGAGGCCGTCCCCGCCGGCGTGCGAGCAGAGGAGGTGCTTCGCGTTCGCGGAGCCACCCAAGAAGCCGAAACACGAGCCTTTCGCGCGACGCACGGAAATCGAGTCGAGCTTCGTGGAGGCGCCGACCCCGACGAAGCGGAGCGCCGCGGCGTCGGTGAACTCGATGCGCGTGAACGTCATCGTCCCGCTGTCGGAGGTGTCCTCGGTGCCGGACGCCACGGTCACGCCGAAGGGGGTCGCGTCGTAGGAAGCGTTCAAGCGACCGCGGCCCGCGACGACGATGCCGTTCCAATCGCCGGCGGCACGCGAGGCGGGCGGGCGGGCACTCGTGAAGATCACGGGTCGATCTCGCGTGCCGTTCGCGAGGATCTTCGCGCCCACGGACACGACCAGGCCACCCTTGTCTCCACCGACACCGCCTTCGACGACGGTACCGGGTTGCAACGTGAGCGTGCCGCCGGTGGGGACCGTCACGGTTCCCGTGAGGACGCGCACGGCGTCGCAGCCCCATGTGGAAGTCGCGGGGAGGACGCCGGAGACGGCGACACGAGGACGGGACGCCGCGGCGACGGTGCACGGGTCGACCGGAGTGTCCGGGCCGGAGTCGACGGGCGTCGCGCCGTCCGAGGCGTCCATACCGGTCGTCGCGTCGCTGCCGGAATCCACGGACGTCGCACCGTCGGAAGCGTCGATGCCGGTCGTGCCGTCGGACGTCGCGTCCGGGGCGGCCTCCGCGGTGGCATCGTGGGCGATCGTGCCGTCGGTCGTCGCGTCGAAGGTGGACGTCGCGTCGGGGACGCGGGCGTCGACCGCGCCGCCGTCGGCGCCGGGCGCGGCGGCGTCCGAGCGCCCGTCGACGGAGGCGTCGCTTTCTCCCGGCACGGGGACGCACAACCGCCGTTCGACGTCGCACACCGTGCCCTCGAAACGCTCGCAGTCGTTGTCGGACCGGCACTGATCCGCGTTCGAGTCGACCAGCAGACTGCACCCGGCGCTGATCGCGACCGCGAACGCCACGAGCGTCGAAGCGGTGATCGTTCGCGCGTTTCCGGCCGGCGCACTCGAAGGAAGTCCCATGGGTTCCAGGTCTCCCACTCTAGATCGGAACGGCGTCGAGGCGAGGCGGCCCGGAGCGAATTTCGGCGCATTTCAGCGCCTTTGGCGCCATTCCTACGACACGCCCTATTTCTTCGGTTTCGCGGCGAGGTCCACGACGGACAGCGTCCGCGGCAGGGATTGCCGGGCGTCCATCCCCGTCGCCTCGGTGGTCCAGAGGGGAGCTTTCACTTCACGAAGTGCGTTCCGGACGAGCTCGCGGCGCTTCTCCACTTCCGCGGTCGTGGGGGCGACGTCGTTCGGCAACGGAAGGACGGCGAGCCGGGCGAGGGCGCCGGCGTCCCGCCCCAGGGCCGTCCAGTAGACGGGCCGGCGGCCCGACGCGCGGATGAATCCGGCGAGGTCCTCGTTCTTCGCCGTTTCCGCACCGCCGCGGACGGGAAGGAGCCCCGCCGACACCGTGAGGAACTTGTGACGTGACCCGAACGAGTCGATCTCGAGTGTCGACGCGCCTTCGAGCGGGACGACGACGGTGCCGGAGATGTTCTCGGAGACGAGGACGCGGGTGAGTTCGCGGATGCACTCTTCCGGACCGAGGGTGACGAAGGCCGGGACCTTCGACTTCTGCCATTCGACGAAGGGAAATCGTTCGTCGGACGGGCGGTCGTTGCGTGCGTCGCAGGAGGCCTCGGCGTCGACCTCGATGCCGTGGTCGGCGGCCATCTTCTTCACGTCGTCGCCGGCGACGGGCCGTTCGACGACCGCCGCGATCCTCGCGATCTTCCGCTCGGCGAGCGCGGCGCCGATCATGTCGAGCTCGCGCTGGCGCGATTCTCCGGCGAGGAATCCGTAGTTTCGCGGCGCGTCCTCGCGCGGGATCGTGAGCGAGATGAACGGGACCTTGCGCGACTCGGCCCATGCGAGGGCGCGCGCGGCTTCGCGGCCGACGAACCCTCCGATGACGACGGCCACACCTTCGCCCGCCATGTCGTCGAGGACTCCCTCGACGGACTTCGGATCCCCACCGTCGTCGCGCGTGACGAGACGGATGCGGTCGCCTTCGTCGGGCGTCGCACGCGGGAGGCCCAGTGCCCACGCGACTCCGCGCATCGCTTCCGCGGCCTCTTCCTGCAGGAACCGCGAGCTCGCGGGCAGGAGCAACCCGATGGTCCTCCCCTCGATCGAGGAGACGCCGCGGCGACGGAGCGCGAGTTCGCCGATCGCGATCGCGCGTTCGTCACCCAGGAGCACCGTCGCCCCCGGAGACGAGGCGAGCCAGTGGGCGAGGGTGGCGTCCCGTTCGGCCAACGCGACTTCGGCGAGACGATTCGCGAGGATGCGGCGGATGTCGACGCTGTAGCCGAGGTTCTGACCGCTCTGCATCGCGCGGAACGCGCCCTCGAGCACGCCACGGTCCATGGTCTTCACGCTCGCGGCGATCTTGGTGCGGACGAGTTCCCGGTCGTCCTCGGCGACGGTCCGGAGCCACGCGTCCATGTACGCGATCGCTTCGTAGGGACTTCCGGCCTCGACGCTGACCGTCGTCATCTCTTCGTTGAAGAGTTCGCGGACGTCGGGATCGACCACCTTCCCGACGAGTGGCTGCAGGAGCGCGAACGCCTCCGAACTCCGCTTCTGGTGACGGAGCCAACGCGCTCGGACCGTGACCGCGAGGTCCCGCGGAGTTCCGGGTCGGATCGGCTCCACGACCTTGAGCTTCGCGTCGGCCTCGGCGTCGGCGCCCCGATCCACGAGGAGGAGCGCGAGGTAGACGTGCGCCAGGACGATCAGCCGATCGTAGGGGTTGCGGAGGATGAACTGGACGAGACGGGGTTCCGCCGACGCGCGGACGGCGGCGTCGCGGGAGGTGACGAGGGGCCGGAGGGCGGCGAAGTCGCGCGCGGATTCGGGGGAGCTGGCGAGCGCGGCCATGGGCCTGCGTTCGTCGTGGCCGGACGCGCAGGCGGCGATGCCCAGGGTCAGGCCGAGGACGACGGGAAGGGCCCCGTTCGCGGGCGACCGCCCGAGGAATCCTTGGAATCCGTGGAAGGGGAGCACCGAGGTCGTGTCTACCAGACGCGTGCCGTTCCCGGAGTGCCTTCCTTGACGGCGAGGCCCCCCATCCCCTACATCCGATGGGGATTTCCCATGAGTTCGAACGCCGCCACCGACCTCGATGCGAACGTCCGCGACGAACGCGCGGCCGCGGACGAAACGGCGCGGCAGCGGCGCATGTTCCTTCTCCGGAAACTCCACTCCCTGAGCGGGGTCGTTCCGGTGGGCGCGTTCCTCGTCGAACACCTCTGGACGAACGCGACCGCCCTCCGCGGTTCCCTCGCCTTCGAGGCGGCGGTCGCGAAAATCCAGGCCATGCCCGGATTGTGGGCCCTCGAGACGTTCGGCATCTTCTTGCCCCTCGCCTTCCACGCTCTCTACGGCGTCGCGCTCGCGTTCACGTCCCGACCGAACGGCATCCACTACCCCTACTCGCGAAACTGGCTCTACATGCTCCAGCGCGCGTCGGGATTCGTCGCGCTCGCGTTCATCCTCGTCCATTTGTGGGAGTTCCGCGTGCAGAAGGCCTTCTTCGGCATGCCGACGGAGGCGTTCCACGCGACCCTCACGAGTCACCTTTCGACGGTCACGCACGGCATCCCGGTGTGGGCCATGCTGTACCTGACGGGCTTGCTCGCGAGCGTCTTCCACTTCGCGAACGGCCTGTGGGGTTTCTGCGCCTCCTGGGGCATCACCGTGTCGCGTCCGGCGCAGCGTCGCGCGGGGGTGTTGTGTGCGCTCCTCGGCGCCGGCCTCTTCTACCTGGGCGCCGCCACCGTCCTCTACTTCGCCACGGGCCTCCGGCTCGTGCCCATGGGCGAGACGGAAGGCACGCCGCTCGGCGAATCGCCTCCCTGCCCCGCGCCCTAGGCGCCTCCGCTTGAATCTCCGGTCCGCGCGGACTCGAATGCGCGACCGGTACGAACGTCCACGCATCCAAATCCCGAGCCGCAGTCGACATCCCGAGGTCCCATGGCAGCAGCGAGCATCACCAAGAGCGCAACCGGTAAGGTCCGTCGCGTCATCGTCGTCGGCGGAGGTCTCGCCGGTCTCACCACGGTCATCAAGCTGTGCGAGGCGGGCGTGCCGGTGGATCTCTTTTCGCTCGTGCCGGTGAAGCGCAGCCACTCGGTGTGCGCGCAGGGCGGGATCAACGCCAGCGTGAACACGAAGGGCGAGGGCGACTCGCCGCAGGTCCACCTCGAAGAGACCGTGTACGGCGGCGACTTCCTCGCGAACCAGCCGCCGGTCAAGGGCATGGCCGACGCCGCCCCCGGCATCGTCTACATGCTCGACCGCATGGGCGTTCCCTTCAACCGGACGCCCGAAGGACTGCTCGACTTCCGCCGATTCGGCGGCACGCTGTTCCACCGCACGGCGTTCGCCGGAGCGACCACGGGTCAGCAGCTCCTCTACGCACTCGACGAACAGGTCCGCCGCTACGAGACGGTGGACGTCGAGGACGACAAGGGCGTCGTCATCCCGGGCGAGAAGATGGTCCGCAAGTTCGAGTTCTGGGACTTCCTCTCCGTCGTCCTCGACGACGAGGGCATCTCCCGCGGCATCGTCGCGCAGGACATGAAGTCGATGGAGATCCGCGCCTTCCAGGGCGACGCGGTCTGCCTCGCGACGGGCGGTCCCGGCATCATCTTCGGCCGCTCCACGAACAGCGTCATCAACACCGGCACCGCCGCCGGTGCGGTGTACCGCCAGGGCGCGTGTTACGCGAACGGCGAGTGCATCCAGGTCCACCCCACGGCCATCCCCGGCGCCGACAAGCTTCGCCTCATCTCCGAGAGCGCGCGCGGAGAGGGCGGTCGCGTGTGGGTCCCGAAGGATCCGAAGGAAGCGCGTCGCGGTCGGGACGTGCCCGAGAAGGATCGCGAGTACTTCCTCGAGGCGAAGTACCCGGGCTACGGCAACCTCGTCCCGCGCGACATCGCGAGCCGCGAGCTCTTCCTCAAGTGTTTCCACGAGGGCAAGGGCGTCTACAACGCGCGCAGCGGCAAGAACGAGAACGAGGTCTACCTCGATCTCACGCACCTGCCGAAGGAAGCGCTCCGGAAGAAGCTCGCCGGCATCCTCGAGATCTACGAGAAGTTCGTCGGCGAGGACCCGTACGAGAACCCCATGCGCGTCTTCCCCGCCGTGCACTATTCGATGGGCGGTCTCTGGGTCGACTTCGAGCGCGCGGCCAACGGCGGACTCGTCATGGGTTCGCCGCGCAACCAGTCGACGAACATCCCCGGCCTCTACGCTTCCGGAGAGTGCGAGTACCAGTACCACGGCGCGAATCGACTCGGCGCCAACTCGCTCCTCTCGTGCATCTGGGGCGGCATGGTCACCGGCCCCGCGATGGCGACCTACCGGAAGAACCTCGCGAAGAGCTCCTGGGACATGTCGTCCACGCTCTTCGACAAGGCCGTCGAGCGCGAGGAGAAGAACTACAAGTCGATCCTCAAGATGGACGGGACCGAGAACCCGTACCGCATCCACGAGGAGCTGGGTCAGACGATGCTCGTCGACTGCACCATCGAGCGTCACAACGACAAGCTCGACGCCGTCCTCGCGAAGATCGACGAGCTCCAGGCGCGTTCGCGGAAGGTCGGCGTCACCGACACGTCCGGTCACATGAACCAAGGCGCCCAGTTCGTGCGCCACCTCGAGAACATGCTGACCTTGGCCCGCGTCATCGCCCAAGGCGCGAGGAACCGCGACGAGTCCCGTGGCGCGCACTTCAAGCCGGCGTTCAAGGAGCGGAACGACGCCGAATGGCTCCGCACCACCTTGGCGATGCACGTCGACAACGGCGCCGACGCCAACGGCACCGTGAAATACGTGCGGGGCTTCGACTACGCCATCGGCGGCCAGAACGTCGCGATCACGGACGCCGTCGACATCAGCCTCGTGAAGCCGAGGCCCCGGAAATACGAACAGGCCGGCGCGGCGAGCGCCGCCGCCAAGGGCGACGCCAAGACCGACACCGCGAAGGGCACGGAAGCGAGGGCGCAATGAGCACGAGGACGATCCGCTTCAAGGTCAAACGGCAGGACTCCGGCGGCAACCACGGGAGCCAGCGTTGGGAAGAGTTCGACGTGCCGTGGCACCCGCAGATGAACGTCATCAGCGGGCTCATGGAGATCCAGAAGAACCCCGTCACCGTCGACGGCAAGAAGGTCGCCCCCATCGTGTGGGAGTCCTCCTGCCTCGAAGAGGTGTGCGGTGCGTGCACGATGGTCATCAACGGCCGCGTGCGCCAGTCGTGCACCGCGCTCATCGACCAGATCTCCCCGAACGGCGAGCCGATCACCCTCGAACCGATGACGAAGTTCCCGCTCGTGCGCGATCTCATCGTCGATCGTTCCCGCATGTTCGAGGACTTGAAGCGCGTGAAGGCGTGGGTCCAACTCGACGGCTCCCACGAGCTCGGCCCGGGTCCGCGGCAGTCCCAGGAGAACCAGGAAGAGGCCTACCCGCTCTCCCGCTGCATGACGTGCGGCTGCTGCCTCGAGGCGTGCCCGCAGGTGAACGACGCGTCGAAGTTCATCGGCCCCGCCGCGATCAGCCAGGTGCGCCTCTTCAACCTGCACCCGAGCGGCAAGATGCACGCGTCCGAACGCTTGGAGGCCCTCATGGGCGAAGGGGGCGTCGCGGATTGCGGCAAGGCGCAGAACTGCGTCGAGGTGTGCCCGAAGGAGATCCCGCTCGTGGACTCCATCGCGCGCATGTCGCGGGACACCACGAAGCACATGCTCTTCGGCTGGCTGCTCAAATAATTCCGCGTACGTCGGACGCGACGTGGGCATCCCGCCGCACGTCGGGTCCGCGGGCTGTCGAAAACTTGGCGCGCCCGACCGCGTCGTTACTGTTCCTTCTCGACGGACGAGGTCCCGTACTTCGTCCCCGTGGGGAACGTGCGCTCGCCGTTCCCGGGAGTCACGTTGGAACGGAAGTCGTCACGCGTCCTCGGCGATAAGTACGAACTCGATCGGATGATCGGACGGGGCGGCATGGGCTCCGTCTGGGAGGCCACGCACCGATCCCTCGGGACGAAGGTGGCCATCAAGTTCATCGAGCGGGACGCCGCGCGTAGCCCCGAGGCGCACGTGCGTTTCCTGAACGAGGCGCGGGCCTCCGCGCGCATCGAGTCCCGCTTCGTGGTGCGTGTCTTCGACCACGGCATCTCCGACGACGACCAACCCTACATCGTCATGGAGCTCCTCCGCGGCGAGACCCTCGAGCGTCGCCTCGGACGCGTGGGTCGACTCTCCCTCTCGCAAACCGCGAAGCTCGTCGCCCAGATCGGCCGCGCCATCGCCAAGGCCCACGAAGTGGGCATCGTCCACCGGGACCTGAAACCGGAAAACGTGTTCCTCTGCGAATCCGCCGACGACGGCGGAGAAATCGCGAAGGTGGTCGACTTCGGGGTCGCGAAATTCGCCGAGCCTCCGCCCGGATCCGAGTCCGCGACGAAGACCGGCGCCATGATGGGCACGCCGTCGTACATGAGTCCGGAACAGGCCCGTGGGCTCAAGAACGTCGACGGGCGGACGGACCTCTGGTCCCTCGCGATCATCGCGTACGAATGCGTCGTCGGAAAGCTACCGTTCGAAGGCGAAGGAGTCGGAGACCTTCTCGTGAAGATCTGCGGGACCGACGCTCCCATCCCCTCGCGCGAAGCCGACGACGTGCCGCGGACGTTCGACGCATGGTTCGGCAAGGCCACGCGGAGCGATCCCGAAAAGCGGTTCCAGACGTCCCTCGAGATGGTGCGCGCCTTGCTCGACGCCGCGGGTGAACCTGGTCTCCTCGCGTCGGGCACGGTTCTCGTCGAACGGCGGAAACGCGCGGACCGTCGCACGCCCGAACGGCCTCGTCGCCTCACTCCCCGCGATGGCTTCGCCCGCACGACGGCGTCGTTCCGGGACGCGAAGGTGAGCCTGTCCACGTTCGTCCTCGCGAGCGTCGCGTTGCTCGTCGGTTTCGTCACGGTCCTCCGGGTCGGCGGAACGCGCATCGCGGCCACGGCGGCGGCGAGAGAAACGAGGGCCAGCGTTCCCGTGCTCACGCGCGCCGGTCGCGCCGCACCGCCTGGCGCCGCTCCCGAGGACGGCACGACGTCGTCGACCCCCGCCCCCGCCGCCGACGCGCACGCGACGCCGCCCGACGGCGGCACGGGCGATACCGCGCCGTCGAAAACGACGACCGTGCCGGGACGTCGCGCGGGCGTCCAGTCTCCCACACCTCGATCCGGTCACGTCACCACGGACGCTCCGCGCCGTGCAGCGCCGATCCTCGAAGAACTCGGATACTGACAAGAACCCGGCCACGCCACGACTCCGTTCGCGATACGATCGGGGGGTGAAGACGGGACGGGCGCATTCCATGGCGTTGGGCCTCGTGACGAGCGTCGCGGTGTGCACGTTCGCGCCCGAGGTGCGAGCCGACGGCGAGGACAAGCGCGCCGCCGCTCGCGCGCTCGCCGAGGAAGGCATCCGACTCCAGCAGGAAGGCAACTGCTACGTCGCCATCGATCGACTGGAGCGCGCACAGGCCCTCTTCGACGCGCCGACTCACCTCCTCCACGTCGCCGAATGCCAGGAGACGCTCGGCAGGCTCGTGTCCGCGAGCGACACGTACAAGAAGCTCGTCGCGAGCACGATCGCACCGGACGCGCCGCCCGCGTTCGCACGGGCGCGGGAGACGGGACGCGACGCCCTCGGCAAACTCACGGCGCGGATTCCCGGGGTGAAAATCGTCGTCCGACCCGCCGACGCGATCGGTCTGAAGGTGACGATCGACGGACACACGATGCCCCTCGCGCTCCTCGGACAGGAGCAACTCTTCGACCCGGGGAACTACCGCATCGAGGCGAGCGCGAGCGGGTTCGAACCGAAGGCGGAGAGCGTCACCCTCGCCGTGGGCGAACACAAATCCCTGGTCCTCGATCTTGGCGGCGGGTCGTGGGATTCCGAGCCGACGTCGAAGGTCGACGCGGGGTCGCCGACCGGTCTCCGCGGTCGACGTCCCATCTCGAACTTCACCGAATTCGGAATCTCCCTGGGGGCCCGCGGTTCGGGGGCATTCACGGGTGGAAACATCGGCAGCGCCAAGGGCGGCGCCCGACAGGCGGCGAGCGACTACTTCCGGAACGGCGGCGGCCTCGAACTCGATCTGGGCGTGCGGTTCGCACGACGCTTCCACGCGTTCGCGTTCTATTCGGGATCGTTCCTCGCTCCGGGGCGAGGATTCGATTCCAAGCCGGGCGAGGCCCACGGCGCCAAGGTCCTCCACGATTCCGTGGGACTCGGTGGAGAGGTCGCGTCGGGGGCGATCTTCGGGCCGTCCGTGCGGCTCCGGGCGGAGCTCGGGATCGCTCCGTTCTATCGGTTCCGCATCGACGACGACGTCACGACGTCGACGGGCACGTGCTCGACCCGTCGCGACATCGCGGGTTTCGCGGGTCGCGCGGGCTTCGGCGCGGACGTGGCGCTCGGTGCCGACACAGTGCTCACGCCCTTCGGCCTCGCGACCATCGGATCGCTCGGGCGCGCGGGCCTCACGTCCCACGGATCGGCCTGCGGGACGACCACGGACACGTCCGGTGCCATCGCGGAGCGGGACCTCGTGTGGACCTTGTCCGTGGGCGTCGGAATTTCCTGGGCGTACCCGCTTTCCGGTCGGTGAGTGTGCCGAGCGCACACACATTCAACGATCCACGCGTGGCGGAAAGTGCACGGAACGACCCGTGAAAACGCAGTCCGCGAGCGGACATCGGGACCTCCTTTGCTAAGGCGGCGCCCATGAGCACGAACACGCATCCCCGTTCCCGTCGCATCCCGTCCGTCGCCCTTTCGTCGATCTCGCTCCGTGCGACGCGCACGCTGATCGCGACCGTCGCGACCCTCGCGACGACGACGACCGCGTGTTCGATGTGGACCACCACGGACGAGTCCGGCGGCGACGAGGGATGCGTCGGATGGCAGTGCCCGGTCGCGACGACGCCGACCGGCGCGACACCGGGAGCGACCACGGGAGCGACGCCCGATTCGCGGGCGGGACAGGACGCCGTCGTCGGTCCCATGGGAAGCGGTTCGGCGACGGGAGTTCCTGTCGGGAGCGCAGGGCTCGACGCTGGATCGTCGGCGCCCGACGCGTCGCCCCTGCCGCGTCCCGGAGACGGCCTCCGGTTCATGAACTGGCCGACGCAGCGAACGCGCTCCGGAGCGACATGGGGCTCCGTGCTCACCGACATCGCGAACCACCTCCCGTCGTCCTACGGCAACCAGTACGACGACGCGGATCGGATCACGTTCGGACACGAGACGACGCACGGGATCAACTCCCACCTGCGCGTGAACTTCGGGACGAGCGGGCGGCGCCACAACGGCTTCTACCTCCTCCAGGATCGTGGCGTGACGCTCGAGGAACCGGGCATCCGCAAGTCCGCCGTGGCGCGCTTCGTCCCGCAGGCCCTCCGCGGTAGCCGATTCGGCACGTACATCACGGGCCAGACCGCGTGGGACGACACGCCGCTCTACGTGTTCGACGAATGGATCGCCTACGTGAACGGCGGCGAGGTCGGTGTCGATCTCGTGAAGCGGAACCTCTGGGGGTCGACTTGGCGCGACGGCGTCGCGGGACAACTCGAGTTCACGGCGTACGCCATCGCGCTGGGCATGGCCGTGGAAGCGGGTGACCCCGGCTATTTCCGACAGAACGACCAGTTCCGCGAATTCCTCGCGTGGAACGTGCGGCGAGCGCTCGCGGTCTTCCGCGAAGGCGCCAGGATGACGCCGTTCACCTGGGCCGAGCAGGACGCCTATCACGAGTTGCTCCGTTCGGGCGCGGACGCGGCGCCGCTCCGCGAGTTCCTCGTGCGCACGTACGGGTCGACGTTCGTGAACGAGGTGTTCGCGATCTCTCCGCTCTGAGTCAGCTCTCGACGGAAAACATGCGGACCGTGCGTGGACGGAGGGACACTTCGAACGCGCCGGCCACCTTGTCGATCGTCCTGTCGCGCAGCGTGTCGACGAGGCGATTGGCGCCGGGAATGGAGACTTGCGACAGGAGCCGTTCGTCGGTCGGATTCATGACGAACGCGACGCGGGGCGTCCCGGACGCGTCCTCGTGCACGGTGACGAAGACGTCCTCCGATGTGACGGGGTACGTGGGAAGGCCGAGCTCCTCGATGCTCCGGGCGACGAGCGCGTCGGCGGCGCTCATGTCGTCGAGGGCCTCGAGGTGGAGACCCGAGAGGTCGTAAGGCGCGGAGAGGGCGCGCATGGATCCGTCGCGCTCGGGCGCCTTCGGTCCGATGGTCACCTTCATCCGCCGAGACGCCGATCGAAGCTGTTCGACGAAGTCGGCCTTGAGGCCGCCGATGGTCGCGCACACGATCCACTCGGCGCCCACGGTTCCTTCCGCGAGGCTCTCCCCACCCGCGTACGAGAACGGAACGCCGCGCGCGCGGAGCGCCCGTTCGAACGCACGGAGATAGGACTCACCCAGGGCGGTCCACACTTCGCCGGTGCCGAAGTCCTCGTCGAGACAACTCTCGCGGAAGCCGGCGCCCAGGATGTTGAAGAGCGCGGGAGTCGCCGGACCGAAGGCGTGTGTCGCCCGGGCGAGGCGTCGCAACGCACGCGGAATGACGAGACGCACGGGAGTGCGACGCTTGAGCGTGTGGAATCGCGTGGATTCGAGCGCGCGGTTCAGGTTCTCGTACCACGCCGCGTGTTCCCGACGCTTGCCGTGCGGGTCGATCGGCGCGCCGATCCACCGATCGCGTTCGACGGCCATGTAGAGGTTGTAACCACGGAGGCCGTACGCGAGCGTCGTCATCACCGTGTAGAGGGAGTCGATGGCGTCGATGGGGACGAAGAACGGCGCGAATCCGGCGCCCATCTCCGCGGCGAACGCGGGGACGCCACGTCCCTCCGAACGGACGACGAGCTCGCACGTGCGGCGCTCGATGGACGCGTGATCGCCCTTCGTCGCGCGGTGGTAGTAGTCGGTGCCGACGAGGTCGACGCTCTCCCCCACCCGCGACGCGTTCAGGGGCGTGGCCGCGTCGCCCGGCGGCATGTTGTGGGACGTCGGAAGTTCCCCGAGACCGGACTTCGCCACGACCCGCGCCATCTTCCACATGGCGTCGCCGAGCAAGTGCTCGTGGAATTCCATCCAATCCATGTGCCGGGGCAACGCGTCGAGCGTGGTCGCGTCGAACCGCACGGGCGGATCGACCGTCTCGAGCGAGAGCGACGGATCGCCGTACACGCCGCGCAACGTCGCGTCGTCGACGTAGCGTCGCGCGAGGAACGCGCGGTACTGGGAGACCGCGTCGGGGTGGTAGTCCTGGTCGTAGGGACCGTCGCGGAAGTAGAGCGCGCCCTCGTTGTCGACCTGGACGAGGACGATGGGGCCCTCCGGGTGACGGTATGGCGCGAGTAGGTCGCCCACGGCCATGAGCCACTTCGCGGCTTCCTCGTGGAACACCTGGCTGGCGTAGCTGGGTACCGGAAACGCGACGGGAACCATGGGCAACATGACCGGATTTCCGCGGGGCGTGCGCGCCTGGCAGGCGCGATCCCACACGACACGCTCCGGCAGACCGAAGTACGTCAGCTCGGCGTTGATGTGCGGTCCCGGGCGGATGATCACCTTCAGGTCGCGCTCCGCGGCGAGCTTCACGAAGTCGACGACGTCGAGGCGAGGATCCCGTTCGCCGAAGTCGAAGGTGCCGTCGGCCATCTCGTGGATGCCCCACGGCACGTAGGTGTCGAGGATACGGAAGCCCATCCCGCGGATCGCGTCGAGACCGGGAGCCCAGGCGCTCGGCGGGTGGCGCCAGTAGTGCATCGCTCCGGCGACGAGCGGCAGGACGTCGGGAGCGAGCGCACCGACGTCGGAGAGATCGAGTCCGTGGGGATGCACGCGGACGCGGAGACCGGACGGTGGCGGAGCGGAGGACGAACCTTGACGGGGCGATCGGATCCGCTTCACGCCCGACGACGTCCGCTTGGGCGGAAGGGTTCGTTTCGGAGGCACGCTCGGGGACTTCGCCATGGGCGTGGGATCAGCTCGGGCCGACGAGGACGCGGTCGAGGAGCGCGCCGAGTGCGGCCATGTCGGGATCGGAATCGGCGAGGCGGGCCATGGCGGCGCGGGCCTTCTTGATGGTCGGTTCCACGTACCCGAGGAAGGACGGGTTGTTCTTCACGCGATCGACGTAGACGAAGCGCCCCGCGTCCTTGAGCTTGCGCTGGACGGTGACGAGATCGAATTCGCGGAGCAACTCGCGTCGTTCGGTGTCGCCGAGGCGGGCCTCGTCGGCGAAGTCGTGGATGCGCGCCTCCACGAAGGCGCGGTCGAACTCCTGGTAGCTGTCGTTGAGGAGAGCGACGAGGTCGTACACGCGCGGACCGAGGAGGGCGTCCTGGAAGTCGATCCAGACGAGGGTCTCGGCGGGACGGACCATGAGGTTCCGCGACTGGTAGTCCCGGTGCGTGAAGCCCCGTGGCCAGCTCGCGATCCTTCGTGCGAGTCGCTCGGCGATGCCGTCGAAGGCCGCGCGATCCGCCGGACGCAACGCGAGGCCACGCGCTTCGATGCCCCATTCTCGGAAGTGGTCGATCTCGAGCCGGAGGAGGTCCTCGTCGAAGGCACGGCACGCGACGATCGAATGCGGATCGAGGGTCGCGAGGTTCCGCTGGGCCTTGGCGAGATCGGTCACGGCGCGCGTGTAGAGGGACGTGCGAGAGGCCTCGTGTTTCGTCAGGTAGTTCGCGAGGGTGTCGTCGCCGAGATCTTCGAGGATGAGGAAGCCCGAGGCGCAGTCCTCGCCGAACAAGGCAGGAACGTCGATGTTCCGCTGGCGGAGGAGCTCGTGGACCTCGAGGAACGGCCACCGCGTTCGCGCGCCCGACTTGTCGATTTCGTCGGCCTTCGAGGCGTCCGGCACGAACATCGCGACCGCGGAGTCCCCTCCCTCGATCCGCACGCGAAAATAGCGACGCGTGGAAGCTCCACCCGGCATGGCGGTGAACGTGGCCTCGTCACCCGCGTGACCTTTCGTCCGGGCCCAGCGGCGCGTGAGGGTTCGGAGCGGGCCCAGATCGATGTCAGTTCGGTCGTTCATCGGAAAAAGGAACCGGTATCATAAGCCTCCGCGCCGGCTCCGCATCGAATCCTTTTCGAGCACGAGAAAGGTCCCGGATCCGGCCCACGACCCCATGGCTTCCAAGCTCCAGACGAAAGGCAGCGCGTGGAATCTCGCGCCCTACGCGGACGCGCTCGGGGTGCGTCTTTCGCCCACGTCGACGTCCCATCTCGAGACTTGGCTGGACGGCATCGCCACGTGGAATGCGCGCATCGACCTCACGGCGGCGCGGTCCGACGACGAGCTCCTCGACCTGATGCTCGCGGACGCCCTCGTGGTCTCGAAGCACGTTCCCGAAGGCGCGAGCGTGGTCGACGTCGGCACGGGAGCGGGAGCACCGGGATTCGCGCTCGCCCTCGCGCGCCCGGATCTGCGCGTGACGTTGGTGGAGCCGCTGGCGAAACGCGTGTCGTTCCTGCGCACGATGATCGGGACCACGCTACGAACGGACGTCACCCTCGTGCGTGACCGCGGTGAATCGATTCGCGCGCGGGGGACGACCTTCGACGTCGCCATGGCCCGCGCGACGTTGGCGCCGCCCGAATGGCTCGCACTCGGCGCGTCGCTCGTGCGTCCCGGAGGGGACGTATGGGTCCTGCTCGCGCGCGAACCCGCCCCCTCGGGCGTCGGCACGGCGATCGAGACGATTCCCTATACCTGGCCGAGGACCGGCGCCGAACGCACGCTCGTCCGTTACCGGACCTGACGGTTCGCGGGGATCGGACGAGGGCGGAAGCGCGACGCGCACCGGATCGCCGAGGTCGCGATCGGCCCTCGAAGGATCCGGGAACGTGCCCACGAAACCACCGAAAACATCGAAGAAAGGCGTTGGCGCACATGTGGTCCGATGTGTGCAAAGTCCCTTGCTCCTTCCCTGGAGCTTCCCGATGGATCTTCGCGCGCGGCGCCTCGCCTTCCCGTTCCTCTCTGCCTGCACGATGGCGCTCGGAATCACGAGCGGTTGCAGCTCCGAGCCTCCGGGATCGACGGACGTGGCGAGTGAAGTCGTCCGCGGCGAGGCGGTCAAACCCGGCGAATGGCGGAACGTCCTCCACCTCGGACGGAAGGACGAGCGTGGCGAGGTGAAGTTCGGATGCACGGGCACCCTCGTCGCCCCCACGTTGGTGCTCACGGCCGCCCACTGCATCGAACACGAGCCGCCGAAGAAGGAATGCAAGAAGGTTCCGAGCCGTCCGGGGCGTCCCGACATCCCGGATTTCTTGTCGAACCGAGAAGTGCCCTTCGGTGTCGAGCTCGATCCGGCGAATTCGTTCGTCGTGAAGCACCCGACGAAGATGGACGGTGCCCGCGCGGCTCGCGTGGCGGTGAAGAACGCATGGGCCCATCCGCGGTTCCGGGAAGACCTGATCGGTTGGGCGGACGCCGCCCTCCTCGAACTCGAGGAGCCGATCGAGGGCGTCCCGATCGTTCCCGTCCTCGTGCGGGACGACGAGTCGAGGGAACTGCTCGCGCCCGGGAAGAAGACCACGCTCGTCGGGTTCGGTCGCACGTCACTGTTCGACGACGACGGCGAGAAACGCGTGGCACACTTCGCCGAGGTCACCGTGCGTTCATCGAACGGTGCGGAGGTCGAACTCGGAGGTGGGAACGACGTGGGCTCGGCGAGTCCGGGCGACAGCGGCGGCCCCGCCTTCGGAAAGCTCGCGAACGGCGAGTGGCGCGTGTTCGGGATCACGTCGCGGGGCCCTTCGGACTTCTCACGTTCCGAGATCCCGACGGTCTACGGCGTGATGCGCTACTCGCTCTGCGCGCTCCAGGAGGCGTCCAAGAAGACCATCGTGCCGTCCCTCGATTGCGGGGCGTCGGCGACGAAGGATCGCACCGGGATCGCGGCGGCGGATCTCTTCCGGACCGTGTGCGACGACCCCACCGCGACCCGTGACGAAGCGCGCATCGTGGGACTTCTCCGGGCCAAGGCGGGCGCGGTTTCCGGTGCTCCCGGGACGTCCCCCGATTGCGCCACGAGCGATCGCGTCCTGAAGGGCGTGACGTCCCTGGACCTCTCGGGACAAGGCCTCGCGAACGTCGACGTCCTCGCCAGTTTCCCGGCCCTCGAGAAGCTCGACGTGTCCTACGGATCGATCCGCAGCGTCGCGGCCCTCGCCACCCTGCCGAAGCTCGTCGAGCTCCGTCTCGGGTGGAACGACGTCCGGGACCTGGCGAGCCTCGCCGCCCGCGAACGTGCGGGGCTCCGAGTCTTCGGCAAGCGAATGCAGGAGGCGACCTTCGCCGACACGGAATTCCTCCGGACGTGCAAAGACCCGGCCGCCTCCCCCGCCCGGAAGGTGACGGTCAACGCCATCAAGCGCTTCTTCTGGCATCCCACGACCGAACCCGTAGGCGTGGACGTCTGCGCCATCGCCAACCGCGAATTGGTCGTCACGAAGACGCTGCGGCTCGCGGCGCCGAAGTGGAACATCGTCGACTCGAACACGTGCGACGTCGTCACGACCATCCCCGCGGAGAGCGTCACCGATCTCTCGCCGCTCGCGGGTCTCGATGCGCTCGTGGATCTCACCTTCGCGAAGGACGACGACACGCCCAACGCGGTCGTGGACCTCTCGCCACTCGCAGGACTCGAATCCCTCCGGGCGCTCGACGTGACCGGAAATCCGGTCACCGACTTCTCTCCCCTCGACGAGCTGGTCCGGAGAAACGGCCTCACGATCAAGGGCAAGCCCTGAACCTTCGCACGCCGATTCTCTCCGTGGATCGCGCGTTTCCCGAGGCCCACGGAACTTGGCCCGGGCGCCTCCGGTATGGGACCGGTCGAGACGCATGCGTGTCGTCCTCGAACCGGATCTCGCCGCCCTCCGGAAGCTCGCCGAATCCTTCTCGAAAGACCGGGGCGAACGCGCCACCACGGGGCACTTGCTCGCCGCCATCGCCGACGGTCCGGGAGTCGCCGCGGATCTCCTCAGGGATCGTCGCCTCGATCGGGACGTGCTCCTGAAGGCCGCCCGTGTCGTCGAAGGCGACACGCCGGACGCGGTCTCGAAGGCCATCCAGCGCGCGCGGGAGTTCGCCGCGCGGTCCAAGGAACGGGAACCGAACGCGCTGCACGTCCTCTTCGCCCTCTGCCAGGAACGGGGCACGAGCGCGCACCGCGCCATCGAGCAATGTGGTGCCGACGTCGGCAAGCTCCGTACCGCCGCCATGCAGGTCGCCATGGGACTCGCCGCGCCGCGCCGCACGACGTCCCATCCGAAGCGGCCCGCCGAGCCACGTCCGACGTCTCCCCTCGCGACGATGCCGAAGGCGTCGCCACGTCCCTCGTCCCCGCCGCGTCCCTCGCCGGCACCTCGCACCCCTCCTCCGTCGCGACCGGAAGCGCCTACTCGGACGCCGAGCCTTCCACGCGCTCCCGTCGGGCGGGGGCACGTCTCGGTCACACCGTCCGTTCCTCCGTCGTCGCCGTCGCGGGGATTCGGTGCTTCGGAGGAACCGCCGACGCGCACCCGCCGCGTCCGCACGCACGTGGCCGGGCCCGCCTCTCGCTTCGCCCTCGATCCGAAGAAGTACCCGGTGCTCTCCAAGCTCGGCAGGAATCTCACCCTCGCCGCGGCGGAGGGTGAACTCGACGAGGTGAAGGGCCGGGACGAGGAAATCGAGCGGATGCTCGACGTGCTCGCGAAGCGGCAAGCGAACAACGTCTGTCTCCTGGGCGCCGCGGGTGTCGGCAAGACGAGCGTCGTGCGGGGTCTCGCGCTCCGCATCGCGCGCGAAAGTGATCCGGGCCCCCTCGACGACCGGATCATCGTCGAGATCGAGACGCCGACCTTGCTCGCGGGCACGGCGGTCCGCGGCGCGTTGGCGGAACGCATCGCCCAGATCAAGACGGAAGTCGTGCGCGGGGGGCGCTCCGTCGTCGTGTTCTTCGACGAACTGCACCTCCTCTTCGGGAGCGACGCGGGCGACGAAGCCGCCTCCGAGCTGAAGCTCGCCTTCGCGAAAGGGGAACTCCCCTGCATCGGAGCGATGGGGACGGACGATTTCAAGCGGACGATCCTCGCCGACGCCGGACTCGCGCGTCGGTTCTCCGCCATCGAGGTCGACGAACTCGAGGAGGACGTCGCGCTGCTCGCGATCCAGACAGTGGCGCCGAAATTCGAGGCGCACCACGACGCGACGTATCCGGACGAGACCCTCGCGGCGAGCGTCCGGTGGAGCGTCCGCTACCTCTCGGAGAAGTCGCTCCCGGAGAAGGCCCTCTCCATCCTCGACCTCGCGGGTGCCCGTGCGCACAGGCGCGGCGAAAAGTCGGTGTCGGTCGAGCACGTGGCGGACGTCGTCTCCGACCTCGCGGGCGTGCCCAAGGAGCGTCTCCTCGAGACCGACGGCGACAGGCTGCTCCACCTCGAGGAGCTCCTGGCGAAACGCATCGTGGGCCACTCGTCCGCACTCGCGCGCATCTCCGTCGTGCTCCGGCGGAACGCGTCGGGATTCCGTTCGCGACGCCCCATCGGATCGTTCCTCCTCCTCGGCCCGACGGGTGTCGGCAAGACGGAGACGGCGAAGGCCATCGCGGAATGCCTCTTCCACTCGCCCTACGCGATGACGCGACTCGATCTCTCGGAGTACGCCGAAGCCCACGCGATCGCCCGTCTCATCGGATCCCCGCCCGGCTACGTGGGCCACGAAGCGGGTGGGCAGCTCACCGAAGCCGTGAGGCGGCGTCCGTACCAGGTCGTCCTCCTCGACGAGATCGAGAAGGCCCATCGGGACGTGCTCCAGGCGTTCCTCCAGGTGTTCGACGAAGGCCGTCTGACGGACGGACGGGGACGCACGGTCGACTTCACGAACACGGTGATCCTGCTCACCTCGAACCTCGGCTCGGACGTGAGCGTGCCCTCCGGGGCGAAGGGTCGCATCGGATTCGGCGCCGTACGCGGAGCGACCGAACGGGAGGTCGCGGCGTACTCCCAAAAGGTGGTCGCGAGCGCGCGAGCCGCGCTGCCGCCGGAACTCTACAATCGACTCGACGAGGTGCTCTCGTTCGCGCCGCTCACGCGCGACGACGTGTCCGAGGTCGCCCGTCGGATGCTCGCCATCCTCGGGACCGAACTCGAAGCCGCGCGGGGCATCCACCTGGACTTCGGCGACGGTGCGATCCGGGCGCTCCTCGATCACGGTGGGTTCGACCCCGAATTGGGCGCGCGGCCGATGCGCCGGGCCATCGGACGACTCGTGGAAGCGCCCATCGCGGAGATGATCCTTCAAGGCGAGGTCCGCCGCGGGGACACGCTCCTCGTCGACGTCGCGTCGGAACCATCGGAAACGTCGGCCTTCCAGTTCGACGTGGTCCGCGGCGACGGACGCGCGATCGCCTCCTAGGTCGGGATCAGGCGCGGGGCGCGGTCTCGATGGCGCGGCGGTAGCGTTCGCGACGCGTCGTGTCCTTCAGGATTTCGTATGCCTCGTCGAGGACGGTCACGATCTTCCTCATGGAGGGCGCGAGGTCGGCGACGTCGGGCGTGAGCACGCGCGAAGGTTCGAAGGACCGGCGCAAGTCGAGGAACGCGCGGCGAATCTCGTATCCGGTGGCGTCCCGTGAGACGCCGAGGATGGCGAAATAGTCGCCGTCGTCGACGAGCTCGGCACGTGCCTGGACACGCGCCCGGAGCGCGTCACCGTCGAGGGAAGCACTTCCCGCCCTGGACGAGGGCGCGGAGAGATCGTCGTCGCCCATGGACGCGGAACCGCCGATCGAACGGACCACGTCGAGGATGCCGAGGTGGTGCAGGCCCAGGAGCAGCGGGGGCATCTCCGCGTTCGGCAGCGCCCGCACGATACGATCGATGGTCTCTCCTCGGCCGCGTTCGATCGCCGCACTCTCGGCCGCGGGAAGTCCACATTCGGCGAGCAGTGACGCGTGGGTACCGACACCGACGCGCGACGTCGGACCGCCCATGCGCACGAGGGCCTCTTCCGGCGGCACGATCCGACGGAGCACTTCGAGGTAGGTCTCGGCGCCGGTGGCCGCACCGAACACACCGGGCTCACCCCGCAAACGCCCGGGCGGCTCCGCTTCGAGCGTCGCGATGCCGCCGTCGAGTCCGAGGATTTGCCCGATGATCCATTCCGCGTGCGCGCGGAGTACTTGCCAGAGTTGATCCTGCGGGAGGTAGCCGTGGGCCACGAGTGCCGCTCCGGCGTGCCGCCCGAAGGCCGGCATCTTGTGCGCGAGGCGCTTCACCGTCTCCCGCGGGAGATCTCCCCGGGCACCGAGGAACGCGAGGAGACTCTCCTCGTCCGCGCTCGAGGCGGCCGTCACGATGTCCCCCTCCCGGAGGACGATCCGCCGGACGACCGGTGGCGTGTCGAACGCGAGCGCGCCGGACACACGCGTCGCGATGGCGATCGCGACGGCTTTCGGAGCGTCCTCGCGCCCGAGGACTTGCGGGATCGCGGCGGGCTCGCCCGCGGGAACCGGGTTCGTGTCGCGCTTGGGCGCGGAGACGACCGGAGGATCCCGCGTGACCGCGTTCGACGGTGGCAAGGTCGGGAACGAGAAGGAGGGTGGACTTCCCGGTCGCGACGACGGCGACCTTCCTGACGCGGACGTCGAACCGACCTGCGACGCGCCGGTGGTCCCCATGCCCTGCGGTTCGCTGTGGGTGAGCGGCGGCGGCTCCGAAGCGAAACGCGCGTCCCGACGTTCGACCGGAGGCGCCTCGACGGACTCGACTGCTCGCAGCACCGGCGGTGCGCTCTCCATCGGCAAACGTGTCCCCGGCGGGAGATTCAACATCGGCGAGACGACGCTCTCGCTCAGTTGCTCTTCGAGATCCTCTTCTTCCAGGGGCTCGTCCAGCGCGGCCAGGATGTCCGCGGGCAGGACGGCCTCGATCTCCTCGTCCGGCGTTGGATGGGAAGGGTCGCCGGCGGCCTCGTGGTCGGCGCGGTCTTCCGCGTCCGCGAGGAGGCGCTCGAGTTCGAGGCTCAAGGGTGGACCACTCGGTGCCGGCCGACGCGGGGCGAGCGAAGGGGACGCGTCGAACGACGGCATGCTCGGACGGGCCGGGGGCACGCTCGGGCGCGGAGGCGGCACGCTCCCCCGTGCGGGAGGAGGTGCACTGGGACGCGGGGGGGGCGGAGGAGGGCGACTCGATCGCCGGAGACTCGGTGGGGGGAGCTGGGGGCTCGAGGGCAACGAGGGCGGAGGGGGCGGAATCGACGGGTGGGAACGGCGCGGCGGAACCGCGGCGACGCCGGTGAGTTCCTCGACCTTCCGGAGCAGGGCGGGTACGAGGATCGGACGCGGAAAGAAGGCGCTGCCTTCGTTCGCGAGTGCGTCCGCCGTGTCGGCGAAGACGCCTCCGGGCCTTCCGAGGAACACCACGTCGATGCCTTCCGCCTCGGGAAGCTCCCGCATGCGGAGAACGGCTTCGATCCCTCCGTCCGCGTCGGCGTCGACGAGGATCACCTTGGGCCTCTGGACGGCCACGCGCGCGACCAACATCGACAGCGGCACGTCGACGACGATGTACCCGCTCGTCCGGAGGGTCTGCGAGATGCGCTCGGCTTCCACCGAGGCGTCGCTGACGAAGACGGTGGCCGCCGCCTGCCTCGCGGATTCGGAAGTGGGCGCGCCTACGTCGGTCACTCGGGAACGGTCTCCGGCAGGGGCGCACGATGCGCCACGTCCATCCGGATCACTTGCGGTCGGCGATCGCTCCGATGCGCGCTCCCACGTACTGCGAGATGGACGGACCGTAGACTAGCCCGAAAATGAAGACGACGAGCGCAATCTCTCCCGTCGTCATTGGACGCCACCCGGCGGTTTCTTAGGGGAAGGCTCGCGCCGGACGCGCACTTGGCGCCCGCCCTTCGGGTCGTTCGGGGACGGTTTCGGTCGACCGAGGTAGAACCGGGTGGACGCCGCGCCGGAGACCTCGGCGACCTTCACCTTGTCGCGCGCGAGGTCGATGAAACGCTGTTGGCTGCGCATCGGGGCGACGCCCGGTTTCGGCTGCACCCTCACGTATTTCCCGTCCGCTTGCAGCGTCCACACCTTCGTGTTGTCCGCGAAGCCGATGGCGAGGGTCTCCACGAGTCGCGCCCTGAGAGCGGGATCCTCGATCGGGATCATGACTTCGACCCGGCGATGGAAGTTCCTCGGCATCCAGTCGGCGCTGGACAGGTAGATCTCGTCCTTCCCGCCGTTGGCGAAGTGGAAGACACGCTGGTGCTCGAGGAAGCGGTCGATGGTCGCGCGGACCTCGATGGACTCGCTCAGTCCGGGAATGCCGGGCCGGAGGCAGCAAATGCCTCGCACGTGGAGCTGGATCGGCACGCCGACCTGCGACGCGCGGTAGAGGGCGTCGATGACGTCGGCGTCGACGAGGGAGTTCATCTTCGCCGTGATGCGGGCGGGCCGCCCGTGACGCGCGTGATCGGTCTCCCGTGCGATCATGCCGAGCACCGCCTCGTGCAGACCGAGAGGCGCCACGATGAGACGGTTCCACTTCGGCGGCGCGCTGTACCCCGTGAGCAGGTTGAAGAGCGAGGACACGTCTTCGCAGAGTTCCTGCCGGTACGTCATCAGCGAGAGGTCGGTGTAGAGGCGCGCCGTGGTCGGGTTGTAGTTGCCCGTCGAGAGGTGCGCGTACCTCCGGAGCTTGCCCTTTTCCCGGCGGACGATGAGCAGGCACTTCGCGTGGGTCTTGAGACCGAGGAGGCCGTAGACGACGTGGACGCCCGACTGCTCGAGCGTGCGCGCCCACTGGATGTTCGACTCCTCGTCGAAGCGGGCCTTGAGTTCCACGATGGCCGTGACCTGCTTGCCGGCTTCGGCCGCACGCGCGAGGGCCTTCACGATCGGGGAGTCACCGCCGGCGCGGTAGAGCGTCTGTTTGATGGCGAGGACGTCGGGATCGTCCGCCGCGCGCGCGATGAGGTCGACGACCGCGTCGAACGATTCGTAGGGGTGGTGCAGGAGGATGTCCCCGTCGCGCAGGACGGCGAAGAGGTCGTCGGCATCGCGCAGCTTCGGGACCGGCTGCGGCGTGAACGGTTCGTCCCGGAGTTCGCGGCGATCGTCCTTGCCGACGATGGGCATGAGGTCGTTGACCTGGAGGATGCCGGCGGTCCTGTAGAGATCCCGTTCGGGATCCAACTTGAGCGCCTTGCAGAGCTTCGCGAGCGAGGCCGCCGGAGCGTCCCCCGAGACCTCGAGGCGCACCGCACCTCCACGTTCGCGCTTCCGGAGCTCCTGCTGGATCGTCTGGAGGAGGTCCTCGCCTTCCTCCTCGTCGATCTCGATGTCGAAGTTGCGCGTGACGCGGAAGACGTAGACACCCTTGAGCCGCACGCCCGGGAAGATCTCGCCGACGTGACGCGCGATCAGATCCTCGAGGAGCACGTACGCGTGCCGCGCCGGCTGCCCCGAGGTCGTCTTCACGCCGGGCACCTCGACGAGTCTCGGGAGCATCATCGGAACTTGGACGACGCCGAAGCCGGGTTCCGTCTGACCTTCGCGGGCGAACATGACGCCGAGGTTCAAGCTCTTGTTGCGGACGCGGGGAAACGGGTGACCCGGATCGATGGCGATGGGCGTGAGGATCGGGAACACTTCCTGGTGGAACCGATCGTCGACGAGCTGGAGCGCTTCGGGCGAGAGCTGCTCCGGTTTGACGAGGAGCACACCGTGCTCGGCGAGGCGCGGCAGGAGGTTCTGCGTGAGTCCCACGTGTTGCTGCTCGAGCAGTTCGTGGACCCGCTTGGTAATCGCGGCCAACTGCTCCGAAACGGTCATGCCGTCCGGGGGAAGTTCGGCGACCTCGCCCGTGAGCTGCTGCTTCAGGCCGGCGACACGGACCATGAAGAACTCGTCGAGGTTCGACGACACGATCGAGTGGAACTTCAGACGTTCGAGGAGGGGGACCACCTCGCTGTCGGCCTCGTCGAGGACGCGCGCGTTGAACTCGAGCCACGAGAGCTCGCGGTTCAAGTAGAGCGCCGTCGCGCCGAGCTCGTGGCCGTCGGCCGGAGCGGCTCCTGGCGGAGTCGACATTCGGACGGAGGTCGGTGCGGGCGTCAGTTCATCCATCGGCGGTGTCCGGTCGGGCGACCAGGCCGGTCGCGCGGAGGGGAGGTCGAGCGTACCACGAGGGGCACGATCGGCCCCGTTCCCTGGAGTTTTCCCGGTGTTTCACGCGTCCGTGTGACGAACGTGTGTCGGACTCGGAGCGACGTACCGGACCCGCCCCGCCGATCGTCAGTCGTCGGACGGCCTGGGGGAGGTCCGCGGCGTGAGATCGTTCCGGAGCCACACGTGGTCTTCCTCGAAACGGACCACCTCGCGGTAGTTTGCGCGCACCCAGGCCGCGGTCTCGGCGCAGTGGGCTTCGAAGTCCTGGAACGAGTCCGGGTACCCGGTGAGCGGAGCCTTGTCGAAGAAGACGAACGCCGCGGGGCGCTTCTCGCGCACCCGTGCGAGCAGGTCCTTCTCGTGGGCGTCGCGCATTCCCTTGATGACTTCGCTCTCCGCGTCGTTCGGGTACCGCGTGAAGCCGCCGCTCAACGCCGCGTCGACGTTGAGGTCGTACGCGTAGATGTAGGGCGTCGCGCTCATCCGGCCGGCAAGGAAGAGGACGTACGGATCCATCCCGTAGGTCTGGACCGTGTCCGTGGGGTCGGTGTTCTCCCGGAGCCAACGCGCCGTCTGGTGGAGCTCCCACGGGAAGAAGTCGAACGCGCGGAAGTAGACGAGGAAGTCGTGATCGGCCCGCTTCTCGGCCGTGGATCCCTTCTCGAGGATCCAGATGTTCGTGATGTGAGGCGATCCCGCCATGCTCGCCGCGGCCTTGAGTGCGAGCGCCGCCGCGACGGCGTGCGGAAGGAACCGCGCGAGCCCTCGGCGTCGTGGCTGCCACGCGTACTTGTTCGCGAGCCACACGACGATGACCACCCACTGCAGGTGCATCCCGAGGGTGACCGGGTGGAAGTGGTACGGGAACCCCTTCGCCTGCGCGAGCACGCTCACCATGCCGGCGACCGGGAGCAGAGCGATGCCGAGGAGGCGTCGCGGAAGTTCGCCCTCGACCACGAGGGCCACGAGCATGGTGCTCGTCACGGCCGCCAGCGCGACGCTCATGACGACGCCGTCCCGAGAAAGGATTTCTACCGCTCCCTTCGGCCAGATGAACCGGTACATGGCGGGTACGTCGTGGAACGTGATGCGGAAGAAGGCCGCCGCGTCGCCCCATCCGAAGAGGAAGATCAGCGGGACCACACATCCCGCTATCGTACCGACGGCGAACGCTCCGAGGCGTCGCCCCACGGAGGCTCGCGCGTCGGGTTCGGCGAGCAGCACCGCGGCTTGCAGTGCGGAGAACACGAGGAACGTGGGTTTGGCGAACCACGCCGTGGATCCGAGTCCGGCGGAGACGGCGACGAGCACGAGCATCCGGCGCCGCGACGCGGACGATCGCGGTGCGTCGCGCCGTGGGTCGTCCTTCGTCCGGAACTCGCTCTGGGCGACGAGCTGGAGTCCGAACGCGGCGAACACGAACCAGTCCGCGAAGCTCTCGCGCTGCGCGAGATCCCAATAGAGGTAGAGGAGGTACTGTGCCGTGAGGATCACCCACGCGGCGAACGCCCACGCGACGCGCGACGCGCCGGTCGGTGCGCGCGGAAGGAGCCCGGTCCGCGGCAGGCGTTTGCCGACTCCTGCGATGCACGCGCCCACGAACGCGAACACAGCGCCCGAGATCACGAGGTCGAAGAGGCGGAAGCGACGCTCGTCCTCGCCCCCCAACGCGAGGAAGAGGAGATGGAGGAGGTAGACGAGGGGACCGTTCACGTCCCGCACGTCCCGGTAGGCGACCGCGCCGTGACGAATGGCCCACGCGACGTACTGGAAGATGCCCTGGTCACGTCCCAGGGGCGTGAGCGACGCGCGGTACGAACCGTCCACGACCCAGAAGAGCGGTGGCAACGCGACCACGAGCGGCACGACCCAGACGAGCGCACGACGGAGCGCACGACGTTTGACCCACATCCACACCTGACGTGCGCGGGCGCCCGGAGACGGGCGAACGCCCTCGTGACCCTTCGCGGGCGAGGGGGCCGAAATCATCGGGATTCGCGGGCCTGCATGGGGGGAAAAGGCTAGCGCATCCGACGAAAAAAGGCCGACTCCACAGCATCACGCGTGCCACGGCCGCGGGAACCGGCACCGTGCTGACCTGGACCTCGGCGACGAAAAGGGGCCACACTATTCCTCCAGAATGTCCGAAGCCGTCCGCCGACTCACCATTCCGACCAACGGTATCGAGGTTCGCGCGCGCGCCTTCGGCGACACGCTGGCCTCGGTGAAGGGTTCGCACGTGCTCGTCGCTCTCCGGGGTCACCCGGATCCCGACGGCATCGCGTGCGCCCTGGCGCAGTCCCACATCGCGCAACGCCTCGGCGTGCGGACGACCATCGGCTACTGCCACGAGCTCTCGCACCGCGAGAACCGCGCGCTCGTGAAGCTGCTCGGCGTCGAGCTCCGCAAGTTGAAGAGCGTGAAGGAGATCGACAAGGTCGACTACCTGGCGTTCGTCGACGCCCACGACGTGGATCCGGACCTCGCCGACGTGAACGGCACCGAGATCCTCACGATCGTCGATCACCACCGCGCGCACACGCCGCCGAAGGGTCGCTTCGTGGACCTCCGTCAGGACGTCGGAGCGACGGCCACGATCTTCGCGGAGTACCTGTCGGAACTTTGCCCCCTCGATGCCGACGTGGAAGAAGATCGACGCATCGCGACCGCGCTGATGCACGGGCTCTCGACCGACACGGACGACTTCATGCTCGCGCGTGCGGCGGACTTCCGGGCGGCGGCGCAGGTCTCCGAAGTGTGTGACCGCGATCTCCTCGCCGATCTGAGCCGAAGGCTCATCGCCCCGAACGCCATGGACGTCATCGCCCGCGCGCTCGCCTCCCTCGTCGTCCGCCGCAACTTCGCCATGGCGGGCGTGGGGTTCGTGTCGGAAGCCGATCGCGACACCGTCGCACAGGCGGCCGACTTCCTCGTCCGCCGCGAGGACATCGACACCGTCGTCGTCTACGGCGTCGTGGGCGACAAGTTCATCGAAGGTTCGCTCCGTACCCACTCTCCGAGCGTCGATCCCGCCGTATGGCTCGAACAGGCCTTCGGATGCGACGATCAGGGCCGCGCGTTCGGAGGAGGCCGCCGCGACAAGGGTGGCTTCCGCATTCCCATCGGCTTCCTCGGCCGCAGCACCGACCGCACTCAGCTCTGGCACATCGTCGAAGCCGCCGTCCGCACGGCACTCGTCCGCCAACTCGGCGACGAACCGGCGACGGGCGTCAGCGCGAAGAGTCCGAGCCCGGGCGAAGTCGTCCCGCGTCTCGGCTGAGATCGGCGTCTTCGTTCGGACGATGCGCATCGCGTTCTTCGGGCTGCCCATCGCCGCCCTGCTCCTGCACCACGACGGCCACACCCTCGTCCACGCGGCGATTTGTCGTCCCGGCGCGAACGGGACGCGGCGCCTCCGTACACGGCTCGGGGCGTCGAGGGTCTCCTCGAAGCCCGTCCTCACGAAGAGCTTCGTGGAAGGGTTGCGGCGCGAAGCTCCGGACCTCGTCGTCTCTTGGTTCTGGACGACGCTGCTTCCGAAGGAAGTCCTCGACCTGGCACCCCTGGGCACGGTGGGCGTGCATCCGTCCCTGCTTCCGGCGCTCCGCGGCCCCGATCCTTACTTCTGGGCCATCGATTCGGGTCTCACGACGACGGGAGTGACGGCGCACGTGCTCGCGGAGAGCTACGACACGGGCGACGTGTTCGCGACCCGCGAGCTCGCCATCGATCCCGGATGGAACGCGTGGACGCTCGCGAAGCGGATGGATCGTCCGTCGTTGTCGCTCCTCCGGGACGTCGTGGGCCGGTTCGCGCGGGAAGGCCGCCCGACACCGCGCGTCCAAGATCACGCGCTCGCGACCGAAGCGCCCGAGCCGAACGACGACGACCTCGAGATCCGTTGGTCGTGGACCTCCGATCGCATCGCGCGTCGCGTGCGCGCGGCCGCGCCGTGGCCGGGTGCATTCACCGAACTCGGGGACGTCGTCGTCACGCTCACGGAGGTGGCGCCCACACGCGCGTACCCCGGCGTCCTGGAACCGGGTGAGGCCGCCGTCGTCACCCGGGACGGTCGGACGCGTGCGCTCGTGCGGACCGGGGACGGGGCGCTCGAGCTCGTGCGCGGTCGCGTGGACGACGACGACGGTGAGCGCGATCTGGACGCCGACGCATTCGTCGCGCTCGTGAAAGGTGCGACCGAAGGCGCGTCGGACGCCGATTGAACGTCGATCGCGGCCGGCCTTTCCCGGCCGGTCGGAGTCGCCTACCATCGAGCGGCGGCGCTCGTGCGAGCGCCCACTTCGACGTCGCACCGAGTCCCTGCCGAGGAGAGCGATCCGTGTCCGATCCCGTGACGACAGCACGCAACGCCCGCGAGTCGCTCGCGCGCGCCTTGAACAGCCTGCAGTCCGACCCGAACGTTCCGCCGCAACTCCTCGATCTGGCCGCACCGATCGCGCAGGCGATGGGCGCGCTCCACCAGATCGAACGCTCGAACGGGACCCAACTCGTCCCCCACGCCGAGGTCGCCCTCGGAAGCGTCCGCTCCGCCCTCGGGGGTCTCCAGGCGCAACCCGCGTCGCACCCGGCCGTCGCGGCGGCCCTCGAAGTCGGTCGCCGGCTCGTTGGGCCTCGTGCACGCCCTGAGCAAACTGGCGGGTCCCGCTGCCGCCCCCGCGGCGAACGCGTTTCCCGCTCCGGCCGCGCCCGCTCCCCAAGTCGCTCCGCCTCCCAGGTTGCGCCGGCGCCGCAGGCCGCTCCGCCTGCCCAGGCCTACGCTCCCCAAGCGTTCGCGCCCACGGCCGCCGTGCCGCAATACGCGCCGCCGGCTCCCGCGCCCGTCGTGCAACAACAGGTCGCGCCGCCCGCAGCACCGCGTGCCCAACCGTCCGCCGCTCCCCTGCCGCTGACGCGTCCGGCGACGAACGCCGGCGGAGGGATGAACGCGCCGGCAGGTGCGCCCGACGCCGCGCTCATCGAAGCGCCCCTCGGAACGCACAGCGCCACGAACTTCTACAAGGGCCTCTCCGGCAACGACATCATCGATCACGGCGGTCTGTTCGTCTCGACCTACATGATCCCGAAAATCGGCGCGCCTGTCCGCCTCCGCGTGTCGCTGCCCGGTGGATACGAGTTCGAAGCGAACGCGGTCGTGCGCTGGATCCGCGAACAGTCCGACTCGAGCCAGGACGCCCCGCCGGGGTTCGGCGCACAATTCACGCAGATCACCGGCGAAGCGCGTCAGCTCGTCTACCGCTACGTGCGGAATCGCGAGCCGCTGTTCCACGACGACCTCTGAACGGGATCGTCCGGGACCTCAGGACGGACGCTTCTCGTCGTCTTCGGACGGCGTGTAGCGCGACTGTCCCATGCCTTCCCAGTCGGCGCGCGCGAGGTCCACGTCCGACTGCATGGTCGGTCGCTTGGGCTTCTCGCCACGGATCTTGCGCCAGAATTCCTTGATGGCTTCGGTGAGCGTCGTGTGTTCGGTCATGGCGAGGTCCCTCCCGACGGCGCGCGCGCTCGCGAAGACGCGGAACCCGGAACCGTTCCGGGAGGCGGCGGACGTCGAATCTCGACCGGACGAAGAGCAAGGGGCGGACCACGCGGCGCGGCGCGGCTCGTGGAGCCTTCGGCGCGACGACTTCCCGTGCTTCTCCCGCGATCGGAAGCGGTTCCGCCAGACCCCTCCCGCCGACGATCGTGGAAATGCGCCTCGGTTCGGCCAAACCGCCCCGTGCGCGCGTCGCGGACCGTGATTCCTCTCGTCCCGGGGTTGTTCTAACGTGGGGAGCCCTTCCGTTCCGAAGCTCGGTGTCCTCCCGTGCGTCCGTTCGTCCGCATCTCCACGTGGTGTCTCGGCCTGGCTCTCGCGGCCACCGCGGGGACGTCACACGCCGCGAACGACCCCACGCTGAAATGGCGGACGCTCGAGACCGAGCACTTCCGGATCAACTTCTACTCCGGCGAGGAGGAACTCGCGCGTCACCTGGCCGACCTGGCGGAGGGCGTCTACACGCGCATGTCGCCGGTCGTCGGATGGGCCCCCGATCACAAGACCGAGATCGCGATCACCGACCAGTCCGACAGCGCGAACGGATCGGCGACCGCCCTGCCCTTCAACACGGTCCGCTTGTTCGCGACCGCTCCCGACGATCTCTCGCCGTTGGGGGACGTGGACGATTGGTTCCTCGAACTCTTCACGCACGAGTTCACGCACATCCTCCACACCGATCACATCCGAGGGTTCCCCTCCCTCGTGAACAAGGTCCTCGGCAAGACCGTCGCTCCCAACCAGGTCCAACCGCGCTGGCTCCTCGAGGGGCTCGCCGTCTTCGAGGAGAGCTCGAAGACCAGCGGCGGTCGCCTCCGTTCCTCGCAGTGGAACATGTACATGCGCGCCGACGTGCTCGAGGGCAACGTCGCCACGCTGGACCAGTTCTCGAACACGCCGCGTCGCTTTCCCCAGGCGAACATCTGGTACCTCTACGGCTCGTTCTTCCTCCGCTACGTGGCCGAGACGTACGGCGAGGACGCGATCCGCAAGATGATCGACGACTACGGTCGCCACATCGTCCCGTGGGGCATCAACCGGTCGATCCGCCGCGCCACGGGGAAGACCTTCGAGGAGCTCTATCCCGAATGGATCGCGAGCCTGCAACGGGAGTACGGCGCCCAAGCCGCACGCATCCGCGCGCGCGGGATCCGCGAAGGCACGCGCCTCACGTTCTCGGGGCAGACCGCGAGGAGTCCCCGCTTCGTCCCGAAAGGCTCGTGGGCCGGCGCCGAGGGCGACATCGTCTACTTCCGCGACGACGCGCACACCCGTGCAGGGTTCTACCGCGTCCCCGTGCGCCGTGATCCGACGACCGGCGTCATGACCGGCACGGACGGCAAGGGCATCGAATTCGTCGTCCGGACGAGTTCGACGGCCCAGGCCGCGTTCACACCCGAAGGGGACGTCGTCTTCGAGGGCGCGGCTCCCACGAAGGGCGTCTTCCTCTTCGAGGATCTCTACCGGATGAAGGCGGGCGTGAAGGACGTCACCGGCATCGACGACACGCGCGAACGTCTCACCCACGGGTTCCGCGCGAGCATGCCCGACGTCTCGCCCGACGGCACGCGTGTCACCTTCGTCTCGAACACCCGCGGCACGAGCTACCTCCAGATCGCCGATCTCGGCCCCGACGGCATCTCGAACGTCCGCTCGGTGGTCCCGAGCGCGAAGTTCGACCAGGCGTTCTCGCCACGCTTCTCTCCCGACGGTTTGTCCATCGCCTACAGCAGCTGGAAGAAGGGCGGCTATCGCGACGTGGAGATCGTCGACCTCGTGACGAAACGCGTGCGCACGATCACGCGCGATCGCGCGATCGACGGCGGCCCCACCTGGTCGCCCGACGGCAAGACGCTCTTCTTCCACTCGGACCGCACGGGCGTGATGAACGTCTTCGCGTACGACGTGACTTCGGGCGATCTCCGGCAGGTGACCAACGTGGTCAATGGCGCGTACCAGCCCGTCATCTCACCCGACGGCAAGACCCTCGTGTACGTCGGCTTCACGCACGCGGGCTTCGATCTCTACGCGATGCACCTCGATCGCGAGCTCTTCCTCCCCGCCGAGCCCTACGAGAACGATCGCCCCACGCCCCACGTCATCGAGCCGCGATCGTCGTACGAGATCGGCCCCTACAATCCGCTCGTCACGTTGCGCCCGCGCAACTACGGCCTCGACTTCGGCCCCAGCAACTTCGGGTACGCGGCGACCGTCTCCGTCGGTGGCGGGGACATCGCGGGACGTCACGCCGTGAGCGCGTCGCTCAAGGTCGAGACCGACGTGTCCGATCCCCAGTTCGAAGCGGCCTACTACAACGGCATCATGCCGTTCGACGTGGGCCTGCGCGCGTTCCGAAGTCTGAGTCCTGCCGAAGGTTTCCGACTCGGTCAGAACTACCGTCCTCCCGGAGTCCTCGAGAACCTGGGCTTCGAGTCGTCCCTCTCCGTCGGGCGTCCGCGCCAGTTCGACGGCCACTCGTTCGCGCTCTCGTACGTGGGGACGCGTCTCGTCAGCCGCTACGATCGTCCCGTCTCCCGCCTCGACCCGTACGAGACGCCGTCGATCCCGCCCGCGTCGTTCCTGACGTACATGCACCTCGGCTGGGGCTACACGAACGCCGTGGGGTTCACGAACAGCCTGGGCGCCGAACACGGCGTCTCCATGAGCGCCGCGTTCGACCTCACGCACCCGTGGCTCGCGAGCGACTACCAGGGCTACTCCGCGAACGCCGACATCACCGGCTACTTCCTGATGCCGTGGCTGCGTCACCACTCGCTTGCGCTCCACGGTGGCGGAGGCATGGGGAGCGGTGGCATGCCGGGACGCGGTGCGTTCTACGTCGGCGGGCTCGTGGATCTGCCCGTCCTCGACGTTCTCCGGAGTTACCTCGTCCAGGGAGGTATCGCTCTCCGCGGCTACCCCGTCGCGCTCCTCACGGGGCGCTACTACGCGCTCGCGAACGCGGAGTACCGCTTCCCGATCCTCACGCTCGACCGGGGCGTGTCCACGCTGCCCATCTATCTGAGCCGCCTCTTCGGAAACGTGTTCGTGGACTACGGCTCCGCCTTCGACGACCCGGCGACGGCCGCGCTCAAGACGGGCGTGGGCGGAGAGCTCTGGTTCGACTTCCAGCTCGGTTACGGCGCCGGATTCCTCTTCCGCCTGGGGTACGCGCGCGGACTCGCGTCGGGCGGAATCGACAAACCGTACTTCGTCGCGAGTCTACCCTTCTGAACCGGGGTCACGGCGGAGTGCGGGAGCGTCCGTGGAAGCCCCCGGGAAACGACCCGGGTAATTGGGAAATCCTTCGGCCCGGTTCTACGTTCGGCCCCATGAGTCTCCGTTCGCCCGGTGTCGCCGCTTTCGGCCTCGTCCTCGGTTCGAGCCTCCTCCTCGGATGCCCCGTCCCGCAGAGTCGGCAAGCGCGTGCCCAGGAAGCGGCCCGCGAGCTGAATCTCAACGCGCGTTTCGGCCGCACGGAACTGGTCATGGAGCGCGTCGCGCCGGCGTCCCGGATCCAGTACGCCATGAAGCACCGCCTCTGGGGAAACGGCATCCGCGTCGCCGACCTCGAGATGACGAGCCTCGCGCTGCAGAAGGAAGACGAAGTGGTCGTCACGATCCTCGTCTCGTGGTTCCGGCCCGACGAGGACGTCCTGCACGGCACCACGCTCAAGCAGAAGTGGAAGGACTTCCGCGGCGACTGGATGCTCGTCGACGAAGAGACCATGGACGGCGAACTCGGCCTCCTCGGCGAACAGGTCGTGCGCGAGAAGGCGCCGCCCCGTCGGCAGGCGCAGTTCCCCACCATCCGCCTCGGAGAGTGATCGACCGTCCATAGGACGCGTCGACCCTCGAAAAGAGGCCACGCAGGGCGAGGTTTCTTCTCGAGGCTCTTCGCTGGTCCTTCCCCTGACGGTCGCTCTTCCTGTTTCGAGGAACGACCTTCGGTCGCTCCCGGGAGCCGAAGGAGTCGGGCGGGTCCCGAAACGACGAACGCGCTCCCTCCGTGGGGAGGGAACGCGTCCGGTACGTGCGACGGGAGCGCTCGCGCGCCCGCGGGAATTCCGCTCGACTATTCCGCCTTGGCGGCGGACTTCTTCGCCGTCTTCTTCGCGGTCGCCGCCTTCTTCGGGGCGCGGGCCGCCTTGGCGCGGGCCTTCTTCTTCGCCTGCGACTTGCGGCGCTTCATCTTCTGCGAATTACGGCGGTCGAACTTTCCCATGATCGTCGTTCCTTGGCGTTGGCCGAAAAGCGCGGACGCGACGGGCGAATCCGCAGAGGGGCTTTTTCCCCAATCTTTCACGAAAGGTCAAGGGTTGGTCGCCGCGCGGGCGATTCCCTTCGTACTTCGGGGATCGCGGGCCGATCGCCTGCGTCCGACCCGCTGTTTCGTTCAGCCGCTGGTGCCTTCGGCGGCGGCCGTCTCCCGGCTCCGGACTTCCAGGCGGTAGCGGCTGTTGATGGTCTCGATGTAGAAGACTTCGCGCCCGGCGAGGCGGAGAACCCGTTTGACGGGCGTGGTCACGTACTCGTGCATCCCATCCGGGAACTCGATGACGACGACGGACCCCTTGCGCGGTGCCCGAACGAGCCGTCCGGCGACCGCGCGCGAGCCCTTTCCGAGCTTGCGGAGAACCACGTCCACGTCACTCAATCTAGCAGGACGGCCCCCCCCGTCTACTGAGCAGCGGTGCGGGATTCCAGGCGTTCCGAGTGTGCGAGACGGGACGTACACGTCGGCACACTTCACGAGAGCCGACCTCGCGAGTGCGTCGTCCCCGTGCGTCGGGGCCCCGAGGACACGTCGACCCGGAATCGCCCACGATTTCGAGGACCGTCCCGCACGTGGCGCATGGAGCGCCCCTCCGAATCGCCGCCGAATTGCGCTATGTCGCAGACGTGCACGACGAGACCCACGGAGAGAACCAAGGCCGCGCCGCCACCGGATGCATCGAGGTCGTGTGCGGATCGATGTTCAGTGGAAAGACGGAAGAACTGCTCCGTCGTATCAAACGCGCACGTCTCGCGCGTCAGCGGGTCCAGGTGTTCAAGCCGAAGATCGACGACCGCTACGACGCCGTGAAGGTCGTCTCCCACGAGGGTGCGAACACGGACGCGGTCCCCGTCTCCGACGCCAAGGAACTCATGTCCCTCGTCGCCAAGGACACCGCCGTCGTCGGAATCGACGAGGTGCAATTCTTCGACGAGGCCATCGTCTCCGCCGCCGACACGCTCGCCTCTCGCGGGATCCGGGTCATCGTGGCGGGGCTCGATCAGGACTACCAGGGCAAGCCGTTCGGTCCGATCCCGCGCCTCATGTCGATCGCCGAGTACGTCCAGAAGCTCCACGCCGTTTGCGCGAAGTGCGGAGGGACGGCGTCGCGATCGCAACGGCTCGTCGCGCGCGAAGGAAGTCTCTTCGTGGGCGGCGCCGCCGAGTACGAGGCGCGGTGCCGACGGTGTTTCGTCGCCGAGGCCCTCCCCGGCTGACGGAGCTCACGTTCAGGGAGTGGCGCGCACGCCGTGACGCTTCCGTACCGGTCGCGCGCCGTGGTCCCTCTGCGCGAGTGCCGACACGGACGGCGCCGTGACGTTCGGGACCTTCTGCTCCGCGAAGGCGGCACGGAGCATCTCGCGCGCGAGAAGATTCGCCTTCACGTGCCACGTCGGCTCGTTGACGACCAGGGTCGCGACGGCGACACGTTTCACGCCAGGAACGGGCTCCGCGGGCGCGAAGCCGACGAACCACGTGAAGAAGCGGTGGTCCTGGGGATCGGAGAGCGTGCCCGTCTTCCCCGCGACCTGCATACCGGGCAGGAACGACTTGCCGGCGGGATCGTGGAACGACTTGTAGGACGTCCCTTCCGACACGGTGTGTTCCATCATCTTCGTGAGGGAGGCCGCGACCTCCGGCGTGACCGCGCGACGGATCGCGGGGGACGAAGGCGCGGTGTAGAGCGTGGTCTTGTCCGGCCCCACGAGCTCACGCACGATGGTCGGACGGACGGCCTCGCCTCCACGCGCGATCATGGACGCGATGGTGGCCCCGTGGATCGGCGAGAGGGTCGTGTTCCAGAACCCGGCGGCCGTCCGCGCGAAGCCCAAAGGGTCCTGCGGGATTTTGATCGAACTCGTCTCGACGGGGACGTCGAACGCGAGCGCCTCGCCGAAACCGAATTTGGAGGCCTCGCCCTGGAGCTTCGTCGCGTCGAGGTTCTTCTGCGCGAGACGCGCGAAGACCGTGTTGATGCTCCGACCCATCGCACCGGCGAGGTTCGTGCACCAGCGATCGCGCTGCGGGTTGTCGACGAGGTCCACGGCGAGGATGCGCTGTTCGCCTCCCGAGAAACACTGCTTCGTGTCCGGGCCGAGACCGGCGTGCTCCACGAGGGCAGCTCCCGTCACGACCTTGAACACGCTGGCCGCCGGAGCGATGGCACGGGCCGCGAGGTCGAACTTCGGTTCCTTCTCGAAATGGCTCGCGTAGGCGAGGACGTGGCCCGTGTCCGGATCCATGAGGACGACGGCCGCCTGCGGGATGCGGTACGCCGCCATCACGTTCGAGGCCGTGCGTTGGAGGACCGGATCGAGGGTGAGGCGTGCGATCCTGCCTTGCGGTGCGTGGGCGGTGACACCGGAGTCGTCGAAGGCCATCGCCGTCAGGTCGACGCCGCCCAGGATGGCGGGCGGTCCCGACGCTTCGACGACGAGACCGGCGGAGATCACGGGGGCATCGTGCGGGGCGACGGAGCCGTCCGCATCCTTCGCGTCGGTCACGGCGGAAACGGATTCCGCGCGCACGCCCGTGGAACGGTTCGCCGCGCGGACGCCGACGATCACGACGATCCCGGCCGAAGCCAGGGCGATGCCCGTCAATGCGTGGAGTCGTCGCATGCGACATCGTGTGACACGGTCCTACCCACCCGGGCAAAAAAGGGGGGTAGAGTTGGGGACCATGGACCCCAAATTCTCGGTGCGTCGTGGGAACGTGGTGCATGCGGTGGCCGCATGCCTGGCTCCCCTTCTCGCCGTCGTCTCCATCGCCCACGCGGAGACCGATCCGCCCGAGGACGTGCCCACGTCCGATCACGCGGACGCGACCGCGAAGGGGCACACGGTGAACGTGTCCTTCGATCGGACGAAGGGCGTGGTGACGAGTCGATCATGTGCGGCCAGTCCCTGCCTCCTCGACCGCGAAACGACGGAAACCCGCGCGGGATTCCCCACGGGAGCGGGAGGCACGATCGCTCCGACGTCGTTCGGGTCGGTGGACGTGAAGCGCGTCGACCTCGAAGGCGGAGCGAGTGTCGTCCACGTGGTGGCGAAGGAGTCGGGCGCGACCGGTCGCACCTGGGAAGCGCTCTTCGCCCCGTCCCACGCCCAGCCCCTCTTCGCAGGACGCACGGGCCTCGGCGACGGCGACCCCGGGGAGCGGGAAGGCGTCCGGGTGACGTTTCCCGCGGCGAAGGGTCCGAAGCGGCTGCTCGTGGCGACGATACGGGAGGGCGTGACGATCTGCGGCGACAGGGAGTCCCCCCTCGCCGTCCGCGGTCTCGACCCCGTTTCCGGAACGCTCAAGGACGCGACGATTTCCCGACTCGCGCCCTCCCGACGCGGCGGCGCGACGGCGGTCAATGCGACGGTGGTGACGTACGCGAGACCCGTGGCTTCGTTGCTCGGCGCCGTCGGTTCGAGTTCCTCCCCCGCCGCGCCGGTCGCCGCGGTGGACGGCGATCCGCGCACCGCGTGGTCCGAGTCACGCTCGGGGGACGGTCGCGGCGAGTTCGTCACGTTCCGCGCCCCGAAAGAAGTCGCGCTCACGTCCGTGGATTTCCGGTTCTTGCCCGACGGTGCGGGCGAACGCGCGGCATCGCCCCGTCACGTGCTCGTCGTCGACGAGACCGACGTGTTCCACGTCGCGATTCCGGAAGGCGCGGCGAAGGCGGGAACGGCGGTGCGTTTCTCGTTCCCGTCGCCCGTCCGCACGGCGTGCCTCTCCGTCGTCCTCGACGACGCCTACGGCGAAGCGGACCGTCCCGAGGTCTCGATCGCGGAGGTCTCGGCGCGGACACGCTTCGACGACGCCCCCTCGCGGGAGGACGCTTTCGATCGCGTCCTCCACGATCTCGACGCGCCCGAGGGCGAGGACGAAGCGAGCCGTGAGGCACGTCGGTCCGAAGCCCTCGCGGTACTCGTGCGATCGGGGGAGACGGGTGCGTCGGCGTTGGCGTCCCGTTTCGAATCGTTGGGACCGAAGGTCCAGGAGCGGGTCCTTCCTTTCGTCCTGTCCACCGCGGACTGCGCGCACGTCGCCTCCGTCGCCGCGCGGCGCATGGACGCCTCCGAACCCCGCGTCCGCACGGCCGCTCGCACGCGCCTTTCGGCGTGTGGTGCCGAGGCCATGCCCGCCCTCGGTGCGCTGCTCGCGTCCACGGGGGCCGGAGGTCCGCCCGCCGACGAGTCCTCCGCCCGCGTGCGCAAGTCGGTGCGCGACGCCCTCGAGGCGGCGGCGCGCAAGGCTCCCGCACCGTCCCTCGTCGCGGTGTACGCGGGAGCCACGAGCGACACGGCGAAAGTGGACGTCCTCCGTGCGTTCGCCGCCCGTCTCGTCGACGTGAAGGAACTCGCCGCGGAAGCGGAGCGCCTCTCGGACGACTCCGCCCCGCTCCGCGCACGGTACCTCCTCCTCGACCCGCTCGGGCGCGTCGCGACCGCACGCCCCGGCGCGCGCGCGCTGCTCGAACGACGGGCCACGACGGATGCGCACGACGGAGTGCGGACCGAGGCCACCCGTGTCCTCTTCGCCGCCGGCGCCATTCGCGAAAAGGACGCGCGCCGCGCGGCGTCGGACACTTCCCCGCGCGTCCGCGAAGTTCCGGCATCCCACGCGGGAACGTTGCTCGCCACGAAGGGTCAGGAGGATCTCGTCCGCACGCTCGCACGCGATCCGTGGACGTTCGTACGCAAGGCCGTGGTGACGAGCCTCCACGCTTCGGATCCGGATTCCCGTGCGGTCCCGGTACTGCGCGCGGCCGTCGACGACGAGGTTCCCGTCGTGCGTGCGTTCGCCCTGGAGGCCCTCGCGCGCCATGGCCGCGACGCCGAATCGGCGATGAAGGTGCGCGAGCGACTCGAGGACTCCCGCGAAGACGTGGGCGTCCGGGCGAGCGCGGCGCGCGCGGCCGGCGCGATGTGCGATCGCGGGAGCGTCGACGCGCTCGTCCGCGTCGCCGTCGACCTCGCGGATCCGACGCTCGACGCGAGGCTCCGCATCGTCGGTGAAGCGAGCTTGCAGGCCCTCGGCGCTCTCCATCCGGACGGACTCGACCGACGTCTCGCGCCCCTCCTCGGGAAGGACACTCCGGCGATCCTGAAACGTCGCGCTCGGGCGGCGATCGACGCGCCCGGATCGTGTCGCTGAGCCGTGACGCGTCGCGACTTCGACGTCGGGCGTTGACCTCGCGACGGAACATCGGCACAACGTCCACCATGACCGACGCCGTTCGAATCTCGCCCGCAGACGCCCTCGCGAAAATGAGCGAGGGGTACACGTACGTGGACGTCCGCAGCGTCCCCGAGTTCACGGAAGGTCACCCGGAAGGCGCGGTGAACGTCCCGTACCTGCACCAGGGCCCGGGTGGCATGACGCCGAACCCCGAGTTCCTCGAGGTCATGAAGCTCCGTTTTCCGAAGGACGCGAAGATCATCCTCGGCTGCCGCTCCGGAGGTCGTTCGCTCCGTGCGCTCGGCGAACTCGTCGCCGAAGGATTCACGAACGTCGTCGACCAACGTGCCGGTTGGGACGGCGCGCGCGACGCCTTCGGTCAGATCACCGAACCCGGTTGGTCGCGCGCGAACCTTCCTTCGACGGCGGGAAATCCCAAGGGAACCAGCTACGAAGAACTCCGCACCGGCGCGTGAAGGACCGACCACCCGGCGTCACCGCGCTTTCGCGTGGTCGTAGTCGTCGGCGGCCCGTTCGACGATGCCGAGGTCCCGCGTCGCCTTCTCGCTCTCGGCGAGGAGATCGGCCGTGAACATCGTGAGTCCCCAGATGCCGTTGTCCCGTCGACGGAACGGGTAGCGGGTCCCGCGCACGGTCACCACGGTCGCACGTTCACCGTTCACTTCCGTGCTCGCGATGCCCGAAAGGTCCTTCCTGAGCCGACCGACCCACCCGCGTCGACGCGCGTAGAGGGCGAACACGTCCGCACCGTCCGGCGCTTCCGCGAACGGGGCGAGCTCGGCCGCGGCTCGTTCGCGTTCGCCGGCGGGATAGCTCCCGCGGATCCTTTCGATCGCGCGCTTGCGTGCGTCCCGGATCGAGTACGAAGCCCACTGCGCCTCGGTCTCGAGGTACGCGAAGATGTCACGCGGTGCGTCGTCGCCGAGACTCTTCGCGATGCGGAGGTACGCGCCTTCCGGAGTGGTGTCGGGCGGGAACGGTTTGCCCACGAACGTCGCGAGCGCGAACAGGACCGCGACGGAGACCACGACGATGAGAGCGAGTCGGCGCACGGAACCCACCTTCCTTCGCGCAGAATGGGAGTTCCGGCAAGGCGGAACCATGGTACCGAGCTCCCGCATGTGGGGCGAATCCAGGATCGTCGTCGTGGTCCCGGCCCGGGACGAGGCTCCGCGCATCGGCCGCGTCGTCCGGTCGATGCCCGCGTTCGTCGACCGCATCGTCGTCGTCGACGACGGCAGCCGGGACGACACCGCGAACGCGACCCTGGTGTGCGCCGATCCTCGCGTGACGCTGGTCCGTCACGAGAGGAGCCGGGGCGTCGGCGCGTCGATCGCCCACGGGTACGCAGTCGCGCTCGACGAGCCCGGCCGACCCACGGACACCTTCGCGGTCATGGCCGGCGACGGCCAGATGGACCCGCGCGATCTGGCGAACGTGGTCCTCCCCGTCGCCACGGGTCGTGCCGACTACGTGAAGGGCACCCGGTTCCGGTCACGCGAGACCGTGCGCGTGATGCCTCGGGCCCGGTTCGTGGTCGGCCACGTGCTCTCCGCGCTCACCGGATTCGCCGTCGGTCGGACCATTTCGGACAGCCAATGCGGCTTCACGGCGCTGTCCCGCTCCCTCGCCGAGCGTCTGCCGCTCGCGTCCTTGTGGAGCGGCTTCGGCTATCCGAACGATCTCATCGCGCGCGTCGTCGAATCCGGAGGGCGCCTCGAAGAGGTGGACGTGCGCGCGATCTACGCGGACGAGGTGAGTCGGCTCCGCGCGACCCACGTTCCGCGCATCGGGATGATCGTGGCTCGCGCCTACGTCCGCCGCCTCAAGGCCGAACGTGGACGCGTCCGTCAGCCGGACTTGCGCGCGATCCGGTCGAACGCTTCCTGAACCAGGCGCACGGCTTCCTCGGGCGAGGACCCGGCGGCGGAGAGGTGGCCCATCTTGCGACCGGGTCGCGCGCTTCGCTTGCCGTACAGATGCAGCCGGACGCCCGGGAGTTCGAGGGCCTTGTCGAAGGCGGGGGGTTCGTCGCCGAGGAAAACGTCCCCGAGGAGGTTGGCGATCGCGACGGGTCTCACGACCTCCGCGGACCCGAGCGGCAGGTCGCACACGGCACGCACGAGCTGTTCGAACTGGCTCGTCGCACAGGCGACTTCGGTCGCGTGGAAGGAGTTGTGCGGGCGGGGGGCGAGCTCGTTCACCAGCACCTTCGCGCCGTCGACCACGAACATCTCGATGACGAGCAGACCGACGGCGTCGATGCGCGTCGTGATGGACCTGGCGATGTCGACGGCTTCACGCTTCACACGCGCGTCGATGGGCCCGGGCAGGACGGACCACGCGAGGACCCGTTCTTCGTGGTGGTTCAATGCGGGCTCGTACACGACCACGTCGCCGTTGGGACGTCGCGCGACGAGCACCGAGATCTCGGCCTCGATGGCGAGCGCACGTTCGGCCACGACGGCCTCGGCGGCGAGATCCTCCCACGCGCTCTTCGCTTCGGCGGCCTTCGCGACGAAGACCTGGCCTCGTCCGTCGTACCCGCC
>JAXLYL010000026.1:0-95131 GCA_046351475.1 Polyangiaceae bacterium
CCTGGGGCGTGACGATGGCGTCGTTCGTCGAGCTCGCGACGCCCATTTTCGACGAGGACACGCGGCCCGCCGAATCGCGGAGCGACATGGACGGGGGCACTTCCGAGGCGGGAAGGACGAGCGTCGCCGCACCGAGTCCGGCATCCCGCGTGATGGAGGCGGCCCGCTCCGCGGGGACGCGCGCCCGCTTCCGCGCGTACGGCAGCAACGCGATGGCGAGCTCCGCGGCGTTCGGGAAGCGGTCGGCGGGATTCTTCTCGAGGCACCGCCTCACGATGCGCACGAGCGCGTCCGGAACGGCCGGATTGAGGGCCTGGAGGTCCCGGGGCGCTTCGTTGTTGATCCGGATGACGAGGCTCGTGAAGGTCTCGCCTTCGAAGGCCGTGTCGCCGGCGAGGAGTTCGAACAGCACGGCGCCGAGGGACCAGATGTCCGTCCGATGGTCGACGTCGACGGTCGACTTCAGTTGTTCGGGGGACATGTAGAACGGCGAGCCCATGATCTGGGTCGTCTTGGCGGAGCGGACGTCGACGTCCGAGGCCTCGCCGGTGAGTGCGGCCTTCGAGATGCCGAAGTCGAGCAACTTCGCGATGCGCATGCCACCGCCGCGCTCGACGAGGAACAGGTTCTCGGTCTTCACGTCACGGTGGACGATGCCCCGCGCGTGCGCCTCCGCGAGGCCGTCGCAGATCTGGATGACGTACTCGACCGCGTCCTCGACGGGGAGCGCCCCGGTCTCGGCGAGGACGACCGAGAGGTCCTTTCCCTCGAGGTACTCCATGACCATGAACGGCGCGCCGTCCGGCAAGGTGCCGATGTCCATGACACGGGCGACGTGTTCGCTGGTGAGCTGCACGGCGGCGCGCGCTTCGCGTGCGAACCGCGCGACGATCTCGCCGTCCGACCGCGCCTCGCGTTTCAGGAACTTGATCGCGACGCGCTGGCCGAGGTGGATGTGCATCGCCTCGACGACGACCCCCATCCCACCTTCCCCGATGGTGCGAACCACGCGGTACTTGTCCGCGACGAGGCTCCCGGGCGCGATGGACGGGGAAGCCGTCGGCGCTTCGCCCGACGCGGGTTCGGTGCTCGGATTCGTCTCGGATCCGAGCGCGACGGTGTGGCCCTTCCCAGTTCCCACGGAAGAAAGGATAACGACGTTTCGGCCCCCGTCGTCACCGAATCGTCGCCGTGAGGTCGGTTCGACCCCTCCCCCTCCCTTCGCCCCGCAAAGTTCGCGCGTCCGCGCCGAAAGACCCACACCATGCGCATCGTCAGTTGGAACGTGAACGGCCTCCGATCCGTGCTCTCGAAGGGATTCCGGGAGTGGTACCCGGCGGCGCGCGCGGACGTGGTCGGCGTGCAGGAGGTTCGCGCGACCCGCGAACAGGTGGAGACCGACGGTCCGCTGTTCGCGAAGGTCCACGGCCGATACGACTCGGCGAAACGCCCCGGATACAGCGGCGTCGCCCTCTTCTCGAAGCGCGCCCCCGACGAGGTCGTGGCGAGCCTGGGATCGGACGCGTTCGACGACGAAGGTCGGTTTCAGCTCGCGCGGTTCGGCAAACTCGTCGTCGTCAACGCGTACTTCCCGAACGGAAACGGCAAGAACCGGGATCTCTCGCGCATCCCCTACAAGCTCGCGTTCTACGCGAAGGTGTTCGAGCTCCTCGAACCGATGAAGAAGAAGGGCGTTCCCATCCTCGTCATGGGCGACTTCAACACGGCGCACAAGGAGATCGATCTCGCGCGTCCCAAGGACAACGTGAAGACGAGCGGCTTCCGTCCGGAGGAACGCGAGGAGTTCGATCGGTGGGTGCGTAGCGGATGGACCGACACGTTCCGCATGTTCGAACCCGCCGGCGGTCACTACTCGTGGTGGAGCAACCGGCCAGGCGTGCGCGAGAAGAACGTCGGCTGGCGTATCGACTACGTGCTCGCGTCGCAGGGCGCCGTTCCCTTCGTGAAGAAGGCCTTCATCCACGGGCACGTCACGGGCTCCGATCATTGCCCCGTGGGCGTCGACCTCGCGGACGACGTCGTGGGGCCTCCGTCGAAATCGAAGCGTTGACCCCCCTCTCGGACCACGATTTCCGACGCCACCGCACGGAGTTCGATCGGGCTGGACGGCACGGTTCCTTCCGGAGATCACGGCATCGCGCGTACCAACTTTCGCACGCGCGACCTTCCGATATCGATTGCGGTGCGCGTGGCGCGATCCAGATCACTCGTACCGCCATGGGATGAGAGCTTCCGTCCGAACGACACTCCGTCGACCCGCGTCGCCCGAGCGCGCCGCCCGCGTCCGTGAGTGTCCTGCCCCGTCCGGAGGGTGAGTCGCCCACCCCGCGGACGGCGCATCCGTGTGCGCTCGTGCACGCGGGTTCGTCGTCATGGAACGTCGTTCGAAAGGAGGCCCGTCATGTCGGCGATGGGCACGTGGAGTTGGGTGAGTCCGGTTCTCGGCATGCTCGTGTTCGTGGTCGTCGCGTTCGTCCTCCTCGGGATCCGATACATCCCGAACGATCGCGTCGGCGTCGTGGAGAAACGATGGAGCCTCCGGGGATCGGTCGAGAGCGGTCTCATCGCGCTCGAAGGAGAGGCGGGATTCCAACCCGACGTGCTCCGCGGTGGCCTTCATTTCCGCATGCCGCTCCAGTACGCCGTGCACGTCATGCCCCTCGTCACGATTCCGCAGGGTCGGATCGGCTACGTGTTCGCGCGTGACGGTGTCCCGCTCGCGGCCACGCAAGCGCTCGCGTCGAACCTCCGGGCGAAGGACTTCCAGGACGTACGGGACTTCCTCGGACGCGGCGGCCAACGTGGCCCTCAGCGCGCGATCCTGCGCGAAGGAACCTACGCCATCAATCTCGCGCAGTTCCTCGTCGTCACCGAGAACACCGTCTATTCGCTCCGCCTCAACGCGGACGAGGACGCGGACTTCCGCCGCATGGGCGCGACCGTGCAGGAGCGGGACGGCTTCCGTCCCGTCGTGCTCCAGGGCGCGGACGATCTCCTCGGCGTCGTCACCGTCCAGGACGGTCCGAGCCTCGCGCAGGGCGAGCTCATCGCCGACGTCGTGGGCGACGATCCCGCGGACCCGTCGACCTACCACGACGACTTCCAGGACCCGGAGAAGTTCCTCGCCGCGGGCGGACGCCGTGGTCGCCAGCTGCAGGTGTTGGTCGAAGGCACGTACTACGTGAACCGGCTGTTCGCGACAGTGGAGAAGATCCCGAAGACGGTCATCGAGGTCGGTACCGTGGGCGTCGTCGTCTCGTACACGGGCGCCACCGGCAAGGACCTCACGGGAGCGTCCTACAAACACGGCGAACTCGTGACGAAAGGCGAGCGTGGCGTGTGGAGCGAGCCCCTCCTTCCCGGAAAATATGCGTTCAACACGTACGCCGGAAAGGTCGTGTGCGTACCGACGACGAACTTCATCCTCAAGTGGACGCGCGCGGAGGTCGGTGCGCACCGCTTCGACGAGAACCTGTCGGAGGTGTCCCTCATCACGAAGGACGCGTTCGAACCGTCCCTTCCCCTTTCGGTCGTCGTGCACATCGACTACCGGAAGGCCCCGCTCGTCATCCAGAGGTTCGGCGACATCAAGCGCCTGGTCGAGCAGACCCTCGATCCGATGGTGGCCGCGTACTTCAAGAACGTCGGTCAGACGCGCACGTTGATCCAACTCCTGCAGGACCGCAGCGTCATCCAGGCGCTCGCGGGCGAGGAGATGCGTGCCAAGTTCTCCCACTACAACCTCGAACTCGAGGAAGTGCTCATCGGCACGCCGACCTCCGCGGAGGGCGACGCGCAGATCGAGACGATCCTCACGCAGCTCCGGGCGCGGCAGGTCGCCGAGGAACAGATCGAGACCTACGCACGCCAGGAGAAGGCGGCCGTCCAGGAGCGTGAACTCCGGGAAGCCGAAGCGCGTGCTCGGGCCCAGGAAAAGCTCACGGAGTCCGAACTCGACATCACGGTCCAAAGCAACGAAGGCAAAGCGGCGTACCAACGTGCGGTGCAACGCGCGTCGGAAATGCGCACCCTCGCGGAAGCGGAAGCCGACCGTACTCGTCGACTCGCCGAAGCGGAGGCCGACAAGACCGCCCGTGTCGGCATCGCGGCGGCCATCGCGATCGAGGAGCAGGTCCGCGCGTACGGCGGCCCGAAGTTCCAGCTCACGCAACAGGTCATGAACCGCTTCTCGGAGGCCCTCGAGCGCTCCGGCGTCGACGTCGTGCCGAAGGTCGTCGTGGGCGGAGGCAAGGACGGGGTGGTGAACGCTCCGGGCAACGTGCTCGAGACGCTGCTCACGCTGCTGCTCTCCGAACGCGTCGGCGAAGGGGTCGTGACGGGACGGGTGCCGGCGCCCGGGGACGCCCGTACGGACGCCGTGCGGGACAAGATGAAGAGCGAGCTCGTCGCCCTCCTCGACGGGAAGACGACGCGCTCGTCCTGAATCGTCGCCCGGTTCGCGAACCCGGACCGGCACGAGGCGCGGCGGCGGCGAATGGCGTAGGTTGAGGGAATCTCGAACCATGGATGCTCTCGGAATCGCCTTCGTCGTCGTCGTCGTCGTCGCTTTCGTCGCGCTCGCGTACGCGGCGCGACGTGCGCTGACGCTCTGCGAGATGCGCGCCGAAGGCGGAACGCTCGTCGTCGTGCGCGGGGCACCTCGCACCTTCGGTCCTCGGCGATCTGCGGGACGTCGTCCGGCGCGATCGCCTCCATGTCACGATCCGGGTCGTGCGGAATCGCCGGGCGCACGTGGAGACGAGCGGGCACGTCGATCCCGGCACGCTCCAGCGTCTGCGCAACGTCGTCGGGACCGTGCCGTACGCGAAGCTCGTCGCGGGGGCCCGTTCCTGATGCCCCTCGGCGCGCGGCTCAGGCACCGTTCGGCGTTCGTTTCATGGTGAGGACGAGCACGCCTCCCGTCACGAGGAGCGCGGCGAGGATCGTCACACCGTCGACGCGTTCGTGTCCCAACGTGGCGCCGAGGACGATGGCGACCACCGGGTTCACGTACGCGTAACTCATGGCGAGGCTCGGCCGCGTGTTCTCGAGCAAATAGGCGTAGGCCGAGAAGCCGACGTACGAACCGACCACCACGAGGTACGCGAACACCAAAAGGACGCGTGTCGACACGGGCCAGGGCCACGGCTCGCCGAGCAGCCGCGAGACGACGAACATCAGGGCACCACCGCCCACCATCTGCGTGCCCGCGCCTGCCATTCCCCGCGCGACGTCGATCTTCCGCCCGAGGAGCGATCCGAAGGACCACGTGACGGGACTGAGGACGAGGACGACTCCCGCGGCGCTCCGGAGTTCGACGCCACCGCGGAACGCGAGCAACGCCACGCCGGAAAGTCCCACGCCCACGCCGAGGGCTTCGTCGACTTTTGGTCGTTCGCCCCAGAACGACCCGACGAGGAGCGCGAAGAGAGGGGTGGTCGCCACGACGATGGCCGAGAGACTCGAGCTCACGCTCCGCTGCGCGATGGCGACCGCGCCGTTCGAACACACGAAGAGGAAGAAGCCGACGAGCGTCGCGTTCCCCCACTGCTTCGGGGTCGGCGACGGAGCTCCCCGGAGTCGCGCGGTCGCGAGCATGGCGGAACCGGCGAGGACGAACCGGAACGCCCCCATCGTGTACGGGGGCAGCTCCGTGATCGCGACCCGCATGGCGAGGTACGGAACCCCACACGAGGTAGACGATCACGAGCGCGAACAGGACCTTGGTCGTCACGCGGCCCCTCCCCGCCGCCGTCACGTCGGTCCCGCCGGCGTTCCCGGGCGGCTCGGCGGACTCGGTGCGTTCGGTCATCGGGGTTTCCGAGAATAGATCACGAAAGCGGAAGTCCGTGTAGGCTCTCGCCCCGAACGCTTCCGCGCGCGGGCCCCTTCCCGCGCGACACGTCCTTCACGGAAATCCCAGAGGAGTCCTCCCATGAATCGTCGCGAAGCCCTCATGAGCACCGGTGCCATCCTCGTTTCCGCGTCCGCGGGCGCGATCGCGTGCGGCGCGCACAACGCGGTCGCCGGCGCCACGGCGACGCCGACGGCGGGCGGCGGCAGCCCGGATCACGCGTTGGCCGACGCCGCCCACGACTGCGTGCACCACGGGGACGAGTGCATCCAGCACTGCATCGGCATGCTCGCGTCCGGCGACACGACCATGATCGGGTGTCTGAAAGCCGCACAAGAAATGGTCGCCGTGAGTGAAGCTCTGGCGAAGTTGGCGCTCATGGGGTCCTCGCGCCTCGGCGTCCTCGCGAAGGCCGCGGTGGAATTCTGCACGGCTTGCGAAGCGGAATGCCGCAAGCACGCCGGGCACCACGAAGTGTGCCGCGCATGCGCGGACGCGTGTGCCAAGACCGTGACTAGCGCCAAGAAGTATGTGAGCTAGACCAGGCTCCGTCATGGGGATCGGGAGACTCGTCACGGCTGCGTCGTGTTTCGTGGTGTGCGCCCTGGGCGCTTCCGCGAGCTTGGCCGCGCCCGCGAACACCCCGGCGGAAGTCACCGCGGCGGCGGTCCCCGTTCCCCAGGCCAGTGAACGTCCGGAGCTCGTGCTCCCTGCCGGCCTCTACTTCCGATCGGGCCACTTCGAGATGGCGGCGTGCACCGGATGCAAGGCGCCCAAGGTCGTGGCGACCGCCGGCATCTTCGCGAACGCGAAGGAAGCCGAGAATGCGGTGAAGACCCTCGCGGAGGGTGCGCTCCCCGTGGGTTACCCCTGGGTCGTGCACACGGACGAACTCGGACTCGCCGATCCCTCGATGCGTGGCATCGCCGTGGTCACGGGGCTCTTCGCGTCCTACGAGGACGCCAACGCCTGGCGCGCGGCGAACACGGTGAGCGTGGCGAACGCGCGCCTCACCGCCCTCGCGGACGACGACGAGTACGGTGAGCGGTCCAGGAAGGGCGTCGATTCCGACTTCCAACGGTCCATCGTCGTCCAGCTCGACGCGAGCGAAGACGTGCCCGCCTATTCCGAGGAGGACCTCGCGCGCATCGAGAAGACGTCGGCGTTCGAACCTCAGGATCTCGCCGCGCTCGCCCCGAAGTGTCGCGTCTCCGGAAAGTCCGTCTTCACCTTCCCCCGTGAGCGCAATCGCGGCAGCGAGCTCGTGACGCGGTTCCATCGCGCCATGGTGCCCGTGCGCTGCGGCCGCTCGGTCGCGTTCGTCCCCGGATCCTCGACGCGGTTCGAGACGGTGGTGGGCCGTGGCAAGGACGGTCGAGGATTCCTCCGGCAGGTGGTCGACGTCGTGAGCGACGAACCCCGCGTCCTCGAATGGCGCCTGGACGTCGCCGCGAGGCCCGGAACTCGCGGCAAGAGCCACGTGTTCCGTCGCGCGACCGGTTCCTGAGCTGACGTCCATTCGAGACGTGCCGGGTTTCGACACAGCGCGTAACGTGTCGGGCCATGGGCAAGATTTACGACGACAACTCGCGGTCGATCGGTCGCACTCCCCTCGTGCGCATCGCTCGGTTGGGCAAGGGTAAGAAGGCCACGGTCGTGGCGAAGATCGAGGGCCGCAATCCGGCCTACTCGGTCAAGTGCCGCATCGGCGCCGCCATGGTGTGGGACGCCGAGAAGCGAGGTGTCCTCGGCCCCGGAAAGACCATCGTCGAAGCGACGAGCGGCAACACCGGCATCGCCCTCGCCTTCGCGGCGGCCTCCCGCGGCTACGAATGCGTGCTCACGATGCCCGAGACCATGAGCATGGAGCGGAGGAAGGTGCTCGTCGCGTTCGGCGCCAAGCTCGTGCTCACGCCAGGCGCGCAGGGCATGAAGGGCGCGATCGCGAAGGCCGAAGAGCTCGCGTCGAGCGATCCGGCTCGGTACGTGCTCATGCGCCAATTCGACAACCCGGCGAATCCTCGCATCCACGAGGAGACGACGGGCCCCGAAATCTGGGAAGACACGGACGGCGCCGTCGACGTGTTCGTCGCCGGCGTGGGGACGGGCGGGACGATCACGGGCGTCTCCCGCTTCGTCAAGAACACGAAGGGGAAGAAGATCCTCACCGTCGCGGTCGAACCCGCGGCGTCTCCCGTGATCACGCAGACGCGCAACGGCGACGAAATCAAACCTTCGCCGCACAAGATCCAGGGCATCGGTGCCGGATTCGTCCCGAAGAACCTGGACATGACCATGGTCGATCGCGTGGAGACCGTGACGAACGAGGAAGCCATCGAGATGGCGCGCCGCCTCGCGCGCGAAGAGGGCATCCTTTGCGGCGTGTCGTGCGGTGCGGCGATGACCGCGGCCCTCCGACTCGCCGACGAGGACGCGATGGCGGGCAAGATGATCGTCGTCGTCCTCCCGGACGCGGGCGAGCGTTACCTCACGGGCCCGTTGTTCGAGGGCATGTTCACGGACGTCGAGAAGGCCACGGCATGAACGACGGGGACGGAAGGGCACCGGACGACGTCGTCCGGTCCCTCGTCGCGAGTTACCGCGACGACCGACGGGGACAGCACATCGATCGCCGCTTCCTGCCCTCGCGGGACGAGGTCGTGCACGTCCTCGGACTGCTCCTCCGCCTCCTGTACCCGGGCTACTACGGCGCGCACGACGTCGCGTCGGAGGACGATCTCACGGCCCACGTGAGTGCCCTCGTGTCGGAAGCGTCGGCGAGTCTCGCGCGTCAGATCGAACTGTCGATCCGGTACCAGGACGAATGCCGAGAACCGTGTCCTCCGGGAGCGGGCGGTGCGGACGCGGATTCCGCCGCACGCACGTCGGCCACGCGCATCACGGCGTCGTTCCTCGGACGACTCGCCGATCTCCGTCGTCGTCTCCTCGACGACGCCGAAGCGGCGCTCGAGGGAGATCCCGCCGCCGTGAACCTCGACGAGATCATCCTCGCGTACCCGGGGTTCCTGGCGACGACGGTCTATCGGCTCGCTCACGAACTCCACGTCCTCGGCGTCCCGCTCGTCCCGCGCATGATGACCGAGTGGGCCCACACGCAGACCGGGGCCGACATCCACCCGGGTGCGGTCCTCGGGGAACGGTTCTTCCTCGACCACGCCACGGGCGCCGTGATCGGGGAAACCACCCGCATCGGCGACGACGTGAAAATGTACCAAGGGGTCACACTCGGAGCCCTTTCGCACCCTCGTGGACCCGACGGACGGGTGATTCGGGGAACCCAGAGACACCCCACGGTGGAGGACGGCGTGACCCTCTACGCGAATGCGACCGTCCTGGGCGGCGACACGACGATCGGGCGCGGATCCGTGCTCGGAGGGTCGGTGTTCGTGACGCGAACGGTGGCGGCGGGCTCGCGAGTCTCCTTGAAAGGCCACGACGTTCGTGTCAACGCCAGGGGCTCCGATGCGAACGCCGACGTCCCCATCGACTTCGAAATCTGAGGCCGGAACCCCCACGATTCCGGGGGTTCGGGCCCGAACGCCCCTCGCTCCCGTGGGGTCCACCTTCGCCCGTTCGGTCGTCGCGGCCCTCGCCGCGGTCTCCCTGGCCGCGTGTGCGGTCGGCGCCAAGGGCGACATGGAAGACGAGGGGACCGAATCCGACGCGGGCGACGTCGCCGAGACCGGTCCCCTCGCGCGGGACATCGATGCCGGCAAGAAGGACGGGGGCACGTCGAAGCCCGATGCGGCCCCCGACGGCGCCACGGCGAAGCCCGACGCGGCCACCGAGACGAAGGACGGAAGTGCGGCGGACGCCACGGCGCGCGACGCGGGCACGACGGCGGACGCGTCGACGCCGGAAGCCTCCGTCGTGCTCGACGCGTCGACGGACGACGACAGTGGCGCCGTCTTCCAGGGGACGGCGTCGTGGACCACGGACGCGACCGCGCACCGTTGCCAGCGCCTCGCGCGGTTCGCGTACGATTGCCCGGCGAACGGCACCCCCGCCGACATCTGGGGCAACTACATCTACACGGACGACTCCTCCATCTGCACGGCCGCCGTCCACGACGGCAAGATCGACCTCGCGTCGGGCGGTCGGATCGTGGTCGAGATGCGGCCCGGCGAGAACATCTACCGGAGCTTCACGAAGAACGGCATCACCAGCAAGGACTACACGGTGGCCACCGGCCAACCTCAGTGGCCCTGCAGCTTCGTCCTCTGGCCGTACTGAGCGGCACTGACCGGCATTTTCCCGTCACGCGTCGGGTCCGGTATCCTGGTCGCCCACCATGGCGAACCCGCCGCGACGGAAAGACGACCCGACGCCACGCGTGAGCGTTCCTCCCGCGCGTTCCTCGGGGTCGATCCGTCCGAGCCGAGCGCCATCGGCCCCGAGTCTTCCGCCCGCCGAGGAGCAAGGGCTCGACGAGGTCGAACGCGCCCTGTCGCTCATGCAAGGGCGGGATCCGAAGTACGAGCGCGCTCTCCGCGAGACACGGGAGGCCGCCGAGAAGCACGCGCGTGACGTGGCGGACGCCGAGGCGAAAGCCACGCAACGTGCGTGGACGCGACGCGCGATCGGTGTCGCGGTCCTCCTCGTCGTCGCGGCCACGGGGGCGTTCGTCGTGAAGCGCGTCCAGACGAAGAAGCGTCTCGACAAGGCGCTCGATCCTTTGTCCGCGAAGTTCGTGGCGGAAGGGTTCACGTCCGTTCCCGGGTCCTTCGCGTCCCTCCCGACGTCGACGGAGCTCGACTCCGACGGGCAGAACTGTTTCGTCGTCGTCGCCACGGAAGGATTCGCGCTCGATCACGGGGGCGTGACGGTCGACGGCAAGGGGTCGTTCGGGTTCTGCACCTGCGGCCCGGAAATGATCACGGCGAAGGCGACGCCGGACGGCGCCGAGCCTTCGGGCGTCCGCCTCCTCCGCGGGGACAACCGTCGCGTCGGCGGCATCCGCGCGCTCCCGTTCATGAAACACCAGCCGGACGTCGTCGGAGCCGGGGGCACCGAGTGTTCCGAAGATCAATTCGATGCGTGGCTGGAATCCGGGCACACGACGTCGACGTCCACCGATCCCCCGTGGCTCGCGGCGAGGACGAAGGGACTGCCGAAAGGCGCGGTGGGATTCGCGATCGTCGCGAACGCGGCCTCGACCGATCCGGGGGCGATCGCGAACGGCGCGGCCGAGCGGTGTTTCGTGGCCGTCGCCGAGAAACCGTCCGCGACGTTGCGGTTGCGATGGAAGGGAGGCGAACGCGTCGTCGACTCCGCCGGCGCGTATCTCGGATGGTGCGCGAAGGAAGCCGCGAGCGCCACGGTCCTCCGGGAAGGTGGAGGCGAGGTCGCGGTCCTGGCCGCACCGGCGTCGTCGACAGGCGGCGTGATCGGTCTCGAAGAGATCGGCACGCGCGTGTTCGGCAACACGATGCCGACGTGGGCCCCCCCTTCCGATCTCGACTGGAGTGCGCGCTTGTCCCTCCTCGCGAGTACTCTCTCCGATTCGCAGGTGACCACCGTGCAGATGGCGGCGTTCTCGCACGCGTCGCCCACCACCCGGGTGGTGGCGCTCTCGGTGGACGGTCCCCTCGGTTCCGCGGCGTTCGACGACGATCGCTTCCATTGCGCTCCCCTTTTCGACGCGAAAGCGCGCGGGTCCGTCTGCACGGAACCGACCCACGAATTTTTCGTGCGCATCGCCAAGGTGAATCGCGGCGGCCTCGCCGAGGGCGCCCTTCCCCTCTGGATGCAGGCGATCGCCGGCGCGACGAAGACCCCCCAGTCCGCGGCGGTCGAAGGCCGACTGCTCGCCCTCGCACGACGACTCACGTCCGAAGGGTTCGTTCCCACGTTCCTCGAGGCCGCCACCGAACACGAATTCGGAATCGAGATCTTCGGTCGGAAGGGCGAGGACGCGGTCGTCGCCGTGGGGGTCGCGTCGAAGCCTCCCTACGCGTTCCCGTACACGAACGACGCCGGGTGGTCCCTCGAGGACGTGCCCGCGATCATTCCACTCGAAGAGGGGCACGTCGTGTCCCTCGCGGCGAAGCCGGCGCCGTCCGCTCCCGTGAGTGAGCGACGGACGGTGGTCTTCCGACGCAAAAAGTGAGGAAAATTCCGCTCTCGATGGGGCGGATCCGCGACGCACCGGGTCACGACGCCGCGAACGTGACGCCGCCCGCGATTTCCCGGGACTTTTTCGGCTTGGGACGGACGCGGCGCAATCCCGTGGCGCACCCCGGGGGCCCGCGGTAGTGCCTACCTCGCCCTACATCGGGGCCAACGCGAGGTTGCCTGCGTGCTCGTTCCGTCGTCCCCGTCCGCCACGTCCCGACTTCCCGCCCCGTTCCGACCCGGCTTCCGGGTGCTGCCGGCGCTCCTGGTCACCCTCGCCGGCTTCGCCCTCGTGGCGTGCAGCGCCGATGGCTCGGGGACCGGGGACGAAGGCGGCGACACACCCGCGGCGACCGGAGAGGACGGCGGCGCGCCCGGTGCGACGGGAGCGACTCCCGGGTCGAACCCCTACGACGTGCCCGCCCGTCCGGCCGATGCGGGCGTGAGCGCCCTCCCGCCGTGGGAAGTTCCGGATGCCTCGAAGGACGCCAAGTCCACCACGACCGAGCAGACCGACGCGGGAACCAAGCCCGCGGTGCCCGCCGAATCCTGTGCGGCGGACGGCGCGTGCACGGCGCCGGAAGACATCGGTTCGGTCAGCGGCGACGAAGGTGCCGGGACGATTTCGCGCCAAGGTTCCAAGTCGGCGTGGTTCTCGGTGCGCCTCACGCAGAACGCGCAGGGTTGGACGTACTCCTCCATGAAACTCCGCGGGAGCCTCATCGCGCCGGCGAACGCCGCGTTCGAACTCCACATGTACGTCGACACCGCCGCTGACAAGCTCCAGTGCACGGGACCGACCGCGAGCGCCGGCAACGGCGTGGGCGCCACGAGCCAAGCGAGTCTGAAGTGGGACACCGGTTGGCTCGACTATTCGGACCAATCCCGCACGGTCGTGGTCGAAGTGCGGCGCACGAGCGGGGAGTGCCGACCGAACGAGAAGTGGAGCCTGCTGCTCGAAGGCAACCGCGAGTAGAGGGGCTCCCCGCGCGCGCCACGGTTCGGGTTGACGTGCACCCGGGTTCGGGACGAGTCTCCGCCCCATGGCGCACTCGTCCCTCCCCTCACGTCGCTCCATTTCCTTGCTCACGGTCCTGCCCCTCGGCGCCGCACTCGCCGTGGGAACCTGCGCGGCCCTCCTCGCGGCCTGCGGCGACGGCGACGGCACGGGCGTCGTCGCGGACGGTGGACTCCTCGACGGGACCACGAACGGCAACGGCGACGCCGCCGGCGACGGCGCCACCGTCGACACGGACGGGAGCGTCGTCCCCGCGGACGCCGAAGCCGACGGCACGACGGGCGACGGCGCCACCACCTCGACCGACTCCGGGACGTCGAACGACGGCGGGGGCACCCCGACCGACGGAGGCACGCACGCGGACGCTTCCGCCGACGCGGCGAGCGACGTCTTCGTCCCGTGCCATTCCCTCGTGCAACGCGGTGCCGTGATCCAAGAGACGAACGTCGCGAGCCCCCTCCCGTCGTTCGATCCTCCCGGCACCATCGCGGCGGGCGCGTACAAGCTCACGGCGGTGCGCGTCTACACCGGTGTCTCGGGCGGAACGGGAACCACGGGACTCACGCGCCAGGAGACCCTGGAGATCGATCCGCCGAGCCCCATCTCGGTGTCGATGCTGACGGTCGCCACCGAAACGCCCGCGGGCGATCCGCCGACGACGACCTACGAGACCCGTCGCCTGTCGTTCCAGAACGACGGCGGCGTGTCCGTGAGCGAACTCTGCGCCGCGAACTTCGTCGGCCGGACGGTCTACCAGTCCACGGGTGCGGACGCCGGCGCGGAGTTCCGCATCGTTCTGCCGCCGGGCAGCAACCGCGTGCTCACGTACACGAAGGACTGAGCGCTTCCCGAAGCGTTTCTTGAAACGACGTGCGGGCGCGCGTGTGCGGCGAGCCCGCGACACGTCTCCCACGATCCCACACACGAGGTGAGCGGCCGCGTCGGCGATCCCATCCGCGGGCGATTGTTCTATCCTCGGAGGCGTGACCCGCGAGGAAGTCTGGTCCGCCGTCAGCGCCTACCTGAGCGAGGAGTTCGGCAAGCTCGTCGTCGTGCGTGACGTGCGACGGGTGCGACGCGTCGCCGGCGATTGCTGGGCCGTGGTCGTCGCGATCGTGAACTCCGCGGGCGACATCCCCGTGCAGGAGCTCAGCGTCGACGAAGACGGCGTGATGACGCCCACCCTCGACGGCGACGACATCGCCGCGGCCATCCGGAAGGCGACACCGACCGAGAAGAAGCCGGCCACGGACGACTTCGGCCTTTCGGGCATGGGAGGCATGGGCGGCGGTCTGCTCGACGATTTCGACGACCTCGTCGTCCCGCCGGAATCCATCCCGCCGGGTGAGGGCGCGGACTCGCTGCGTTCGAAGATCGAGGAGTTCCTCGCCGCGGGGGACGACTTCTCCCTCCGGCAAGTGCGCGAGCTCCTTCCGCACCTCTTGGCGGATCCCGATCGGCGTGGCGCCACGCTCCTCCGCATGGCGGCGGTCGAGAAGCGTCTCGCCGAGCCGCAGATCGCGATGCAGTATCTGGAGGCCGCGTCCCGCGAGTTCGCCGACAGGTTCGACCTCCCCTCCCTCGAACGTGCGGCGGCGATGGCCATCGAGATCGTGGGCGGCAAGGAATTCTCGGCGACGCCCATCCACGCCATCCTCGAACTCGCGCGTTCGAAGGTGCGCCCGCTGCAGAACGTCTTCGACTGCAAGATCTTCGCGCCTCTCCAGGGCGACCAGCGCGGTTGGCTCGTGGAAAACTTCGAGGTGCGCACGCTCTCGCCCAACGAGATCCTCGTGCGTGAAGGGCAACCTTCCGAGAACGTGTTCGTCGTGAAGAGCGGCCTCCTCGGCGTGCTCCTCGACACGACGAACGGCGGCAACCGACTCGTGCGCTGCTGTCCGCCGGGCCTCCTTCTCGGCGAGACGAGCGTCAGTGCGGACGACGATCCGCGGTGCACGGCGACGCTCCGGGCGCAGACCGTCACGGAAGTCTGGGAGATGCCCGGTGCCGTCCTCAAGATGGTCATGGACAAGGACAAGGCCCTCTCCGATCGCATCATGGCCACGCGCCAGCTCCATCGCATCGACTCGTTCTTCTCGATGCACGAGAGCATCGGCGGACTCGACGTCCTCGTCCGCGACGAACTGCTCTCGGCCATCGACCGCGTCGAGACCTTCGCCTCCGACACGACGATCCTGAAGTCGGGCGTCGTGCCGGAATCGGCGTACCTCGTCGCGCGAGGGAGTCTGTTCCTCAAGGATCCCGAGCACGAGAACGCGGCGCCCGTCACCGTCGCGGCCGATCACTTCTTCGGCGTGCGCGACGCGCTCCACCAGATCCCGTCCGCGCTCGAGGCCGTGGCCACGTCGGGCACGCAGGTGGCCATCCTCGACGCGGGCAAGCTCCGCGCGCTGTCCGAGCGGAGCCCCGATCACGTCGTGGCCGTGCTCGAACGGCTCGGCTGAGGTCCGTCGGTTCCCGAAGACGGCCCCTCACGCGTGGCACGGTTCCGTTCCGCACGGAACGACGCGGCGCCGTGCGTCGAAGGTGCGCGTCGCGTCCAGGAAGCGCCCGGAATCGCGGGCCGAAATGGCCGGGTGGTCGATGGCCGGACAGGCTCCGGACGTGGGCCACGCGCGACGTCTGGATCGATCGCGATCTGGATCGAACCACTCACAACGTAGCGAGATGTCCGGACTTTTCGAGTCTCGATCGACGGAACGGCGATCTGTTTCCGGGTTCACGTCGTACGCTCTTCATCATGACGAAGCTGCGTCCCTCCTCCGCTCCGACGTTCCTCACGACCGCCCGTCTGCTCGTCCTCCCCGCCTTCGCCGTGCTCGCGGCGTGCAGCTCGGCCTCCGCGCCAACCGGTACGAACGATCGAGGCACCCAGGGCGACGAGACGTGGGGAGACGGCAAGTCGCTCTCGGGCACCGTCACCATCGGCTCCTCGTCGACGGTGACGATCAAGGCCGGGGCGAAGATCACGGTGGCCGCGAACACGAAGATCGTGGTGAAGGGCAGCCTCAAGAGCGAGTACGGCGACAAGCACGCCATCGTGGGCGGCACCGAGGATTGGGAGGGCATCGACGTGGAGGACGGCGGCTCCATCGAGCTCGACGGCGTGGACGTCGGTCGCGGCAAGGTGACCTTGAACGTGAAGGCCGGCGCGGTCGTCGCGACGTTCCGTCGTGGAGTCATCGCGGGCGCCGCGGAAGCGTTCCACGTGGAAGAGGGCGCGCAGCTCAACGTGGACCACCTCTCGGTCACGGCGGGTGTGGGTACGTCACGCATCGCGGGCAAGCTCGTCGCGTCCTACATGGACTTCGACGGCAACGGGCAGGACGGCATCGCGACCGACGGCCCCAAGGCCTACGTCGACATCTCGGACTCGCTCCTCCACGGCAAGGGCGGCAACGACGACATGCTCTGGGGATCGAGCGGAGGCCACTTTCGTGTACAATACACGGAGATCTACAACGCCCACTGCTCCTTCCACTTCGACAACATCAACACGTTCGACATCTCGTACGTGTGGTCCCACAACAACCTGTACGGCATGATGCTCGACGGTTCCGAGGGCGAGGGTTCGCGCACGATCACGAACACCAACTTCACGGACAACACCGCCCTCGCCCTGCAGGAAGACCAGACCGCCACCAACGGCGCGATCTCGATCACGAACTGCTACTTCGACGGGAACAAGGGCGGCAAACAAGTCTTCCGGCCCGACACGAAGATCAAGGTCTCGAACGACGCGAACGCGAAGATCCCCGGCACGGGTCCCCGCCCGGAGAAGTGACCGGAACTCGCGGAGACTCCCCAGCGGGGTCGGCTTCCGGGCCGGCCCCGCTTTCGTTTCACGGCGTCGGTCCGGGCCGTCGTTTCAGGGCTTGGACTCCGCCAGGAGACGCACGGCCGTGCGGAGCTGCACGTCGGCGGCGAGCCGCTCCTTCGCGTCCCGCATGCCCTCGAGCCGTTCGAGGGACTTGGGGTCCATGGCGGTCTCGATGTCGGGCGCCATGCCCACGCCCTGGAACGCTCGGCCGCCGGGGGACTGGAAGAGGTGCGTCGTGAACTTGGCGGCGTAACCGTTCGGAAGATCGTCGATGGTCTGGACGCTCCACTTGCCGAGCGTCCGCGCTCCTACGAGGGTCGCCTTGACGTCCTCGGCCAACGCCGCCGCGACGAACTCGCCTCCGGAGGACGTCTCGGAGTCGACGAGCACCACGGTCTTCCCGAGCGGGAGGACGGGCTTGCCCTTCGAGACGATGCGCTCGTCCTTGCCGTCCCGCCCGACGACGCGGACGATGGTCGCGCCTTCGGGGACCATGAGTTCCGCGGTGGACACCGCGTCGTCGAACCCGCCTCCATGGTTCGAGCGGAGGTCGACGACGAACGACGTCGCGCCGTCCTTCGCGAACGTCTCGAGCGCACGGCGGACGGCCGGCGGCGTCTTCGCGGAGAACGCCTTGATGCGCAGGTAACCGATCTTCCCTTCGAGGAGCGAATGATCCACGGCCTCGAACGGCACGGTCCCGCGTTCGACGGAGAACGGGAGGAGCTTGTCGTCCCGGAGGACGACGAGGGACACCTTCTCCCCCGCCTTGCCGCGGATGTCGCCGACGACGTCGCGGAGCGTACGACCGCGCCCGATCTTGCCGCCCACGGACACGATGCGATCGCCCTGGGCGATGCCCGCCTTCTCGGCGGGTGAACCCGGGATCACGCCGAGCACTTCCGAGTGGCCGCTCGCGTCGTCGAACCGGATGTGCACGCCGATGCCGACGACCTCGCCCTTCAGATCGACCCGCAGCTCGCGCACTTCCTCGGGGGAGAGCAACGCGTTCCACTTCTTCATGGGTGGGTCCGCGTACGTGAGCATCCCGCGCACGGCCGCCCGCCAAAGATCGTCCTCGGTGATTCCGTCCCGGTAGTAGCGCTCGAGGAGCGCCTCCTTGAGCTTGCGAAAGTTCTTCTCGCCACCCTCGAACTTCGCTTCGGGAACGGAGTCGTCGTCCTCGGGGGCGGGCGTGTCGGGCCCCTTCGCGACGGCGTCGCTCGGACGCGCGCCGCTCCCGGGGACGGAGGACACGCCCTTGGACGAGGACGCGTTGGTCGGCGACGACGACGTCCCGGCGTCGCCGTTGCACGCGGGAAGGAGGCCGACGACCGCGAAGAGGGCGAGGGCGCGGAATGGAACGGGACGGTGAGACGATGGACGCGTGTGCATGGGACCTCGGGAGATTCGCGACGTTCGGAGGGACGGGGCGGCGGAAGGGACCGGCTCGGACCGGGATCTCCGCACGCCGCACTCAATAGATGCGCAGGCTGCCCGGCAGCTCCTGGGACGTGTCGACCTGCTCGGAGGTCGCCTTCGGCGCGGCGAGCCCCATCGCGCGCTCCACGACGACGGGCGCCACGCGGACCAGGAGCGCGACGAGGATCGCCGCGGCGAAGCTCTGGTAGAGCGGCACGGGGCGGCGCCAGAACGGCAACGTGACGGGACGCTTCACGAACGCCAGGGCCACGTCCCGCCGGAGCGCGGCGCGTGCGGCAGAGGAAGGCCGCGCCGATTCTCCGCCGCCCCGATCGAGGCGCTGCTTCAGACGCATGAACACGCGGAGGCACTCCGTGCACCCCACGAGGTGCGTCTCGACGCGCTCGCGGGCGTCGTCGTCCTGGGTGCCGAAGTGGTAGCCGACGAGTTCGTTCCGAATCAGGGCGCAATCCATGGCGCGAGCTCCCGTTGCAATCGATGGACGAGTTGGGACATGCGGGACTTGATGGTCCCCGTGGGGATCTCGAGGAGGCTCGCCATCTCCTCGTAGGAGAGGCCGGCCACGCGGAGGTGGTAGACGGCGGCGAGGGGCTTCGAGAGTCGACGGACGGCGTCCTCGAGGGCGCCCTCGAGCTCGCGACGTTCGAGGACGTGCTCCGCCGAGGGGCGCGGATCCGGATCGGACGGTTCGTCGTCGAGGACCTCGTCGCGCGCGGCCTTCTTCAGCCGCTTGCGTGCGAGGTTCTTCGCGCACGTGTAGAGGTAGGCCCGGAAGCCTCCGGCCTCGAACCGGAGACCTTCCGCACGCAAGGTGGCCATGAACGCCTCGTGGAAGACGTCTTCCGCGTCGGCGCGGCTCCCTGTGACGGCGAGCACGAACCCGAAGAGGTTCCTCTCGTAGCGCGCGTACAGGCGATCGAACGACGTGACATCGCCCGCGCGGACGCGCTCGTAGAGGTCCTCGTCGGACTCGGTCCCCACCGCCATGGCGGAAGAGGAACCCCGGTAGGAGCGAAAGGTTCGAAAAAAGATCCGGTCCCCCCGTCGATTTCGCCGGGCCGTCCGGAAACGTCGGACGGCGGACACCGCGACAAAACATGAACGGCGCCTCCGGGTGACCGGGGCGCCGTTCGCGGGGACGTGGATTCTCGGCCTTCGCCGAGAGTCTTCAGTTGAAGTAGGGCTGGATGGCCTTCTCGATGCGGACCTGGAGATCCTCCGCCTGCGCGAGGTCCGCGCCGGTCAGGGAGATCTTGCCCGCGAGGAGGGCTTCGCGCGCCTCACGGAGGACCGCGAGGGCCTCACCGCTCTGGAGCTTCTTCAGGATGTCGACGCAGACGCGACGGGTCTCGTAGGAGCGGACGCCGTCGACGTTCATGAGGTTGCCGCGGAGCTCGGCGACGATCGCGGGCGTGAGCTGCGCGTCCGTCGGAGGATCCATGGCGAAGGTCTCACGATCGGCCGCGGGGTCGATGTAGAGACGCTTCAGGGTGCGTCGCGCGACGATGTCGGCGTTCTTGCCGTAGCTCGCGTTCGCCGCGAGGATCGCCGGGTCGATGGGCGCCTTCACGGGCGCGATGGCGATTTCCCAGGCGGCGAGCTTCGTCGCCGAGTCCTTGCCCGCCCGCACGAACTGGAGGATCGGGTTCAGGGTCTTGTTCGGCGGCGAAGGGTTCCGGCCGTTGACGTAGTCGTTGACGACGCCGTTGTAGGTCGGAGCGTAGAAGTCGACGAGCGGGTTCGCACCCTTGTCGAAGCGGTTGCACTCCGGATCCTTCGCGGTGTCGGCGTCCGTGCAGAAGCCGGTGGCGTCGGGCAGCGTGTCCGAGAGGTTGTAGAGGTAGCGGATGGCCGCGATGTCGTGCGGACCGGGTCCCTCGACCGCGATGTCGTCGACGGTGGTGAGGTAGTCCATGATCGAGGACGAGGGCGCGTTGGTGGTCGCACCGACGTTCGAGCCGCGGAAGTTGTGGCGGAGTCCGAGGTCGTGGCCGATCTCGTGGAGCACCGTGTTCTTCACGTAGCGCCAGACCTTCTCGACCTTCGTCAGAGGCTTCGCGGCGGGCGCGAGCGGGCCCGCGGTGTCGGCGCCTTCGGAGACGTCGCCGTCGCCGTCGCGGAACGCGGGAGCCCAGAGCATGCAGGGCTTCTCACCTTCCGGCATGCCGGCCCACGTGAGCTCCTGGAGCTGCGGCTTGGGCTGACGTGCGAGCGGGAGGGGACGCGCGCGCTTGCCGTCGGCCTTGTCGTCCACGAAGGACGCGTCGGCACCCGTGAGCCAGCTCGCGTTGATGTAGACGCTGGCGCCGCGGATTTCGCCCGAGGTCGGATTCGTGCGCCAGTTGGCGAACGCCGCGCCGTAGCTCGGGTCCGCGTCCCAGATGAGATAGTTCTTGTCGTCGTCGGCGTAGGACTCGTCCGGCGTGGCGACGGACGCTTCGAAGACCTTGAAGCCGAAGACCTGGTTCCAGTCCTCGATGCCGTGCTTCAGCGCGTCCACGAGGTTGTATTGGACGTACTTCGGGTCCGCGCCCATGGCCGCAGCGTGGTGCGAGATGACCCACTTGATGGGCTGCATGCCGGGGTGGATGTTCCACTTCACCGGGTTCTGCACCGTCTTGCCTTCGTTGGGGACGATGCGTACGTCGCTCACGAAGTAGTAGGGCTTCGGCGGGAGCGGGCGCGCCTGGAAGTCCGCGCCTTCCTGGTACTTGCGGAGCGCGATGCCGAGCGTGCCGCTCGTCTTGTACGGGTTCGACTCCGCCTTGCCGGACGCGTCCGGATCCGAGACCGTGCCGTAGCCCGAGAACACTTGCTCGTACGTGACGCCGTCCGAGATCTTGCGGAAGCGCTGCGAGAACGCGACTTCCGTGACGAAGCGGTCCTGGGTGTACGTGCTCATGACGCCGAACTTGTCGAGACCGGCGGCCGGGTCGATGAGGACGTATTGGTCCGAACCGAGCATGCGGTTGAAGGGCGCGTAGTCGGTGACGATCGGGAACGCGTCGACCACGAGGTTCGGATCGAAGGTGTCGCTCGTCTTCGTGCGATCGCTCACGTCGAAGATGAAGAGCTTGCCGTTCTGCACCGAAAACGAGATGACCCGCGTTCCGAGGGAACGCGCGGCGCCGTAGCTGACGGCTCCGGGGAAGTACTGCTTCATGAACGCGGAGAGGAACCACTTCGACGCGAGGTCGCTCTTGCGGATCGCGAGGTAGAAGCTCTGCTCCGCCGTGGGCGCCGCCGTGCCGAGGGGCTTCAGCGTCTCACCGTGGAGTGCGGTCTCGGCAGGAGACTCGGAGCGGTAGACGGGGACGAACGTGTCGCCGCCCTTCAACGCCACTTCGTCGGTCGGGGCCGAATCCGACGAGCAGTGCGCCGTCATGGCGCAAAGGACAACCGTTCCGAGTTGCGCGGCCATCGCCGCATACCGGGTCAAACGCATTCGTAGCCTCCAGGACGGGACCGAACCCCAAGCTGAGAGAAGAGTCGCTGTAGGTGGGCTCGCGTAGGTGGATGTCGCACACATCCTATCCCCCACTCTCCCACGAGTGGTTCGGCGTAGTCCCAGGTGGGAATGGGGTCAAGGCGATCCACCTGTCCGACGCGGCAACGTGCGTTTCTCTGCCGCAGCGACACGGTTCGGACCGCGGTCGTTGGGACGACGTCGCGCCACTTCCGGGAGAGCGTCGCGACGCGTACAACGTCGACAGAGAATTCAGAGTGCCGTTCGTGCGGTGATCCCACTGGTCGCCGCGGGATCCGACCTTCGACGCCTGCATGGGATTTCCCACATGACGCACACCGCCACGTCCTGCTCCACGCTCCGCCGGATCGACCGTCGTACCGCTCTCGTGTTCGCGTGCGTCGTCGCGTGCGCGAGCGTCGCTTGCTCCAATTCGAAAGCGGGGTCGACGGAAACGACGGCCGACGGAGGAAGCCCCGACATCCTCCTCGAGGGATCGGTGACCGACGAGATGCAGGTCGCTTTCGAGAGCGCCATCGAACAGAAGGCGCCCGTGAAGGACACCGAACGGGGCCCGTTGCTGAACGGTCCCGCGGAAGGGAGCGTGCTCGACCCCGCATCGCCTCCGACGTTCCGTTGGAAGGTGACGGCGTCGAACGATCGCACCGACGTCGGAGGCGGCGTGCCTTCGCGCCTCGCGACGTTCCTCCGCGACGGGCTCTGGGGCGGTCTCTGGGGCGAAGGTGTCGCGCACGCGCACGGGACACCGACGACCGGATCGGTGACGTTCCTCGTGTTCTCCTTTCCGGGCGACGACAAGGCGATCCGGGTGCTCACGAGCCGGAACGAATTCACGCCGACGGCGGAGCAGCTCCAGAAGCTCGCGAAGAGCGGCCAGGACGTGACGCTCACCCTCACCGGTTTCGTGGCCGACGAAAACCGCGTGTCGGACGGACCGTTCGTGGGCAGCACGAACCGGTTCACGGTCGCACGGTGACGCAGCGTCCGCGCGCCGCACGACGCGCCGTCGTGACCGGCGTCGTCGCGTCGATCGCGACGGCACTCGCCATCGTCACGTCGACGGCGTGCACGAGCGAGACGCCCGCGCCCACGGTGACCTACGCGCCCTACGACGGCGTGGCCTACCCCGCCACGCGATCGCCGGTGGCGGTCCCCGAAGGTGGCGCGTTCCTCGTCACCGACAGTCGTTCGGACACCCTCTCGTTCGTGGGCGTGGCCTCCGGCGACAGGTTCGCGACGCTCCCGGTCGGTCGGGATCCGGTCACCATCGACGGCCCGCACCACGCCGCACTGGACCGTGCCGGCGGCTTCCTCTACGTGGCCCTCTCCTATCCCTCGATTTCCGGCGCCACCGGTCCGCACGCGGCCCATGCCTCGAGCATCGTGCCGGGATGGGTGCAGAAACTTTCGCTCCCGACGTTCCGTCCCGTCGGGCAGACGCGAGTCGACGCGAACCCGGGGGACATCGTCGTGTCCGAGGACGGCAAGCGCGTCGTCGTATCCCACTTCGATCTGCCGCGCGCGCTCACGTTCACCAAGGATCCGGAGGGCGCCAAGGCGACCCTCGCGGTCATCGATCCGACGACGATGCCGGCCACGGGTTCCGGTCCGTCGACCAAGATTCCGACCTGCCTCGCGCCCCACGGCGTCGTCCTGTCGAAGCCGGACGGCGCCAAGGCGTTCGTCGCGTGTTACGGCGAGGACGCGATCGCGGTCGTCGATCTCGCCGACCCCGCGCACGCGGTCGAACGGATCGCGGTCGACGGCTCGACCTTCCGTGGGACTGTCTCGTACGGGCCCTACGCGCTCGTGCTCTCGCCCGACGGGACGACCCTCGCCGTGAGCTCCACCGAAAGCAAGGACGTCCGGTTCTTCGACGTCGCGTCGCGCACGTTCGACGCCAGCCGCACGCTGAAGACCGAAGGGGCCCCGTACTTCACGTGGTGGTCGGAAGACGGGAAGGAACTTTTCGTGCCGACGCAGACACCGGACGCGCTCCTCCGTGTCGACACCACGGACAAGAACCGTGTCGTCGCGTCCGCGCGCTTCGATGCGCGGTGCGGCAAGCCCCACGTCGTGACGACGGACGCCACGCGGGCCTTCGTCGTGTGCGAGGGGAACTACGTGGACCCGGGAACTCTGGTCGTGCTCGACCGGACGACCCTCGCGGTGACGAAAGCGACGCCCCTCGGTGTCTACCCCGATTCGATCACGCTCCTCACGGGAGGCGCGCCGTGAGGGCCGGGCCGTTCGCGACGTCGGTCGTGGGTCTCGCCGTGGCGATCGGGTGCGGTCCGAAGGAGGCCCCCGAGGAAATCACGCGCACCGCGGTCGAACGCGGCAAGGAGGTCTTCGCGTCCCCGGCGTTCGTGAAGACGTCGAAGAACGCGTACGCGTGCGCGACGTGCCACGAGGCCGAGAGGGGCTCCGGAGGCGACACGATCTTTCCCGGCGCGCCGCTCGCGGGAGCGACGAAGCGCACCTCGTTCTGGGCGGGCGCGGAGGTCGAGTTCGTCGACGCCGTGAGCCAATGCGCCTACTGGTTCATGCTGAAGGACGGCCCCGTCGACCCGGCCGACGCCGACGCGCGCGCGCTCTGGGCGTACCTCGACTCCCTTCCCGCGGGCGACGCCGACGTCGCGCCGCAGCCGTTCACGGTCGCCTACGCCGTCGCGGACGTTCCCCGCGGGGACGCCACGCGCGGCGAGCCTCTCTACCGTCGCGCGTGTTCGAAGTGCCACGGCGCGAAGGGCACGGGCGTCGGCAAGCTCGTGCCGCGTGCGTCGACGTTGCCGGATCAAACCATCGCCGATCACCCGTCCGACAAGTACTCCGCCCAGGACGTCCGGCTCGTCTTCGTCGAGAAGGTACGGCACGGCGGCTTCGTGGGTTACGGCGGCCAGATGCCTCCCCTCGCCCGCGAGCGGCTGTCGGATCAGGACCTGGGCGATGTCCTCGACTACCTCGGGGTGGTGGGCGGCGCTCCCTGAGCGGGAGAGGGCGCGGTCGGAGGCGTCGCGGCGGTGGGGACGGGCGGTGCGGGCGCACACGTCGGCTTGTTCGGATAGAGGAGGTAGTTCTCGCGTTTCGTACGGAAGGACGCGAGCGCGGGCGCCCAGGTCGCCTCGATCGCGGGAACCGACTTGCCCGACGCGAGCGCGTCCATGGCCTTCGCGTTGGCGAGGAGCTTCACCACGTCGGCCTGGTGCCATTCCGACGGATGCACCCGCGCGATGGCCCTGGCCAACGCGAGCCCTGCGCGCACGGGTTCGAACTTCGATCGGGACGCCACGCGGAGCGCGATGCCGTTGCAGGTCTTGCCCTTGTGCGGGTTCACGGTGGGAGTGAACGACGTCGTGGTCGCGACGACACCTTCGGGCTTCTCGGCGACGAACGCCGCGAGGACGGCGGTCGCATCCATCCAGGGGGCGCCCACGTGTTCGAACGGCGTGTCGGTACCGCGCCCCACGGACACGTTGGTTCCCTCGACGAGTCCGACGGCGGGATACAACAGCACCTCGTCGATCGTGCGGAGGTTCGGGGAAGGCTTCGTCCACGGGAGACCGGTGGCTTCGAAGTAGTCGGCACGCCGCCAACCGCGCATGCGCACCACGTCGAGCCGGGCACCGACGTGCCGATCCGCGTTCATCAAGTACGCGAGCTCGCCGAGCGTCAGTCCATGACGGACGGGCAGCGGATGGTACGCGAGAGCGGAACGTCCGGTCGTCTCGAGCAGCGGTCCCGCGACGTCGACGCCGTCGATCGGATTCGGACGATCGAGGACGACGAAGCGGAGACCGCGAGCGGCGGCGGCGTCCATGGCGTTCCGGAGCGTGGAGACGTACGTGTAGTAGCGGGTGCCGGCGTCCTGCACGTCGAACACGAGCGTGTCGAGTCCCTCGAGCGCCGAATCGGGCGGCGCGAACGCGTCGCCGTAGAGGCTCGTCACGGGGAGACCCGATCGCGGGTCCACACCGTCCTTCACGTGACCTTCCTTGTCGCCGTCGAGGCCGTGTTCGGGGGCGAAGAGACGGAGCAGGCGCACTCCCGGAGCATGGACGAGGAGATCGATGGTCCGCTCGCCGTCCTTCGCACGGCCCGAAACGTTCGTCACGAGGCCGACGTTCGCGCCCCGAAGGCGCGCGAAGTCCTCGCTCCGGAGCACGTCGATGCCCGTCTCGACGACTCCCGCGGCGTCGACGCACGGGCCGGCGTCCCCGCGACCGCGCTCCGCGAGGGCGACACGTCCCGCGACCGTGCCCACGAGGGAAGCGAACGCGTTGACCGCGCCCTTGCCGTCCGGATGGACACGGTTCGCGAGCATGATCGCGAACGACTCCGTCTCCGGATCGATCCAGAACGACGTGCCGGTGTACCCGCCGTGACCGAACGCCCTCGGGGAGGCGGTGTCCCCGCGGTTCGCGGAGAACTTCGTCCGCACGTCCCAGCCGAGGGCGCGAACGCCGCCGACGACGTCGTGGGGAGCGATCCAGGCGTCCACCGTCTTCTTCGAGAGGATGCGGACGCCCCGGTACGCGCCGCCACCGAGGATCATGCGCGCGAACCGGGAGAGGTCCGAAGCCGTCGCGAAGAGCCCCGCGTTGCCCGCCACGCCTCCCAGAAGGTACGCCCGAGGGTCGTGGACGAGCCCACGCGCCCAGTCTCCCTCGCGCCATTCCGTGGGAGCGATGCGGGGCTTGAGGAGCGCGGAGGGTCGGAACCCCGTGTCCGCCATGCCGAGGGGCTCGAACACTTCGCGTCGCACGAAGGCCGCGAGGTCGTCGCCCGAGACACGCCGCACGATCTCCTCGGCGAGGATGAAGCCGACGTCCGAGTACACGAATTCGGATCCCGGCTCCCGCGCCAGTCCGCGGGCGAGGATTCGGGCGAGGGCGTTCGCCCGCCCGGACGCGTAGTCCTTCTTCGGCGTCTCGATCGGGAGGCCCGCCGTGTGGGTCATGAGCTGACGCAACGTGAAGGGCTTCACGCGGTTCCACTCGGGGAGGACGTCGGAGACGGGCGCGTCGAGGTCGAGCTTGCCGCGATCGACGAGCACCATGATCGCCGTCGACGTCGCGACCGGTTTCGTGATCGAGGCGAGATCGAAGATCGTGTCGACCGTCATGGCCTCGCGGGTCGGCACGAGGGATCGCATGCCGTAGGCCTTCCGGAAGAGCACCGTGTCCTTGCTGCCGACCACGACCACCGCGCCGGGGAACTTCCGGTCGCGCACGGCATCCCGTGCGGCCGCGTCGATCTCGGCGAACCGGGCGTCGTCCACGGTCGCGAGACCGTCGTCCACCGGTTCGGCCAAAGGACCCGTGATCGAAGGTCCGGCGTCCGGGAAGTCGGCTTCCGGGAGCACCGCGACCGGGACTTCGGGCGACGCCCCGGGAGGAGCGACGGGAGGGGGCACGTCGTGGGGAGGACGGGCGACGCTGCAGGCGGCCGCGAGGAGGACGACTCCGCTCGCGAGGAGGCGGCCCCGCCGAGCCCCACGCTCTCCGATCCCGCGATCACGCGCCATGCCGGCAAGCGTAGCAAGGAGCTCCCCGGGCGGTACACGACGGCCCGGCACGCCCTCGCCCCTTCCGCATTCCTCCGCGTGCGCTACTCTCCATCCATGGCCGACGGCACGTTCTCCCGACCCCGCACGTTCGACGACTACCTCCGCTCGTACCGGGACGATCACCAGCATCCGGTGAACCGGCTCTGCCACATGATCGGGGTGCCGATGATCGTGGCGTCGCTGCCGCTCATTCCGACGGTCCCCCCGGTGGGCGTCTCGCTCTTCGGCGTGGGGTGGGGGTTCCAGTTCGTCGGACATGCCTTCGAAGGAAAGAAGCCGTCCTTCGCGCGGGACCTCCGGTACCTCGCCATCGGTCCCGTGTGGGCCGCCATCGAGTGGACGGAGCTCGTCACGGGCAAGAAGTTCTACGAGCTGCCCGAGACCGAGCCGAAGCCCACGTTCTGATCGGTTCCGAGCGGACCCGACACCGAGCCGCCTCGGACTCAGAGCGACGAGCGTCTCGAAGGCGGCTCCATCGCGACTTCCGTGGACGGGGGCGTTCGGATATCCTCGGGGCCCCGTGTCCTCGAACGTCTCCGCTGCCGTGACCATCGATCCGGCGCTCGTCTCCGCCATGCTCTCGCGACGCATCCTGCTCGTGACGGGCAAGGGGGGCGTGGGGAAGACCGCCGTCGCCGGTGCCTTGGCCCTGGCCGCACGGGACGCGGGCAAGCGCGTGCTCGCCGCCGAGATCGCGTCGGAGGACTCGGCACCTTCGCCGCTGGCGCACGCACTCGGTGCCGCGGCGTCCGACGACGATCCCATCGAGGTCGCGCCGGGCGTGAAGACCGTCCGTATCGTCCCGACCATGGGGCACCACGAGTTCCTCCGCGACACCATGCCCATGCGTTGGATGGCGGACGCCGCCATGAAGTCGGCCGCGATCCGTCGCTTCCTCGTGGCGGCGCCCACGCTCTCGGAGATGGGCGTCCTCTACCGTCTGCTCGACCTGACGCGCGCGCGGCATCGCGAAGGCGGCTACGAACACGAGATCATCGTCGTCGATCTCCCCGCGACCGGCCACGCCCTCGCCCTCACGCAACTTCCCGAAGCGATGTTGCGCATCATCCCCGGTGGCCCCATCGTCGCGGCCGTGAAGGAGGGCCTGGCACTGGTCACCGATCCGGAGGTCGCCATGGCGGTGGTGGTCGCTCTCCCCGAGACGCTTCCCGTCAGCGAGGCCATCGAACTCTCGCGTGGCTTGATGAAACACAACGTGCCGTTCGGGTGCCTCGCCTTGAACCGCGTTCCTCCGAATCCGTTCTCGGAGGAGGAGCGGGCACACGTGGAGCGACTCGTGGAAGGCAAGGGCGACGTCCTCGGCCTCCGTTCCGTACGACGCATCGACCGCGCGCGTGCGGCGACGGCGCGCATCCACGCCGAGCTGGGGCGCCCCCTCCTCGCCCTTCCCGACCTCGCGGTGCGTGCCGCGAAGGTCTCGGAGGGGCTCGCCTCCGTCCTCCGCGCGACATGAGTCCTTCGTGAGCCAGCCATGAGACCACGGGCGGAGAACGTGCCGACCTACCTCGATCAGCTCGTACGCGAGAAGCGCGTCATCGTGTGCTGCGGCGCCGGCGGCGTCGGCAAGACGACGACCTCCGCGGCCATCGGTCTCGCGGGTGCGGCGGCCGGGAGGCGCGTCCTCGTGCTGACCATCGATCCGGCGAGGCGCCTGGCGGAGGCGATGGGCATCCCGGAGAGCGGCAAGTCCCCTGCCCTCGTCCCGCGCGAACGCCTCGACGCCGCCGGGCTCGCCGATCACGGCGAACTGCACGCGTGGATGCTCCAGCCGGCCGTCGTCTTCGAGGACATCGTCAACCGGATGTCGGAGTCGCGTGCCCACGCCGAGAAGATCCTGGCGAACCGCCTCTACCGCGCGCTCTCGAGCCTCATCGCGGGCATGCAGGAATACACGGCCGCCGAGGCGCTCTACACGCTCTCGTCGAGCGGCAAATACGACCTCGTCGTCCTCGACACGCCCCCTTCGCGGAACGCGCTCGAGTTCCTCGAAGGTCCCGGCAAACTTTCGCAGTTCCTCGACGAGAAGGTGATCGGCCTCTTCCTCCCGAAGAAGTCGAGCGGTCTGTTCTGGAAGCGGGCCACCGAATTGGTCGGCACGGTGTTCGGGCGCGTGTTCGGCGAAGGTTTCTTCGGCGACATCCAGGAGTTCCTGGGTCTGTTCTCCGGCATGTTCGCTTCCATGCGCGAACACGCGACCGCCGTGCGCGAACTCCTCCAGTCGGACGACGCGTCGTTCGTCCTCGTCACGAGCCCCGAGCCGACCGCACTCGCCGAAGTGGCGTTCTTCCGTCAACGCATCCTCGACATGGGTCTCCCCTTCGCGGGGTACGTCCTGAACCGGAGCTGGGCGTACACGAGGGGATTCGAGTCCCCCGAGTCGTTCGACGTCCCCGCGGACGCGCCCGATCTCGTGCGGAGCGCCCACGAGAAGCTCGTGGCGTTCGCGAACGAGGAAAGGGAGCGGGCGGCTCACGATCGGGATCTGCTCGCGAAGTTGCGCGAGGCCTCCGAAACGGTCTCGGCCGTCGCGAGCCCTCACCTCGGCGAGGGCATCGAGGACCTCGCCGGACTCGTGAACCTCGCGCGATCGCTCACCGCGACCGGTTCGGCGCGCGGCTGACGACCGGAGTCTTCGCCACGGCGCCGTCGTCGTGGGAATCGACACGGAAGGGCGACACGTCCACGCGGACGCGTGTCCCGCCGTGCGTGGGCCCCGTCGCGTCGCCTTTCGCCTCCGAGGTCGCTTCGTCGACGAAGGTCGCGTCCCGGACGCCGAGCGCCTCGGCGCGCGCCTTTCGGTAGGCCTGGAGGAGACGGTGTTCGTCGGCGCCGCGCATCAACTTCGACACGGCGAAGACGACGAACAAGGACACGAACATGATGGCCATGGACTGGGCGCCCCGGACGAACGGCCAGCCGAGGGACCACACGATCCACAGGATCGGAGGAATGGGATTGAATCGCATGCCGACGGCGCGACGGAAGCGCTTCAGCTCGCGACGCGTGGGAAGCTCCGCGAACACGAACGTGTCCGGAGACGCACGCCGTTCGCTCCGAACGTCCCGCCCGCGCCGTCGATCGCGCTTCCCCGGGGACGCGCGCGACGTTCCTCGCGACGTCGCGACGGCTTCCCGCAGATCCCGGGGCCGGTCGTCGGGGTTCGGGGAGAGCATGGCTGCGAGGAGGCGTCGCAGGGACTGCGGGACGCGGGGCCCGAGCGCCCGTTCGACGTCGAGTGCGAGGCCGGAGTGAGGCAGATTCTCGGGCTCTTCGCGGGTGAGGAGCGCGAGGACCGTGGCTCCCGCTCCGTAGAGATCGGTGGCCGGCATGGCGCGGCCTTGGAACTGTTCGGGCGCCATGTACCCGAAGGTTCCGACGACCGTGCTCCCACCTTCGGGCCGGAGGCGATCGCGCACCGAACCGAAGTCGACCAGCGCGAACGAGCCGTCGGGGCGACGGACGACGTTCGCGGGTTTCACGTCGCGGTGGACGACCGGTGGCGATCGACCGTGGAGCGTCGCGAAGACGTCGGCGAAGGTCGCCAGGAGGGCCCAGGCGTCGTCCGGCGTGAAAGGCGCACCGCGGGCCTTCCAGGCGCGGAGGTCCTCGCCGTCGATCTTTTCCATGACCAACCAGAGCGCGCCGTCCTCCTCGAAGTGCTCGCGGTAGGCCGGCAACGAGGGATGGGCGAGGCTCGCGAGCACCCGGGTCTCCCGTTCGGCGAGTTCGACGTCCTTCCACCGACTCGCCGTGCGGAGGACGAAGCACTTCATGGCGACGAGACTGCCGTCCCTGTGATCGGCGGCCTCGTAGGTCGTGCCCTGGCTTCCCTCGCCGAGGACGCGGAGGAGCGAATAGCGCCCGTCGCGCACGCGCCGCGGAAGTTCCCGTTCGGTCGGGAGGGGGGTGCCCGGCACGCGCGCGCCCTCCTTCAGCCGTCGACCAACATGGACACGGGGACGGGCTTCCGGAGGATGCGCTCGAGGGTGCGAACCGGCGTGCCGCACGGCGGCTTCACGTACTTCGCGTTCTGGTGATCGTCGGACGACGCCGTCCAGAATTTTTTCTTCGCCTCGGCGCGCTGGCGGAACGCTTCGGCGACTTCGGGCTTGTGGCGGGACGTGTAGACCTCGAAGCCGCTCGCGAAGTCGAGGACCCGGTCGGTCGCCTCCTTGTCCCGGTAGCGGGTCGGATGGGCGACGATGTCCACGGCGCCGTCGGCGCGGATGGCCTCGATGGACTCCTCGGGCGTCCAGCCGAAGAGCTCGCGGTCGTCGTTCCAGAACTTCCAGTGGTGGTCCCGGAAGGACTCGAAGAGCGGACGATCCCGTTCGACGACGCGATCGATCATGGACTGCAGGGCGGGAAACATCGGAGGAGGCAACCGCTCGAGGTCGGCCCGCCCGAGGCGTTCGTTGGCGTCCGCGGGAAGCGAGTCCATCCACGCGAGGACGAACGCTTTCCACTTCTCCTGGACGCGGAGACCACGACGCCAGAACGCGGTCTTCTCGAGACCGCTCCCTTCGAGGACGTCGGCCGGCCAATAGGCGAGCACGTGGAATTGCTCGGCTTCCTTCGTCCCGAAGTGGAGGAACGACGTCACCTCGAGGGCGGGGAGATAGACGATGCCGGACTGGGCCGCCGCGATCGACGCGCGGCGGACGGCGGCGAGCACGTCGTGATCGGCGACGGCGATCGCCTTGAAACCGTGTTGCCTCCGGAACTCGACGTAGTCCTCCGGCGTCGCGCGTCCGTCCGAGAAGTACGTGTGGCCGTGGAGATCCGTCGGGACGAACATGGGGCAAGTGTAGCGCACGGAGGACGGGACGGCCGGCGATTCGCCGAGTTTCCCGGGCGGGAAGCGTGGCGTATCCTGGAGCGATGGACCGCCGTGACGGAACGGGAAACGCGCGGTTCGCGTGGCCGACCCCCGCGCGTTCGGTGGCCCTCGCGGGAGAGATCGGGGACTGGCAGAACCACGCACCGTTCCGCCGTCAGGACGACGGGACGTTCGCGCTCGACGTGCGCGTGACCCCGGGCGTCCACGCGTACAAGTTCGTGGTCGACGGCGAATGGGTCCTCGACGGCTCGAATCCTCGGACGCGCAACCGCGCCGGCGACGTCGAGAACGTCCTCGTGGTGGAGGGAACGGAGGAACCGCTCCTCCACGCCGCGGCGCCTCCGTTCCTCGTGGAGGACGATCGGGGTGGCGTCCTTCTTCGCGTGGCGTTGCGTCGCGAGGCGGTTCCTTGTCCTTCGTCCTTCGTCGTCGTGTGGCGCGAAGGGGCCGACCTCGGAGAGACGCGCACTCCCCTCCTCCGCGTCGACGTCGAAGGCGAACACGATCTCTACGAAGTGCATCTGCCCACGTCGGCGGCGCGCCTCCTGTACCACTTCGAGCTCGACGGCCGCTCCTTCGGACGTGCGACCGACGCGGAGGGCGCCCCGACGGTCGCGCCATCGAAGGAGACGGTCCCGTTCACCTTCGACCCGAAGGGCGTACGGGAACGCGCGCCGGACTTCTGGGGAGACGCGGTCGTCTACACGGTGTTCGTGGACAGGTTCCGGCCGGAGACGGACCTGGAGAGTTGGGGACGCGAAGCGTGGAGCGCCGACGAGTCCAAGCGGACCTTCGCGGAGGGCACCTCGAGGGACTCCGGAGATCCCTCGACGTGCTGGCCGATCTCGGCGTGAACGTGCTCCACCTGACGCCCGTCCACGAAGGTGCGAGCAACCACAGGTACGACTTCGTGGATCCGACGAAGGTGGACCCGGCGCTGGGAGGCGACGCCGCGTTCGCGCGTCTCGTCGAAGATGCGCACTCGCGGGACATGCGAATCTTGCTCGACTTCTCGTTCGTCCACGCCGGCGCCGGGTTTCCCCGTGCCGAGGACGTGATGCTCCACGGGCGTTCCTCCGAGTGGGCGGCGTGGTTCCTCTGGGACGACGAAGGAGCGCTGCGGCACTACGGCAAGCGGAAGGACGCGCCCCTCGTCGACCTGACCCATCCGGAGGTCGCCGACTGGGTCGTGTCCCTCGCCGAAGCGTGGGCGCGCCGTGGCGTCGACGGCTTCCGACTCGACATGGCCGCCGAAGTGCCGCTCGAGCTCGCGGAACGCGTGAGGACGACCTTGCGCCGCTGGCGGCCCGAGTCCGTGGTCCTCGGCGAGGTCGTTCCGGCGCACGCTCACCGGTGGACGACGGCCGGTGCCGTGGACGCCGCGACCGACTTCGGCTTCCACGGCGCGGTCACCGCGTGGCTCGCCGAGGGACGTACCGACGCCGCGGCCTTCGTCCGCACGTGGCGGAGCTCCGCGCGCCTCCGGGGAACTCCGGAGTCGGCGGCCGTACGGTTCTTGTCGACGCACGACCATGTCCGGTTCGAGAGCCTCGCGATGCGGAACGGTCGTACGGATCGCGTACCCGTGGGACTCGTGCTCCTCGCGACGGTACCGGGAGTGCCCATGCTCCTCTACGGCGAGGAGACGGGCATGGGCCACGACGCACGCGAACTCGCCCCCGAGAACGTCTGGGCGGACCGCGCACCCCGACCGTGGTCGGACGCGGTCCATGCGCGCCACGCGCTCCTCCGCTCCCTCTTCCGGCTGCGGAAAGAGCATCGCGCGCTCCGAGGCGGGTCGTTCGAGTTCGTGCACGACGGGGAGGACGTACTGGTCTACCGGAGGCGTGCGGGGCGCGACGTCGTCGACGTCGTGCTGCACGCGGGTGCGGGCACGCGCACGCTGTCTCTCGAGGACGAGACCTTCCCCAACGCACGGGTCGCCGTCGTGTCCGGGGACGCGACCTTCGAAGGCGGAAGCGCGACGCTCCGGGGTCCCGGGGCGCTGGTGCTCGTCCGCGACGACACGCGCGAGCGGGGGACGACACGTGTCCACCTCGTGCGCGCGAACGAGGTGAGGAAAGATCGGGCCTTCGTCCACGGAGACGTGCGGCCCGCCGCCCTTCCCGTGCGTCTCGACTTCGCGGTGACGGAACGGTGCAATCTCCGGTGCGTCCACTGCATCACGAACGCCCCCGAACGGACCGCGAACGGAAGCGCACGCACGCTCTCGCGCGCGGTCCTCGACGCGCTCGCGCCCGATCTGGCGTTCGCGCGGTACTTCGGCTTCGTGCACGGCGGCGAATCGTTGACGGCCCCCGTGTTCTTCGACGTCCTCCGGACGATCCGGGAGGCGCGCGGCGCCGAGCCCACCGTGGTGCACCTCCTGTCGAACGGCGTCCTCCTCCACGAGCGGAACCTGCATCGTCTCTTCGACGCCGGAGTGAATTCCCTCTCGGTGTCCCTCGACGGCGCGACCGCGGCCACGAACGACGTCCTCCGGGTGGGCGGCAAGCTCGAGGCGATCCTCGCGAACGTGGCAGCGGCCGTGCGCATCCGCGCCGAACGGAACATCGACGTGCGTCTCGGCATCTCCACGGTCGTGATGCCCGCGAACGTGGACGAACTCCGGGAGCTCGTGGACCGTGCCGTGGACGTGGGTGTCGACTGGGTGAAGCTCGAGGAGCTCGTCCCGGTCAACGCGTTCTCGCGGAAGGCCCTTCCCGACTACGACGCGGCGAACGTGCGTTCGGCCATCCTACGGGCGGCGGAACACGGGCGAGCTCGCGGAATCCGCATGGTCGAACACGTCGGGGCACCGGACGTGTGGCGATGCCGTCTCGACGCGCGAACGGAAGCCTTCCTCGCCGACGACGAATTCGCGAACCGGAGCTCCATCCACCCGTGCCGTGCCCGGTGGGACATCGCGTGCATCGAGCCGGACGGGGACGTGCGCATCGGGGACTTCTTCGGACGGGTCCTCGGCAACGTCCTGCACGCCCCCCTCGACGAACTTTGGCGTTCGTCCGTGGCGGCGGACGAGCGGAGGGCGAGTCAGGTCGGACGGCTGTGCGGCCCGACCGGTCCCGTCACGTGCGTTGACGGCGGATGACGAGACCGCCGCCGGGCGACGTACGCAGGACACGTTCGCCCGGACGGGTGGGTGGAGCGGGAGGCACCAGGGATGCCTTCACGGAGGAACCGCGGAGGCTCAGGGGACCCGCGTCGTCGTCGAGGGCATCGTCGTCCTCGGACGCCCGTGACGTCGCGCTCCGTCGCGGATTTCCCCTGGCGACCGACGTGTTCCGCCCGACGGAAGCCGGGGTGCCGTCGATGGCGGCGAGCGCGGCGAGCAACAACGCGGGATCATCGACCACGGTTCCCGGCATCGTGACCGTGATTTCGGAGGGATGATGGCGCGACGCGGGCGCGCGACTTCCGGGACCACGGCTCGACGGAACCGGCGGCGGGAAGGACGACGGCCCCTTCGAGAGCGGAACCCCGGAACGGGGTGGCCCGCGGCGCGATCGGGGCGAATCGGATTCGGGAGCGCCGTCGAGGGCGTCCATGCCGCTTTCGCGGAACGCACGGCCGACGGCCAAGAGGATGTCGTCCACCAACCGATCGACCATGCGGTCGATCGAACGTCGGAGGGCCACGGACTCGCTCATCGCGGATTCACTCCTCGAAGGAGGCACGGGATGGAAGGAGAGGGAGACACGAGACGGAACGAGGCACGAGACTAACGAACCCGACGGCCCGTGCGCGAGGGACATCGATGGCGGAGTGGGCGCCTTCGGTGGATCCCCGAAGGTCCAGGGTGGATCGTGGGTCGTCCGAACGGCCGGAAGCGCCCATCGAATTTCCCGAGGGATCGGAGAGGTCTGTGGGGAAATGCGCGAGCACGGATCCTGCTAACGCGTCGGCGGCGCCGGCGATCGGCCCCGATTTTCGTCGCTTCTCCCCCTCCCGGTTTTCAACTTCCACTCCGAACTCCCTCCACACGAACCGTTCCGGTTCGCGGAGCTTTGCCGATGCGTCTTGCTTCGCATGGGTGTGGCCGTCGTGTGCGCGCCGCTTCCCGATTCCCGTCCCACGAGGGACCGTCCTCACCGCGTTCGTCGACGTCCGCGCCGCCATTCCGCGTGCGAACCTCGGCCCCCCTCGCGCGGTTCGTGTGCGATACACGGGGCGCGAACCTCGTGGAGTACATCCTCCTCGTGGGCGTCGTGGCGCTCATCGCCATCGCGGGCTTCAAGGCCTTCGGCACGAAGGTGCGCGGCAAGGTGGACGAGCAAGCCGGTTCCGTGGGCGGAATCAACGGAGCGGCACAATGAGCGCCCTCCGTTCCCGCCTGCGGGGTCCCATGGGTCGCGCCGCCCTCCTCGCGTCGGTCGCCGCCGCCGCGGTTCCCGCGTGTTCCAGTTCCTCGACGTCCCCGGTCGGCGCGCCGTCGCCTCCGGACCGCGAAGCCGTTCCCGTGACGTTCCAGGAGGGTGTGCTGCGTGTCGACGGCGTCTCTGCGGACGACGTACGGGTCGAACCGCAACGCCTCCTGTTTCCCGTGGCGACCCACGCCGACGTCGGTCGGAAGCGACCGGGGGACGTGCTCGTGGGGGACCGCGCTTCGGCGAACGCGTTCCTCGCGGCGTCCACCGCGGGAACGACGGTCGGCAATCCCCACGGCTTCCTCCGACGCGTGGTCTCCGTGGTCCGTGAAGGGGACACCTTCGTCGTCGCCACCGAGAACGCCTCCCTCGTGGACGTGGTCCGCGAAGGTGAACTCGCAGGGGTCCTGCGCGTCGAAGACACCCCCACCGTTCGCGTCCAAGGCCTCTCCGGATCGAAGGACGTGGGCACTTCGGGTTCCCGTTCGCTGCCGTTCGACTTCTCGGGCACGCCGCTCTTCGACGTCACGGAACGGGTGGACCTGGGAACCGCGACCGCCGGCGCCACCGGGAAATTCCTCGGAGTCCACGCCGAAGGAAAGGTGGTCCGCGGCACGGTCCTCCTCGAACCCTCCTGGGACGTGGGCGCACGCGTCACCTACGATCTCCTCGCCCTGAAGGCGAAGGTCGACCGAGCCCACGTCGTCGCCACGGGGCACCTCGCGAGCGAGGTCACCGTGGAACTCGTTCTCGTCCTCGAGGGCGACGCCTCCGGAGACGACCTCGCGCGCGCCCTGGCCAAGGCCCTCGGCGCGACGGGAGGGGATCCGTCCGTCACGTCGCCGCAGAAACGGTTGGTCGAGCGGGAGGTTTCCCTCGGCAGCCTGTCGTTGGGTCCGTTGAAGGTGCCGGCCAGTGCGAAGGTCACGGCCGATCTCGCGTGTGATCTGGAGTTCGGCGGTCCCCTCCGCACCACGTTCGGCGCCACGGCTTCCGCGGACGTCACCGCCGGATTTCGTTACGAAGGCGGAGTGATCTCGCCGGTCTTTTCGAAGGCCGGGTCCTTCGAGCCGACACCCGTGACGGTCGAAACCGGCGCCGCCCTACGAGCGCGTTGCACCGTCACGCCGCGGTTCGAACTCGACTTGTTCGGCGTCGCGGCGGCGGAAGTTTGGGCCACGCCATGGGCCGCCCTCGGAGTCGCCTCCTCGTGCGGCGCAGCAGGGTCCGGCGCGCCGACCGCCACCGCGAGGGCTTCCGCGCGCGCGGGTCTCGGAGCGTCCGTCCACGGGAAGGTGGACGTGTTCGGCCTCGCCTCGTGGGAGAAGGCGTGTTCGTTGTTCGAGGTGGCGAGTCCGGCCCTCGACGCGAACGTGGCGACTCCTCCGGGCGTCGTGACGACGTGCCGGGCGTTGCCGAACGCGACCGAACCTTCCCTCGCGGAGGCGCCGTTGGCTTCGTGCTTCGGGGAAGCGTCTTCCGGTGTATCGGGCACGGGCTCAGGAACGGGCACGGGCTCGGGCTCGGGAACGGGCACGGGCTCGGGCGCGAGTTGCCGGGCTTCCGGCGAAGCCCTGCCCTCGGCATGGACGTGCGCCGACGCGCGGTACGGCGACTGCCACTGCGATTGCGGATGCGGCGCGGCGGACAAGGACTGCAAGGCCGGAGAATGCTCCGCCTGCGAGCACGACGTGTGCACCGCCGGTTCGGCCCTCGGCCGTTCGTGCACGGGGGACGGTCAAGGAGGCGCGTGCATCCGCGCCATCTGCGATGCCGATCCCTACTGCTGCGAGAGCGGGTGGGGCGTGAGCTGCGTGGACAAGGTGAAAGCCGGTCTCTACGGGTGCACACCGCGCGATTGCCGGTGAATCCCTTTCGCGAACGACACGAGGTGCGCGTTCACCGCGTCCCTCGCGTCGTGCTGGACCCAGTGGCCCGCGTCGTCGAGCCATTCCATGCGGAGGTTCGGCACGAAGCGGCGCGGCGGCTCCGCGATCTCCGGACCGAGGAACCGGTCGTGACGGCCCCACACGACGAGCACGTCGACGTCGATGGGTCGCGGCTTCCGCGTGCGAAATCGGGCCACGTCGCGGAACGCGGCCCGGTAGTAGGCGAGTCCACCGCGCATGCCTCCCGCGCGTCGGGCAGCGTCCACGTAGGGCGTGGTCTCCTCCCGCGGAAGCGTCTCGAACGCACGACGGACGCCTTCGTAGCCCCGGAACCGGAACAGGGCCTCGGGCACCTTGGGCAGTTGGAAGAGGAACATGTACCAGCTGCGTCGGAGCTGCTTCAGGGTGCGGAGCCCCTTCATCATGGCCACGGGATGGGCGCAGTTGAGGACGGCGAGGCGGGTCACTTCGTCGGGCCGGTGCATGGCGAAGTTCCACGCGACGTGGCCGCCCCAATCGTGTCCCACGATCATGGCCTTCTTCGCGCCCGTGGACCGAATCACGGCGGACACGTCGTCGAGCAACGTGTCCATGCCGTAGGCCGCCACGCTCTTCGGGGCGTCCGATTCGTTGAAGCCACGCATGTCCGGCGCGACCACGTGGAACCCCGCGTCCACGAGGGCACGCATCTGGTGACGCCACGACCACCAGAACTCGGGGAATCCGTGGAGGAACACCACGAGGGGGCGCCCCTTCCCCTTCCCTCCCTCGACGACGTGCAACGTGACCTCGCCGGAGGTGACGTGCCTGTGCGTGAAGTCCTCGTCGTTCCAGGTCCCGTTCATGGCGCTCTCCAAGGTCTCGTCGGGTTCGTCAGGTTCGTCGGCCCACCATGGCCGACCACGGCCGCTCGGACTCGGGCACGTCGTTCGGGCGCAGGTACGACGACACGAGCGTGAACCCGGAAGCGACGAAGAGCTCCTCCCAGGTCGTGCGGGTCAGGTAGCTCCCGTACCGCTCCCCCTTCCAACCTTCCCGATCGTGATCGAAGGATCGTGGATTCGATCCGAAAAGGACACCTCCGGGCACGAGGCACGCGCGAAGACGGGCCATCACGTCGGGCAGGATCCGCCGGGGAACGTGGAAGAGGGACGCGTTCGCGAAGACGCCGTCGAACCGTGACGACGGGAGATCGAGGTCGAAAAAACTCTGGTGCCAGACCTCCGCGCCCGATCGTTCCCGCGCGCGCCCCACGAACTCCGCCGAACCGTCGAGCCCCACCACGTCGTGACCCATGGCGCGGAACGCGACGAGGTCTCTCCCGGGGCCACATCCGAAGTCGAGGATACGGAGCGAAGGTCGGTTCCCGAGGGCGCCCGTGAGCGCCTCGTAGTTCTGGGTGACGTCGTGATCGCGCGTGCCCTCCCAGAACGCGTCGGCATTCGCGTCGTAGTGGCCCAGGGTGCGTCGAGCGATGGTGCCGAGATCGTCTTCCGTCACGGACACCTTCGTACTTCAGGGTTCTCCAGCGCGCCAGAGTGGCCGGGATTCCGCACCCGACCGTGACCCGCTCGTCACTTCGTCAATCGACGCCATGAAGGGAAGCCCCTCGTCCGTCACGGGTTCGTCGAACGGGGCCGTGAGGCGCACTCCCGCGACGTCGCGAGCCCCTCGACCTGGAGATCCCCATGCCCACGTCTTTCCGGCGCCGCTTCCGAGGCGTCCGCATCGCCGCCTCGTGCCTCGTCGTCGCCCTGCCTCGTCTCGCCCACGCCGCGGACGCGCCGTCGCCCCCCGCTCACGCGGAGACGGTCCCGTCTCCCGTCGGCGCCGATGCCGCGCCCCCGTTCGCGTCACCGGGTCGCGTGGTGACCTCCCTCGGCGGAGCGTCCTATTCGTCGGTGGGCGCCCTCGGACTCGGGGGTCTTTCCGTGGGTCCCCTGACGTTCGCGTCGTCGATGACGACCGTGTCCCCCCCCGGAGACGGTACGGTCGGACAATCCCGCACTTCCGTGGGATTCGTCCCGGAAGTCGACGTGTTCGTGTCGCGCCGGGTGACCCTCGGCGGGACGCTCGCCGTCACGGGCGCGCGGTCGTCCTATTCGACGCGGACCGAAGGGCGGACGACGACCTCGGAATCGTCGACGTTCTCGTTCGCCCTCAAGCCCCGCGTCGGTCTCGCGTTCCCACTCGGGAAGAACGTCGTCTTCTGGCCACGTGTGGAAATCGGGCCTTCGTACACGCGTTCCCAGGGCAGCCTCACCGTCCCGGGGGACACGTGGGCCGTGGAAGGAACGCTCCGTGCGGGCTTCGTGGTGCCCGTCCACGCGCGTCTCGCGTTCGATCTCGGACCGTCGTTCACGACCACGGCCGCGTTCTCCTCCACGACGACGAGCGCGGCGGGCGTCGTCGGGGCGGCGTCGGTCGGTGGTGCCCTCGGGACCACCGACGTGTCGTTCGGCCTCGGATTCCAGGGCCGCCTCCTGCTCACGTTCTGAAGGTCCGGCGGAATGCTACGCTTCCCGGGATGCCCCTCGTCACGTACGTGACCGACGTCGAAGGGATCGGCGCGAAGCTCGACACCTTCGTCGCCGAGAGCCCCTGGCTCGCGTACGACACCGAAGGGCGCCTCGAGCTCCACGACGACGCGACGTTCGTCTTCGGCGGCGATGCGGTCGATCGCGGTCCGGACGGCCGCCGTGTCGTACGGACGCTGCTCGACGCGAAGGAGCGTTACGGGGACCGGGTCGTCCTCGTGGCGGGCAACCGGGACATCAACAAGCTCCGGCTCCCGCGGGAACTCGAGGGAGCGCCTCCGCCGTGGCTCCGCGACGTCCCCGTGGGGAGTCCACGCGCGGTGGTCCTCCGCGCGATCCTGGCGAACACCATGGGCGCACGCGCCGCGTTCGACCACAGACAGGACGAATTGCGCCGGGAGGGCGTCGACGCGGACGACGACGCCGTCGTCCGGAGTTTTCTCGACGATCTCGCGCCCGGCGGTCCCCATCTCCGCTACCTCGAACACGCGGTCCTCGCCTTCCGATCCGGGTCGACGTTGTTCGTGCACGGTGCGGTGAGCGGCGAGAGTCTCGGTCACGTTCCCGGGTGCGATCCGGAACCGGACGTCGATCGCTGGATCGATCGCCTGAACGCGTTCTACCGATCCCAGATCCGCACGTTCGCCGAACGGGACGCGTCGAAGGAAGCGTCCCTCGCGCACACGGCCGTGCCCTACGCACCGCTCGTGAAGTACCAGGCCCCCGTGTTCGGTTCGGGCCAGAACCCGTCGAGCGTCGTCTACGGCCGGACGGTCGACGAGGCGAACAATCCCGTGCTCCCCGACGACGAAGCCATCGCACGGCTCGTCGCCGCCGGAATCCGACGCGTGGTCGTGGGACACACTCCGAGCGGCGACACGCCGACCATCCTCCGGGGCGAAGGTTTCGAGATGATCGTCGCCGACAACTCCTACGGCAGCCTCGACTGGGGCGCCGGGGTGGACGTGGACGAGGACGGCGTGACGATCCGAGGTCGCGCCACCCTCGAATCGGGGGACGTCGTCTCCGTCGGGTTCTCGACGCACGGCACCGCGTGGCCTCACCTCGGCTCGCGGGACGTCGCGACGGGCGAAATCGTGAAGGGCCCCGTCGCGGACGGACGTTCGCTCCTGTTCAAGTACGGACCACGGTTGAAGCTCGTGCAGCGGGCCGTGCACGCCGACGACCTCCGAGGACGACGCTTCGCTCCCGCGCGGGCCGGGAATCGCTGACCTTCCGGACGGCGCGGGCCGAAGTCCCGGCGCGGTCAGGGACCGACCGTCGCGACCCCGAACGCCTGATCGAACGTCGCGGAGAAACTCACGGGCGGGATACCCGCGGGCACGTTCGGTCCGATGGGCACCCCCAGGTCGATGCGGAAGACGGACCTGTCGAGCTGCGGGAGGAGAACGCGGACACCGCCGCCCGTCCCGAAGTGGGCCGTGCGTGCGCTCCATCCGTCGAACGCGCCGCCCGCGTCGAGGAACGCGACCGCCGCGACCTGGCAGGAGAAGATCTCGAGGGGACGCGAACGGAACTCGAGGTTCGTCACCGTGGCGTCCTTGCCGGCGAAGAAGTTGCTGGGGTACCCGCGGAGTCGCCCCGCGCCGCCGAGGAACGTCGTGCTCCGGAGGTAGTTCCGGTACCGGGAGATGGTGCTGGAGTCGAGGACCAGGCGTCCCGCACGCGTCCGCGGCGAGACGAGACGCGCGTTCACGGAGACCGACGCGTCGGCGACGCGCGTCGGTTCCGCTTCGGTGACCGACTCGACTCCGAGGCGCGCGAGACCGTCGCCCATGGGCACGCTGTACTGGGCGGCGCCGAAGAATCCCCAGAAATTGCGCGTGGAGCCGAGCGCCGTGGTCACAGGATAGACGCGGAACCACACGTCGTGCCCGAGACGGAAGTCTTCCTGGAGCGCGAGGGTCTCGAAATCGAGGACGCGGAGGAAGTTCGTCGTGTACACGCGGGCCTGGAAATACGGCGCGACGCGCGTGTCGGAGGTGGGCACTCGCGTGTCCTTGAAGTCGGCGACGGCGACGGGATCGTAGGCCGAGAGGTCGCCCGTCGAGTACTGCGCTTTCGACACGTTGAGGCCGAGCGTGACGTCCACCTTCTTCGCCCAACCGAAGGACCTGGTCACGTAGTTCGAACTCGTGAGCGTGTCCGTGCGGTAGCTGAAGGGGATGAGATCCGCGCCCGGCGTCTTCTTCGAGTCGAAGGACCCGAGTCGCGCGTTGACGTAGCGCCGGGTGACCTCGTTCAACCATTCGACGCCGCCGCCCACGCCCCATTCGGTCTGCGTGGAGAAGAGGGGTCGTTCGATGCGGAAGCCACCGTAGGACCCTTCGGACTTGCCGGTCTTCTGGTTGAAGATGACGTGGGCTTCCGCGACACCCGAGACGCGCGAGCCGAGGATGCGCGGGACGACGTACCGCGCGCCGAGCCAGAACGAGAGCGGCAGGTACTGGTAGCGGACCGCCGCCGTCTGCTGCGTCCCGAGGATGTTGGTCTCCGTCGGCTGGAGCACGAGACGTTCGAGACCGCCGGTGCCGACGGCGACGTCCCAACTGAGACGGAGACTCCAGACGTCCTTCGTGATCACGACGAGGCGCACGTGTTCCGGATCGTGGCCCTTGAACGGCGCGACGATGACCAGGGACAGTTGCGGGAGTCGGCGGAGGTTCCGGGCGGTCTCGTCGGCGAGGACTCCCACGTAGGGCTCCCCCTGCTTCTGGAGGACCTCGCGGGAGATGACGTAGTTGCGGCTCGTGACGTGGAAGGCATTGAGGAACCCCGGAGCCGGATCGCGCTTCTCGATGACTTCGAGGGCGACGATGTCGATGCTCTCGATGGGCTTCCCGTCGGGAGTGGGATCGAGTTCCGTTCCGAGCCTCTCGGCGGCGAACGCGAGGGACTCCTTCTCGTAGGGCGAATACGCGCCCTTCTTGGAAACGGGGACCGCGGATTGGGCCCACGCCGGGCGGACCGGGCACGCGACGAGACCTCCGCACGCCGCGAGTGCCGCGAGGACCGTCCGGAGTCGCATCGCCGATTTCGTGCGCGCGTTCGTGGCCAAGAGAGACGAGAATACCCGACATGCTCGACGTCTCGCGCGAAGAACGGCGGCGCGCCCTCGCCCGGAAGGAAGCCCTGAGGCTCCGGGTCGGGATCGCGACGTTCGCCGTCGGCGTCGCGCTGGGTGGGGTCCTCCTCGCGACGATCTTCGTCGTCCCCGCACTCCAGGGACCGGACTCCGGAGTCCGTCTCGCGCGCATGGGACGGGCGGCCCTCCTCGCCGTGCCGGCGTGCCTCCTCTACGCCACCGTCCCGAAGTTGGTCGACCGCTTCGATCCGGAACCCTGGACAACGCTCCTCGCCACCTACGTGTGGGGCGCGTTCGCCGCGTGCGGCATCTCGGCGGCCGTCACGTCCGCCGTGTCCCTCGCGGCCGGACGACTCGGTGGACCCGTCGCGGCCGACTTCTTCGGATCCGTCGTGTGCGCACCGGCGATCGAGGAACTCACGAAAGGCGCCGCCGTGTTCGGCGTCTTCTTCTTCGTGAAGCGGGAGTTCGACGGCATCGTCGACGGCATCATCTACGGAACGTTCGTGGGGCTCGGCTTCGCGACCCTCGAGAACGTCGTCTACTACGCCCGCGCCATCGGGTCGGGGGACGCCGCGCTGGCCGGTACGTTCGTCCTCCGTGGCGTCCTCGCGCCGTGGGGTCACCCGTTCTACACGGCGATGATCGGCATCGGCTTCGGCTTCGCGCGGGAGGACCACACGATGTCGCGGAGGAAGTGGGCACCCGTGGTCGGCTACGCCCTGGCCGTCCTGCTCCACGCCGGGTGGAACGCGACGGCGTTCGTCTCCACCATCACGGGGGCCCCCATCGCCGTCCTGTCCTTGCCCGTGTGGTTCGTGTTCGTGTTCGCGTTCGCGGCCATGGTGCTCGTGCTCGTGGCGCGGAAGGGACGCATCCTCCGGGAGTTCCTCGAGGACGAGGTCGCCCTCGGTCACATGAGCCCCGCGGAGGTCGATCATGTGTGCGACGCCGGCGTCCGCATCCGCTCCCACTTCGCCGTGCACCCTTCGGCGGATCTCGCGTTCGTGGCGGTCGCGTCCCGCCTCGCCCTGAGCAAGTGGCATTCGGTGCGGGCCATGCGCCTCGGCGTTCCCACCGTCAGCGCCGAATTCATCCTTCCGCTGCGGAAGCGACTCGGGGAACTCCGCCGGGAGCGAGGGCCGATTCCCGCGAAAAACGGGCCTTGAACTCCGGGGAATCCGGAGTTAGTAACTCATATATGAGTTACGAACCGCCCCCGCCGTCCCGGTCCGACGAATCCCAGGCAAGGGACCGTGAGTCTTCGGCGCGTCCGCGCGCGGGCGCACCGTGGAGCGTGCTCTGGTTCGACCCGCCGCCCGACGAGACCACCGGCGACGTTCCCACCAACGACGACTGACGCGTCGCGCCGCGTCGACGTGTCCCGCCTCCCGTTCAGTCGGCGAGGACGGCGCGTTCGTGGGCCCAACTTCGCAGCGCGCCCACGCGTTCCGACATCGTGACGGACAGCGGGATCGTCCGTTCGAGTTCGTCCTGGATGTGTCCGTCGGTCAGTTCGACGTTGTCGGAGAACGCGTCGAACAGGGCGGCGACGATCACCTGCTCGAGTTCCGCGCCGCTGAATCCTTCGGATGCACGTGCGAGTCCGGCGAGGTCGTACTGGGACGGATCGCGGCCACGACGGAGCAGGTGGACCGCGAGCACGCCCTCGCGCGCGGTCCGGTCCGGCAGGTCGATGAAGAAGATCTCGTCGAAGCGTCCCTTCCGCATCAATTCGGGCGGGACGTTCGTGACGTCGTTCGCGGTCGCGAGGACGAACACGCGTGCCGTCTTCTCCTGGAGCCACGCCAGGAACGTCCCGAGGACGCGGCGACTCACGCCACCGTCCGACTCTCCCGACGTCCCGAACGCCTTCTCGAGTTCGTCGATCCAGAGGACGATGGGCGCCATGGTCTCCGCCGTGCGGAGAGCGCGCTTGAGGCTCTTCTCGGTCTCGCCCACGTACCTTTGGTAGAGGTTCGACGGGTCGAGGCGCACGAGAGGCATTCCCCATTCGCCCGCGACCGCCTTCGCGGAGAGCGACTTGCCGCAGCCCTGCACGCCGAGGAGCAGGGCGCCCCGAGGCGGCGTGAGGCCGAATTGGGCCGCACGCTCGGGGTCCCGGAACGCGGCGCCCCGCTTCCGGATCCACTCCTTGAACCGCGAGAGTCCGGCCACGTGCGCCATGGTGTGGTCGTGCGGGAAATACTCGAGCACACCCGTCCGCTCGATGATGCGCTGTTTGCCGTCCACGATCTTCACGAAGTCGGCCCGGGCCAGTCGGCCACCCTCGACGAGGAGCTTCGTGAGGATGCGCCGCACCTCGAAGAACGTGAGGCCCTTGACCTGATCGAGGAGCGCCGACATGTCCTCGCGCGAGAGCTCCATGGACACGGCGTGCCGTTGACGCACCTCCCGGAGCACGGCCGACATGAACTCCCGGTATTCCTCCGCCGTGGGCTGCTGGAGCTCGATGTGCGTGAAGAGCGGCTCGACGTCCGACGTGAACGTGATCTCCGGCGCCGCGATCACGATGGCGCCGCGGTGGCGCGAGAGCTTCCGGTAGATGTCCTTCATCCGGGCGATGACGATGGGATCGTCGAGGTACTTCTCGAAGCCGCGAAGGTGGTAGATGGACTCGCGGTTGGCGTCGTCGATGAACGCGAGCGCGCGCGCGGGGTCGTCGGTCCCGTGGACGCCGACGCGATCCTCGTCGCTCGTGATGATCCCGCGGTGCGGGAGCCAAGTGACGAGCGGAATCCCGAGGTCCTCCGACGTGGCCTGGAGCAGCGCGATGACGCGATCTTCCTCGATGGTCTCGATGGCGATGAGCGGGTGATGGGCCTCGAGAACCGTCCGGAGCTCCTCCACTTGTTCGCGAGGAGCGTGGACGTGCTGTTCGCGCGGGGCGTGATCGGAAGGACTCATCGAACTCCGAGGGTACACGACCCGCGCTCTCCGTCATGTTCGTGGACACGTTCGTGGTACCCTGGGGACGATGGAACGAACCCCGCTCCGATTCCTGGTGGTGGGCGCGGGCGGCGTCGGCGGCGTGCTGGCGGCGAGGCTCGTGGAGTGCGGGTACGAGGTCGTGACGTGGACGCGGAGCGCCGTCCTCCGGGAAATGATCCGGACCCGGGGCTACGAGCTCCGTACCGGTACGGGGGATCGCCTGGTGCGCGGCTTCGCCACGACGGATCCGCCCTCGGGCACGTTCGACTTCGTCCTCCTCACGACCCAACCCAAGGACGTCGAGGAGGCGGCGCGGCGCGCGATGCCCTTCAAGGATCCGGACGGGGCGCTCGTCTGCCTCCAGAACGGCCTCTGCGAGGAACGGGTCGCGCGCATCGCGTCGGCGGACGACACGTTCGGAGCCGTCGTCGGCTGGGGCGCGTCCTCCCCCGCCCCCGGAGTCTTCGTGGAGACCGCTCGGGGCGGGTTCACGATCGGTCGCGTCGACGGACGCCGGGATCCCCGCCTGTTCGACCTCGCCTCCGCGCTCGGCCGCGTGGGCGAGACCGAGATCACGGAGAACCTGGCCGGCAAACGCTGGAGCAAGCTCGCCCTCAACTGCGCCATCTCGACGATCGGCACCCTCGGAGGTGACCGCCTCGGTACCCTCATGCGTCATCGCTTCGTCCGCCGGCTCGCCCTCGACACCATGAGCGAGGTCGTTAAGGTCGCGCGCGCCGAAGGCGTCACGCTCGAAAAGGTGGCCGGCACGCTCGATCTCGACTGGATCTCCCTCACCCACGAGGAGCGTCGTGCGAAGCTCGCCGCCAGTCTGGGACTGAAACATGCCCTGCTCCTCGCGGTGGGCGTGCGTTTCCGGAGGCTCCGGAGCTCCATGCTCGCGGGCCTCGAACGCGGAGAGGCACCGTCGGTGGATTTCCTCAACGGCGAGGTCGTGACGCGTGCCGCACGTCACGGCGTGGACGTCGCGGTGAACGAACGCCTCCGCGAGAGCGTCTGGGCCGTCTCACGAGGCGAAGCGACGCCGTCGGTGGCGTTGGTCCGCGCGATCTACGACGCGACGGGCCCGCGGGGTTCGGTCACACGCGCAGCGTGAGCGCGCGGGGCAGGAGCTCCACGGTCAACGGAAGGCTGCCGAGCGGTTCACCGTCGACGTCGAGCAGGAGCGGCTCGGCGTTCGGCACCGGGGCGTTGGTGACGGTGATCTTCCGCGCGCGGAAGTGGGTCACGTCGGGATTGGAGAGGTGCTTGCCTTCGTAGATGGTCTGCGAATGGCGCACGAACGCGATCTTCGACGGGGCGTCCATGGAGACCACGTCGAAGAACCCGTCGTCGATGGAAGCTCGCGGAGCGATGTGCATACCGGCACCGAAGAACGAGCCGTTGCAGATGGCCAACATGTACGTCCAGAGCTCGCGGGTCTCGGTGCCTCCTTCGCCTTCGGAGGTGCACACGACCTTCGTCCGCGTGGACGCGACGAGGGCCTTCACCGAAGCCGCGAGGTAGGTCGCCTTCCCTCCGAATCGTCCCGACGAACCGGCGACGAACTTGTCGACGAGGCCACCCATGCCGGCGGAGAGCACGTTCACGAACGTCCGCTCGGCGGGGCGCCCGTCCGACACGAACGTGGCCCGGCCGACGTCGACCTTCCGCGACGTCCCGCGGGCGATGGCATCGAGGTAGCGATCGAGCCGGTGCTCGAGACCTACCGATTTGCGGAAGTCGCCTCCGGTCCCCTGCCCGACGATGCCGAGAGCGGTGTCCGGTTTCGACGAGCGGAGGATGCCCGCGGCCACCTCGCTGATGGTCCCGTCCCCGCCGACGGCGACGACCAGGGCGCGCCCTTCGTCGGCTGCCCGATGGGCGAGCGTCACGGCGTGGGCGCGTTCCTCGGTGCGCACGAGATCCACGGGACCGAGCGCGCGTTCGATGGCAGCCACGAGATCGGACTCGACGCGGCCCGTCTTGCCACCCGCGGAGCGGGGATTGAGGACGACGACGGGCTTGGTGCTCACGGCGTGTCGGACGAGCGGAACGTGTCGGCCGCGGACTTCGCCTTCGCCGCCATTTCGGTCACGAGATCGGCGAAGGGCGTCGCTTCGTCGCGCGACTCGGGCCACACGACGCCGCGGTCGCGCAGATCGGCGACGGTGTCGGTGAGCGTCTCCATGGGATCGCGCGAGACGAAACCGAGCTCGTTCTCGGCGCGGGATGCGTCGAGGTACCAATAGTACTGGGCCATGTCGAGGCTCTGGGCGTCGACCGGGAGCCGCGCTCCGAGACTCTTCGCGAGCTTCTCGAAGAGCGAAACGCCGACCTTGGCCACCTCCGGCGCACGCGGAACGGGCAGCCACGGCGCGGAGACTCCCGAGACCCGCTCGAGCTTCGCGAAGAACTCGCGGAGCGTGAGATTCACGGCGCCGACGAGGTACGTCGCGCCCGGCTTTCCCTTCTCCATGGCGAGGAGGAGCGCTTGCGCCGCGTCGCGCACGTCGACGAACGAGATGCCGCCCGGCGGTACGGCGGGGATCTTCTTCTCGAGGAACAGACGCACGTCCTCCGTGGAGGAGCCACGGAGATCTCCGGGACCGAGCAGGAGCGTCGGATTCACGGACACCACGTCGAACGCCGGGCCGTTCATCGCGAGGGCTGCCTGCTCGGCGAAGTATTTGGCGCGGTAGTACGGCCAACGGTTGAGGATGCCGATGGGCCTCTCGTCGTCCTCGGTGGCGATACGATCGGGGTCCTCGCTGACGGCGATGGTGCCGCTGGAGGACACGAACACCGCACGACGGACACCCGCGTCACGGGCGGCCTCGAGCACGGTCTTCGTCCCGCGGACGTGCACCGTGTACATCTCTTCGGCGTCGGCCGCGCTCCGCGACACGCGCCCGGCGGCATGGAAGACGCCGTCCTTTCCCTTGGCGACGGCCTTCACCGCCGCGGCGTCGGTGATGTCGCCCCGGACGACCTTCACGCCCGCGGGGAACGACCGCGCGTGGGCCTCGCGCGCGAACGCCGTGACATCGTGTCCGGCTTCGACCAAGGCGAGGACGAGGTGGGTTCCGAGAAATCCGGTCGCGCCGGTGACGAGGTACTTGGCCACGGGAACTCCTCAGGAGAGAGCGAACACTTCTTGGAACGTGTAGAGGAGCGAAGGGTCGTTCGACTTGATCGCACCCGAGAGGAACTCCGCGGGACTCGGCACGTACGCCTCACGGACGATCTTGGTGAAGATTTCGGGGCTCGTCTTGAGGACGCAGTCGGCCTGGAAACCTTCCGGTTTACCGGGCGTGATCTGGCAGCCGCTCTTGTCGACCTTCACGGTCCACTTCGCGTCGGCGTCTCCGCCGAGCGTGAAATAGAACGAGACGGGCTTGTCGACCTTGTCGGCGCGGAACTTCTTGCCGAGTTCGTCGAACACGCGGACGAGCGGGTTCGCCTTCTCGTCGAGTTCCGACGAGCCGACGCCCACCTTCGAGAGGTCGAGCAGACCTCCGTCGCGGAGCGCGAGGACGGCTTGCCGCGCGATGCGTGCGACCTCGCGGGCAGCGTCCGAATTCGACATGCCTTGCGTGAGGCGACGCAGATCGGCGACGGCCAAGGGAAGACCGATGCGCGCCACGATCTCGCGCTTGGTCGGCAGGATGGAGCCCTTCGGCATCGCGCCGTGGGTCCCGCCGAGGTAGATCGGCAGGATGTCGACGCCATTCGCGAGGGCGAGCTGGCCGATCAGGGGCTTGAACTCGGTGACCTCGCCGTTCGGGCTCCGCGTGCCTTCGGGGAAGATGAGGACCGTCTTGCCGCTCCCGATGACTTCGCCCGCCTGACGTAGCGTGCCGCGGAGACCCGCATTGCGATCGATGGCCTGGAGGTTCGAGAAGTTCTCGAAGAACGTCTTCCGGACGCCGCCCTCGAAGAAGTAGTCCTGGGCGGCGAGCGAGACGATCTCCTCCCCGTAGGTCCCGAGGGCGTGTCGCACGAAGCCCATGTCGAGGTGGCTCGCGTGGTTCGAGACGACGATGGTGTTGCGGTTGTGCGGGATGTGGGCGCTGCCGAAAACCCGCGACTTCATGCCGGTGCCGTAGAAGACGTCCTGCAGGCGGCCGATCATCTTCTTGCCGAAGTCCTGCACGGCGGGAGGCACGTCGAACGCGACGGGCGCCGAGCCTTCGATGGACTTCGTGCGCGAAGGCGCCTTCGAGCGCGGAGCGTGCACCAGGGCCTCGACCTCCGCGACCGTTCGGCAAGCGGCGAGTTGGTCGTGATCGACCGCGCCGCCCTTCGACTCGAGGATCTCGTGGAGTTCCGTGAGGAGGAGCGAGTCGAAGCCGAGGTCCGCCTTGAGTGTCATCTCCGGCCGCACCTCGCCCAGGGGGAGGTTCTTGAGGACGGAGATGGCGACGCGGACGTTGGTGGTTCCGGGCGCCGCCTCGAGCGGACGCGTGCTGCCGACGAGATTCCGCTCGATGGTGGCCTTCACTTCGCCGCGCTTCACCTTGCGGGTGGAGGTGCGGGGGAGCGCGCTGTCCTGGAGCTGTACGACGGCGGGCTGCTCGCCGTAGGGCAACTTCGCGAGGGCCGATCGGAGGCTCTTCATCGCGCGCTCCATGCGCTCCGCGCGGTCCACGCCGTCGTCCTTCTTCGGCACGCCCAGACAGGCGACCTTCTCGGAACCGCCGCGGGTCGTGATGCCGACGATGGCGAACTCTTCGATGTGTTCGACCGCACCGACGCGGCGCTCGACGTCGTCGGGGTAGACGTTCTCGCCGGTGGTGGTGACGATCACGTCCTTGGAACGACCGACGATCTGGAGTCGACCGGCCTTGTCGAATTTGCCCAGGTCACCCGTGTGGAGCCACCCGTCGGCGTCCACGACACCTTCGGTCGCATCGGAGCCGGTGTAACCGGCCATGACGTTCGGGCCCTTGGCGACGATCTCGCCGACACCGCGATCGTCCGGGTCCTGGATCTTCACCGTGACGCCCGGGATCGCTTTGCCGACCTGCCCGGCCTTCGACTTCGGCGACGGGTTCGACACCGTGAGCACCGGCGCGGCCTCGGTGAGACCGTAGCCTTCGGTGAGGTGCAGACCGAGACCCGCGAACGTGTCGAACGTCTCGGCGGGGAGCGAGGCGCCGCCCGAGATCAGGTACTTCACCTTGCCGCCGAGCGCGGCGTGGACGGGTCCGAAGAGGAGGCGTCCGACGTCGACACCGAGCGTCTTGCCGAGGAAGCGGTTCGCTTCGGTGCCGAGCGAGACGGCCATCTCGAACGCGGGGCCTTTCCCCTTGATGTCGGTGGTGATGCGTCGCTCGAGCATCTGCCAGAGCGCGGGCACGCCCACCATCGCCGTCGGACTCGCCTTCTTGAGCGCGTGCGAGAGGCGATCGCCCGTGAGCTCGTCGAGGTAGACGACGCGGGCCCCGCGCGTGAGCGGCAGCAGCATGCCGCACGTGAACTCGAACGTGTGGTGGAGAGGGAGCACGGAGAGCACGGCCTGTCCCGGCTTCAGCGGGAAGAGCGGCGCGAGCGACGCGACGAGCGCCGTGAAGTTCTTGTGCGTGAGCATCACGCCCTTGGGCGTGCCGGTCGTGCCGCTCGTGTAGATGAGGCTCGCGACGTCGTCGTCGTCCACTTCGACGAGCGGGGGCGAGAGCGGCGCTTCGTCGGTGAGGGACCGGAGCCCGAGGACGGTGAGCTTCCGATGGGTCGCGCGCACGTGTCCGCCGGACTTCTTCTCGACGTCGGCGTCCCAGACGGCGGCGAACGCTTCGGACTCGCGCACGATCGTCGCGAGCACTTCGGGTTCGAAATTCGGGTCGACGGGGACGACGGTGCCGCCCGCGACGAGGATGCCGAAGTAGGCGATGACCCAGTCGGGGTGGTTGTGGCCGGCGAGGACGACGCGGTGCCCCTTCTGCACGCCCGCCTGGGCGAGTCGTGCCGCCACGGCGTCGGCCCGCTTCTCGAACTCGCGGTAGGTGATCCGCGAGAGTCCGTCGGTCTCGACGCGCTGGAGGCACGTCGACATCTCGTGACGACCCGCCATCTGGCGCATCATCGTGACGAGGGTCTCGTGGGCGCGGAGCGGCTGCGTCTCCTTCTTCAGGCGACGATCCATCTCCGGCATGATGAGCTTCTCGAGCGTCGGCATCTGGACGTCGCGCATCCAGTCGGCCCAGTCGAGGCTCTCGGGAGCCCAGGGGAGCTTCGACTTGTCCTCGTCGGAGAGGCGGGCGTAGGCGGCGCGCGTGTTGGAGCAGTCGAACGGACCGTTCTCGAGCACCGTGAACGGGGCGAAGAGGTGGAAGATCTCGCCGATCTTGGTCTCGCGATAGGCGACCGCGTCGAGGGACTTCGCGGCGGAAGAGAACATCTCCGCGGTCGGTCCCACGGCCGCGGAGCGGAGAGCCTTCGCGAGGTTCTTGGAGGCCTTCGCGATCGCGGGAGGTCCGATGCGATCGAACGTCTCGAGCGTCACGCTCTGGGGCTCGACGTGCGCCTGGTAGAAGTTGAGGAACGGGTTGCCGCCCTTCTTCTGGTAGTAGCGGCGCTTGTAGAGGCCGATGAGTTCGGCGAAGCGCGCGACGGTGCACGGGTTCACGTCGGCCGCGCCGAACTGGTAGACGGCCTTGGGGGTGCCCTCGAGCAGTTCCGCGAGCGCCATGATCATGCCGGCCGCGACGTAGTCGCTCGGAATGAGATCGAGCGAGACCTCGGCCGCCGGGATGTTCACCTGGCCCTTCATGGCCATGTAGAGGATCGGCGCGGACGTGCTGACGCCCTCGTTCCATCCTTCGAACGGGAACGCGACCGTGGTCTCGCAGCAGGCGGGGCGCGCGATCGTGAAGCGGAGGCCGCTCTTCGCGACGAGCTGCTCACCGATGCTCTTGGTGTACGTGTAGATGTTCGGCCAGCCCCAGTGCGTCGCGCGGTCCTTGCCGACCTCGACGAGCATGTCGCTCACGTACTTGCGCTTCACCTTCGCGTACTCGGACTCGTACGCCGGCCCCTCCGAAGGCTCACCTCGATCGCGGAGGTTCTTGAGGGCCTTCTCCCGGAACTCGCTCTTGCGGAACGCGTCCTCGGAGCGGTGCTTCGCCTGGGCGACGAGCTCGAGGCATTCGGCGACCTCGCGCTCGGGATCCCACGCGTCCCGTCCAAGCTCGTCGCACCGCGGGTACGGGTACTCGCCCGGCGGCACTTCGAAGATGGGGCCCTTCCGGCGACCGGCGACGTAACAGGTGCTCGTGTGGAAGAGCGGTGTGTCGCCGAGCGTCTTCGCGAGATCGACGACGTTCTTGGTGCCGAACGCGTTCGCGTCGAGTGCTTCGTCCAAGGGCGGATTGAAGTCGACGACGCCGGCGACGTTCACGACGGCGTCGAGGGTGCCCTTGAGATCCTTGAGGAGACCGGGTTCGATGCCGCAGTTCGGACGACCGACGTCCCCGTCGATGGGGACGATCTTGCTCTTCAGGAACTCTTCGAACTGCGGCCCCGGGTACTTCTCGCGCAGGGGCTCGAAGCAGCGGGACGTGGCGATGTCCTTCCAGAAGCGCTCCTCGGTGGTCTGCTTCTTCGACGACCGGACCAGGAGGAAGATCTTGCCGATCGACGGGTAGCGATCGAGCAGCATGGCGAGCATCACCTTCCCGAGGAAGCCGGTGCCTCCGAGGAAGACGAAGCGCGTGCCGTCGAGCAAGCCTTGGACGTCGAGCGGTTCCTTCATGGTCGTGCCGTGCCTCCCGCTCAGACCGTCACGTCCGCCATGCAGATCGGCGGCATGTGGAGCATGGTGATTTCGGGCGAACGCGGCCCCGTGTCCTTCGCCATGTCGAGCGCCTCGCCCATGGATCGGGCGGTCTCCCATCCGAGGATCTTCGGGATGTATTCGTTGTCCGCACCGACGACGATCACGCGTCCCAAGTGCTGACGACCGGCCTCGCCCCAGTACCACATGAAAAAGGGATGGGCCGGGTGGTACGCGTGGCCCGTGCGGTACATCTGGATGTAGGCCGGGTTCGACGCGAACTTCTTCTCGTAACGCTTGTGAAGTTCGACGGCGTCGCGCGTCTCGGGAAGCAGGTTGTGGACGAACTCGATGTACGGCGCGTGGTGTTCGCGATCGAACTTGTCCGTGCACGGATGGGTGATGATCATCGTGCCGCCCTTCTTCACGAGGGGCGCGTTCCGGTAGCAGTTGAAGAGGTACCCCTGCGCCATGACTTGAACGAGCAGCGGGTTCAGGAACGAGTTCACGTTGTACGGGCTGATGTACGGGATGCCCGTGACCATGATGTCGGCCTGGCCCTTGATGGGCACGAGGTACTGCTCGAACGACTTCGCGATCGTGTGCTTGTGGACCGCTTCCGTCTCGCCGGCGAACACGCCCGTGACGCCGAACGGCGACGGCACGCGCTGGAACACGGCCTCGCGCGCGGGTTGCGGCACCTTGTCGAGCGTGAAGCGGAGGGCCTTGAGCGCCGTCTTCTCGGCGGACGTGAGGTCGTCCTCGTTCTTGTGGAGGAACTCGAGCGGGCGATCGAACATGCGGTTGTTGATCGTCGTCTCGATGGTGAAGACGTTGAGGTTCTTGTTCGTGACGCGGCCCATGCGCTCGACGGAGTCCGCGAGGGCGCTCTTCGAGGGGTCCATGTACGAGTGGCACGCCCGCATGGTCTTCGGGTTGTGGTGCGCCATCAGGCTCTTGTAGCCGCAGAGACCGACCGTGACCGACTTGTGCCCCCCGTCCATCGGGACGAGATTCAAGTTCACGTAGATGACGAGATCCGCCTCGACCGCCTTGCGATTGAGTTCGACGACTTCGCCCTGGTCGGTCGTGCCGACCATCTTCATCCCTTCGGGATCTTCCGCGTCGTGGTTGTAGAGGCGGTGCGGGTAGTACGCGTCGAAGATCTTCGAACCGACGATGTGCCGAATCTCCGGCCCCGTCATGCGGCGGTGCACGGACGTCGCGATGATCATCTCCACGTCGTCGACGCCGTGGTTCGCGAAGAGTTCGAGGAGGATGGTGAGGACGCGTTCGCGGATGTCGGGCGCACGCATGGGCGGGAGAGGGAGCGAGATGTCGTCGATGGCGATGACGACCTTCATGCCCGGACGGAGTTTCGAGTGCAGCGGGTCCGCGTTGTACGGGTGGTTCAGGGCGTAACGGATCGCGGCGTCGACGTCGCGGAGCGGCTCGAGCGGAGGGCGCGGATAGACGACGCGCGTTCCGGCGGGCATGTCGACTTCGACGAGGCGGTCACCCGAAAAGATGGTGCGCGGGGCACTCTTGCGATCGAGGGTGACGACGAGCGGATGACTCATGAACGGGCTCCAAGGGTTCGGACGGAGGCGCGGCGAGGAAGGCAGCGCCTTGGAGGATGCGGCGCTACGCGTGGACGGCGGGGCCGGATCGCTCCTTCAAGTTCAGGATCGGCCAGCCGTACGTGTTCGCGAGCCGTGCGAGGCGCGCGTCCGGGTTCACGGCGGCGGGGTAACCGACGACGGAGAGCATGGGCACGTCGGAGTAGCTGTCCGAGTAGGCGAAACACTGCGCGAGGTCGTGGCCGTTCGCGCGGGCGTGCTCGCGAATCAGGCGCGCCTTTTCGGGTCCCGCGACGACGGGCCGAAGGAGGCGTCCGGTGGCGTGGCCGTCCTTGATCTCGAGGCGGTTGGCGATGATGCCCGTCGCGCCGATGTGGGCCGCGAGCCGCTCCATCAAGAAGTCGAGCGCACCGGAGACGAGGACCACGTCCTGCCCTTCCTTGCGGCAACGGGACACGAGGGCCTTCGCCGACGGGAACAGCGCGGGCTTGATGACCTTGTCGAACGCTTCGTCCGCCAGACCGTGGAGGCGGTCCTTCGACGTGCCCTCGTAGGAACTGAAGAGGAGCTCGTTGAAGACGCGCCGATCCTGCATCTCCGCGAGGGCCATGCGCGGCGCACCGAACAACGCGCGCGCGACTTTCGCGACGCTCTGGACGGGGCTCTGCTGGTTCAGCAGGTAGAAGACGGTCGGATGAACGAGGTTCGTGCGGACGAGGGTGCCGTCCACGTCGAAGTAACTGGCTGCCACGCGGGGGGTATTCGTATGCCCAGCCCCGTGTGTCAACCTTTGGGGGCACGTTCACGCGCGCAAAGCGGCGGAAAATGGCTCTCCGCGGCCCGCGTTACACGGTGCGCATCGGGGTGCGCACCCGGACGCCTTCCGGGCGTCTCCAGGTGCGGCGTGCGGAAGTTCGGCTCAGGGGACGACCCAGATCGCGCCCTGCATGCCCGGGTGGAAGTTTCCGCACACGAAGCCGTAGGTCCCCGCGGTCGGGAACGTGGCCATCTGGGACGTACCGGTGTTCGCGAGCCCACCGATGGGGTTGTTCGCGTCGCCCGGATCCTGGGGAGGGACGATGACCGGGTGGATGTTGAAGCCGACCTGGGCGGTCTCGAGCGTGAACAGGACGCTCTGACCCGCCTTGACCTTCATGCAACGGGCCGCGGTCGTCCCGACGGTGAAGCCCCACACGACGGTGCGTTCCGCGTTCGCCGCCGTGCGATCGACGTAGTCCGCCGCGTCGCAGTTCTGGATCTCGAGGGCCGCGTTCTCGCCGCCGGAGTCGCTCGCGTCCGACCCCGCGTCGGCCGCGGCGTCGGAGCCGGCGTCCGTCGCGCCCGCGTCGGAGGCATCGGAGCCGGCGTCGGTCGCGCCCGAATCCTGGGTCGTTCCAGAATCGCCCGCGTCGTTCCCGGCATCACGGCCGGCGTCACCGCCGCCGTCGCGACCGCCGTCACCGCCGCCATCGCCACCTCCGTCGCGGCCACCGTCCGTCGCGGAACCGTCGCGCGCGGCATCGGCCGCGGCGTCCGTCGTGACGGGCGCGTCGGAACGCGCGTCGACCGACGAGGAGCCATCGGTGGTCGTGCTCGAATCGGAGCCCGCGGACGAATCGGCCGCGGACGCGTCCCCGAGGTCGACGCCGCTGCTGCCGCTGCAATGGGCGAGGCCGACGGAGGCGGCGAGCACGAGCGCGACCGGCGCGGTGGACGACAGTGTGACGATGAGCGTTCGGCGCGTCGAGATGTTCATGGTGCAGAGACCTCCCCGGAAATCGGTGCGCGCCGGACTCGGAACGAGAATGAGAACGGGTCCTGGAAAGGACCGCGACCAGGTGTGGTACGACGACGCGCGAGGGAAAAAGGTATGGCACGACTCGTCCGTCTGGAGAAAGCACCGTTTTCGGCTCCTTCCGTGGCCCACGGCGACACGGTGGGGTTCGCGACCCGGATCTTCGGGTTGGCGATCCTCGCGTTCGCCGCGGCTTCGTGCGCAGGCAAGCCCTCGGCGACCGTGAACGCGGGCGTCGGTTCCGCCGTTCCTTCGGATGCCGGCACGGGTCCGTCGACCGCGAACCCGTTCGAAGGCCTCGACGTCGCAGTGGCGACCGTCGCGAAGGTCGTCGCGCCCGACATGACGGCCGAAGGCTTTCCCTTCAAGGAGATGCTCGCGCCGGGTGGCCGCGCCCAAATCGGACTCACGTTGGCGGCGGGTCGCTGTTACGCGATCGTCGGCGTGTCGAAGGATGGCGCGATCGACGAGTTGGGACTCGAGCTCCTCTCGGCCCCGCTCTTCACGACGCCCATCGCCCAGGGTGTGCGCCAGCCGAAGGTGTCCGTCCTCGGTCCCACGCCGGCGCACCTGTGCATCGACGCGAACGCGCAGGGGGCGTTCAAGCTCGACGTCATCGCCGCCCGAGGGAGCGGCCCCGTCGCGGTGCAGCTCTTCGCGAAGGCGAACGGGACGGCGACGGCCACCACGCCCGCCGGGACCGACAACGGCGAAGCGGCGCTCAAGTCCGCCCAGGCCAAACTCGCGCCGGGCATGGAGGCCGAAGGACCTCCCACGACGCAACGCCTCGAGACGGGCGGGCACTTCGGCATGAGCGTCAACCTGGTCGGCGGCAAGTGTTACACGCTGCTCGCGGCCTCCCCGCAGGGCGCGATCACGGACGTCGAGATGACGCTCCTCATGCCTCCCTTCTTCACCGTGCCCGTCGAGTCCGACAAGCGGACGGACAACGTGGCGGCGATCGGCGGCGGAGCGACACCCCAATGCCCGATCACGCCGGTCCCGATCCCGTACAAGGTCGACGTCGCGGCGAAGAAGGGGTCCGGCCCGTTCACCTTCCAGCTCTTCTCCAAGACGAAGAAATGAAATCCCTCCCGGAGTCGGCCGCGTACGCGGCCCTGGCCCGCCACAAGGACACGCTCGCGTCCACGACGATGCGGGAGCTCTTCGCGAAGGATCCGGGGCGCGCCGCGCGGTTCTCGCTCGAACTCGGCGACGTGTTCTTCGACCCGTCGAAGAACCGCGTCACCGACGAGACCATGGATCTCCTCGTCGCGCTGGCGAACGAGAGGGGCGTACCGGAGATGATCCGGGCGATGTTCGCCGGCGAGAAGATCAACGGCACGGAACACCGGGCGGTCCTCCACACCGCGCTCCGGAACCGCGGCGCCGATCCCGTGTTCGTCGACGGCAAGGACGTGATGCCGGACGTGCGTGCCGTCCTCGCACGGATGCGCACGTTCACGGACGACGTCCGTTCGGGCCGCCACGTAGGACACACGGGCAAGGCGATCCGCACGATCGTGAACGTCGGCATCGGAGGTTCGGATCTCGGTCCGGTCATGGTCACCGAGGCACTCAAGCCCTACGGGCGCGGAGGCCCCACCCCGCGGTTCGTGTCGAACATCGACGGAACGCATCTCGTGGAGACGCTGAGGGACCTCGATCCGGAAACGACGCTCTTCGCCATCGCGTCGAAGACCTTCACGACCCAGGAGACGATGACGAACGCGCGGAGCGCGCGGGATTGGCTCCTCGGTAAACTGGGTTCGAAGGACGCCGTCGCGAAACATTTCGTGGCGCTCTCGACGAACGAGAAGGAAGTGGCAGCGTTCGGGATCGACACGGCGAACATGTTCCCCTTCTGGGACTGGGTCGGCGGTCGCTATTCGCTGTGGTCGGCCATCGGGCTTTCCATCGCGTGCGCCATCGGGATGGATGCGTTCGAGGAGATGCTCGGCGGCGCCCACGAGACCGACGTGCACTTCCGGACGACCACGGACCTCCGGAAGAACGTCCCCGTCGTGATGGCGCTCCTCGGCGTGTGGAACGCGAATTTCTGGGGCGCACACACGCACGCGATCCTCCCCTACGACCAGTACATGCACCGGTTCGCCGCGTACTTCCAACAAGGCGACATGGAGAGCAACGGCAAGAGCACGACGCGCGAGGGGAAGCGCGTCACGGGCTACGACACCGGCCCCGTGATCTGGGGAGAGCCCGGCACGAACGGGCAGCACGCATTCTACCAACTGATCCACCAGGGCTCGCGGCTCGTACCGGCGGACTTCATCGCGCCGATCGAGACGCACAATCCGCTGGGCGACCATCACGCGATCCTCCTCGCGAACTTCTTCGCGCAGACGGAAGCGCTCATGCGCGGCAAGACGGCGGACGAAGCCCGGAAGGAACTCCAGGCGAAGGGGCGAGGCGGTGCGGAACTCGAAGCGCTCGTTCCGCACAAGGTGTTCACGGGCGATCGTCCGACGAACTCGTTCCTCGTCCAGAAAATCACCCCGAAGACGCTCGGCACGTTGATCGCATTGTACGAACACAAGATCTTCGTCCAGGGCGTGATCTGGGACATCTACAGCTTCGACCAGTGGGGCGTGGAGCTCGGCAAGGAGCTCGCTTCGAAGATCCTCCCCGAGCTCGCGGCACCGGGGGACGTCACGTCCCACGACGCCTCCACGAACGGCCTCATCAACCGGTTCAAGGCGCGCCGCGCCGGCAGCATCCGTCACGGAACCGGCTGAATTCGCCCGTTTCGCGCCGTCGAAGCGTGCACTTGCCGACGTCGAAGCGTGGTAGAACGGCCGGCCATGAACGACTCCGGCCGTCACCGCGCACTCGGTCTCCTTTCACTCGCCGCGACCGCGTTCGCGTCGTCCGCACTCGCCCTCGCGGCGTGCGGCGGCGGAACGGAACCCGTCGACGCCACCGACTCGGGGACGGACGCGACGACGAGCTCCGACGGCGCGACCACGGCCCGCGACGGTGCGACGTCGCAGGGCGATTCCGCCGCCACGACGGACGGCGGCACGACGTCCACCGACTCCGGCACCAAGGACTCCGCGCCCGCGAACGACGGTTCGTTCGATCCCGGCGAGCGCGCCGCCGACGCGGCCGTGTTCTGCGGATCGAGCACGTGCACGGCGGGTCAAGTCTGCTGCGGTTCGTACGACCCCGACGCGGGCCTGCAGGGCGTGTGCGCCACGTCCTGCACCGACGGAGCCGCTCCCGTCGCGTGCGACGGTCCGGAGGATTGCACCGGTTCCACGAAGACGTGCTGCGGCACGGTCAAGCTCGGCGCGGGCAGCATCCCGGATTGCCCGATCGCGCAGGCGTCGTCGGCGTGCCGCGCGACGTGCCAGTCCCAGGTTCCCTTCTCGTGCCCCGGCACCGCGACCATCAAGGCATGCCAGGCCCCCGCGGACTGCGCCGGCGACACGCAGGGATACACCACCTGTTGCGAGTTCACGTTCCGCAGCATCACGCAGAAGTTCTGCGCGAACGCCCTCATCAAGAACTTCGCCTCCCGGTGCCTGTGAGGCCCTCGATGCCGATGCGTACGCGTCTCCTCACCGTCCTGGCTCTCGGGTCCGTCGTCGTGTCCGCCACGCTCGTCGCGGCCTGCACCACGCTCCCGCGACGCGAAGTGTTCCGCAATTCGTTGGGCGCCGTCTCGACCATCGAGCAGGGGACGCCGCTCACGCTGAAGCGGTGGGAGCTCGTGGGGCCGCGTCCGAAGGACGGCTTCCACGTCGTCAAGAATCCCGACGACTGGCGCCTCCTCTTCCCGAATCCGGCGCAGGGTTCCTACCCTGCTCTCCCGCGGAGCTTCAACTTCTCGAAGGAGATGGTGGTCATGGCCGCGGGCGGCGAAGACGCCGAGGATCTCGAGGTCCGCGCGGTCGTCTACACGGACACGACGCTCCACGTGTACCTGACCGAGACCGTCCCCGGCAAAGGTTGCCCGAAGCCGAACCGCGCGCAGCCCATCGTGGACGTGCGCTTCACCGAACGCGTGGATCGGGACACCATGTTCCACCTCGACTCGATCCGCGGCAAGCCGTGCGCGGCGCCCCTCGGCGCGGAGATCGCTTGCAAGATCCAGTCGAAGGGCACGGCGACGTCGCCGCTCGTCGCGGAGCTCGGGGACGTCGTGGCGTGCTCGGCGGTGAAGAACAAGGAACCGGGAGCCATCCCGATCATCGAGCGCACGTGGAACTTGGCGGAGTCGCCGGAAGGTTCGACGTCGAAGCTCACCATCGCCGAAGGCAGCCGTGACGTCACGTTCCCCATCGACACGTTCGGCCAATACTCCGTCCGCTACCAGCAGGAGGACGAGGCGAGCCGCACGACCATGGGAGGTGCCATCGTCCAGGCCGTCCCGCCGACGGGAGCGTTCGTCGCCGAGCTCGCGTGGACGAAGTTCGATCCTCAGGACGATCCGTCCACGTTCCCGCGTGTGGAGCTCCACGCCGTCGACGTGCGCACGCAGAGGGAGCCGTTCGAGGGTCGGGGCTTCCTCGGCGACGGACGCCTCGACTGCGCGACGGAAGGCGCTCCGCGTCCCTCGTGGTGCTCGGCGCAGAAGAGCACGGCGTCGGCCTTCGTGAAGGTCCCGCACAAGGACGGCAAGTTCCACGCGTACGTGAAGTACGTCGACGATCGCTTCTACGGTGCGCCCGTCGCGTGCGTGAAGCTGTTCCACGACGGCAAGGGCACGGACAAGGTCTGCGATCCCACGGTGCGGAAGGCCGGCAGCGTGTGGGACGCGGGAGCGTTCGATCTCGCGACCGGCGAGTTCGAGGCGACGAAGGCGAAGCGCGTCGCCGCCGAGAAGGCTGCCGCGGAGAAGGCAGCCGCCGAGAAGGCCGCGGCGGACAAGGCGCTCGCGGACAAGGTGGCCGCCGAGAAGGCCGAAGCCGAGCGGCGGGAGGCGGAGAAGGCGGAGACGAGCGACAAGCGCGACGCCGGCCCCGCACCGCGGAAGAGCGACGTCGTCGAGCTCGACACGCCGCCCACGTCGACGGCTCGGCCGCCGAGCAAGAAGTAACGTCGCTGTCGTGAATCCGACACGCGGTTCCGACCGCGTGGGCGGGCGCGCGCGCGGAGCACGCGTTGACATGGGGACGTCCGACCTTAGGTTCGACGAATCCCGCCGCACCTCCTTCGTCACCGTCCTCCGAGGCGGGGGCGGATCGACGGGCCTCTCTCCACGGAGCCCACGATGACCCAGCTACGAGGGGGTGCCCGCGCGCCCCGTTCCCCGTTCCCTCTCCTCCCCCTCCGCACGGGAGTCCTCTTCCCGTCGTCCGTGATCACGCTCCCGGTCGGACGGGAACGTTCCATCGCGCTCCTCTCGTCCTTGGACGCGGGCGCCATCATCGGTGTGGTCGCCCAGAAGCAATCGAGCACGGTCGAGCCGACGTTCGAGGACATGCACGGCACCGGTACCTACGCGCGGGTCGATCGCGTGGTGCGCGTGAGCGAACGGGAGCTCCGGGTCGTGCTCACGGGCCTGGGTCGTTTCCGCCTCGACGGTCTCGAGGCCTCCGAACCGTACTTCCTCGCGCGCGCGACCCCGCTCGAGGAGGAAGGGGAGGACGATGGCGAGAGCGAACGTCTCGCCCGCGCGCTCGTCGCCGAGTTCAAGAGTGCCACCAAGGACGGCGGTCGTTCCTTCGGAGACCTCGACGGCGACGACCTGGAGCCCGCCATCGTGGCGGACCGCGTCGCGGCGGTCCTCGGACTCACGACCGAGCGCGAGGTCGAGCTGCTCGCCGAGACGCGGGTGCCGGAACGGCTCCGCCGAGTCGCGGAAATCTTCGGGGACGTGAAGGCCACGGCCGACGTGAAGAAGAAGATCGACGGAGACGTGCGTCGCGAGTTCGGCAAGAACCAGCGCGAAGCCGTGCTCCGGGAGCAGCTCAAGGCCATCCAGAAGGAACTGGGGGACGACCGTACGGAGAGCGACTTCGCGCGCATCAAGGAGCGCGTCGAGAAGGCGGATCTTTCCGACGAAGCGAGGGAAACCGCGCAGCGGGAGCTCCGTCGCCTCGAGGCCATCCAGCCGCAGAGCGCGGAGTACAACGTCATCCGCACGTACCTCGAGTGGATCTGCGATCTGCCGTGGAACGCGCGCGCCGAAGGCACCTTCGACCTCGACGCCGTGTCGGCCAAGCTCGACGCCGATCACGACGGCCTGCCCGACGTGAAGAAGCGCATCCTCGAACACCTCGCCGTGCTCAAGCTCTCGGGCAATGCGCGCGGCAACATCCTCTGCCTCTACGGGCCGCCCGGCGTCGGCAAGACCTCGCTCGGCCAATCCATCGCCGACGCGACGGGGCGCCCCTTCGTGCGCATCTCGCTCGGAGGCGTCCGGGACGAGGCGGAGGTCCGAGGTCACCGTCGGACGTACGTCGGCGCCCTTCCCGGCCGCATCCTGCACGCCCTCAAGAAGGCGAAGGCGAAGAACGCCATCGTGCTCCTCGACGAGATCGACAAGCTCGGACAAGGATGGGCGGGTTCGCCGGAAGCCGCGCTCCTCGAGGTCCTCGATCCCGAACAGAACCGGACGTTCGTGGACCACTACCTCGAGCTGCCGTTCGATCTCTCCGAGGTGATCTTCCTCTGCACCGCGAACTCCCTCGAGCCGCTCTCGGCTCCGCTCCGGGATCGCCTGGAGATCATCGAGCTGTCCGGATACACCGAGGAGGAGAAGGTACGGATCGCACGGACCCACCTCGTCCCGAAGCTCCTCGAGGAACACGCCATCGGGAAGGACTCCCTCCGGCTCGGGGACGACGCACTCCGCGCGATCGTGCGCGACTACACGCGGGAAGCGGGCGTGCGCCAACTCAAGCGGCAAGTGATGAAGCTGGTCCGGAGCCTCGCCCTCGCCATCGCGAAGAAGCCCGACGCGAAGCCCGAGACCGTCACGGTCGGTGAGGCGGACCTCAAGACTCACTTGGGCAAGCCGAAATTCTTCGCGGAGGTTCGCGAACGCACGTCGGTCCCGGGCGTGGCCACCGGACTCGCGTGGACTCCCGTGGGAGGGGACATCCTCTTCGTGGAGACGTCGCGCATGCCGGGGTCCGGAAAGCTCGAGATCACGGGACAACTGGGCGATGTGATGAAGGAGTCGGCGCGTGCGGCGCTCACCTACGTCCGCAGCAACGCCGGGGTCCTCGGCATCGAGCCCGGGTTCCTCGCGACGAGCGACCTGCACGTTCACGTGCCGGCGGGCGCCGTCCCCAAGGACGGTCCGTCCGCGGGCGTGACCATCTTCACCGCGCTCGCCTCGCTCCTCTCGGGACGTCGCGTCCGTCCCGACACCGCGATGACGGGCGAAGTCACCCTCCGCGGACGCGTCTTGCCCGTCGGCGGCATCAAGTCGAAGGTGCTCGCCGCGCACCGTGCCGGAATCACGCGCGTCATCCTCCCGGCCAAGAACGAACGGGATCTGGAGGACGTGCCCGAGGACGCTCGCGCCGCCATGGAGTTCTTCTTCGCGGACGACATGTCCGACGTCCTCTCCCGCGCTCTCGAGGACGGCACGAAGTCCGTCCTCGACGACGTCCCCGCGGTCGCCGCCGCGACGGACGATTCAGCGGGGGTCGATCCGGTACACCGCCCCGGCGCGTGACACCACGTACAACTCCCCGACCGCGTCTTCGCCGAACGACGAAATCATCAGGTTCAGCGAGGACGCGGGATTGAGGAGGCCCGTCAGTTCGGCCTCGTTCTGGATGGGCCCGCCCTTCCACTCGAACGAGAAGATGCGCTGGGTCGCGAAATCGCCGTAGACGTAACGGCCGCGGAGACACCGGATCTTGTCGCCACGATAGACGTACCCTCCCGTGATCGACTCCGCTTCGCTCCGCGGATGGTCTTTGACGGGCGCGGTGATCGTGGCGGTGGCGCATCCCGGGGCCGTCGGTTCGTAGGGCAGGTTGCCCTCCGTGCAGTTCCAGCCGTAGTTCTTGCCCCCGGCGCCCTTCGGCTCGACGTCGATTTCTTCCCGGGTGCTCTGGCCGACGTCGCCGACGTACAGATCGCCCGTCGCGCGATCGAAGCTGAAGCGCCAGGATTGCGGAGACCGAAATCCCAGATGTCCGGGTCCACGCCGGCCCCGGTCATGTTCCCGGGTGCGGGGGTCGGGTACGTGTCGACGTCGATGCGGACGATCTTGCCGAGCTTGGTCGTCAGGTTCTGGGCGCGATTTTCGGGATCGCCTCCCGACCCCTCCGTCGCCGAAGCCGACGTAGAGCTTCCGTCGGGTCCGAAGGCGATCATGCCTCCGTTGTGGTTCTCGTAGGGCTGGTCGACGGTGAAGAGCACCTTCACCGGGTCGGGACCGGCGACGTCGGCGTCGGACGAGACCTTGTACCCGCGATCACCGAGCGGCCGGCGAGCCCGCCCCGGAGGTCGTGTAGCTCACGAAGAAACGACCGTTCGTCGCGTAGTCCGGATGGAATGACGCCGAGGAGTCCTTGTTCGCCTCCCTTCGTGACGAGGGCGTGAGATCGAGGAACGGCTTCGGGAGGAGCGTGCCGTCCTTCGAGATGCGGATGGTCCCGTCCTGCAGGACGACGAAGAGGCGCGACGTGTCGCCCTTGGGCGAGGTGACGAAGAGCGCCGAGTCCACGCCTTCCACGACGCGCGTGAGCTTGATCGGAGGCACCCCCGGATCGCAATCGGCGGGACGCTCGGCGTCCGCGCCGGCGTCGAGGGTGACCGCTCCGTCCGGACCGATCGTGGTCCCACCGGGACCTCCTTCGGGAGGCACTTGCGTAACTTCCCGGACCGTCCCGCTGCCGCAGGCGGGCGCGGCGGACAGGGCCGCACCTGCGAAAAGGAGCGCGCATCGGAGAGACGCCGATGTCCTGGGACGGCGGGACCCCACCCCCACGGACGTCCGCGAATTCGGGTCCCCGGTGCCGGTTGCCTGCGCGCGTGCCCGCTCCACCTTCGTCTCGACCATCGACGAATGGTGCCAGCTCGAAAAGCGCAGGTAAACTCGAAGGAAGTATGCGGCGTGCTTTCCGGACCTCCCGCCTCGCGGCGCTCCTCGTCGTAGCGAGCGTGGGGATCCGTCCGGGAGTCCCAGGCGGCGCCTCCCGCGGCGCCACAGGCGCGCGCTCCGGAACCTTCGGGCGTCGCGCTCAATCCGCAGGAGGCGAAGGTCCACCTCGCGGACGGACTGAAGTTCCTCGCAGAAGCTCTACGAAGCGGCGCGCGACGAATTCGCGCTCGCGTACCGGCTCGGGCATCAGGCCGTGCGCTGCGACTCCTGGCGGAATGCCAGCGCGAGCTCCGGAACTTCGCGGACGCGCACGAATCTTACCAGCGCGTCCTCACCGATCACCCCGGCGAAATCAACGCCCAGGAGAAGGCGGACATCGAGCTCCAGTCGAGCGCCATGCTGCTCCTCACGGGGACCGCGAAGATCGAGTTCGACGAACGCGGAGCGGAGGTGTTCGTCGACGGCAAGTCCGTGGGCAAGACGCCCATGATCCCGCCGATCATCCTCAACCCGGGCACGCACGACTTCTGGATCCTGAAGGAAGGGTTCGAGACGGTCGAAAAGCGCGGGGTGACGATCAAGTCCCAGGAAGTGACGAACGTCTCGCTCAAGTTCATCCCCGACAAGAACGACAAGTCGGCGAACTCGCTCGGCGGGACGAAGCCCTCCGCGAAACGCGGGAACGACGACGAGGACGACGACACGCCCCGGAAGAAGAAGAAGCGGCGGCGCGACAGGGACGACGAGGACGAGGAAGATTCGAGGGAGGACTCGACTCCGGCCGCGACGACCGGTGCGTACGTCGACGTCACGGGTTTCGGTTCGTTCGTGCTTTCGAAGTACCCGCTCCTCCCCTGCCCCGATCCGCCGTACGCGTCGTGCACGAGTTCGCGCGCGTTCGGCGGAGGCGCGGTGCTTCGCGGCGGGTACCGGTTCGGCGTGCTCTCCCTCGAGGCCGTGGGCGCCTTCCTCGCCGATCGCCACGAGGAGAAGCACGCCATCCAGGGAACCTTGAACCCCGCGGACGCCGAGTTCGCCGAGGGGCTCCTCTCCCGCTACGAAGGCTACAGCCTCTACTCGCTGGGTGGATTCGTGGGCGCCGGCGGGCGCCTCACGAGCAGCGGGAACTTCCGACTGACCTTCGGACTCTCGCCGGGGATCACGTTCCGGAACTTCTCCCTCGTGCGGTACACGAGCGGCGGCGTCACGGACGAGTACGGTGCCGACGCGAGCTACGCGGCGTTCGCGGGGCTGGTCGACGCCGGGATGATCATCGGGATCAGCAAGAGCGCCGCCATCGGCGTCGGCGTCCTCTTCTGGGTCGACGCGCCGCGGGGGGACGCGGTCACGCCCAGCGGGGATCCGCGTCCGGTCAGCGTCAAGACCACGGAAGGCAACGTGGACGCCACGATTCCGACGCCGCGGTACGTGCTCGCCTCCGGCCTCCAGATGTTCGTGGGCCTCGGAATCAGCGCGCATTTCGGTCCGTAGCGGGGCCACCACTCTGGCCGGAATTCTTGGGTCCCGACGTCCCGACGTGAGGTGATTCGTTCGATTCGCCCCACGTCTCGGTCCGTGATCCCGGGGTGCGGGCAGGAGCGCTCCGGACGTTTCTTCGCTTCACCCCGCCCGAATTCGGCGTGGTAGATGGGACGCGTGAACGACGCGCGAACGAACGCCAAGGACCCCCTCTTTCCGCACCTCGAGCCCTACCGCGAAGGTCGGTTGAAGGTGGGCGGCGTGCACGAACTGTACTTCGAGGAGTCCGGCAATCCCGAAGGCAAACCGGTCGTGTTCCTCCACGGCGGTCCGGGCGGAGGCACGGAGCCCAAGTACCGCCGCTTCTTCGATCCGTCGAAGTACCGGATCGTCCTCTTCGATCAGCGGGGGTGCGGCAAGAGCACGCCCCACGCGTCGCTCGAGGAGAACACGACCTGGGATCTGGTGGCCGACATCGAGAGGCTCCGCGAGCACCTCGGCATCGCGAAGTGGCAGGTGTTCGGAGGGTCGTGGGGAAGCACGCTCGCGCTGACCTACGCCGAGAAGCATCCCGAGGTCGTCACCGAGCTCGTTCTCCGGGGCATCTTCCTCCTCCGCAAGTGGGAGATCGACTGGTTCTACCAGGCCGGTGCGAGCGCGCTCTATCCCGACGCGTGGGAACACTACCTCGCGCCGATCCCGGAAGCGGAGCGCGGCGATCTCCTCCGCGCGTACTCCAAGCGCCTCACCGGCGACGACGCGAAAGTCCGTGCCGAGGCCGCGCGCGCGTGGAGCATCTGGGAGGGAAGCACGTCGCGTCTCTACACGGACCCGGACGCGGTGAAGAAGTTCGGCGACGACACGTTCGCCCTCGCGTTCGCGCGCATCGAGTGCCACTACTTCATCAATCGCGGGTTCTTCGAGCGCGACGACGAGCTGCTCGCGAACGTCGGCAAGATCCGCCACATTCCCACGGTCATCGTCCAGGGCCGGTACGACGTGGTGTGCCCGATGCGGAGCGCGTGGGATCTCCACCGGGCGTTTCCGGAAGCGGAGCTCGTCGTCGTGAACGACGCCGGCCACGCCGCCCTCGAACCAGGCAACGCGCGTGCGCTCGTCGACGCGACCAACCGATTCGCCTCGCGGTGGCCGCTCACGACGTGAGCGGGGACGCCGAAGGCCTTCGAAGCACGCAGAAGAATCGCCCGCTCACGACGTGAGCGGGTCGCCCGCGTCCGTCACTTCTTCTTGAAGGACGCGACGAACGTGTCGAAGTCCTTGTGGGCGGCGGCGATGGTCTTCGAGCCGCCCACGAGCTTGAAGAAGTAGGGAGGATCGACGTCGGCGATGGCGGCGAGGAGGACTTGGTCCTTCTTCGGGCCCTTCGGTGCGCCGGTCCCGGGCATGCCGGATCCGTTGAACGTGCCCGACATCTCGACCACCGTCACCTTGAGGTCCCCCACCGTGCGCGTCGATCGCTTCGTGTCCTTCGCGCCCCCTTCGAACTGACCGGCCCAACGTTCGATGTTGGCTTCGAGGCCGCCGCCGACCTGCGTGATGCTCATCTCGGCGTCGGCGTCGTCGCCCGCGGCCTTGGGGATCTTGTAGGTGGCCTTGCGCATGGGCGACGGGTTCTCCGCCTTCGTCCACGTCGCGGGCGCCTTCCATTCGACTTCGGGCGTCGGGCCGGCCGGATCCGTCGTGGACGGAGCGAGCGCCCCGGGATGCCCGGGCATCGCCATGCCCTCGTGACCCGGGGTCGCCGTCATGGCCGCGTGGGGGTTGGCGGACGGCGTCGTGACGGTGGGTTCGGCGGGCTTCGACGGCTCCGCCTTCGAGCAGGCGAGGGCGTTCACGAGGATCGTGGCGAGGACGGGGGTCGTGAGCGCGAAGGATCGGACGAGACCGGGGAGGCGAACCATGGGCGCAGCATGCCCGTCGTGCAGGCGTTCGGCCAGGGCAAACGACCGCGGTGGACCTCGCCTCCGTCCCGCGTCACTCGGAGGGGACGATGGTGATCGACAAGCCGAAGGCGAGGACCGCGAGGAGACCGACGACGAGGACGACCCATCCCCACGTGGGGACGTCCGCCGCCTTCTCGCGAACCCGTTCGAGGAGCGACGGACCGGCCGGTACGGGAGCGGCGTTCGTCCTGGCGATCTCCGCGATCTTCGGCAGCGGCGCCGCGAGCACGCGCGGAGGAGGCGCGGCGTCGGGTGGGCTCGGTGGCGCGTCGTGGAGGAGGGTCCACGCCGGCTTCTTCGTCCGGGGAGTGTCGGCGGCGATGCCCGTCGCGAGGAGGGCCGCACCGAGCGCCACGGCTTCGTCCGGGTCGACCCCCATGGTTGGTTCACGCCCGAGGAACTCGGTGACCCGTTCGCGGACGGAGTGCATCCGCGTGCTCCCGCCGACGAGGATGACGCGATCGACGTCCTTGGTCGTCCACTTCGCCGCGTCGAGTGCGCCCTGGCACACGGCGATCGTGCGCGAGACCAGGGGGCGGATCACGTCCGCGAATTCCTTCCGGGACATGGCACACCGGACAGAGACGTCCTGCCCGGAGAACGCCGGAAGGATGCCTTCGACGTCCAGGACGACGGTCGGCTTGGACGAGAGGGCGTGTTTGGTCTCGACGGCCACCTCGAGGAGGCGCGCGAAGATGGCGCGGTCCTTCGTGGGGTCGAAGAAGTGCTTCCGCTGGATGTCGGAGGCGAAGCGCTTGGCGATGGCGAGATCGGCGTCGTCGCCGCCGAGGAACATGTCGCCGGCGGTGGAGCGCACGCGGTACACGTCCTCGGAGAGCCGGAGGAGCGTCACGTCGAACGTGCCGCCGCCGAAGTCGTAGACGAGGACGCTCTCCGCTTCCTCCTTGCCCTTGCCGTAGGCGATCGAGGCCGCCGTCGGCTCGTTCAGGATCCGCATCACGTCGATTCCGGCGAGTGCACCCGCGAGTTTCGTGGCCTCGCGCTGGAGGTCGTTGAAGTTCGCCGGCACCGTGATCACGGCGCGTTCGACCGGCTCGCCCAACGCCTCCTCGGCGACGGCCTTCGCCTTCCGCAGGACGAACGCGCTGATCTCGGGGAGGGTGAAGAACTCGTCCCGGATGCGGACCTGCACGCTGTCGTTCTTGCCGCGACGGAGTTCGAAGGGCAGTCGCGCGCGGGCGGCCTCGACTTCCGGGTCACCCCACACGCGGCCGAGCAGGCGCTTCACGCCGAAAACGGTGTTCTCGGGGTCCTCGTCGCGTCGTTCCTTCGCTTCCTTGCCGACGAGCACGTCGCCGTTCGGCAAGAACGAGACGATGGACGGGATGGTCGTGACGTTTCCCTCGGCGACGAGCGCGCGCACGTGCCCGCCGTCGGAATACGCGACGACGGTGTTCGACGTGCCGAGGTCGATGCCGACGACCTTTTCGGTCGCCCCGGTCCGCCCCCATCCGGCGCGCGAACGCGGGTCCTCCTCGTCGTAGGTCGAGTCCGCGTCCGCCACCGTCGTGACACGGTAGCCAACCTTGGCGAAAACGACGAGATCGCTGCAAATTGTCCCGTTTCGCGCCGAAGCAGCGACGCGAGGGCACGTGTCCCCCTGCCCTCCGCCCCCACGGGGATCCTGCACGAATTCGGCCCCGCCCGACGAGACGCGGAAGCGAGGAACTTTCGGTCGCGCTGCTCCGTCCAACCGGAATCGCGAGCGGCCCCCGGGTCGTTCCGGGTCCGGAGGATTCGCACGATGGTTCGAAGCACGCGTTCGGTTCGTTGGGTTCTCGGCATGGCCTTGTTCGGTTCGGCCACGGCGTGTGGCGCGACCGCACCCCGCGGCTCGGCACCCGTGCCCTCCGTCGCGGGGGGCGCATCCGAAGGGTGCCGTCCGGCGAAAGCGCACCCGACGTTCACCGTCCTCGACGTGGCGGGCGTGGGTTCGAGCGTCGCGCTCGCGCGTGTCGACGGAAGGACGCTGGCCTACGTCGCCGACGAGGACGACGCCGCGCTCCACGTCGTCGACGTGGACGCGAACCTGCAGGTCGCCGACGTGGCGCTCCGCGGAAAACCCTCCAACGTGATCGCGCTCCCGGACGGTAGCCTGGTCGTGGCGCTGCGCGACAAGGGGGGCGTTCAAGTCCTCGAAGTCGCGGCCGCGAACGAGGCGCCCTCGTCGCGCTGCTCCGTCGAGACGGGCACCGAACCGGTCGCCCTCGCGGTGACACCCGATCGGAAGTCGCTCCTCGTGACCCACGGGTGGGGACACTCGCTCGACACGTTCGAGACCGGGACGTTCGCCAAGCGCCGCCACGTCGAACTCCCCCGCGAGCCCCGCGCCGTACTCGTCACGGACGACGGGACGTCCGCCTACGTCGCCCACTCGGTCGGCGCGAAGATGAGCGTCGTCGACCTCCGCGACGCGAATTCGAAGGCGAAGGAGATCGCCTTCGGTGCGCAACGAATTCCCAGCCGCGACGAGTCGGAGGAAGACAGCACGCCGCTCGAGCGGCAGTTCAGCGACGGCATCCTCGACGACGGACGGCACGTCGCGTGTCAGAGTTTCGCGCTCGCGAAATCGGTGATGCCCACGGGTCGCATCTACGCGCCGCAAGTCCTCGTCGATCCGGGCGACCTCGAGAACCGTCCTTCCGGCTACGGCGACGACGACTCGACGGAAGTGCCGATCGTCGCGGTCGTCGAGGCGGCCACCTCGAAGCTCTCGAAGAAGAGCGTCCACGGCGTCAGCGAGATCACGAACAGCGCGCGGGACGGCTCGCCCATGCGTCGCGAATGCCTCCTCCCCCGCGCCGCCGCGTTCGATCCCTCCACGCAGTCGCTCCTCGTGAGCTGCTTCGGTCTCGATCAGGTCATCGCCTACGACGGCGCGGCGCCCGTGCCGCAACGCATGGAAAAGGCGCGCTGGAACGTGGGTTCCGGCCCGACCGGCATCGCCGTCGACGCCGAGAAGGGACGCGCCGTCGTCTGGTCGCAATTCGATCGATCCCTCCACGTCTTCTCGACGAAGCTCCAGGGCTCGCCGTCGCGGAACACTCCGGTACTCCCGAACGACGTGAAGACCCTCGCCCTCGTGGCCACGTCGGCCACGCCCGTGAGCACCGAGGTGGCGCTCGGTCGCCACCTCTTCTTCGGCGCCGGCGATCCGCGCATCTCGAACGACGGCCGCGCGTGCGCGAGCTGCCACCCGGACGGCCGTGACGACGCCATCACCTGGTCGACGCCCAACGGTCCCCGTCGGACGCCGATGCTCGCCGGGCGCATCGAAGGTTCCGCCCCCTATTCGTGGAGCGGGGACGGCACCGACGTGAAGACCCACTTGAACCACACGTTCGAGCGCCTCCGCGGGGACGGTCTCAAGGGCGTCGAGCTGAAGGCCCTCGTCGCCTACGTGAGCACGATGGCGCCGCCGCCCAAGGCGAAGGAAGACACGGCGGCCGTCGCCCGCGGCGCCGCGATCTTCGCGTCCGCCGAGACCCAATGCGCGTCGTGCCACACGCCCGGCGCCTTCACCGACGGCCGCAGCCACGACGTGGGCAGCCAGGCCAAGTCCGACAAGACGGCCACGTTCGACACGCCGTCGCTCCGCTTCGTCGGCGCTCGCGCTCCCTACTTCCACGACGGGCGTTTCACCTCGCTCCGCGAGCTCCTGGTCCAGTCGGACGGCAAGATGGGCCACACCCGGCACCTCTCGACCGACGACCTCGCCGCCCTCGAGTCCTACCTCCGGTCCCTGTGAGGATCCGTCCCATGAACTCGCCCGCCTCGAAGGTCCGACGCCTCCCTTCCCTCGTCGCCGCGTTCGCGCTGGCGGCCACCACCTTCGGCACGCCGTCCGCCGCCCGAGCCGAGCTCGTCCCCGGCGTGGACACGTTGCCCGAAGGCCACATTCCCACCGCCTCGGAGTCCGTGTTCGAGAAGCAACCGGCGCGGGTCGCAGCCAACGAGAAGGTGGACGGCATCACGGCCGAGATCCAGTCCCGCGGACGCAAGGGGCGCTTCGGGGACGTCACGTACGTCCAGGTGAAGGACAAGGTCGCGCGGTCCTGTCTCCGTTCGAACGACGGCACGGAGTTCAAGCACCGGCGTCGGAAGCTCTCGAGGGAAGACTCCGCGCTCCGCCCGTTCTTCGAGGACTCGCTCCACATGATGACCACCGAATGGGGCGGCGACGGCGAGACCATGGTCCCGGCCCACGTCCAGTTCGTCCGGCGCGAACGGCTCGTTCCCGCGGGGAACGACGCCAAGCTCGAGATCACCGACTTCTGGTTCGATCCCGTCACGCAGGGTGCCCGCCTCGTGGCGAAGACGGACGTGAAGCTACGCGCCATCGGCACCAGCATCGACGACGCGAAGATCTGGGCCATGCGGGACGGCAAGTCCTTCGGCATCGTCCTCGGTCGACCCGCGACCGACGGGGGTGGGGACGGCGTCCTCTCGAACGACGATCGCTTCTCGACGCGCTGCGGCCACGCCGTCGTCGTCCTCTCGACCGACGAGGACTCCGACATGGTGACGATGGACGAGAACGTCTCCGTGCGTACGGAGGCTCCGAAGTCGGACGGCGCAAAATCGGCACGTTCGAGTGCAGAATCGGCTTCGGTGCTCGCGAAGTTCGCGGGCGGCAAGGAGCTCCTCGGAACGCCGGTGGTGCCGACGGGCACCGTCGAACGCGTCAACCGGACGTTCCGCGTCTCGGTCGGCGTGAGCCAGACGGTCGCGGACAAGATCCCCGTGATCTCGGTGAGCCGCGCGTTCGTGGGCATGCCTATCGGATCCCCGTTCGAGGACAGCGAAGCCGCGGACGTCGATCGGGAGTGACGGGACCCCGTCCGGACGCGCTATAAGTCCAGTCGTCCCCGTGCGTCCCTGCCGGGGTCGACGGAGTCCGTGACGTGAACATCCTCTCCATCGGTGGCGGCCCCGCGGGCCTCTATTTCGGCATCCTCCGCAAGAAGTCCCACCCGAAGGACCGCGTCGTGGTCCTCGAGCGGAACCGCGCACGGGAGACCTTCGGTTGGGGCGTCGTGTTCTCGGACGAGACGCTCGGCTACCTCGAAGAGAACGACGTCGAGAGTCATCTCGCCATCACCCGTTCCTTCGCGCATTGGGACGCCATCGACGTCTTCTACCGGGGCACGCGTGTACGTTCGGGGGGACACGGGTTCTCGGGCGTCGCCCGACGCACGCTCCTCGGTCTGTTGCAGGACAGGGCCACGGAGCTCGGAGTCGAGGTCGTGTTCGAGAGGGACCTCACGACCGAAGCGGAGGTGGCCGAAGCGTCGAAGGGCTTCGACCTCGTCCTGGCGGCGGACGGCCTCCGGAGCCTCGTGCGGACGACCCGCGCCTCCGCGTTCAAGCCCTCCTTCGACGTCCGGAAGTGCAAGTACGTCTGGCTCGGGACGAAACGCAGGTTCGACTCGTTCACCTTCATCTTCGAGGAGAACGAACACGGCATGTTCCAGGTGCACGCGTACCCGTTCGACGCGGAGCACAGCACGTTCATCGTCGAGTGCGACGAAGACTCGTGGCGGAAGGCGGGCCTCGACACCATGCCGATCGAAGCGGCGGTCGCCTACCTCGAACGCCTCTTCGCCAAGTACCTCGATGGCGAGCGCCTGCTCACGAACAAGTCGGCCTGGATCAACTTCGTCACCGTGCGGAACGAGACGTGGCACGACGGGAACGTGGTGCTCCTCGGGGACGCGGCGCACACTGCCCACTTCTCCATCGGTTCCGGAACCAAGATGGCGATGGAGGATTCCATCGCCCTCGCGAACGCGCTCCGGGGGCACGACCGCCTGGAAGACGCGCTCGTGGCCTACGAGGCGGAGCGACGCCCCGTGGTCCTCCGGACGCAGAAAGCGGCCCAGGACAGCCTGGAGTGGTTCGAGCACACGAAAAGGTACGCGAACCAGACGCCCGACGAGTTCGCGTTCAACTTGCTCACGCGCTCGAAGCGGGTCTCCTACGCGAACCTGACGCTGCGCGACGCCGGCTTCGTCGAGCACGTGCGCGAGGATTTCGCGAGGCGCGTGGAAGCCGACCTGCGCACCGAGCCTCGGACCATCGCCCCCGCGCGACCGCCCATGTTCACGCCCCTCGAACTCCGCGGGATGCGTCTCGAGAACCGGGTCGTCGTCTCCCCCATGTGCATGTACGTCGCGAAGGACGGGATGCCGGACGAATTCCACCTCGTCCACCTGGGCAGCCGGGCGCTCGGGGGCGCTGCGCTCGTGTACACGGAGATGACGAACGTCACGGAGGACGGGCGCATCACGCCGGGGTGCACCGGGATCTGGAACGACGCGCAGGAAGCCGCGTGGAAGCGCGTCACGGACTTCTGCCACGCGCGTTCGGCGGCGAAGATGTGCCTGCAACTCGGGCACGCCGGCAGGAAGGGCGCGACACGGGTTCCCTGGGAAGGCATCGACGAGCCTCTCGTGACGGGCGGTTGGCCGCTCCTCTCGGCTTCGGCGATCCCCTACAAGCCCCATTCGGTGGTGCCGAAGGCCATGGACCGGAACGACATGGACGTGATCGTCCGCGCGTACGTGGGCGCCACGAAGCGGGCCGTGCGCGCCGGATTCGACATGATCGAGGTCCACGCCGCGCACGGATACCTCCTCGCGAGTTTCCTCTCGCCCGTCACGAACGTGCGGACGGACGCGTACGGCGGATCCGTGGAGCGACGCCTCGCCTTCCCGCTCGAGGTCGTGCGCGCGGTGCGCGCCGCGTGGCCGGAGGACCGTCCGATGAGCGTGCGCATCTCGGCTTCGGACTGGGTTCCTTCCGGCATCGACGAGGCGTCGGTCGTGGCGATCGCGGTCGCGTTGCGGGAAGCGGGCGTGGACGTCGTGAACGTGTCGACCGGTCAGACGACACCGGAGGAGATGCCCGTGTACGGCCGCATGTTCCAGGCCTCCTTCTCGGACATGGTGCGGCACCACGCCAAGGTCCGCACCATCGTGGCCGGCAACATCCAGAGTCCGGACCAGGTGAACACGCTCCTCGCCGCGGGCCGCACCGACCTCGTCGCCCTCGCGCGACCCCACCTCGACGATCCGTATTTCACCTTCCACGCCGCGCGGGCGCAGGGTGTCACCGATCTGCCTTGGCCGCTCCCGTACCACTCCGTGAAGGCAAGGCAGGCCGCTTTGCCATGAGCGCCAGGTACGGCGGGACGAACGCCACGGCGTAGGCCACGAGCGGGAGATCGTCCCGCGCGTGGAGGGCGAGGAGCACGAAGAAGAACGCGGCGCCGGGGACCCGCTTCAGCATGATCGCGCGCGGCACGTCCTTGCCGTAGCCGCGGCTCGCGAGGGCGACCGCCGTCGGCACGAGGACGATCCATGCGAGGGCGGCCGAGGCCGTGCGTCGGCGAGCGGACCGCTCACCCACCGGAACGCCCCCACCACGCGAGGAGGAGCATGGCGTGGGTGGCGACCGGCGCGAGCACCACGGCGAGGAGCGTGCGCTTCCAGGCAGGTGCGGAGTCGGTCCCACCCGTGCGCGGAGAGGGCGCGGAAAGCGCGACGAACGCGAAGGTGAACAGGGCCCATCCGAGGATCCCCACGGGCGGGACGCGGAAGATTCCCGGCTCCGTCCAACGCCAGAGTCCGGACTTCACGGCGACGGGTTCGATGAGGGACGCGTCGACGAGCACGATCAGCGCCGCGATCCACGGGACTGGTTGGCTCTCGCGCTTCGCGATCCGCTCGGCCACCTGCCACGCGGAGTCGATGACCACAGGCCAGATGCACACGATGAGGAGAGGCACCTTGTCGAGGAAGACGTGCCACCCGCGGTCGTAGAAATAGAAGCCGTACGCGCGGATGACCGAATCCTCGGAGAGGAGCGCGGCGACGGCCACGGCCACGTACCGGAGCACGGCTTCGGTGCGACCCACCGCCGGACGTAGCCGGAGCACGAGATAGACGACGACGATGACGGCGCAGACGAGTTCGAGGGCGATCACGGCGTCAGAGTCCGATCCCCGGGAGTCGGAGCAGGATCCACACGTGGTAGATCGCGAGGAGCGCGGCGCCGATCCACGTGATGCCGATGCAGTCCGCCGACGTGATGCCGCGTCGGAGCGCGCGTTTCGCCGCGACGGCCTGCACCGCGGGCGCCGCGACCATGACCACGATCCGCCACGGAACGACGCCGGACGCGTAGCCCACGAGGAGCGTCAGACTCGAGGTCACGAGGAGGGCGTCGACGATGCGCACGGCCGCGCGGTGCCCGTGCACGACGGGGTAGGTCCGCACGTTCGCCGCGGCGTCGCCGGGCGCGTCGCGCAGGTCGTAGAGAACCTCGAAGCTCAGTTCGAAGAGGAAGAAGAACACGGCGGAGACCGCGATCGTGGCGAACGACACACCACGCGGCATCACGGACGCGAACGCCGCCGGCGAGGAGAACGCTCCTGCGTCGGCGAGCGGGTAGGCGAACACCGTGAGCAGGAACCCGGTCGCGGAAGCGGTGTTCTTCCAGAAGTAGAGCGCCTTGATCCGCCTCCGACCCGGCAGGATGGGCCAGTTGTAGGCGAGGCCGAGGCACTGGTACGCGACGCGGAAGGGCGTGACGGCGGGCGCGACCAGGTGCACCGCGACGAAGGACACCGCCAACGTCCCGAAGCCGAGCCACGAAAGTCCGCGGCGATGGCGATCGACGAAGTCCGTGCCACGGATCCCGTTGGTGCGGTCCTCGTCGAGATCGACGACACGGTTCAGGAGGTTCACGACGAACCAGTCGAACCCGACCACGAAGGTGAGGAAGGTCGGGTACCGACCGGTGAAGAGCCAGCCGAAGGTCAGGGTCCCGAGCATCGCGATGGCGATGATGTGGATCCGGCTGACGCTCGCGAACGTCGCGAGGGGGGACGCGGACGTGGCGGGAGCGGGGTCGCCGAGTTCTTGCGGGAGCGTGCCGGACATCGTCGGATCGTCGGTGAAGGACGAGGAAAGTCGAGGCACGGCGCTATTGCAACCCGACAGCACGGTCCTCGGCTAGAAAGGCCCGATGGCCCGTGCGTATTGGTTGATCAAGAGCGAGCCCGCCGTCTACGCGTTCGCGACCCTCGAGAAGGCAGGACACGCGTCGTGGGACGGCATCCGGAACTTCGAGGCGCGGAACAATCTCCGCGCGATGAAGGTCGGCGACCTTTGCCTCTACTACCACACGGGGGGTGTGAAGGAGATCGTGGGCGTGGCCAAGGTCACCAAGACCGCCTACGCGGATCCCACGGCCGACGAAGGCGACTGGAGTGCCGTGGACGTGGCGCCGGCCTTCGCCCTCGCCAAAGTCGTGTCCCTCGCGACCGTCAAGGCGACCAAGTCCCTCGCCACCATGGCCCTCGTCAAGAAGTCCCGGATCTCGGTGACGCCCGTCACGCCCGACGAATACGCGACGATCCTCGAGCTCTCCGGCACCCGACCTTCCGCCCGCCGCGGCGCGTGACCGCGCCCCGACGCGACACCACGTCGACCTTCGCCTCCGCGATCCCCATCGACGAGCGGTCCACCGAGCGCGGGCTCGCCACGACGTTCTTCGCGCGCCCGGCCGACACTCCCCACGACGTCGACGGCTTCCTCGTCGAGCGCGACGGTCCCGACGGCGACGAGACCGCCGTGCCCGTTCCCGCGGGGACCTTGGCGCACGTGTTCGCCCGGTTCGGTCGCCCGTTCGATCCCGACGCAGCGCCAGGAATGGCAGCGACCCGACGCGACGGCCGCGCCCACGATCCGTCGTCGCTGGCGTGGGACGTGGACGGCGTGCGTCTCCGCCTCGTTCCGATTCGGCACCTCGATGCGTTCGACGTCGTCGCCCGGGACTGGGTGGTGTTCGACGACGGCCGACATCCGCCCTTGGCCCTCCTGGCCGTCACCCTGACTCGGGCCCTCCGTCACGTGACGGCCGCCCTGGGACGGGCCGCGGCGGGTCCGCCGGCGACATAAGAACACCGACGTTCGGATGGTACGCTGCCTCCCCAGGAGGTCCGCGGACAAGCCACAGCCCCACTGGAATGGCGGGGGAGGTGCGCCTGTAACCGTGCGAAATTCCGTGGGGCGACCTGTGGCACACCCGCTGCAATCTCGTCCATCACGGGCGGCAACGGACACCCCGAGTGTCCTCCCCCTCCCGCCCGGCCTTCCCCCTTCACGTGCCTGTCGGCACCCGTCCCCGAGGTTCCCCATGAAGTCTCTCCGCACCCAAGTCCTCTTCGTCGCGTTCATCGTCGTCGCCGCCACGAGCACCACCGGTTGCCTCGGGTTCGGCCTCGGATGCGGACCGCTCCGCGCCCTCATCGGCGCGTGCTGAGAACTCCGACCGGAGCCGCACTCCACGAACCCCGATCCCGTTCGAGGCGCGACCCGCGTCTCACGGGGTCCCCAGATTCCCTCCCCGTTCCTCCTCCGTCGTGTCCACCTCGTCCCATCGTCCACCGTGATCGTGTCCGTCCGTGATCGTGTCCGAAGAGTCCGTCCCCTCCCCTAGGGATCGTCCGCGAAGTGTCCGTGTCCGAAGAGTCCGTGTCCGAAGAGTCCGTGTCCGAAGAGTCCGTCCCCTCCCCTAGGGATCGTCCGCGAAGCATCCGTCCCGTCGTCCGTCCGAATCGTTCGATCTGCTGCACCGTTCTCCTCGCTCCTCCCTCCTCTCCCCTCTCTCCACGCAGGTAGCCATCGACCCAAGTTCCGACCCACCATCTCCGCGCGCCCCCCTAGCCAGCATTGCATCCGAAGGGCGCGCGGACTCGGACGCCCACGTTCGCTCCTCGCGTTCGTGGGCGTTCGTGTTCGTGGTGCGCCACGACTCGAACGACGCCCACGTCGCCACCCGCGATCGTGGGCGTTCGTGTCTCGGGACGTCGCCGCACGTGAGGTCGGGCGCGGCAACGATGGCGCGAGGGACGGGCGAAGGACTCACCTGCGTGGCGCGGACGTCGACACGTTCGGCCTCTGTGAGCGCGACGGAGTGGGCAACCCATCCGCCAACCCTGGGACATCGATCGCCCAATTCCGGATTTTTCCAAACGACCGGCCCATCCGAACGCCGGCGTTTTCTTACGATGGCCCCGAAAATTTGGCTTCGAAGGCCCTGGCACACTCGCTGCAACTCCTGGTTCCGAATCCGCTCCTCGCCGAGCTCTCCCCCCGCCAAGTCCGTCCGTCGTCCCGTCCGTCCCGTCCGTCCCGTTCCAGCGTTCGCCGTTCCTCCTCGCTCCCGTTCGTCTCTCCTCCCGCCCTCCCCAGCCAACGCTCCACGTTCCCGTTCCGTTCGTCCTCCTCTCCTCCTCCTCTCGTTCTCTCGTCCCCCTCGGAGTTCCCCATGCGTACCCCCTCCCGCGTCCTCCTCCTCGTCCTCGCTCTCACCGCTGCCGCGGGCACCACAGGTTGCCTCGGCTTCGGAGCCGGCTGCGGTCCGCTCCGCGCGCTCGTCGGCATCTGCTGACGCCGCGAGGTCGACGAATGGGACGGTCCGCACCGCGCGCACCGTCCCTTCGCGATCTCCGCCCGCGCGCTCCCGTGCGTCGACGGCGCGCACGTGTCCACCTCCCGGTCCACTTCCGGGTCCGCGACGCCGCGACCTCTCGACGCCGCGACGCCTCGACGCCGCGAGAGCTACGCCCCGCTCAGGGCTTGTCGCCGATCTCGATGGAGTAGCTGACCTGGGCCTTCGTCTCGCCGAAGGGCAACGCGACGCCGAGCGGCGCCACCGGTGCGGCAGCCCGGTTCTCGACGACCACGTAGTACCGCCCCGGTCTCACGGCGACGTACCGCGTGGCGTCGCCGGGCACCGCGTTGCCGAAACCGATGGGCACGCCCGGAGCCGGTCCGAGCGGGAGCGCTTGTTCGTAGTTCGCGAGCCAGGCGTCGCCGAGCATCTTGTCGACGAAGGTGTAGTCGACGGCGGCGCCCGCGACCCGGAGCTTCACGAAGATCGCGCTGTCCTTGCTGTCGACGGTGAAGGGTCCCAAGAACTCGCGCGTGCTCCCGCCGAGCTCGATGGAATCGGTGGCGAGTTGCGTCCGGTCGTCGCCGGGTTGGAACGCGCGCTTCGGCTTCTGCGGAGGGGAGAGGATCCCCAACGTGAAGTCGTCGCCGTCGCTCTGGCGCACGACGGTGAATCCGCGCGCGATCTCGCTGGAGATGACGCCCTGCCCGAGCACGTTGCCCAGGGACCCGAGCGGCGTCTGCGTCGCCAGGTTCACGATGGGGTTCTCGACGCCGACGATGCGTAGCTCGGGCGGCGCCATCAACTGGGAGAACCGACCCCATACGTACGTGGAGTCGGACTCGAGCCGGAAGTCCGGCCGGAACTCGACGGCGACACGGAACGTGAATCCCACGCGGCGCGTGAGAGGCAGGACGGCGTAGCCGTGACCTGCGGCGGTCATCACGATGGTGTGGGCCGCGTCGTTCGTCTGGACGTTGCACTGCTCCGGGAACACGCGACCGAGACTCGACGGGCCGAGCGCGTCGAGCTTGAGGGGCATGCCGCGCTTCAGCATCTCGGGACAGACCTTCGACGCGCCGAAGTTCGAGAAGAGCCACCACCGGAGCGATTCGCTCGCGTTCACCGGCGCGCGGACGCACGGGCACCCGATTCCCGTCACGGCGAGGATCGTCACCATCATCGTGAGCAGCGCGAACGGCGACACGCGCGACGACGTGCGACGGGCGCGTGGGGATCGACTCGGTGCGGACGGGAGAGCTCGGCTCATGACGGGACTCGCGGGTACGGAGAGAAGCGATGCGAGGCACCGTCGCGCGATCTCAGTTCATGGACCGTCGACGCGTGCGGAGGGTGCCTTCGCTTTCGGGCGCGACGCGCGGCGCCGGCCCGACGTGGTGATGGACGATACGCCAGGACCGTTCCTCGCGTGTGAAGAGGTTGGTCGCGAGCAGCACGACCTTCGTGCCGTGTCCGTCCGTCACCGTCTCGCGGCAGTTGACCATCGCGGTGTCGCCGAAGAGGGAGACGTGCACGTCGCTGACGCGGATGTCCGGGACGCGGCGTCCGGCGAACAGGCGCGTCCACGAACCCATCACCGCCTCCCGTCCCACGAGCAGGCCCGCGCCCGGATGGATGCACGCGACCGGTCGTGCCGTGGACCAGAGCGCGTCCATGGCCTCCCCGTTCCGCGTCGCGATGGCGGCGTAAAATGCGTCGTTCGCTCCGCGGACCGCACGATCGTCCGATGCCATGGTGGGGGGATGCCTTTCGCCGCGGACGGTGGACGTCGCCCGGAACCTCCATGGTCGCGCGGGGATCGGAGTTCAGGGCCTCACGGGGAAGTCTCCGAGGAACGAACGTGACGTGTCCCTGGGGAACGGGTGATCCACCGATCCGGGTGTCGCGGTTCGGGAGGATTCTCACATTTGCCGGGGATTCGGTTCCGGGACGACGGGGCTGCGTGGGGAATGCAAAGTGCTACACAGCCCGCCATGGCTGAGACGGGATTTTCCCCCAGTCCCTCGTGGGCTCGTTCGGTGATCGGCGCGGTGGCCGTCGCGAGCGTGGCCGTGGGCTGCGGACGTCCGGCCCTCGTTCGCGCGCCCATGGAAGCCGCGTCCGGTTCGGCTCCCTCGCTGCAAGCCGCCGAGCTCGACACGCCGGCCGTGGACGACTCCGCGCCCCTGCCGAACCGCACCCTCGTGATCGTCCACGACGGCATCCTCGCGCGGTGCCCCGGCATGGCGGACCTCCGCGGGAAATCCCTCGGCATGGTCGACGAGCGCGCGTTCGCCGTCTTCGAAGCCCTCGGTCGCTGTTTCGCGAGCGACGCGTTCGCGCAGTCGCCGTGGCTTATCGATGCATCTCCGGAAGTGGCGAGCTTCGCGGCGCGGGCGCTTCCCCACCTCGGCATTCGCGGTCCCCGGGTCGCCCTCCGCGTCCGTATTCCCGTGACCACCTTCGCGTGGCGCTCCGAGCCGGACGAGCCCGTCCTCGACGTGCAACTTCCGTCCGATCGGACGACCGACGACGCGAAGGATCCGCCGCTCACGCTCCACGTCGATCCGGAGCGCCTCGTGGGCTCCGTCTTCACGGACTCCCTCGACGACTGAATTCGGCCCGGTGCGGGAATGAACGGCGGCCGTCGAGAATTTCTCGGCCGTGGGTTCGGTTCGATATCCTCCGGCCATGGCCCCGACCGAAGAGAAGGATCCGGCCCTCTGCCGCACCATCGACCTGTCGGCAGGTGAAGAGGTGGCCCCCAACCTCAAGCTCATCGCGCCGATCGGCGAGGGGGGCATGGGCATGGTGTGGCTCGCGGAAGATCTCGAGAATCGCCGCAGCGTCGCCGTGAAGGTGCTCTCCGAGCCCTACGCGCAGAACCCGCTGGTGGTCGAACGCTTCCGTCGCGAAGCCCGCTCGGCGACGCGCGTCGTCTCCGAACACGTCGTCCAGATCTTCGACTGCGGCGAGACGAAGTCCGGAAAGCCCTACATCGTGATGGAGCTCCTCGAAGGAGAGGACCTCGACAGCCTCCTCGAACGGGAGGGGCGGCGCGGTCCGGCGGAGACGAAGCAGATCGTGGAAGAATGCGCGAAGGCGCTCGTCGTCGCGCATTCCCACGGCATCGTCCACCGGGACATCAAGCCCCAGAACATCTTCCTCGCCCGGCAGGACGACGGCGGCGTCACCGTGAAGATCGTCGACTTCGGGATCGCCAAGGAGACGCTGCTCGAGGCCCCGCAGGTGACGAGCACGTACTCCACGGTCGGCACGCCGAACTACATGAGTCCGGAGCAGATCGTCAGCGCCAAGACCGTCGATCGTCGGTGCGACCTCTGGGCGCTCTCCGTCGTCGCCTACACGTGCCTCACGGGCGCGGTGCCGTTCGGCGGCGAGACCTTCGGCGCGATCTGCATCGCGGTTCACAAGGGGCGCTTCCCTCTCCCGAGCACGCTCGTTCCCGGCCTCCCGCCCACCCTCGACGCGTGGTTCGAGAAAGCGTTCCAGGCGAACATCGACAAGCGCTGGCAGTCGGCGGAGGAACTCGCGTCGAGCTTCATGGAAGCCGCGGGCGAGTCGGAAACCGGCGAGGCCGTGCTCCTCCTTTCGCCCAAGATGCGGACCACGCCTCCCGCGCGGAGAAACCGCCGCGTGGCAGCGGCGGCGGCGTTCGTCGCGGTCACGGCCACGCTCGCGTACGGCGTGAAGACCGGAACGTGGGTGCCGCGCCTGCCGGGCGCCTCGCTCGTCCGGACCTCGAAGGCGCTCGCCGCCGACGGAGGCAGGTTCGTCCGCGACGTCCGCGTTCCCATCCTCGACGTCGGTCACGAAGGCGACGGGAAGCACGTGCCCGTGGCGGAGCCGGCCCCGAAGGTCCACCACGTGACCAACGTCGCGAAGGCGACGCCGGCCGCGAAGGCGCGACCCCACGTGTCGAAGAAGAAGCCCGTCGCCCGTCCCGGTGCCGCGGCGGGCGCCGTCCCGATGACGCCCGCGACGCCGTCGCCTGCGGCCGATCCCACGAACGACGCCCCCCTCCCCGACTTTCCGGTTCCCGCCGGCGACGAGTGAGCGCGTTCCGACGCGGACCCCAGGTCCCGCGCGGATCGCTCAGAGGATGCTGGACATCGACCGGAGGAGCTTCTTCGCGGCGGCGTCCTTCGGATCGATCTGGAGGGCGCGTTCGAGCTCCCCCTCGGCGCGACGACGCAGTCCGGCGTCCAGGTAGATCTGGGCGAGCATCACGCGGTGGGCGGTGGTCTGCGGCTCGAGTTGGACGGCTTGCTCCGCGAAACGCGTGGCGCGTTTGATGTCCTTGCCCGACTTGTGGAGCATGGTCGCGGCGCGCGCGGCCACGGTCGCCGAGGGAACGGCGTCGAAGGCCTTGGCGTAGTGCAGGATGGCGTCGTCGAGCTGCTGCGCCCGCTCGGCCGCGACGCCCTTTTTCCAGGAATCCTCGGCGGTCTGGGTCCGCGCCTTCTTGTCGACGTCGTCGAAGGCGCGACGCACGACGGGATCCTCCGCGATCGCGAGGGACATCTTGTATTCGCGTGAAGCCGTCGCGAAGTCGCCGTTCTCGGCGGCGACGTTGCCGGCCTCGTAGTGCGCCTTCGCGCTCTGGGCCTTCTGGTGCCGTTGGCGCGCGAAAGGATCGGGCGCCCCCGGCTGCGGTCCTTGCGCGGCCGTGGCTGCGGTCGCTTTCGCGGTCGCGACCGCCTTCGCGGCGGACCGGGCATCGGCGCGCGCCGCGGCCGCGGTCTTCCCCGGTTCCGTCGCCGGCTTCGCCTCCGCCCCCGTCGTCTTCGATCGCGCGTTGGCGCCGCCGAGTCCGCGGAGACGACGTGCGAGCGCTTCGCGACGGGCGCGTTCCTCCTCGGCGGAGATCTTCGTCCCGGGCGACTTGTCGGCCTGGGAGTAGCGCCCGAGGTTCGATCGCGTTGGGCCGCCATCTGGACCGAGGGTGGGCCCCGATGCGCGGCGCCGCCGGGCTCGCGGTACGTTGGGCGGAATCGACGCTTCCGCGGCCGACGGAGGACGAACGACGTCCGCCTTCGCGGCACCTTGGTGTTCACCGCTCTTGCCCCGTGGCAACGTGGCGAGGAGCGAATTGTAGTGCGTGGTCGCGAACGCGAGGATCTGCTCCATGCGCACGCGGTAGGGACCGAGGCGCTTTCCGAAGTAACGATCGGGATGGAACTTCGAGACCAGGGAGAAGTACGCCGTCCGGAGCGTCTTCCGGTCGACGTCGCGCGGGATACCGAGAAGTTCGAAGATGTTCGTCGACTCGAGGCTGCCGTAGACCTCGAGGACCATGGTCTGCACGTCGCCCGGAAGATCGGAATCGAGACTTCCCTCGTCGGGCTGCGACGCGGAAGGAGGGCGGACCGCGTCGGCACCCGACGGAGTGAAGCCTTCGACGGACGAACCGAACTCGGCGTCGAACGCCGCGAGCGGGTCGCCGATGTAGTCCTGATCGGGTTCGCCTCCGAGGCCGACCTGGTCTTCCGCGAGCGGTTCGAGGATCGGCAGACTCGACGGGGAGTCGTCGTCGATGGGTTCGCCGACGACCTCGCCACGTCCCGTCGGCTCTTCGGGCCGGAACGAAGGCGGACTCGGCGGACGGGTGGACGCGCCGTTCGCCGAGTCGGGCGGACGGGTGGGCGCGACCGGCGGGGACGTCATCGCGTCCGGCGGCGACGTCATCGCGTCCGGCGGCGACGTCATCGCGTCCGGCGGGGACGTCATCGCGTCCGGCGGGGACGTCATCGCATCCGGCGGCGTCGTGCCTTCGTCGTCCGACGCGCCGGGCGGTTTCGTCGCGGAACTCGGAGCGACGCTCACGCGGGACGGCGGTGGGGAGGAGCGCAACGCGATCGGCGGCACCGACCCGGGCGCGGGCGGTCGCACCGTCACCGCTCCGCCGACGACTTCCTCGCCCTTCACCGTGGGCGGTGCGTCGGAAGGCATCCGCACGTCGGTCATGGTCGGTACTTCGACGGTCGGCGGAAGATCGTCGTCGAGGTCGAGGGACTCGAACTCCGCCACCACGGGGACGGGAGGTGCCTGCGGGATGATGGAGAAGCGCCCGGTGCCACTCGTCGACGGAGCGACCGAGGGGAAAGCTCGAAGGAGTTCCGGTGGCTTTCGGCCTCCGGCTCGCCCTGGCCTTCGTCGACGGCGGAACCTCCCGGGAGGAGGCGCCGTCGCCGCGGCCGGTGCGAGGATTTCGCAGCCTTCGGGGCCACCGACTTCTTCGCGGGAGGAAGCGACTTCTTCGGCGGAGGAACCGACGCCGCCTTCGGGGCCACCGACTTTTTCGGCGGAGGAACCGACGCCGCCTCGGGGCCACCGACTTCTTCGCGGGAGGAAGCGACTTCTTCGGCGGAGGAACCGACGCCGCCTTCAGGGCACCGACTTCTTCGCCGGAGGAAGCGACTTCTTCAGCGGAGGAACCGACGCCGCCTTCGGGGCCACCGACTTCTTCGCCGGAGGAAGCGACTTCTTCGGCGGAGGAACCGACGCCGCCATCGGGGCCACCGACTTCTTCGGGATCGCGACCCCGAGGTCGGGTGCTTCGACGGCGCCGAGCGCGACGAGGCGGGCAATCATGCCGCCGAGCTCGTCGGCGCTGACGCCCATGATCTTCGCGAGTCCCGAAACGGACAGTTTCCCGTTGATGAGACGAAGTGCTTTCGCTTCGAGCGCCGGCAACGAGGCCGGGTCGACCTTGTGATGCGGCAGCGGTCGCGGGAAGCACTTGGGGTTCATGAGGAGGCGAAGAAGCGGGTCGGCGACGTCCCCTTCGGACGCTTCGGAAACGCGCGCGGACCTTGGACAAAGTTAGCGCGACGCCCCCAGCGCGCCTAGCGCCTCCGTCTGCCCCTCGTTCGCATCCACCGACGGACCGGGGACGCGAGGACTTCCGTCACCGACACCGCCCGACGTGGGCCCCGAGGACGCCGCCGTCGCGTGGTGAGTCACGGGACGGCGCATCCTGAAGTACCTCGGGAGGTCAGGTCGCGGGGCGCAGGAAGCGAATGCGCGTACGCAGCGCGTCCTTCACGTCGGAAACACGGGCTCGCAGTTTCGACAGGGCGGGCGCGATCCCGAACGTACCGTCGTCCTCCAGCGCGGGATCCAGGGTGGCACGTTCCCGCACCTCGAGGTGTTCACGGAGGACGTCGGCGATGAGGTTCGACACGTCGCGGTCCGCGTCCACGCAATGGAGGCGCACCTTTCGCGTCAGGTCCTCCGGCAAATAGAGCACCATCTCCCGGAATTCGCGGCCGGCGGGGCTGGCGACGATGGGCGTGCCGAGGTCGCGGACGTCGCTCGGGCGGGACGCGGCGAGCGCTTGCCCGTCACGACCCTGGATGAATGCCTCGAGATCAGCCGGCGGCGGCGGCTTGCGCAAGGAAACCGTCACTTGCTTCTTGGCCATGGAAGAACCTCGTGAGTTCGTCGAGAAGGTGGTTCATTTCGATCGCGGAAGGATCCCGCGGAGCATGAGTGGTGACACCGCGGCCCATGGCGATCGCCTCCTGGTACGCGACGCGGTAGCCGAGTTCGGTGTCGAGCACCGGAAGGCCCGAGCCTTCGAGAGCCGCACGCGCGCCCTTCGCGAGGGCCGTCCTTCCCTGCTTGCGCGTGATGAGGATGCACGCGCGGAGGGACTCGCGGAGGGACCGCGCCTCGTTCAACGTCTCGAGGCTCGCGGCCAACGCCCATGCGTCGGCGGCGGAAGGGCCGCTCGGGAGGATGGCGACGTCGGCCACCATCAGCGCGGAGCGCTGCACGTCCCCGTGGCGCGGCGGGCAGTCGATGATCGTCAGGTCGTAGCCGCACGCGATCGACGGGAGCTGACCCGCGCGGTGCATGGTGGCACCCATGGCGACGACCGTCGGTGCGGGAAATCCGCGCTCGTTCGCGACTTCGCCCCAGGTTCGGCAGGTGCCTTGAGGATCGGCGTCGACGAGCAGCACCTTCTGGCCCCGGTCGAGGGCGAGGGCCGCGAGACTGATCGCGGTGGTGCTCTTGCCGATGCCGCCTTTCTGTCCCGTCAGCGCGATGATCATGGGCGACGCATAAAAGGAAGCGCCTCCATAAGTCCAATTTTCGACGGACCGCGTCGTCCCCTGCCGCCGACCGGATGTCAGCCCGGAACCGTGTACCCGCGCAACCGGTACACGATTCGACCCAGATACTCCCGGAGCACCATGCTCGAGTCCGCGAGCGCGAACGACCGCGGAAGGTAGGAGAGGTGGTTGCCGGAGGCGGGTCCGCGGAAGTCCACCGGGAGCAGGTGGGGCCGGAGACCGACCGCGCGGAAGCACCCCGCGGCGCGGTTCATGTGGAACGCGGACGTCACGAGGAGCATCTTCGAAGTCGGAGGCTCCTTCGCGAGGATCTCCGCCGAAAAAACGGCGTTCTCCCGCGTATTCACGCTCCGTTCTTCGAGCAGAATCCTGGACGGGTCGATGCCCCATTTCCGGTAGAGATCGCCCATGACCGAGGCTTCGGTGAGTCCCAGGTTCCGAGGGCCGACGGCGCCTCCCGTGATGAGGACGCGCTTCGCGCGGTTCTCGCGGAGGAGGTCGTACACCACGGTCACGCGATCGACGTTGTCGTTCCATTCGGGTCGGGAAGCCGTCCGGATGGGACCTCCGTCGATGGCACCGCCCAGGAGGATCACGAGGTCGTAGGTGGCGTCCCGGTCGTAGGTGTCCACCGCGGACGACTCGACGGTGAGCATGAGCGCGTCGGACGTGGTCGGCAGCGAGAAGGCGTAGAGGACCACGAACGCCGCGACCGGGTAGAGATCGGCGCGCGGGAGCGGTCGCGATTTCCACCGGACCTTGTACAACACGAGGAGCGCGAGGACCCACGTGAGGGGGGACCCGGCCGCGTCGAGGATTTTCGAGAGGAAGAAGAACACTGGTGCCGCCCGTCTACCACGACCGCATCCGCGAGAGCGTCGCACGCGTCCGCCGCGGCGTGGAAAAGGTGCGCGAACGCGCCGCGAAGCACCACCGTGTGCTGTGGTGGGTCCACTCGGCGTACGCGCTGGGCCTCGGCGCGTTCGTCGCGACGTTCGCGGAAAAAGGGCTCGCCCACGCGCGTTTCGTCGCGTGTTCGCTGGTGGCCGCGTGGTTCCTGATCGTCGTGTTCTTCCGCGCGTTCGGCTCGGGTCGCGATCAGCTCCGGATCGACGGCGGCCCCACCGGACTCCGTCTCCGGTTCTTCGCCATGAGCTACGCGCTCAAGAACCTGTACCAGGGGATGCTGTTCTTCCTCCTGCCGTTCTACGTCAAAGGTGCGACGTACGATTCGGTGAACGTGGGCTTCGCGGCGCTGCTCGTGGTCGCCGCCATTCTCTCGACCCTCGACGTGGTCTTCGATCGCTTCTTCCTCCGGCACCACGCGTGGGCGTCGGTGTTCCACGCCGTGGCGCTCTTCGGGAGCCTGGACCTCGTGATTCCGGCCGTGGCTCCCACGATTCCGTCGGAGTCGGCGCTGGTCCTCGCGGCGACGCTCGCCCTCGTGGCGTTCTTCACGCTCCACCTCCCCTTCCGTGATCTCCGGCGACCGTGGGTGGCGATTGTCGCCGCCCTGGGCGTCGTCGCGGGCGCCGGCAACGCGTACGTGCTCCGGCGGGCCATTCCTCCGGTGCCTCTCCGGGTCGTCCACGCGGCGGTCGGAACGGCCGTCCTCCCGGACGGGTCGCTGGCGATCGAGGTGCGGCGTCTCCACGTGGCGCTCCTGCCCGAACTCGTCGCGCAGACCGACGTGATGGCGACGACGGGGGGCGTGACGGCGCTCCGACACGTGTACCGCCGGGGAGCGCGACGCATCGTGCGGGACGTGACCGCGACGCGTCTCGATGCTCCCGGCGCCGCGAAGGCGCTCGCCCGGTGGCGTCTTTCGTCGTCCCTCGGCGCGACGGGCCACGACGACGACGGGGAGACGGACGAAGGTGCGTGGAATCTCGACGTCGAGACCGGCAGCGGACAGCTCGTGGGGCGTACGCGATTTCGCGCCGTCCGGTGACGGATTCGGGGGAGAACGCGCTTCGAATTCGGGAATCGTGGATGTACAGTCCGCGCCATGTCGCGCTTTTCGGACTGGGTGGAGATCACGGGGACTTCCGGCGGTGAACGGCGCATCCACGTGAAGCGCCGTGGCGCGAGTCTGCTCCGCTACGGCGTGACCAACCGGGGCACGGCTTTCACGAACGCGGAGCGCGAGGCATTGGGGCTCCAGGGCCTCCTGCCGCCCATCGTGGATTCGCTCGAAGGGCAGATGGTCCGCGTGTACCGGAACTACACGAAGGAGCCTTCGGACCTGCACAAGTACCAGTTCCTCCGGAGCCTCCAGGAGCGCAACGAGGTCCTCTTCTTCGCGCTCCTCGAGAAGCACCTCGAGGAGATGATGCCCATCGTCTACACGCCGACCGTCGGCGCCGCCGTCCAGCGCTGGGGCGAGATCTACCAGCAGACACGCGGTCTCTCGTTCTCCCTCGAGAACATCGGCATGGCGCCGAGCATCGCGGCGAACCATCCCTGGGACGACGTGCGCATGATCGTCGCGACGGATTCGTCGGCGATCCTCGGCATCGGCGACCAGGGCTACGGCGGCCTCGCGATCCCCATCGGCAAGCTCGCCCTCTACACGGTGGGCGGCGGCGTCAGTCCCTTCGAGACGCTCCCGATCTCCCTCGACGTCGGCACCGATCGCCGCGAACTCCGGGACGACCCGTTCTACCTCGGGACGCGACGTGAACGGCTGAAGGGCGAGGAGTACCTCGCGTTCATGGACGCGTTCGTGCGCGCGATCAAGACCCGCTTCCCCCGTGCCATCCTGCAGTGGGAAGACCTCTCGAAGGACGCGGCGTTCACCGTCCTCGATCGCTACCGGAAGGAGTTGCCTTCCTTCAACGACGACATCCAGGGCACCGGGGCCGTCGCGCTCGCTGGCGTGCTCAGCGCCTGCAAGGCGAAGGGCGAACGTCTCCGCGACCAGACGTTCGTCATCCTCGGCGCCGGCGCGGGCGGAGGGGGCGTCGCCTGGACCATCTGGAAGGGGCTCGTCGCGGACGGCCTCGACGAGGAGAGCGCGCGGAAGCGCATCTTCACGCTCGACTCGAAGGGTCTCGTCACGCTCGATCGCACGAACGAGGAACACAAGCGGCGCTTCGCGCAGCCGAAGGAAGTCACGGCGTCGTGGAAGACGAAGGGGCCCGTCGCCGATCTGCTCGAGACCGTGACCGGCTCGAAGGCCACGGTGCTCCTCGGCCTCTCCGGCCAACCCGGGGCGTTCGATCGGGCCTCCGTCGAGGCCATGGCCGCGAACACGGCGCGCCCCATGATCTTCCCGCTGTCGAATCCGACGAGCGCCTGCGAGGCGACGCCCGCGGACATCCTCGCGTGGACGGGCGGTCGCGCCATCGTCGCCACGGGGAGCCCGTTCGAACCGGTGATGGTCGACGGGAAGAAGGTCGTCATCGGCCAGGGCAACAACGCGTTCATCTTCCCGGGACTCGGACTCGGCGCGATCGTCGCCGAGGCGAGGGAAGTCACGGACGGCATGGTACTCGCGGCGGCCGCGGCCCTCGCACGGGTGACCGAAGAGCGGTACCTCGCGGCCGGTCTCGTGTACCCGCCCGTCGGCGACCTCCGTTCCGTGAGCGTCGAGGTGGCCGTCGACGTCGTCCTCGAGGCGTGCCGCGAGAACGTCGCCGGTGCACGCGTGCATTCGCGGGAGGAAGCGCGCGCGCGCGTGCTCGGCTCGATGTGGGCGCCGAGCTACCTGCCGATCGAGGCCGATTGACGGGGATCCCGTTCTCGCGGAGGACGGACGGCGGCGACGTCCCGAACGCGCTGACGACCTCCCTGGCCCGCCTTCGGGCGGAAGGTCGCCCGATCCTCGATCTCACGGTCGCCAATCCGACGGCCGCGCGCATTCCCTACGACGACGACGCCATCGTGGCGGCCTTCGCGTCGCCCGCGATCCTCGCCTACGAACCCCTGCCCTTCGGTCTCCCGTCCGCGCGCGAGGCCGTGGCGCGGACCTACGACGCCCTCGGCGAGCGGGTGGACGCCGACGACGTCGTCCTCACGGCGAGCACGAGCGAGGCGTACGCGTTCCTCTTCAAGGTGCTCTGCGATCCGGGCGACGAGATCCTGATCCCCCTGCCGAGCTACCCCCTCTTCGAGTGGCTCGCACGTTTCGAGCACGTCAAGCTCGTGCCCTACCGGCTCCGCTACGACGGCGCGTGGCACGTCGATCGGGAGAGCGTCCTCCGGTCACGCACGGATCGCACCCGTGCCGTCGTCGTCGTCTCGCCGAACAACCCCACGGGCTCGTACTTGTCCAGCGGGGAGCTCACCTTCTTCGAGGACCTCGGCCTTCCCCTGCTCTCCGACGAAGTGTTCGCGACGTACCCGCTCGCCCCTTCCCGGGACCACGTGCCCACCGTCCTCCGCTCGCGGAGCCTCCTCGTCGCGTCGCTCGGCGGCCTGTCGAAGATCGCCGCGTTGCCCCAGCTCAAGCTCGGATGGATCGCGCTCGGAGGTCCGAGGGACGCGGTCCAGGCGACGAAGGGCCGTCTCGAGCTCGTCGCCGACACGTTCCTCTCCGTCGGAACGCCGGTCCTCGCGGCGGCTCCGGCGCTCCTCGCGTCGCGGACGCGGGCCCACGACGCCATCGTGGGTCGCACGGCACGGAACCTCGACGTCGTGCGGAAGACGTTCGCCGGGACGGCCGCGACGGTGCTCCACGTCGAAGGTGGGTGGTACGCGACGTTGCGCTTGCCCGCCGTACGATCCGAGGAGGAGTGGACGATGTCACTCCTCGAGGACGTAGGCGTCCTCGTGCACCCCGGGCACTTCTTCGACTTCGAGGACGAGCCCTTCGTG
>JAXLYL010000027.1:0-94107 GCA_046351475.1 Polyangiaceae bacterium
GCAACGTGATCCATTCGTACGGTGGGACCATCGCCGTGCGGAGCGAAGCAGGACGGGGCACCACGTTCCGCGTGACGTTGCCTGCGGTGGCCTCGGCGCGGGTGAGCGCTTCCGTGCGTCCGACGGCGCCCGAAATTCCCGCCGCGTCCCGTCGCGGCAAGGTCCTCGTGATCGACGACGAAGAGTCCATCGGGCGGACGCTGAAGCGCATCCTCGCGAAGGAGCACGACGTGGTGGCGCTCACCAGCGCCGTGGAAGGGCGAGCGCGCATCGAGGGGGGTGAACGCTTCGACGTCGTCCTCTGCGACCTCATGATGCCCGAGCTCACGGGTATGGAGTTCTACGCCGCCGTCCTCCGCGCGGCTCCCGAACAGGCCGAGCGGATCATCCTCATGACGGGCGGTGCGTTCACGACGCGGGCGGCGCAGTTCCTCGACGAGGTGCCGAATCCGCGGGTGGAGAAGCCCTTCGACATTTCCGGGCTCCGCGCCACGGTTCGCATGTTCGTATCCTGAACGTCGGCGGGGACGCGGGCGCGAGGGCCTCAGCGTGCGCCCGTGCGCTCCACGCGGCCGTCGACGTGGCGTGCGAAACGCCCCTCCTCGCGCGCGTGCACGGGGCCGTCGCTGGGCCAGGGCCACCCGCCGAAGCGTGTGCTCCGGTAATCCGACATCGCGCGATCGATCTCCGCGCGCGTGTTCATGACGAACGGACCGTGCTGCACCACGGGTTCGCCGATGGGCCGTCCCTGGAGGACGAGAATCTCCACGTCCGAGTCCCCCGCAGCGAGCACGACGTCGCCGGACGCATCGAGGAGCGCGACGACGTGGGTGCCGAACGTCTCCGGACCGACGCGGAGCGAAGTCCCCGCGAAGAAGTACAGCGCCCGCGCCGTGTCCTCGCCGCGGGCCTTCGGGAGCGTCCACGTGGCTCCCGCCTGCATCCGGATGCACCAGATGGCGACGTCGGAGTCGGCGCGGTTCGCCCAGGACTTGGGTGGAGGCGGGAGCGGCGTGGCGTTCCCGTAGGCACCGGCGACGACGGTGATTTCGGTCTGCTTGCCGCCGGCGTCCACCGACGTCACCCGCGGGATCGCGTGGTCCCAGAGCATGGTGAAGTGCGGGTCGCTCATCTTGTCGGACGCGGGAAGGTTCATCCAGATCTGGAAGAGCTCCACCGGATTCGGCTGATCCCGTTCGAGCAGCGGGAACATCTCCGAATGGCAGATGCCGCGGCCGGCCGTGAGCCACTGCACGTCCCCCCGACCGAACCGCGCTACGGCGCCGAGGGAATCGCTGTGGTCGACGAGGCCGCGACGCACGATGGTCACCGTCTCAAAGCCGCGGTGCGGGTGTTGCGGAAATCCGGGAACGACGTCCCCGTGGTACATGCGCCAACCGTCCTTGCCTGCGAAGTCCTGGCCCATGGCGCGTCCTTCGAGGGACGCGTCGGGCCCCATCGCGGCGTTGCCCTTCGGATACGCGTCGTCGTGGTGGACGCAGAAGAGGAACGGGTCGAGCGTCGGCCACTGGAAACCCAGGGGCGCGGTGTCGAGCACGGGGGAGTCGTTTTCGGAGGAGGCGGCGTCGATTTCGGGGCTCACCCGGACAACGTAGATCCTCGACCTCCTCTCCGCATCCCCCCCCTTCACTCCTCCTGGGTCGACTCCTCGTCCTGCTCGAAGATTTTCTCGAGCTCGGCCGAGTATTTCCGCGCGGATTCGATGAGGGCCTTCTCGTCGTCCCGGTGGACGTAGGTCTGGCGGATCATCTCCTCGTCGTAGCGGCCGAACTTCTTCACGGTGCGTTTGGCGTCCGCCGACGGGAACCCGAGTTCCTCCAGGACGATCCGTCCCGCTTCGAGGCTCCCCGCGAAGTTCTCCCGGATGACCGACTCGACGCCCGCGCCGAGGAGCGCGTACGCGTGTTGGCGGTTCCGGGCACGCGCGACGATCCGGAGATTCGGGAAGTTCTCCTGCACCGTCTTCAGCGCGCGCATGGACGCCTCGAACTCGTCGATGGCGAGGACGAACACGTCCGCCCGTTCGGCGTGGGCCGCACGGAGCAGGTCGACGCGCGACGCGTCCCCGTAGTGGATGCGGTTGCCGAACTTGCGGAGGAAGTCGACGTGGGTCGCGCTCGCGTCGAGCGCGGTGAAGGGAATGCGCTTCAGCCGGAGGAGGCGGCCCACGATCTGGCCGAATCGACCGAAGCCCGCGATGATGACGCGGCTCCCTTCGCCTTCGATGGTGTCGTACGCGCGTTTCTCGCCGTTCGCGGCGTGGCGCTTCTCGATCCGGTCCCGGAGCTGGAAGAGCAGGGGAGTCACGGCCATCGAGAGCGTGACGGCCACCACGAAGACCTCCCGCGTGTCGTTCGCGATGACGTGCGCGTCGTGGGCCACCGTGAAGATGACGAACGCGAACTCGCCTCCCTGGGAGAGCGCGACGGCGAGACTGTTCGCGGAACGTGTCGGCAGCTTCGCGGCCTTTCCGAGGAGGAAGAGCACGAGGCCCTTCACGAGGACGAGGGCGGCGACGTACCCGAGCACCGCGAACGGGCGCTGCACGACGAGCCGCAAGTTCGCGGACATGCCGACGGCCATGAAGAAGAGGCCGAGGAGCAGTCCCTTGAACGGTTCGATGTTCGCTTCGAGTTCGTGGCGGTATTCCGAGTCCGCGAGGAGCACGCCGGCGACGAAGGCGCCGAGGGCCATGGAGAGGCCGATGGCGTGCATGATCATGGCCGTCCCCACGACGACGAGGAGACCCGACGCCGTGGAGAGCTCGTGGCTGTGCGCGCTCGCGACCAGACGGAACGCGGGGCGGAGAAGGAAGCGACCGCCGAGGGCGAGCGCGACGAGCACGAGGATCACGGTGCAGACGCGGACGGCGGGCGCGGTGTGCGACACCTCGGCACCCGCGGGAGCCAACATGGGAATCAGCGCGAGCGCGGGGATCGCCGCGACGTCCTGGAAGAGGAGGATGGAGAATGCGACGTGACCGTGTTGCGTGCCGAGTTCGTTCTTCTCACCGAGGAGCTGCGTCGCCAGCGCGGTGGAGGACATCGCGAGTCCGAGGCCGACGACGAGCGCGTCGCGCCACGAGAACCCGAGGACGACGCCGAGTCCGAGGAACGCCGCCGTCGTGAGGACGACCTGGGCCCCGCCCATGCCGAACACGGCGTTCCGCATCTTCCAGAGGCGGCTCGGCTGGAGTTCGAGTCCGATGAGGAAGAGGAGTAGGACGACGCCGAACTCCGCGAACTGCATCGTGCTCTCGACTTCGTGGACGAAGCCGAATCCCGAGGGACCGATGATGGCGCCCGCGGCCAGGTACCCGAGCACAGAACCCAACCCGAGGCGTTGGAAGAGCGTGACGGCGACGACGGCCGCGGAAAGGTAGATGGCCCAGGTGGTCAGCATCGGGGGTCCGGAGGGTTACGACCCATAACGCAACGGCCGCCGCGTGCGTCGGAAAAGAGGAGTCGCCTCAGCGCGTGACGAGCACGTCGTCGATCCAGAGCGACACGTTGCCGATGCCGGAAGCGCCGACCTGGAGCTGGGGCTTCGTGCCGTTCGCGTACGCGTGCAGGTTCAAGGCTTGCCGGTGGACGAGCACGCCGTCGACGCGGATCGCCGCTTCGGAGGCTGCCGTCGTCGCGCTCAACGCGAACTCCACGTGCGTCCACGTCCCGAGCGGGATCTTCTGCCCGAAGGTCGTGAAGGTCGCGGTGCCGTTCCGTATCTCCCGGAGCTGGCCCCCCTGGGCCGCGTTGTGGAAGATCGTGAGCGAGTTGTTGACGACGCCGCCGTTCTCCACGAACGGGAGACCGACGAGCGTGACGGTCTCGTAGGCCGTGGGATCGATCTTCACGTCGAACGCGATCACGAACGTCGTGAACGCGCCGCCTTCGAAGTCGAAATCCTTCTTGAGTTGGCTGCCCACCTTGCCGCCGTCGAGCCCGGTGGCCTGGAAGATCGCCGCGTTCGGCGGCGACGCGAACGACGCGTCCGACGTCTGCGCGACGCCTTGGTTGAACGAGAAGCCGTTCCAGCCCGCGAGCAAGTTGCCCTGTTCGAAATCGGCGCAGAAGAGCGCACCCGCCTGTTCGCGGCACGAGAACGCCATGGCGTCGAAGGGAACGGGTTTGCCGGCATCGACGACACCGGTTCCCGCCGTCCCTGCCGAGCCGGCGGCGCCCGATGCTCCCGCGTTCCCCGCCGCGCCCGAAGCGCCGGCGGATCCTGCTGCGCCCGACGCTCCCGCGTTCCCCGCCGCTCCGGACGCGCCCGCACCGGGTGATCCCGCGTTGCCGGCGTTCGCGGAGGTGCCCGTGGCGTCGCCTCGGCTCCCCGCCGCACCTCCGTTCGACGCGCCCGAAGTTCCGTCGTCGTTCCGGTGCCGACCGGCGTCGCCGGACGAGAGTCCCTCCAGGGAAACGCAGGCCCCCTGGGACGACGCGGCCGCGACGACCACCGGCGCGAGGAACACGAGGGCGGGCCAGCGCACGCGCATGAACTTCACCGTAGCACGCGCATCGGAGAGGATGACGGCCATGGATTCGCCGCACGACACGCCGCCCGACGACGAAGCTCCCGCGCTCACCCGGGGGAAGAAGGTCCGTCTCGTGATCGCCGGGATCGGCGTCCTCCTGGCGACGGCGTCGTGGGTGTACGTCCGGTACCTCGTCCCGAAGTCGGCCCTCGGCGGACCGTGCAAGTGGGCCATGAATTGCGCCGCGGAAGCTCCCGTGTGCATGCGCGCGTCCGAGGAAGGAGATGGCGCATGCAGCCGCCCCTGCGACGTCGGAGCGGACTGCGCGCCGGGAATCCGGTGCGTCGAGATCGAGCTCGAGGAGCGCGACGAACGGGGCATGCCGAAGAAGGGTGGGCATTGCTTCCCGCAATCGTTCCTCGACGCCCGGAAGGCGAAAAAGTCGTCCGCCCCGAAATGACCGGGAGCCCTTCCAGGAGGTCGTAGGGTCGACCCGACGATCGCGGGGAACACCCGACGGTGGACGTCGCGTCCGCGGCCTTGGACCCGGCGTTCCCCTGGAAAAATCCCCGGAGTCGCGACGGCACCGCCCTTGCGAAGGAGGGGGACATGCACGCGTCCTTCTCCGTTCCGTCCTGGTTTCCGTCGTCCTGGATGTCCCGTCTCGCGTCCACCGTCTTGGGCGTGTCCCTCGTCGCGTCCGCACTCGGGTGTTCGATGGGGGATCCCGCGGATCCGGAAACGGAGTCGGCCGAGGACGGAGGTGCGTCGCGGAGCGCCCAGACGCCGGGAGGGGCGGACGCGAGCGTCGCGACGACCGGGGCCGTGCCGTGCGACGTGGACGCGATCGTGAAAGCGAAGTGCCAGTCGTGCCACGGAGCTTCGCCCGAGTTCGGTGCGCCGATGCCCCTCGTCACGCTCGGCGACTTCCACGCGAAGGCGCCCTCGAACGCGGCGAAGTCCGTGTTCGAGGTCGTCGGAGCGCGCATCCACGACGACGCGCGACCCATGCCCCAGAAGCCGAACCCCCGTCTCACGGCCGATGAACTGAAGGTGATGGACACGTGGATCGCGTCGGGGGCACCCGCGGGGGCGAGCGCGTGCGGCACCGGCCCCGGCGGCGGTTCGACGAAGGCCCTCTCGTGCACGCCGGACGTCCACCTCGCGCCGCCGTCGCCGTTCGCCGTCCCGGAGGACAAGGGGGACCTCTACGTCTGCTACGGCGTCGACGTGCCCGTGACGCAGAAGAAGCACGTCGTCGCCATCGCGCCGAAGGTCGACAACACGAAGGTGCTCCATCACATCGTCCTCCTCCAGACGGAGAAGGCCGTGAGCCCGACGCCGACCGAGTGCTCGCCGGGATCGCTCCTCTCGGGCCGCATGGTCTACGCCTGGGCGCCCGGTGGTGAACCCCTCGAGTTGCCGAAGGAGGCCGGCTTCCCGGTCGAGGGCACGGCGCACTACATGGTGCAGATCCACTACAACAACGCGCAGCACCTCGCGAACCAGACGGACACGACCGGCGTCGACTTCTGCACGACGACCGAACTCCGGCCGAACGACGCCGACGTCGTCGCCTTCGGTACGGTGAAGTTCTCGATCCCCGCCCACGCCACCCTCGACACGACGTGCGAGTACACCGTGCCGCAACAGCTCCACGACACGACGATGTTCGTCGCCATGCCGCACATGCACCAGATCGGCCGTGCGATGCAGACGCACCTGACGCCGAAGGCGGGCGGACCGGCCGTCGACCTCGGCGATCAACCCGCCTGGGATTTCCAGACGCAATCCTGGTTCCCGATCGCGGCGAAGGTGAAGGCGGGGGACAAGATCGCGACCCGCTGCGCCTGGGACAACCCCGGTTCGACCGCCGTGAAGTTCGGCGAGAACACGGCCGACGAGATGTGCTTCTCGTTCACGATGTACTACCCGCGGGTCACCACGAAGGCCTGGAACTGGGCGCTCCCCGCGGCGCTCTCGAAGTGCGGCACCGACGGGTGATCCGTCCCGCGTCCCCGGAACCACGTCGAAGGACGCGGTTCCGGGGCACGTCCCGACTCACTCCGAGACGCTGGTCCAGAGGACCTTCTGGCCGGACGGTGCCGTCGCTTCGCCGCTGTCTTCGGGCGTGACGAAGAGATTGAACGACTTGAAGGGCGTCATCGTCTTGAGCTTGCCCTTGTGGTCCTCGTCGACCTTGAGCGCACCCACGTTGTTCGGCGACGCCTTGCCGTCCGCGGGTTGGACCCACACGACGAACACCTTCGCGCCCGACGCGATCTTCTCGGGCGGCGGGAGGTGCTTCACGGTGAGCTCCACTTCGGTGTTGCCCTGATCGGAACGGGACGGGACGACGGTTCCTTCGGCGCCGGGCACTCCGGGCGAGGTCGACATCACGTAGTTGGATCCACAGCCCGTCATCGCGACGAAGAGGGCCGTCGCCAATGCTTTCGACAAGTTCATGATTCCTCCAAGGACTCGGTGTTCGGGGCGCGTGACGCGGAGGGCCGAGTCTCGCCTCCCGACACGTCTCGGGAAGAGACTACGGACCTCGGAAGATTCCGCAATGCGAAGACTCCGACGCGTGACCGCGCGATCATCGTGACACCGACGTCATGCGCACGGAGTGCGGGACGATGCGGTATCGTCCCGGGCGATGGGACGGATCTTCCTCGCGCGACACGGCGAAACGGATTTCAACAAGGCAGGGCGGCTCCAGGGCCGCTCCGACATCCCGCTGAACGAGACGGGGAGGGCGCAAGCCTCGCGTCTCGCGGAACGTGTCCGGGACCTCGGTATCGTCCGCGCGGGCGCCAGTTCCCTCGTCCGGGCCCGGGAAACCGCCTCGATCTGCGCGGCGGCCCTGGGGGTCCCGTGCGACTACGAGGACGCCGAACTCGGCGAGCGGCACTACGGCGTCTTCGAGGGACTCACGCGCGACGAACTCCTCGCGAAGCATGCGGACGCCTTCACGGCGTGGCAGGCGGACAACCGGCACACGCCCGAAGGCGGCGAAGCCTACGACGCCCTCGCCGAGCGGATGAAACGCGGGATCGTGCGGGCCCTCGTCAACCTCCCGTCGCCCGACGGGACCTTGCTCGTGTCCCACGGGGGCGCCATGCGGGCCCTCGTGTTCTCGGTCACGGGAGAGCTCGTCGCGCCCCTTCCGAACGCCGCGGTCTTGCGGATCGACTTCGACGGACACACGATCCAGCGAATCGTCCGCTTGGACGTCTGAGGCGTGTGGAACGAAATTCGAAGGAAAAGACGGCCGAGGGGGCGCGGAGCTCCTGGGCGGGCTTCGCCGCGAGCGTGGCGTACGCACGCCGCACGCTCGGTCTGGTGTGGGAATCGTCCCGTGTGCAGACCCTCCTGCTCTTCGTGCTCACCGCCGTGGGGGCGCTCGTTCCCTTGGCCGTCGCCGTCGTGGGCAAACGGATCGTGGACGCGGTCGTGTCCCACGACACGGCGGCCACGGTGCGCGCCGTCGCCCTCGAGCTCGTCCTCGTGGTCCTCCTCGCCACGGTCCAGCGTGGCCTCGGCTTCGTCCGTCAGCTCCTCGGGGCCCGCCTGGGCATCGACATCAACGTCGCCATCCTCACGAAGGCCGTGGGGCTCGACCTTCGCTGGTTCGAGGACTCCGAGTTCTACGACAAGTTGACGCGGGCGCGGCGCGAGGCCTCGTCCCGCCCCGTCGCCCTCGTCACCGAAGCGTTCCAGCTCGTCCAGAACCTCGTGACGCTCGTCGGCTTCGCCGTCGTGCTCGTGCGCTTCGACCTCCGCGCGGTCCTCGTCCTCGTCGTGGCGACGCTCCCGGCGACCATCGCGGAGATGCGGTTCGCGAAGACGGTGTTCCGCGTGCGGAACTGGCGCTCACCGGAGTCGCGGAAGCTCCTCTACCTCGAGTACGTCCTCGCCAACGACGAGCACGCGAAGGAGGTGAAGCTGTTCGGCCTCGGTCCCACGCTCCTCGGCCGCTACGAGGAACTCGCCGAGCGCTTCTACGCCGAGGATCTCGTCCTCGCACGGAAGCGCATCGCGGTGACCCACGGCTTGGGGCTCCTCGGCACGGGCGCGTTCTACGGCGCCTACGTCGTGATGGCGACACTCGCGGCCCGCGGCACGATCTCCCTCGGCGACATGACGCTCTACATCCTCGCGTTCCGTCAGGGCCAACAGGCCTTCCAGTCAGCGCTCGGGGCCATCGGCGCCATGTACGAACACAACCTGTACATGTCGAACCTGTTCGCGTTCTTCGATCTCGAAGGGGCGGGCGCGGAACCCGTCGCGGGGGCCGCGAGCGTGCCGGAGATCGCCCCCGTGCCCGCCGCGGAGCGAGGACTGAGGTTCGAGGGCGTCGGCTTCCGCTACCCGGGCAAGGACACGTGGGCCGTGCGCGGCGTCGACCTCACGTTCCCCGAGGGCGAGAGCGTCGCCCTGGTCGGCGAGAACGGCGCCGGCAAGACGACTCTCGTGAAGCTCCTCACGAAGCTCTACACCCCCACGGAAGGCCGCATCCTCCTCGACGGCAAGGACCTCCGCGACGTGCCCGACGACGTGCTCCGCGCGCGCATCGGCGTCGTCTTCCAGGACTTCAACCAATACCACCTGCGCGTCCGCGAGAACGTCGGCTTCGGGAGCGTTTCGGAGCTCGACGACGACGCGCGCATCGCCCGAGCCATCGAACGGGGAGGGGCCCGTTCGGTCGTCGACGCGCTCGACAAGGGCATCGAAGCGCCGCTCGGTCGTTGGTTCCAAGAAGGTGCCGAACTCTCCGGCGGTCAGTGGCAGAAGATCGCGCTCGCCCGTGCGTTCATGCGGGAGCAGGCGGACATCCTCGTGCTCGACGAACCCACCGCCGCGCTCGACGCGGAGGCGGAACATGCGGTGTTCCAGCGGTTCCGCGAACTCGCGAAGGGACGGACGACCCTCGTCATCTCCCACCGGTTCCCGACGGTGCGCATGGCCTCCCGCATCGTGGTCCTCGAGGGCGGGCGCGTCCTCGAGTCGGGGAACCACGACGCGCTCGTGGCCCAGGGCGGGAAGTACGCCCGGATGTTCGCGCTCCAGGCGGAAGGCTACAAATGAACGACCGGGATCGTGGACGCCGAAGGCGACGCACGATCCCGGACGGGCACGACGGCGGGACTCAGTTCTTGAACGGAACCGCGCCCATGTAGTCCATCTTGCCGACGTCGACGCCGTTGTGGCGGAGGATCGCGTAGGCCGTGGTCACGTGGAAGTAGAAGTTCGGGATGGCGACCTGGAGCGCGTAGTGGTCGCCCTTGAGCCAACCGCCCTTCGCCCACTTCGGCGAGATCTTCTTCTCGTCCATCCCGGCGCAGTCCTTCTCCGAGACGGTCTCGAGGAACGCGAGACACTTCGCGATGCGCTCGCGCGCCTCCGCCATGGTGGTCTCGGTGTCCGGGTGGGCCGGCGCTTCCTTGCCGGAGAAGTACGCCGCGCTGAACTTCGCGGAGTCGCAGGCGGACTGCACCTGCTTGACGAGCGGGTACATGTCCGGAGCGAGACGGAAGTTCATGAACGTGTCGGCGTCCATGTTCTTCGCCTTCGCGAACGTCTGGGCCTTGTCGAGCCACGCGTCGAGGTTGCGGAGCATCTTGGAGAACTGCGGGAGCATGTCGAAGCTGTTCATGGAATCTCCTTGCGGGGGCCGCGAGGATACTTCGAACGCCGCCGGGTCACGATGGATCCGAGGGCGGCGATGCACGAAAGCGCTGCCCAGGGAGCCCACGGGTCCGAAGGCCCTTCGTGACCGCCCACGGTCCTGCAGGAGCACCCGTCCGACGAAACGTCGACCCCGTCGACGACCGTGGATTCCGCGCCGAGATCGGCGTCGATTCCCGGGATCTCCGCGTCGATGGCCCCGTCCGCCGCCGAGCCGTCTTCGCCCGAGGGACCCGTGGCGCCGTCGGCGATCGTCGCGTCCGAGCGCGCGTCCGCCGCCACCGCCGCGTCCACCGGGGGCGTCCCGGAGTCGCGGACCGTGGCGTCGATGGTCGACGCGTCGCGACCCGCGTCGATTGCGGAATCGTGGACGGTGGCGTCCACGCCCGCGTCTTCCGCGTCCGTGGACGCGTCGCCCACGGAGGCATCGGCGTCCTGACCCGAATCCGCCGATTCGGCGTCGGCGTCCTCTCCGCCGTCGGGGAGGGCTCCGCCGTCCGGCACCACACATTCGCCGGACTGGCAGATCCCCGGAGCGGGACAAAGATCCCCGTCGTCGACGAGGTCGTTGCAGTCGTTGTCGACGCCGTCGCAGATCTCGCCCGTGCCGGGGAGGGGAATGCAGTTCTGCGGCACGCCGTTGACGCAGCCCGTGGCGGTCGTGCGGCACGAGCCGAACCCGCAGGTGACCGTGGGGATGTCCTCGTCCTTCGAACCGTCGCAGTCGTTGTCCTCGAGGTCGCAGAGTTCGACCGCGCCCGGGAACGTGCTCGCGTGGAGATCGTCGCAGTCCCCGCCGCCGAGCGGGCAGGCCGGTGACGATCCGATCAAGGTCATGGCGGCGTCGCAGTAATCGTCCCCGTCGTCGTCGCAGCCTTCGTCGACCTGGTTGTCGCAGTCGTTGTCGATGCCGTCGCAGATCTCGGTCGAGGGCGCGAGGTTCGGCGTGCATCCGAGGAGGGGTCCGTCGCACGCCCGTTTGCCTTGCGAGCACGCGCCGAAAAGTCCCGTGGTGCAGGTGTCGCCCGGACGCACCCCGTTCGTGAGTTCGGTGGCGTCGCCGTCGCAGTCGTCGTCGACGCCGACGTTCGCGCACGTCTCGGTCTGGGCCGTGAAGTCGGCGGTGCAGCCGAGGGAGCCCGAAGCGCACGCGCGTTTGCCCGTGGCGCAGATGCCCGACTGGCCGGTCGAACACACGTCGTTCAGGTGGACGCCGTCGGTGAGTTCGTTCGCGTCCCCGTCGCAGTCGTCGTCCGTGCCGAGGTTCGCGCACGTCTCCGTCGCCGCCGTCTGGTCGGCCACGCACCGGAGCGTTCCGCCCTGGCAACGCTGCTTTCCGGGGCGGCACACGCCGAGGCCGGCGGTCACGCACGCGTCGCCGTCCTTGATCCCGTCGGCGATCTCGGTCGCGTCGCCGTCGCAATCGTCGTCGACGCCGAGGTTGAGGCACGTCTCGGCCGTCGCCGTGACGTTCGGTTGGCACACGCGTGCGCCGCCCGAACATCGTTCCGTGCCCGGAGCGCACGCGCCCTTGCCGGTCGTCGTGCACGCGTCGGCCTCGTGGACGCCGTTGGCGATCTCGGTGTCGTCGCCGTCGCAGTCGTCGTCGGCGCCGAGGTTCGCGCAAGACTCGGTGCCGGCCGACACGTTCGCCTTGCAGCGACGTCCGGACGGACCGCACTCCTCCGTACCCGGCGCACAGATGCCCGGCTGGCCCGTGCTGCACGTGTCGCCGGTGTGGACGTTGTCCGCGATCTCGGTCGCGTCGTTGTCGCAGTCGTCGTCCGTCCCGGTGTTCGAGCACGTCTCGGTGCCGGCGGTGTTCGTCTGGTTGCATTGGAGCACGCCGGCGCTGCACGCGCGCGTGCCGGCCGAGCACACGCCGGCGTTGCCGGTCGCGCACGCGTCGCCGGTGTGGACGCCGTCCGTCAGCTCGGTCGCGTCCCCGTCGCAGTCGTCGTCCGTTCCGGTGTTGGCGCACGTCTCCGTACCGGGCGAGACCGTGGAGTTGCACACGAGGGTCGTGCCCGAGCACGCGCGCGCCCCGGGGGCGCAGATGCCCGGTGACGAACTCGTGCACGCGTCGCCCGCGTGGACGGTGTTCGTCAGTTCCGTCGCGTCGCCGTCGCAGTCGTCGTCGGTGCCCTGGTTCGCGCAGGTCTCCGTGCCGGCCGTGAAGTTCGCGACGCAGGTCACCACGCCACCGACGCATTGCCGCGTCCCCGGTCCGCAGATGCCGAGACCGGAGGTCGTGCAGGAATCGCCCGCGTGGACGTTGTCCGCGATCTCGGTCGCGTCGCCGTCGCAATCGTTGTCGACGCCGGTATTGGCGCAGGTCTCGGTCGTCGGCGAGGCGACGGCGTTGCACACGAGGGTGGAGCCGCTGCAGGCCCGCGTGCCGGCCGAGCACGAGCCGAGGTATCCGGTGGCGCACGCGTCACCCGTGCGGACGTTGTCCACGAGCTCCGTCGCGTCCCCGTCGCAGTCGTTGTCCACGCTCGTGTTCGAGCACGATTCGGTGCCCACGGCGTTGTCGGCCACGCACGCGACGCTACCCGCCACGCACTGGCGCTTTCCCGCCGCGCAGATGCCTTGGGCACCCGTCGAACATACGTCCCCCGCATGGACGGTGTCGGCGATCTCCGTGGCGTCGCCGTCGCAGTCGTTGTCCGTCCCGGTGTTGGCGCACGTCTCGGTCGTCGGCGGCGAGTTCCGCGTGCACGTGAACGTCGTGCCCGAACAGGAGGCCGTTCCGAAGGCGCAGGTTCCCAACTGGCCGGTGCTGCACGCGTCGCCCGTGACGACGCCGTCCGCGATTTCGGCGGAGTTCCCGTCGCAGTCGTTGTCCGTGCCTTGGTTCGAGCACGTCTCGATGGCCGAGGGATTCGAGGGGGTACACACGAGGACGCCGCCCGAACACGCCCGGACACCGGCCGCGCAGATTCCGGGCGAACCCGTGGAGCACGCGTCGCCCGCGTGGACACCGTCGGTGAGCTCCGTCGCGTCGCCGTCGCAGTCGTTGTCCGCCCCGGTGTTCGAACAGGACTCGGTGCCCTGGGGGGTCGTCTGGTTGCAGACGAGGGTTCCGCCCGAACACGCGCGCGTGCCGGCGGCACAGACGCCCGACAGACCCGTCGTGCAGAAGTCACCTGCGAACACCGCGTCGATGAGTTCGCTCGCGTTGCCGTCGCAATCGTTGTCCGTTCCCTGGTTGCTGCACGATTCCGTGCCCTGGGGCGTCGTCTGATTGCACACGAGCGTTCCGCCCGAGCACGCCCGGGTTCCTGCGGCGCAAATCCCCGAGCTTCCGGTGCTGCACGCGTCGCCGGAGAAGACCCCGTCGGTGAGTTCGCTGGCGTTTCCGTCGCAATCGTTGTCCGTGCCGGTGTTGGAACACGACTCGCTCGAAGGACCGAGCGTGGACACGCACGTCGCCGCGTTCGACACGCACTGGTAGGTCCCAGGTTGGCACACCCCGAGCCCGCTCGAGGAGCACGCGGCGCCGTTCGTGATGCCGTTCGCGATCTCGTTCGCGTTGCCGTCGCAGTCGTTGTCGGTGCCGACGTCGCTGCACGTCTCGGTGCGGCCGGTGTACACGGCGGTCGACGAATCGTTGCAGTCGTCGCCGGACCCGGCGGCCCATGCCGACGTACCGCTCGCCACGCACGTCGCGACCGACACGGCCGTCTTGGCGATCGCCTTGTCGCAGTGGTCGTCGTTGTCGTCGTCGCAGCCTTCGTCCGTCGCACCCGAACAATTGTTGTCGACGTTGTCGCAGATTTCGGTGGCGGCCGGGCTGACGGCGCTCGACAGGTCGTTGCAGTCGGAGGAGTTCGCCACGTAGCCGACGGGCTGCGTGCACGCGATCGTCGTCGTGCCGGAGGTGCCGTAGCCGTCGCCGTCCTGGTCGCGGTACCAGGTCTTCGAGGCGTTCGTGGCGCACGCTCCGCTGCAGGCGATGTAGCCCGAGTTGCAGTTGAAGCCGCAGGACGTGCCGTTGCACGTCGCCGTCGCGTTCGACGGAGGTGAACACGGCGAGCAGGACGCACCGCAGGTGCTCGTGCTGTTGTTGCTCACGCACGACCCGGAGCAGTTGTGCGTTCCCGAGGCGCAGGTCGTTGTCCGTGTGACGTCCGTGGCCTGATCGGGCGCGTCTCCCGTCGAGCCGCCGCCAGCTCCGGGGCAGGCCGACTGGTTGTTGTTCACGGCGTTGCCCCACGCGCTGAACGTGGTCGTCGTTCCGGCGGTGGAAGGCGAGGTCCACGTGAGGGTGAACGTGCCGGTGCATCCGCTCGAACCGCAATTGAGCCGCGTGCAGTTGTGGGTCGCGTAGAGCTGCGTGCCGCCCACGGTGACACTCGATTGGGCGGACGACAGCGTGCCGTTGTCCACCGTGAGCCAGAATCCGTACCTCTGGTACGAGGCGTTCTGCACCGTCACCGTCACCGTGTACGCGGTGCTCGGCAGGATGGTGGCGGGCACGCTGATGGTCGTCGTCGTCCCGGCCGCCGAGCCGTGGCAACCGCTGCACGCTCCCGTGTACCCCTGCGGGTACGCCGAGGCGGGCTTCGATCCCGTCGCGAAGATCGCGAACGCGACGACGAAGACGAACAGACTACGGACGGCGAACACTCGCGCGGAGGCGGAGGACGGCACGTGGGACGGACGCATGCGACGAAGCACCGCGGGGCACCGGGGAGACGTCCCACCGGCGACCCCCGCCGGCGACCCGTCATTCCGTGGTCTCTTCGATACGATGGCCCCCCCGCCAGACTTCTCGGCGGATCGTCCCGTCAGGGTAGGTGATCGTGGAAATACCGTCGAGCGCGCCGAGCTTGTAGTTCCTCTCGGCGGTGCGGATGCCGGTGGGATCCCACTCGACCGACGGTCCGTCCGCGATGCCGTCCTTCGTGGTCCACGACCGGGCCATCCGGCCGTCGGGGTACCAGGCCGTCCACGGTCCGTCTTCGTGGTCACTTACGTAGGTGCCGGACATCACGCGCCCGTCCTTCATCCGCAGGATCCACGCACCTTCCTTCGCGCCCGGTCCACCGTCGCCGTCGGGACGTGCGCATCCCGTTTCGCGCCATGCGCCTCCCATGCCGGGTGCGTCGACCACGGCGACGAGGGGCGCGGCGCAGGTCGGTCGTCCTCCGTCCGGCTTCGGCAACGTGAGGCTCGCCGGATCGGGTGAAGGAGGAACGTGCACCTTGTCCGACACGGCGGCGTCGCGGAGCGAAGGGACCGGGAGCTCTTCGAGGGCACCGCCGTCCACCGCCGCCGAGCGTTCCTGCGCCCGATTCCGGACGAGGATCGCCGAGGTCGCGGCGCCCAGGATCGCCACGGCGAGCGCGGTCACGGCGGTGCGGGATCGTCCTTCCATGCCGGGCCCGGGATAGCCGACTTCGCCGGTGCGGTCACCGAGGAAGGACCGCTCCGGCGCTCGCCGTTCCCGCTCAGGGGACCGCGCACGTCACCTTCGCCGTGACGAACCCTTCGCCGGTTCCGCCTTCGCCGGCGTCCCGTGCCGACGCGTCGATTCCCGACGCGTCCGCGCCGCCATCGCCCGAGCCGCCGTCCTCCGTCGTCCCTCCGTCGGTCCCGAAGAGTTCGGGGAACCGCGCACGAGTGCATGCTTCCCCGAAGAGCGCGATCTCGCCGAACGCGGCGTCGACGTAGTCCCAGCCGTTCGTGCGCGTGGGATCGTAGGGAACGGTCTCGCCGGCGACCGACACTTGGATCGCCGACACGTCGTCCGGCTTCGACGGTGTCACGAAGGTGCACAGGGTGATGCTCGCCTCGATCTGCGTGAACGCGGCGTCGAGATCCCGGCTCTCGAGCACCCGGTAGTACCGGGGAATGGCCGCGCGCGGCCGTCCGCCGGCCAGCGCCATCTTCTCGAGGGTCGCTTCGAAGACGTCCCGCTGATCCTGACCGATACCGATCACGAACGTGGGGATCTTCGAGACGTTCGCCGCCGTCTCGATGGCCTTCACGGTGTCGCCGTCGTCGAGGCACTGGAACGCGGCGTCGCTCCTCCGGGAGGTCGAACAGTCCGTCGGATCGGGCGACGCGCAGACGCAGGTCTTCGGATCGCGGCCGGTCCCGTTGCAGTTGGGAGCGCCGTCGGTCGCCAGCACCATGAACTTCGACACGGAGCGCGACCCCGAGTTCCGCAGGGCCGCGGCGCCTGCGGTGATCGCCGCGGCCGTCGGGGTGCCTCCCCGGGGCGACGTCGTCGCGAAGGTGGAGAGGATCGCGTCGCGTGTCCCGAGTTCGGGCGCGACGTCGAGCCCGGACGAGAGCGAACACGCCTGCGCCGAAGGGCCGATGGACGACGCGGTCGTGTCGGGGAAAAACTTCGCGCCCACGCGCACGCTCGCCCCGAGGGACCCGAGGGCAGGCGCGAGCGCGTTCCTCAGGATCGACCACCGCGACGGGTTGAAGAGCGTCGCCCGATCGCCGTCCAGGGCGTAGGCCATGGAGCCGGATCGATCGACGACGAAGAGGACCTCCGCGCGGGCACGTGCGAGATCGAACGTCCCGTCGATGCACGGCGTCTTCGGTTCGAGATCGGGCGCGTCGCGTCCCGCGTCGAGGTCGACGACTTCGGCGATCTCGTCCACGACGAGTTGGGTCCGCGCGCCGCACGAAACTCCCGAGAGGAGACCCACGAAGGCGAGTCCTGCCGCGAACGTGCCCTTCCCACGCACCTCGCGACGTGCAGGAACTTCGGCTCCGTGGACCGTCCTGGTCGGATCGTGCGCGCGCAACGTGGACCTCGGATCCATCGTCGCCCGAACCGGGCGTTTCGGATCACGGAACCGACCCGAAATCGGAGCCGAGCCGTCCGATGGACGAAAACAGGCTCGCGATCGCCGCACCTCCTCGCCAAGAGGTCACCGTCGATCGCGAGCTCGTTCCCTCGCAGTGAGTCGTCGCATGGCGGGAGTGTGCGTTCGTCGGGACGCCACCCTCGCAGTCCAAGCCAGTCGAAGTGAGAAGCGTGCTGCGTTGCGCGGATCACGTCCGTCGGCGTCGCGTGCGTCGCCGTCGTGTCCGGAAATCCATGGTGCCGTCGAGGTTCGGGATCCCCGTTGCCTCCGAAAGTCCGAAGGTGCGCCGTCCGTCCGCACGGAGGCCCGTCGTGACGGATCCGTTCCCGCGGCCACACGCCTTCCTCGTTCCTTCCGGGAAGGCGATCCGACCTCGCATCCGTTCCCGATGCGGGCACCTGAAGCCTCCTTCGCAGGAAGGATGCCAACGACCGTTCCCGGCCATTTCCCGAGGATCCGTGCGCGGGCGGATTTTTCGAGCCCGGCTGTTCGTCGCGGCGTCTGGATCCGCGGATCCACGGATTGGCGCGGAAATGCGTTCCGGACTTCTCGAGAAGGCGGAAGACGCGGGCCGATCAGGCGTTCTCGACGACCCGCCCGTCCACGAGGTACCAGGCGCGGTCACGCCCCTGGAGGAGCCACTTCGTCACGACCACCCGTTGGCGTTTGCGGAGGAGGAGCATCCCCAGGATGCCGAGGTAGAGCGCGAAGATGGGGATCGACACGAACTCGAGTTCGAGATCGACGGCGGCGACGTCGCCCTCCTGGTGGCGCACCGAATGCCGGAGCACCTTCACGCCCCGTTGCTGCATCCCGCCCGTGAACACCGACACCTTCGCGTACGCCTCGACGCCCTTCGGAGTCGCCAGCGCGAAGTGGCCCGTGCCCATGGCGATCGGAGGCAACACGGGAGCGGGCACCGTCGTCGCGCGTGCGGTCGGCGCGAGGCACGACCACGCGTAGGGCCAGGAAAGGCCACCCATGGTCTGGTACCAGGCCTTGGCCGTCGACGCGGGATCGCCGGGGACGTCGCGCGGAGGCAAGAGGAGAACGCGCACCATCTGGATCGCGACGACGAGGAGGAGGACGAAGCCGAGGAGCATCAGGAGCATGCCCGCGCCGATGGCCTCGTCCCCGCCCACGATCGCGAGCACGAGGCCGGCGAGGAACATCCCGCCGAAGAAGACGACGCCGAGGACCCTGCGGACCGCCAGCGCGCTCCCCCGCGTCCGTCGATCGGCCTCCACGTTCGCGGGATTCGCGAGGTGCTGATCGAGCGCACGTCGCGCTTCTTCGAACGACTGCGACGACGGCGCCGCGACGAACGACGGCAGCGCGGTTCCGTCGGGGGGAGCTTGGGGCGGCGCGTAGGGATTGTGCATCGCGCCGAGCGTACCAGAGGCGCGCTCAATACCCGGCGGGCAACACCACCGATTCGAACGGCACGGAATCGACGCAGGTGTCGGGGAGGGGATTCTCGTCCTTGTCGACCTCGCACGCCTTCACCGGCCCGTCGAGATAGCGGAGGTAGAGATCGTGGTAGCCGCCGGGCGCGGGTTCGGGGAGCTTCCGGTACGTCGGGCCCCACGAGTTCTTCGTCCGGAAGAACGTGATGGTCGCCTCGTCCGAGAGGGCCGCTTCGAGGGCCGCCGGACGCGTCTCGAGCTTGCCCGCCGGGAGCGTGCCGAAGCCCGGCACGTTCTCGATCTCGTAGTCCTCGAGGAGCGTCACGTGACCTCCCTGGGACCCCGGCTTCGCGGGAGGTGCTTCGACCTTGCCGTCCTTCGTGAGCGCGTTGAAGTCGATCATCCAATTGATCATCACGGGCTGGCCGTCGGCGAGGGCGCGCTGCACCCGCTTCTGGAAGTTCCGACGGGCGGGCTTGGTCTTCGGGTACGCGACGTCGTTCCACGCGTACGTGCCCGACCGGTGATCGAGATCCGTGTCCGAAAGGCGCGCGCCGAGCGCGTCAGCGAGGGTCACGTCGTCGAAGTCGCCGGTCGTCGGGTTCTTGAGACGGGCCTTCAGGTCGCTCGGCTTCCATATCGGCACGCCGTCGGGGAGGAGCGCCACGCGGAAGTTCTTCGCGAGGTTCTTGGAGACGTCCTTGCCGAACGTGGCGTCGAGATTCGCGCGCACCGAGGGGTCGAGCTTCCAGGCCTTGTCGAGTGCGGCGCGGACGACCCGACGATCCCGACGCGCCGCCTTCGACTTCAGGCTCCCGGACGCGAGCTCCTTGTTGATCGCGGCCAGGGCAGTCGTCTGCCGCGCCGAGAGAGCTTCCTTCTCCTCGCCAGGAACGAAGTCCTTCTCCTGCACGAGGCCGTACCGGATCATGAGGTCCGCCGCCTGGCCCCACGAACCGCCCTCCTCGACGGCGCCCTTCACGACGTCGCCGGCCAGGATGCGTTCGAACCAATTCCAATAGGTGAGGTAGGACTCCGACAGATTGAGGTCGCGGCCGCCCGCCGTCTTCACGAGCGATTCCGTCCAGCCGACGGTCGCGTAGATCCAGCAGTTGTTCGTCGCCTGATCCTTCACGCTCGAGTGGAGGACGTCGGTGACGGCGTCGTCCTGGGAGCCGACGTCGTCGGCGGCTTCCACGGACTCGGACGGGGCCGTCGCGCACGCGCCGAGGGCGCCCGTCAGGACGAGGGCGCGGAACGCGGCCGGGAGGAACCCTGCGGACGGGGCCGCGAATCCGAAAAAGGTGCGACGCATTCTCACCTTATGCCACATGTCGCATGATCGGCAATCCCGGGAAAAAGGTGCCTTCGGTGGACGTCCAAGGCCGCGAAAGCCATCGATTTCGGGTCCTCCCTTCCCACGAATCCGCCTACCGTCCCGCCCGTGAAAACCCGACTCGGCTTCGGCCTCCACTCCTCCGCCCTCGTTCCGATCGTCCTCGTCTCCTTCGCCGCCGGGTGCGGTGGCGAAACGCCCGTCGCCGCGACGCCGGCCGCTCCGGTCACGCCGGCCGCGAGCGCGACGCTGGCCGTGACCGAAGCGCCGAAGCTCCTGCCCATGCCTCCGGCGTCGACGTACGAGAATCCCGGCGGGATGTGGATGCCGCACCAGATGGCCGGCAAGGCAAAGGAGCTCGAGGCGCTCGGCCTGAAGATCGATCCGAAGTTCCTCGCCGATCCGCTCTCGCCGGTGTTGGGTGCCGTCATCAGCCTCGGCGGATGTTCGGCGTCCTTCATCTCGCCGGAAGGCCTCATCGCCACGAACCACCACTGCGCGACGGGCGCGCTACAGTTCAACTCCACGCCCGAGGCCGATCTCCTCAAGAACGGCTACCTCGCGAAGACCCGCGCGGACGAGCGTTCGAACGGCCCCACGGCCCGCGTGTTCGTGACCCGCGCCGTCACCGACGTGACGAAGGAAGTCCGCGACGGCCTCGACGCGACGAAGGACGACGCCAAGCGTTGGAAGACGATCGAGAACCGCGAGAAGGAGATCGTCGCCCGCTGCGAGAAGGACAAGCCGGGCACGCGCTGCAACGTCTCCACGTTCTTCGAGGGCGCTTCGTACTACCTCGTGGAGCAGCTCGAGATCCGGGACGTGCGCCTCGTCTATGCGCCCCACCGCGGCGTCGGCAACTACGGCGGCGAGGTCGACAACTGGCGTTGGCCGCGGCACACGGGCGACGTGTCGCTCTTCCGCGCTTACGTCGGCAAGGACGGCAAGCCCGCCGACTACGCGAAGGACAACGTCCCCTTCGTTCCCGCGCACTACCTGAAGGTCGCGAAGGAGCCCTTGAAGCAGGGCGATCTCGTGTTCGTCGCCGGGTACCCCGGTCGCACGAACCTCCTCAAGACGGCGGGCGAAGTCGACGAGGCCGTGTCCTACGGTTACCCGCGTCGCCAGGAGATGCTCCAGGCGTACATCACGCTCCTCGAGGAGCTCGGCAAGACCGACAAGGACCTCCAGTTGAAGGCCACGCCCATGGTGCGCGGCTTCGCGAACGGCCTCACGAACACGAAGGGGCAACTCGAAGGCCTCGGCAAGGGCGGCCTCCTCGCGAAAAAGAAGGAGAAGGAGAAGGCTCTCCGCGCCTTCGTCGACGGCAACCAGGAGCTCGCCAAGAAGTCCGAGCGGAAGATCGCGGGCGAGACCATCGGCTGGGGCAACGTCCTCGACAAGCTCGCGACCGAGATGAAGGAGAAGGCGAAGACGCGCGAGCAGGCCGCCCAGAACGGCGAGCTCTCGCTGTCCCGCATGCTCGGCGTCGCGTCCGTCATCGTGCGCATGGCCGAAGAGAGGCCCAAGGCCGACAAGGACCGCGACCCCGAATACCAGGAGCGCAACTTCACGCGCTTCGAACAGAACTTCGCGTCGTTCGACAAGCGCTTCCACGAGAAAATGGACAAGGAAGTGATGAAGCTCGCGCTCTCGCGGGCCCTCACGCGGGACCCGAAGGACCGCACGCCGGCCATCGACGTCGTCCTCGGGAAGAAGGCCACCTCCGAGGCGATCCCCGCCGCCGTCGACGCGTTCTACAAGGGCACGAAGCTCGGTGACGCGGCGACGCGCCTCGATCTGCTCAAGAAGGCGACCACGAAGGACCTGCAAGCCAGCAAGGACACGTTCATCCAGCTCGCGCTCAAACTCCGTCCGCTCGTGAAGGCCGAGGAAGATCGGGACGACAAGTTCGCCGGTCGCATGGCCGTCCTCAAGCCCGTGTATTTCGAGGCACTCAAGGCGTTCGAAGGGAAGGACATCGCGCCGGACGCGAACGGCACGCTCCGCGTGACCTTCGGCACCGTGAAGGGCTACGCGCCCAAGGCGGACGCCAAGGCGTTCACGCCGTTCACCGTGCTCCCCGAAGTGCTCGCGAAGAACACGAACCAGGAGCCCTTCGACGCTCCGGCGGGTCTCGTGAAGGCCTTCGAGCAGAAGAAGTTCGGCAAGTATGTCGACCCGTACCTCGGTCAGGTCCCGGTCGACTTCCTCAGCGATCTCCACATCACCGGCGGCAACTCCGGCTCCGCGACGTTCAACGCGAAGGGGGAGCTCGTGGGCCTCGCGTTCGACGGCAACTACGAGTCCCTCGCGTCGGACTGGTACTTCATGCCGCAGGTGACGCGCAGCATCCACGTCGACATCCGCTACGTCGAATGGTTGCTCGACGCCGTCGACGGAGGGGATGCCATCGTCAAGGAGATGGGCGGCACGCCGTCCGTGGATTGAAGCGACGTCCGATCGGAAGGAAGGCCTCGTTCGCGCGACGACTCAGCGGACGAGGCCCTTTCGGAAGGCGAGCGCGGTGAGTTCGGCCTTCGACGCCACGTGGAGCTTCTTGTAGACGGACTTCACGTGCGTCTGCACGGTACCCACGGAGAGATCGAGGGCCGTCGCCACTTCGACGTAGGTGCGTCCTTCGCAGAGGAGCGCGACGATTTCCCTCTCGCGGGCCGTCAGCTTGTCGGGACCGCTCGGTGATCTCCCCTCCGACGCCCCGAGTTCGTCCCGGAACGTGTCGAGGACGATCCGGGCCACCGAACTCGTCATCGGAGCGCCCCCGGTCGCGGCGTCCCGTGCGAGCACGGCGAGGTTCTCCGGAGGAGTGTCCTTCAACACGTAGCCGCGTCCGCCCGCGAGGATCACGCTCCTCACCGTTTCCGCGTCGTCGAAGACCGTGAGAGCGACGCAGGCGAGCTCCGGATAGCGGCTCGCGAGGGAGCGAATCAGGTCCACGCCGGAACGTTCACCGAGCTTGAGATCGACGAGCGCCACGTCGATGCGCGCCCCCGTCGCGAGCACGGCTTCCGCGGATTCCGGCGTCCCCACCTCGTCGACGACGACGATGCCCGGTTCGTTGCGGAGCGCTCGCCCGACGAGCGTACGGAAGCGCGCGTCGTCCTCGACGAGGAGGAGGTGCACCGGAGGTGCCGTCGGTGCTCGGGTGTCCGGTGGAGCCGACGGAGTCATGGCGCCCCGCAGGATAGCGAAGGCGCGCGCAGGTTGCATCCCGTGAACGCGCCCGCGAACGAACGCGACCCCGGGACACGACCCGCGTAAGAACGGTTCCAGCTCAGCGGGAGTACGTGCCCGTGATGCGGCCGTAGGCGAGCGTGTTCTGGCCGAGGGAGAAGCGGAGCAACGCCCCGGAAGGCGGCTCCTTCATCCCGAGCGACGCTTCCTTCAACGCGTACACGGTGAACACGTAGCGGTGCGGCGTGCCGGGCGGAGGGCAAGGTCCACCGTAGGACGTGGTGCCGAAGTCGGAGCGACCCGTGGAGGCACCGGCGGGAAGGGGCGCGTTCGTGGCGAGGGAGGTGACGTTCGCCGGGATGTCGAACGCGATCCAATGGAAGAAGCCGACACCCGTCGGCGCGTCCGGATCGTGGACGACGATCGCGAAGCTCTTCGTTCCGGCGGGCGCGCCCTTCCACGAGAGGGCGGGGACCTTGTTCTCGCCGAAGCAACCGAACCCGTTGAACACGAACGCGTTCGCGAGGGCCCCGCCGTCGGTGAAGTCGGTCGACGTGATCTCCAGGGACTTCGGCGCGGTGATCGGCTCGGAGAGGGGCACCTCACCGGGTGACGTCGCGGGGGCCGTCGCGTTGCCGCCGCAGCCGGCGAGGGCCACCAGGAAGAAGGGAGCGTACACACGATTCAGCATGGTCGGATCCTCCGGAAGGGGAGGTCCCGGTTAGAGCAACCGTCCGTTGCCTTTGTCAACGTTCCCGGCGCCGCGGGCCCGTCAGGCGGAGGCGCGCCGGGGCGACGACTTCGTCTTCGCGAGCCACCGCACGAACCGCGGGCGGGCCCGGATTTCCTCGAGTCCGAGGACGTCCGGATTCCGGTCGAGGGCGATCTTGGCCATGGCATAGGCCTCCTCGGTGCGTCCGAGGAGGTCGAGAATTTTCGCGCGCGTCACGAACGGACCGGCGTCTTCGTAGGGCAGCACGAGACGCGTCGCTTCCTCCGCCCACGAAAGGCCCTGATCGAGATCCGTGCCGCGGCGTCGTGCGTCCCGCGCGAGGGTCTCGAGGGCCTTGATGCGCGCGAGGAAGCGTCTCCGGCCGTGGGCCGTGTGCGGCTTCCACGAAGCGTTCGGCCGGAGCGCGAGCATGGAGCGCGCGATGTGGACGCGACCGTCCTCGGTCATGTGCACGTCCTCGGCCTCCAGGGCCCGTAGGACCCACGCTCCGACGAGCAGGTCGGTTTCGCTCCGGACGACCAGGTGCGACGTGCGCGCGACGGCGTCGCCGAAGCGACCGGCGAGAACGAGCTCGGCGACGTCGGCTTCGAGGGGCGACTCGTAGGCGGGCGCACGCACCCGTTTGGCGGACGCGGGCGAGGACGTACGGGACGTCGACGGAGGAACGCGGGCGACCGCGGTCTTCTTCGCGCGCTTCTTCGCCGCCGGCATCGTTCGAACGTAGAGGACGGCTCCGTCCGCTTCAACGCGGAGACGCGAAATCCGGCCAGCGCACATCTCCGCAGGAGGTCACCGTCGCCCAATCCGAGGGCGTCGCGCCGTCGAGTCGCATGACGCGCGACTCCGAGGCGCGGCGCGTCGCGACGAAATCGGAAGCGGAGACGCGGACGTCCGCGAGGGTCGCGTCGCCCTGCGTCGCGTCGAAGAGCGATGCGGACTCCCGTTGACGCGCGAGGTCGACGATCGTCACGCGACCTCCGCCGTGGTCGGCGAATCCGGTGCGGACGTCGTCGTGGGCGGTGCCCGTCGTCCGGACGGCGACGAGCACGCGCTTCTCGAGACCCAACTTCCGGCGCGCCTCGTCCAGAGCCGTCCGACGTTCCTCGAGACCGTCGTACATCGACGGGAGTTCCACGCCCGACGTCCTCCCGACGAGCTTTCCGGTCCGGACGTCGTAGGTGCGGAGGTCGTCCTGCCACGGAATCGACGCGCATCCCGGATTGCACTCGGCGTGCACGCGGAGCACGTCGCCGGCGAACGCGAAGGGGCGTTCGACGTCGATCCCGCACGAGAGGGATCCGTCGAAACGGGAGAGCTCCCGTCCCGTGGCCGCGTCGACGAACGTGAACCGCGTCTTCTCGCTCGGCTCCGAGGTGCCCGTCGCCTCCGGCGCCCGCGAGGCGACCACGACGCGCGTCCCGTCTTCGGACGCGAACACCGAACCGGCCTGGTCCGCGGTCGCGCGCGTCCACGACGCCGTCGTGGCTCCGACCCGCGTGACGGTCATCGCGTCGGCGGTCCACAGCACCACGCTCCGTCGACCTTCGGCGGAGGAGAGCGCTTCGAAGATCCCCTCGCCCGAGGTCCGCCAGCCCGTGGCCACGTCGAGGATCGTGGACGTCTCGTCCACGGCCCACGTCACGAGGCGTCCTCCGTCCAGCACGCGGACGGAGTCCCACGAGCCGGGAACGAAGGAAGGCGACTCCTCCAGCGATACCGAGTCGACGATCACGCCGCCGTCGCCCCGGCGGACGAGCATCTTCGTGCCGGATGCATCCGAGGTCGGCACGAAGCGGTAGGGCACTTCGCCTTCGCCCTCGAAGTCTTCCGTGCCCACGGGGTCGAGGCGACCCTGGACCGCACCCGCGACGCGGGAGGTCTTCCGGGAGACCGGATCGACGAACGTCGACCACGTGGTGCCGTCCCGGTCCCGACCGACGGCGATCATGATCGTGCCGCGAACGTCGAACCCCACTTCCTCGATCGCGCAGTCGTGGCGAGCGAGTTCGCGTGCGATTCCACCCAGCGCCCACGCCCCCGTGGTCGTCCGGACACGGGGCTCGGACGCTCGTTCCGTCCTGGTCGTGCGGGAGGGGATGTCGGATGCGCCGTCTTCGGAGCCGGAATCCGGGGTGGATGCGCAGGACATGAGGACGAACGCGACGAGGGGAAGGGAGCGGGGGACGCGCATGCCGATGTGCAACTGCACCCCCCGTGCCGCGGGCGCCGCGTCGGTTCCGTCGTTCACGGCGGGGCCTTTCCTCGTCGGGAGCGCCGCGGAGGGTCCACGTTGAAGACGGGCAGCTTGAGGAGGACGCCCGCCTCGAAGATCCGGGAGGACGAGAACGGATCGTCGACGTACACCCACCGCGTGTAGCCCATCACGAATCCGATTCCGTACAGGATGCGGATGGTGGCGCCGAGGGGGCGCGTCGACGTCTGCACCACGAGTCCTCCGTCCACGCCCACGGGGCCGATGCCGAACTCGGGCCCGATGGAGAAGCGCGCGCGCGTGCTCACCGTGTCGTAGACACCGTCGACGTAGCCGCCGAACCAGAAGATGGGCGCGGGAAAGTCGGCGGTGTGCGGGAGACTCGGCGTCCGGACGACGCTCACCTCTCCTCCGAACGCCGATCGACCGCCGCCGCCGGCCAAGGTGACGCCCGGTGAGACGAGGGTGACGCCGTCCGTGAGGAGGACGTGGTCCATCAGGAGGACGCGCCGGGATCGTCGCAGTATCGCGCGACGAGTCCGAGGAGCTGGGCGAGGTGGATGGGCTTCGCGACCGCTCCGGCCACTTCGAGTCCGGCGACGCGACTCTGGATGCGATCGGCGGCCGTCATCACGATGGTGGGGATCGTGCGGAGGATCGGGTCCCGCAGGCGCGCGTCGTTGAACTCGATGCCCCCCATCACCGGCATGTTCAGGTCGAGCAGGATGAGCCGCGGAGACATCGTCCCGAGCACCTCGAGCGCTTCTTGACCGTGGGTCGCGGTGGCCACGGAGTAGCCTTCGCCCCGGAGGATCTCGACGAGCAGGTCGCGGATGTCCTCGTCGTCGTCGACGACCAGCACGGACACCTCGTGCTTGGCCACGGCGTCGGGCGGTGCGGTGGAGCTCGGGGCGGGGGCCGCGGGAGGCAACATCGCGAGGATGCGCCCGGGGGCGGAGGAAGTCCAGGCGCCCGCATCTTTTCGCGGACGATGGGATACGATCGGTCCGGATGGTCCACAGGTCCTGAAGGTCCCGGTCCGTCGACGATGACCCAGCCCGAACGCGCGCCACGGAAGGTCCGATTCCCGATCCGGAGGAAGCTCACGTTCTCGGGGCTCCTCTTCGTGACGGTCGTACTCGCGCTCCTCTTCCTCGCGACGACGGCCATGGAAACCCTCTCTTCCGTCCGCGGGTACGTCGCGGGCGAGGGAATGTGGTCCAAGTCGCAGAAGGACGCCGTCCATTGGCTCCTCCGATACTCGGAGTCGGGAGACGACGGCGACTGGGATCGCTACCGAGCGGCGTTGCGTGTCCCGCTCGCCGATCACCGCGCGCGCGTGGAGATCGAGAAGGACGAGAGCGATCTGTCCGTCTCCGACCGGGAGTTCGCCGAAGCTCGGAACCATCCCGAGGACGTCCACGGCATGAGCCTCCTCCTCGAGTGGGGCAGCGACGTGAGCTACCTCTCGCGTGCCGTCACCGAATGGAAGCGCGGTGACGCGTTGATCGCCGAACTGGAGACCGCGGCCACCGGTCTCCGTGCACGGGTGCGGCAGGGCGAGATGACCACGACCGAACGGCTCGCCCTCACCGATCCGATCTACCGCATCAACGGCGAGCTCACGATCGCCGAAGACGCCTTCTCGGCGACTCTCGGCGAGGCCGCCCGGTGGTTGAAGCGCACCCTCGTGTTCGCGACCGTGTCGGTCACTTTTGCGACGCTCGCGTTCGCGCTCTACGTCTCGTGGGTCCTGTCCGACGGCGTCTTCCGCGGCATCCGGGCGCTCGAGGCGGGGACGTCGCGCGTGGCCGCCGGCGTGCTCGACGAACCGATCGTCCCCGCCGCGGACGACGAGCTCGGCGCGCTCGCACTCGCGTTCAACGGAATGGTCCAGAACCTGGCGTCCGCCAAGAGCGAACGGGACGCCGCGGAGTCCGCCCTCGCGCTCCGCGCCGCGGAACTCGAGAACCTGAACCGGGAGCTCGCCCTCCACGAGAAGATCAAGAGCGAGTTCTTCGCGAATGTCTCCCACGAACTCCGGACACCCCTGGCGCTGATCCTGGGCCCGGCCGAGTCGCTCCTCTCGGGGACCCAGGGGCGGCTCGGCGACGACACGCGGCCCCTCGTCGAGACGATCCACAACAACGCCGTGCGCCTCCTCCGCATCGTGCAGGGGCTCCTCGACTTCCAGAAGCTCGAGGCCAAGAAGGTCGACGTGCGACGGGAGCCGACGGACGTCGTGGAGCTCACCCGCGGCATGGTCATGGACTTCGTGGGCATGGCCACGAAGCGGAAGATCACGCTCCGATCCGAGGGCATCGCCGTGCCCCGCCCGATCGTGCGCGTCGACCGGTACCTCTACGAACGCATCCTCTTCAACCTTCTCTCCAACGCGCTGAAGTTCACGCCGGAGGGCGGCGAGGTCCGGGTCGGCGTGACGCAGGAAGGTCCGGAGCTGCGGCTGTCCGTCGCCGACACGGGCATCGGCATCGCGGAGGCCGATCACGCCGCTCTCTTCCACCGGTTCCAGCAGGTCGAGGGGGCGTCGACGCGGCGCTTCGAAGGGACCGGGCTCGGACTCGCCCTCGTGAAGGAATTCGCGGAGCTCCTCGGTGGCACCGTTTCCCTCCGGAGCGCGCCCGGGCAGGGGAGCACGTTCACGGTCACCCTCGACGCGCCCGTCGCAGAAGGCGAGGTACCCGCACCCGTGCGGTCCGCGGAAGGGAACCTCGTCGAGTACGGAGGGATCGCCGAGGGAAAGGATCGCGCACCCGACACCACGCTCGCTCCCTTCGCCGAGACGAAGTCGAAGGGCGCGCGCGTCCTCGTGGTCGAGGACAATCGCGAGCTCGCGAGCTACCTCCGTTCGTTGCTCGAAGTCCTCGCGGAGGTACGAGTCGCGAACGACGGCGACGACGCGCTGACCCTCGTGGAGAGCTGGCATCCGACGATCGTCGTCTCCGACGTGATGATGCCGAAACGGGACGGCCTGAGTCTGTGCCGTGCCATGAAGGCGAAGCCGGAGACGCGGGACGTCCCGTTCGTCCTCCTCACGGCGTTGACGTACCGCGAGGCCCTCCTGCGTGGTTGGGAAGCGGGGGCCGACGATTACCTCTTCAAGCCGTTCCACCCGGTCGAGATCGTGACGCGCATGCGCGTCCTCCTCGAGGCGCGGCTCACGCTCATCGAACACGAGCGCGCGGCCGCCGAGGTCACGGCCGAACTCCGACGTACCGCCTCCCAGCTTGCCGACGCTCAAGCGGTCGCCCACGTCGGGAGTTGGGAATGGGACATCGGGCAGGATCGCATCACGTGGTCCGACGAACTCTTCCGGATCTACGGCGTCGACCCGAAGACCTTCCGGGGAACCTACGAGGAGTACCAGGCGCGCATGTTCCCCGACGACGTGGCGCACGTGCGGGAGACCGTGCAACGCGCCCGCGAGACGGACACGCCCTTCTCCATGGAACACCGGATCACGTTGCCCACCGGAGAGGTGCGGTGGGTGCACGGTCGGGGCGAAGCCGTGAAGGACGAAGGCGGTCGCGTCGTGCGGATGCGAGGCACGTCCCACGACGTCACCGATCGCAAGCGGGCGGAAGAAGACCGCATGCGCCTCGCGGAAGAGAAGGCCCTCCGGGCCGCGGCGGAGTCGGCGGTGGCCGTCCGCGACGAATTCCTCTCCGTCGCGAGCCACGAACTGCGCACGCCGCTCACGCCTCTCCAACTCCAACTCGAACTCCTCTCCCGTTCGCTCCGCGAGGACCCGGCGGACACCTTGTCGCCCCGCGTGGACAAGGCGCTCCGGCAAGTCCACCGCCTGGTCGTCCTTTCCGATCGGCTGCTCGACGTGTCGCGGATGGCCGCGGGGAGCCTCGACCTGCACGTCCAGGACGCCGATCTGGCCACCCTCGTCCGCGACGTCGCGACGCAGTTCGTCGACGACGCCGCCCAGGCCGGCTCGACCCTCGACGTCTCCACCGAAGGTGACCTCGCGGCGCGGTTCGACCCCGTCCGGATCGAACAGGTCGTCACGAACCTCGTGTCGAATGCCATCAAGTACGGCCGCGGGGGTCCCATCACGATCCGCGCCGAACGCGACGTCGAAGGTGTCCGCGTGATCGTCGCCGATCGCGGGATCGGCATCGACGCGGAGTCGTGCTCGCGCGTGTTCGGCCGTTTCGAGCGCGCCGTGTCCGAACGTGCGTACGGTGGTCTCGGTCTCGGACTCTACATCGCCCGTCAGATCGTCCTCGCGCACGGCGGTACCATCGAACTCGCCAGCGAGTCGGGCGTGGGATCGACCTTCACCGTGCGCTTGCCCCTCGACCCTTCACGGGACCGGGACTAACCAAACGCCCGTGGGAACCCACGAAGCGACGACGTCGGATCGCGTGCCTTCCGCCGGGGATTCCCGGTGGATCGTCGCGTTCGATCGCCACGTTCTCTGGCGCATGGTGCGCCCCCGCGTGCTCGACGTCGCGCTCGAGAGCGAATGCGCGTACGTCGAGCCCCCGCGCATGGATGGTGACGTCGTCCGCGCCGTGCTCCGCGATCCGGAGTCGGGGTCGTCCCAGCGGGTGGACCTCGCGCGCGTGGCCGACGACGTGATCGACGGAACGAACGTTTCGGCCGTGCTCCGCGGCGACTGTTCCCGGTGTGTCCCCATGTTCGGGCCTTGCCACCACGTGGTCGTCCTCGCGTTGGACGTCGCGTCGAGCGCGACCCTCCGCGAGGCCCTGGCGTCGGGAGCGTCCACCGAGGAGTTCGCCGACGAGGCGCGGACACGGCGGCAGGAGACGCACCGCGAAGTGACGTTCGAGACGTCCCTGGCCACATGGCTCGCCCCGACGCAGGCGGGAGCACGCATCGAGATCGCCGCCCATCCCGCGCGCGTCCGGGACGTGCTCGTCGGTGCGCAGTACGGCGAACGCGCGGTGGACCCGGCGGCCAGTTGCGTCGTCGTCGCCGTGCGTCCGCGGGGCCAGAAGAAACTCCTCGGCGCCCGGGAGATCGTGGCCGGCGCGAACTTCGCGCGGCGGGACCGCGAGGTGCTCGGACACACCCGGGAACGGGGGAGCGGGAGGAGAGCGACGATCGCGTCCTCCGTCGACGCATCGCTCCTGCTCGAGGCCATGCGCACGCACGGCGGCGTCTTCGGCGAAGGGCACAAGGCCCTGCTCGATTTTCGCGCCGGCTTCGCGCGACCGCAGATCCGGTTCGGGACGGACGGCACGTCCGGGCCCCGCGCGGAGGACGCCTTGTCCGCGCACTGGAAGTTCGACGACGGTCGACCTCCGGTCCCTTTCGAACGGGCCCATTTCTTCCCCGGGCCTTTCCCGTTCGTGTGGACGGAAGCCGGTGCCATCTACCGCGTCGCGAAGGACGTCGACACGGACTTCGCCTCCGAGCTCGCCAAGACCCCCGTCCTATGGGTGCCGCCCGGACGTCTCCGGGACGCAGGCTCGCGGCTCCACCGCGCGACCCACGGACGCGGTGTCGAGCTCCCCGATCACGAGGCGTTCGGACTCCCCCCCCTCGAGACGCCGCGCATCGTCCTCCGTCTCGCGGGCGAGCCCCTTTCTCTCCGGGGCGAACTCGTCGCCGTGTACCGCGCGCACGAGATCGATCTCGGGGACGACGTCGACGCGTGGGACCCGTCGGTCGACGCCGTGCGCGATCTGCCGTGCGAACGTCGCGGTCGTGCGGCCGTCGAACGCGCATGACTCGTCCGCCTCGATCCGACCGCCGAGTCACCGACATGGGTCGTCTCGGCCCAGGGCGAGGAGGCGATCCGCTTCTGGCAGGGAGGCCTCGCGGATCTCCGAGCCGAGAGCGATCCGGTCGTCCACGTCGAGCTCTCGAAGAAGCTCGCGCGGGTGCACGTCGGGGACGCGGTCACGGGCCACGTGAAGGTGGGGCTCGAAGGGGACTGGCTCGACACGCGCGTCGAGTTCCGCGCGGGGGAACTCGCGGTCGAGCTCGTCCGCATCCGGTCGGCCCTCGCCCGGAAGGATCGTTGGGTCGTCCTCGACGACGGTACGCTCGCGCGCATCTCCTCCTCCATCGAACGTCTCGTGGAGGAGGTCGGTGAGGTCTTCGGCGACGCCGACGGCGGGACGCTCCCCGTCCACCAGTTCGGGCGCCTCGAACGGTGGCTCGAAGAGAACGACGGACGCACCGACGTGGCGCTCCGGGCTCTCCGGAAACGTCTCAGGGCCCTCGAGGTCACCGAACCCGTCGTGCCCGTGGGCCTCCGCGCCACCCTGCGTCCGTACCAACGCCACGGCCTCGCCTGGCTCCAATTCCTCGACGCGCTCGGTGCCGGCGGAATCCTCGCCGACGACATGGGGCTCGGGAAGACCGTGACGACCCTCGCGTTCGTGCTCGCGTCCAAGGAACGGGCGGAACGGACGGAACGGGCCAGGAAGCGCACCCGCGGGAAGGTGTCGTCCGTGCCGAAGCGCGAACGACACGGTCCGACTCTCGTCGTGTGCCCGACCTCGGTCATCGCCACCTGGGTCGGGGAGTCGAAGCGTTTCACGCCGGACCTCCGTGTGCACGTCCTCCACGGGCCGAAGCGGGACGTCGAGGCGATCCGGGACGCCGATCTCGTCGTCACGACGTACGCCATCCTCCGTCGGGACGCGGACGCCCTCGCGGCGATCCGGTTCCGTCTCGCCGTGCTCGACGAAGCGCAGAACGTCAAGAACGCCCAGAGCGCCACGACCCGCGCCGCCAACCGACTCGACGCGACGATGCGCGTCGCGCTCACGGGCACGCCCATGGAGAACCGTCTCCACGAGCTCTGGTCCATCGCCTCGTTCGCGAACCCGGGCATCCTCGGGACGGCGCGTTCGTTCGAACACCGGTTCGAACGGCCCATCGTCGCCGACCGTACGAGCGCGGTCGTCCACGAACTGCGTGCCGTCGTGAGGCCCTTCCTCCTCCGTCGCACGAAGGCGGAGGTCCTCTCGGATCTCCCTCCGAAGACGGAAATCGACCGCGTGGTCTCGCTCTCCGTCCGGGACAAGCGCCTCTACGACGCGCTCGCGCTCACCATCCGATCGAGTCTCGCCGAGGACATCCGTCAGCGCGGATTCGCCGCATCGTCCCTCTCGGTGTTCACGGCGTTGACGCGTCTCCGGCAGATGGCGTGCGATCCGCGTCTCGTGGACGGGACCGTGGGGAACGGTTCGTTCGACATGAGCGCGAAGCGTGAAGCCTTCCTCGAACTCGTGCGCGAGCTCGTCGCCGAACGGCGCCGCGCCCTCGTCTTCTCGCAGTTCGTGTCGCTCCTCACGCTGTGGCGGAAGGATCTCGACGCGGAAGGCATCGCCTACGAATACCTCGACGGATCCACGCGCGATCGTGCGGCGGTCGTCGACAGGTTCCAGGAAGGCACCTCCCCGCTCTTCCTGATCTCCCTCAAAGCGGGCGGCGCCGGGCTCAACCTCACCGCCGCGGACACCGTCATCCATTGCGACCCGTGGTGGAACCCGGCCGTCGAGGACCAGGCCACCGATCGCGCCTACCGCATCGGGCAGGACAAGCCGGTCACCGTCGTACGTCTCGTCGCACGAGGGACCATCGAGGAGAAGATCGAGTCCCTGAAGGGGAAGAAGCGCGAGCTCACGAAGATCGTGGTCGAAGGGGAGGGGCGCGCACTCGACGGCCTCACGGAGGAGGACGTGCGCATGCTCCTCGGCGACGCCGACGCGGTGGACGACGACGGCGACGCGGACGACGACGATCGTGGTGCCGCCGAACTCCTCGCGGACGAATCCCGCGTCCTGCATCCGGAGTTCGATCGCCTCGTGCGCACGGTCTCGCGCTTCCATCGCGAGAGCGGCAGGACGGAAGCCGAACTCTCCGCCATCCTCCACGTTCCGACGGTCATCGTCGGTCGACTGCTCCTGGGCCGACCCTTCCCGTGTTCGCGGGCGCTCGCGTCGTCGATCGTGGACCGCATCCGCAAGTTCTGACGACCCGAGTCGCCGTCGCCGTCGCCGTCGCCGTCGACGCCGCGTGCCGCGTCAACGGCGGACGCGGAGGATCGCGTGCACGGACGAGTCGAACCAGTAGACGTGCCTGTCGTCGAGGGCCACGTGCTCCGGCAATTCGAGGCCGGTCGCCAACGGTTCGACGGGACCGACGGGGCTCGCCGCACCGATCCGGATCTTCCCGACGAGTCCGTTGCCCCGATCGTTCGGTCCCCACGAAACGAAGTAGAGGAACGGGTCTCCCCACGCGAGACGTTGCGGCTTGCCGATGCCGTCGGCCACGAGGACCGACGTCCCGCCGCCCTTCGGGATCATCCGGATCATGCCGGACGTCGGAAGCGCGAAGAAGAGGTGGTTCGCGCTCACGGCGAGTCCACCCGTCTGCGTGAAATTGTCGGAGAACACGCGGTAGCGTTCGGGCAGGTGGTCGGTGGCCACGAATCGGTCGATCACGGTCCGGTGGACGTCGTAGTCGCGGCCGAAGCCGAACAGATCCGTGCCGTCGGTCACGAAGTCCGCGAACGCGACGTGTGGCACGGCCTCGACGGCGCGTCCGTCCGCGTCGATCGTGCGGGTCGTGGTCGCGGTGACCGCGCTCCAGATCGGGCGACCGACCAAAAATCCGAGTGCGCACGGCGTCGGTTCGCCCGAGGCGAGGATCGGACGCGGGGTCCCGTCCTTCCCGAACGTCCGCACCACGCCGTCCGGATCGGAACTCACGGTCACTCCCACGTCCTGCCCCGAGAGCGCCACGCGGAAACACGTGCCGAATCCGCACGCGCCGCCCGACGTCGCGAGATCGGCGACGACGCGACCCGGATCGGACGAAGTCGCTCCGACCGACTTCGCGTGAAGGGTCACCTTCGTCGCGCTCGAGCACGAGTCCACCGTCGTCCAGAAGACTTCGGCGCCGTCCGAGACCATGTCCATCACGAGCGACGTCGGCGGATCGATGGTCGCGAAAATCGCGGGGCCGGCGGCGGCGTCGGAAACGGCGTCCCCCGGAGGTGCGTCTCCGTCGACCACCGCCTCGGCGTCCGATCCGGCGTCACGCGACGACGAACCGTCGGGCGCCTCGGCGACGGATCCGTCCTCCGCCGTCCCTCCGGAAGCGTCGGGCCCGAGGAGACCGACGGCCCCCTCCCGGCCCGTGATCGCGTTGCACGCGAAAAGGACGCACCCCGCGGTCAGGATCGCGGTGACGGCGACGCCCCGGCGGTCCGTGGACGTCGGCCTCAGAAGCAATTGACCGTGGAGACGTCGGCGCGCCACGTGACCTCGTCGTCCGAGGCATTGTAGGACGTGAAGTAGAGCGCGTCTTTGCCGACCGCGGCCGAAGGGCGCCACCCGAAAATTCCGCTGTCCTTCGGCTCCCGCAGGATCGTGGCGCCCGATTCGTCCAAGAACTGCCACTGGATCGACGGCGCGTCCTGGGTCCGATCGTCCCACGCGACCCAGGTGTACTTGCCGTGGGCCTTCACGATCGGGTTCAGGGAATCGAAGGCGTTGTTCGTGACGCGGGACGTGCCGGTGACCTTGCCGTCGTCGTCGAGGCGACTGCAGTAGATCTCCTGGTTCTTCGCGGAGAGCCGTTGCTGGTAACAGACGATCGAGCCGCCGAGGGTCTGCATGGCCGTGGACGGGAAGCTCCCGCGCACGTCCTTCGCCGAGATCCGGAGGTCGTCGGTGCGGCGCTTTCCCTTCGCGTCGAACGTCGCGGCGTACACCGCCGGAGTGCCTTCGCGCATGTCCGTCCACGCGAGCGTCGCGTAGGAACCGTTCCACGCGAGCGCGGGTTGCACGGAGTTGTTGCCGGCCTGCGCGACCTTCACGGGCGGCTCGTCGACGATGCCCGCCGCGTCCGCGGTGAACATGTAGACCTGGTACGCGTCCGTGCCGGAGCCGTTCGTCGCGAACAGGTAGCCGTGATCCGCGTATTCGACCTGGAAGCTGTCGGCCACGGGACCGTACACGCGGACGTCGTCGGCGGTGGGATCCCCCGCGAGCGTCATCCGCCGCATGGTGATGGCCGAGTCCTTCTTCCAGAAGAGGACGACTTCGTCGCGCGCGACGAGGAGCACGGGGGAATCGCCGGTCGCGATTTGCCGGGGCTTCACGGTGCGTCCTTCGGAGTCGACGCTGGCGAAGTACACACGACCGGTCGCGTCCGTGTCCGCGCGCTCTTCCCACGCGACGACCGCTCCGTCGCCCGCGGCGACGATGCTCGTGACCACCGACTTCGCCGTCGCCTTGCCGAGGGGTTGGTAGCTCCGCATGGCCGTGCCGGTGCACGACAGACCTTCTTCGGGGCTCGTTCCGGCGTCGGGTCCGGGCTTCGCGGTGGCGGTGGACCCTCCGTCCAAACCGAGCTCGTTCGGGTGCGCGCCGGCGTCCCCGTTCGGTTCTTCGGTCTCCGCCGTCGTCCGTCCCACGAGGGTGTTGCACCCCGCGACCGCGAAGGCGAACGCCGCGAGAGTTCCGCAAGTGGTTCGTGAAGCGGGGAAACGGCGAGGGAGCGCGAAGGACCGGAAATCACGCATGGACGGGATGGGGCGGTAGCACGTGCGCCCGTGTCCGCCACGGCGAACGACGGTCCGGCGGGGGCGCGCCGCGCCGCGGGTTCACGTTCCGCGAGCCGTCGGTCGCCGACCGTACGCCATGGCGCCCGGGGCCCATGGGGGTCGGCGCGGTGCGTCCGGTTTTCACCTTCCGATCGGATTCGTTCGAATCCCGGGAAGGGACGGTCCGTCGATAAATTGCGCGCGATTTTTCGGGACTCGATACGCTTCGTCCAGGCGGAGGCACCTGTCTCCCCGATCGCTTGAACCGGATGTCCTGACAGTGAGTTCGGCGACGCGCCCGGAGGCCCCCCATGGCGGGGGAGCGGGCACGGTGTCGATCTTGGGTGACTTGAAAGGGGAGTTTGCCATGCGTCTGATGGGATCGATCGCGAGTGCGTTCGTTGCGGTGGGTGTGCTGGTCTTCGCCGGTTGCGGCGGCAGCAACAACAATTCCGACTCGGCGTCGGCGGGGCTCGGCACGAGCGCCGCGGGAGAATCCTGTACGAAGACGGCCGACTGCAAGTCGGGGCTCGTGTGCGTGAACAACACGTGCGGGGGCGGATCGACGTCCGACGCGTCCGTTCCCACGAACCCCACCAACCCCACGAATCCGACGAACCCCACCAACCCGACGAATCCGACGTCGGACGGCGGCACGACCCCGGTCGGTGACTCCGGCACGTCCACGGGCTTCCGCACGGGTCAGCTCGGCGAGTCCTGCGGATCCACCGAGAACTGCGCCCGTGGCCTCGTCTGCGTCCCGCAGCGCACCTCCGGTTCCGCGTTCGGCGTCTGCGACCTCGAGTCCTACGGCATCACGCCGACGGGCAAGAGCTGCGGCGGCGAGTGCAACACCGCGGTCGACTGTTGCCAGCTCCCCACCGGCATCACGCTCTCGCCCACCGGCGGCGGCGCAGCGGTGGCGATCAACCACTGTCAGGACATCGTCCAGCGCGTGCTCGGTGGCAGCACCAGCGCCTGCGACGGCACCCCGGGACCTGCGACGGCCACCGGTGTCGCGTGCTTCTACTACAAGACCTACTGCACTCCGGCCTGCGGTGCGGGCACGTGGGCCTGCACGAACAACCTCTGCCAATACGCGGGTGCTTGCTCGCTGAACCAGGCGAACCAGTTCGGCGGTTGCCCGTCGAAGAACCGCGCCGGTCGCGCGCAGGTCACCATCTGCGACACCACGGCCAACAAGTGCCAGGTGGCGGCCACGGGTTGCACCAGCGACTCGCAGTGCGGCGACGGTGAGCCCATCGTCGACATCGCCAGCGGCGTCTGCCGCAACGGCAACTGCACCTGCTACCAGCGCGGGTGCTACCTCAAGTGCACGGACGACTTCGACTGCCGCCAGGGCTACAGCTGCGACGGCAACACGAAGCTCTGCGTCAAGAACCCGGGTTGCACGAACAACGCGGAATGCGTGAACCGCACGCAGGACGTCCGCGCGGTCTGCAAGAACGCGGCGTGCCAGATCCCGTGCGCCAACGACCACGATTGCAGCCCGTCCGGCGCCATCCCGGGCCTCGGGGACTTCAACGGTACCGTCTGCCACATGGGCGCGTGCACGTCGATCGGTTGCACGAACAACGACGAGTGCCCGGCGGCCACCGGCGGCGTCCGCTCGCTGTGCGTGACGACCGTTCCGGGTACGGCGGCCGGCTCCGTCCAGTCCGCGATCACGAACTGATCGCGTCCCCCGTCGCCCGCGTCCGGAAACGGCGCGGACGGCGAATCCCCCGCGGCGAGGTCCCTTCCGGGATCTCGCCGCGTTTCATTTCGGGGAACGCACCGCGAGGACGATGCGACGCACGGCTTCCTCGAGGAGGCCCGCCGAGGTCGCGACGTTGAGGCGCGCGAACCCGCGGCCCTCGGAGCCGAACGACGGACCGGCGGAGAGCGCCACGCGTCCCTTCTCGAGGAGCACGCGCGACGGGTCGTCGCCGAGATCGGTGGCCCGGAAATCGAGCCACGCGAGGTAGCCGGCGGCCTGCGGGACGTAGCGCACCTCGGGCAACGATTCCGCGAGGCGTGCCGAGAGCGTACGGCGGTTGCGATCGAGGACCGACAGGACGGCACGACGCCACCCTTCGCCGTGTCGGAAGGCCGCGCGCGAGGCGAGCACCCCGAAGTGGCCCGCGTGGTACGGCATCTCCGCGGGCAGTCGGGAGAGCGCCTTCCGTCCCACCGCACCTTGCCCGACGAGGAGCGCCGCCTTCAGGCCCGCGAGGTTCCACGTCTTGGACGACGAGGTGAGGACGACGGACGTCTCGCGCGCCGCCTCGGACACGCTCGCGAACGGATGGTGCGTCGCACCGGGCAGGGTCAAGGGCGCGTGGATTTCGTCGGAGAGCACGACGACGCCGTATTTCGCGGCGAGGTCCCCGAGGGCGATCAGGGTTTCCTTCGCCAAGACGATGCCCGACGGGTTGTGGGGCGAGCAGAGCACGTGGGCCTTCGCGCCGGCGGCGTAGGCCTTGGCGACCGCATCGAGGTCCATGGCGAATCCCTCGCCGACCCGGGCGAGGGGGGTGGTCACGACCTTCCGACCCGTGGCCCGCAGGGTCCCCGCGAAGGGAGGGTAGACCGGGGGATCGATGACGACGCCGTCGCCCGGTTCGGTGACGACACGGAGGAGCGCTTCGAGGCCGGTGACCACGTCGGGAACGAGGAACACGTCGCCGGGCGCCACGACCCACCCCCACGTCGCGCGTGCCCAATCCGCGAAATCCTCGGGAAGTCCACCGGAGAAGGCGTATCCGCAGTCGTTCGCGTCGATGGAAGCGTGGAGCGCCGCCCGGATCGGATCGGCCACCGGGAAATCCATTTCCGCCACCCACGCGGGCAGGACGTCCTCCGGGTAGACGCGCCACTTCGCGCTCTGCCGCGCGCGGAGGACGTCGAGATCGAGGGCGTCGAACGGGGAGAGATCGGCGGCAGTCATCGGCGCCAGCCTAGTGTACGGTGGGCCGGCCGCGCCAGACGGCGCGCTCGGGAGGGATCCATGAACGCACGCGTGAACTCGGGTCGGGACGGTATCGCCGCGAAGGTCGTGGTCGTCGCTCTCACCGTCGTCGGATGCGGTTCGACCGGGACGCTCGTGCCGACCGGGGGCGACGGCGGGAGCGTCGACGGCTCGACCCTCGTCGACGGCGGAGTCGTGGGAGAGGGTGGCTCCGACGTGTGCACGGACGGGGACCAGTGCGCCGTTCTCCTCGCGTCGTCGTGTTGCGGGTACTGCTCGGCACCTCCCACGGGCGCGTGGCACCCGTACGTCGTGCCGAACCCGCCGAAGCTCGCCAGCGAGACGTGCGACACGTCCTGCACCGACTGCACGATCCCCGTCCGGGTGGATCGGTGGGCGACCGCCGTCTGCACCTCGCGCGTGTGCGCGCTCCTCGACCTCTCGAAGAGCGACCTCTCCGCGTGCACGGACGATCGCGATTGCATCGTGCGTGGCGAGGACGCGTGTGGCCTCGACGCGAAGCGGCCCATCGCGCTCGCGGCGTCCCAGGTCACGGCTTACGCCGACCTGAAGGGGTCGGGCACCAAGGATTGCGCGGCCATCGCGGTGGTCTTCGCGGAGAAGGCGGTCTGCTTCGAGAAGCACTGCGCCATCGCCCGGTGACGGAAGCGACGGCGCGGCACGTCACGGATCTGGATTCGTGAGGTCGTTCGCGCGGAGCGCGCCTTCGAGGCAGGACGGGTCCGTGAGTTCGGGGCGGTACTCGAAGTGCATCGTGTCGAAGTGGCCCCATCGGCCTCCCCACACGAACCCTTCCGATTCGAACGCGCGGACGATCGCTTCGGGCACGCGGTTCTGCCACCGTCGTCGCGCCTCGGGCACGTTCCGCCAGTAGTCGCCCACGGAGGGATCGACGTCGATCGCGATGCCCCAGGAATGGGTGCTCCGCAGCGTCGAACCGGCGATGGTGCGCCAGTTGTACGCGCCCCCGGGCGCGGCGAACGCGCGTCGGACGGCGGGATCGGCGGCGGCCGCGAGCGCCAACTTCGCGTCGACGCGACGCAGGGCCGGGACGATGCGCGCGTGCACCCGGAAGCCCCTCCCGAGGAGCGTGGCCGCGACGAGGGACTTCTCGACCTCCTGGGGATTCGGTCCGTACACGAGCGCGAACAGGGCCTCCACGCGCGCACGGCCCGGGTCGTGCGCGACGTCGACGACGGGCGTGATCGCTCCCGTGTCGTACGGAGGATCGAACGTCGCGCGGAGATCCGCGTCGCCCTTCGCGCGCGCCGCCGCGTCCCGGTACGGGACCTTCGAGGCGGCGACGTCCAACCACCATCCGTCCGCACGCAAGGTCGCGGTGCCGCCGTACGCGCGTGTGAGGCACGCGAGTCGGGTCGGGACGGCGGGCGTGATCCGGGCCGCGTCGGCGACGCCGCCGTCCCCGGGACTTGCGGATGGGGCGGCGACGTTCCGCGCGACGGCACGACGTCCCAGCCAATCGAACACCGCCGCACGATGGTCCGCGAGAGAGCGCCATTCTCCGGCATGGTCCGCGCCCGGGATCCGATCCCAGAGCACCTCGTGCCCACATCCTTCGTAGTGCGCGCGGAGAGCCCCGGCGAGCGCGTGGAGCGGGTTGGAGCTCCCGACGAGGAAGTAGACCGGCACTTTCGGATCGCCGCACACGCTCCTCGCCGGCGCCATGCCGCCGCCGTGGACGACGAAGGCCGCGAACGCGCCACCGAAGTCCTGGGTCCGGTACCCGAGCCACGACGCGCCGCCGGACCATCCGAGCAGGGCCACCCGGGACGCGTCGATGGCGACGCGTGCTTTCACGTCGGCCACGCGGTCCGTGATCCAGGTCGGGCTGCCGTTCCAGCGCCACCAGCTCCCTCGACAACCTTCGGACACGGGGCACTGCAGCGAGAGGACGGCCAGACCGCGACGGAGCGCCTCCGGGGCCCACGCGTCGTGCAGCACCGTCGCGGATTGGCCGTCGCCGTGGAGCGTGACGAGGAGCGGAAATCCCGGAGGCCCGGCATCGGCGACGGTCGTGGGAACGTCGAGTCGGCAGGAGACGCACGGCGGTTCGCGGGAGGTCCCCGTCGTCGACGCGGGCGACGACGGCGTGGACGTCGCGACGGGGGGAGCGGCGAACGTCAGGGCGAGTGCGACGCCGATCACGGCAAGCGCCGGAGCGTTTCGAGGGGGAAGGGCGCCCAGAACGGCGTCTTCACCTCGGTCGCTCCCCGTTCGACGACGAACCACGGCGTCTCCTTCGAGGAGCGGAGCACGTGCACGCTCTGCGCCGGCATGTAGCTCTGTCCGAGGAGGAGGGCGGGCGTACCGTCGGCGCGGCGCGCGAGATCGAGGACCATCACCGCGTGACCGAACGGCGATCCGGGCATCACGAAGAAATCCCCGGGCCGGAGTTCGAGCCAGGGGACCTTCGTGCCCTCCCTCTCGACCGACGCAGTGTTCGCCCAGGCGAAGACCCCGTCGAGGAACGCGCGGAACGCCGCGTGGTCGTCCGCCTTCTTCGGGGCGACGTCCTTCAGGGACAAGAGCGCGCCGTTCGCCACCGGTCGCTCGCCTTCGAGGTACTTCGTGTACCGCAGCGTCAGTCCCGACGCGGTCTTGTAGTGCACGTCCCGAACGCCGCGTCCGTAGCGCCACTCGGCGTCGAGGCGGAGGACGGCATCCGCACATTGCTGGAGGTCCTTCGTGCCCACGTCGATGTCGACGACGCCGGCGATGCCTTCGTGACGTCCGTCGTCGTAGAGAGGCGTCCCACGGTAGTCGACGACACGCGCCCCTTCCGCGGCCATGGGCAACGAACGCGCGAACGCGCCGAACGAACCGTCGGAGACGGCGACGCGCGTGAATCCTGCCGGCGGGGCGAACCGCGCATCGAGTCTCTCGGCGGACGCGGCGAAGGACCACGGATGGGGCCCCACGTCGACGACTCCGGACGCGCGGGTCGAGGGGACCGAAGGTGGTGGCGACGGTGCGGACGGTGCGGATGCGGTGTGCGGAGTCGGGGCGACCTTCGCCGGCATCGCGGCGGACCCCACGGAGTCGGGCTTCGCGGTGACCGTGCTCGCGTCGGAGGGGGCGACGGTGCGCGCGCCGTCGACCGCCGGGCACGCGACGCAGAAGACGCCGAGAACTCCCAGGAAGGCCGCACGCGCGCCCGCGCCGGATCGCGGCGACGTCATGCGAGGTAGGTCGCGGCGGTCTTCAGGGCTTCGCGCGCCGCCGGACCGGATGCGACCTTCTCGTGCGCGACGAACAAGCGCACGAGATCCTTCGTGTCGGCCAGCCTCTCGAGGCTCGCGCGGATCTTCGCTTTGTCCTTCACGAACATGAATTTCGCGAGGCGGGAGACGCGGGGGCCCGGGGCGGATCCGAAGATCGTCGTGATCAACCAGCCGAGGAAGTCCTTCTTCGTGTCCATGTTGAAGACGATGTCGTTGAGGACGACGGACACGCCGTCCGCGGACCGTACGAGCATCGCGGCTTCCGTGTCGTCGATGCCGTCGAGCTTCGCGAAGGACACCGTGTCGTCGGCGGGGAACTCGTCGCACGCCAGGTCGACGGCGACCTTCTCTTCCACCTTCGCGCGGGAACCGCGCGGCGCGACGACACGGAGATCCGGGAAGCGGGCTTTCCATGCGGGAGCGTCGAGGCGGTGACCGCCGTTCGGTACCACGAGGAACGCCGGAGTGCCGCACGCGAGCACGGACGCGAGCGTGGCCTCGTCCACAGCGATGCCGTTGTGGATCACGAGGCGTCCGTCCGTCATGCGCGCGACCACCATCACGCGGCGGAGGGACATGTTCGGGATCGCGCCCTCCACACGCCAGAGGTTGGGCGCGAGCGTCTCGAGGGGACCGTGTTCGAGGACCTTCCAGGGGGCGGTGGTGGCGTTCATGGCGTGAAGGGTAACCCGAATTCCGCGCAGGCGTGCCACGGGGCCGCGCGCACGGTACCGATCCGCCACGCGGCGCGCTCCTCCGTGCGCCGGCCGAGGCTGCCAGGGGACGCGGAACCTCGGGCAGGACGCATGACGTGACGGGGCACGGGCGATGCAGGGACTTCCGTCATGAACTCCGTGAACCGAACCGCGTCCCGCCGGATTCCGCGTCCCGTTCGCAGTACCACGCATGGGCTCTGCGGGGCCGCGATGGCGTTCGGTGCGTGGGCGTTCCTGTTCGTGACGGGCGTCGCTTCCGCGGACACCGCCGACCCGTCCGCCTACTTCACGAACGGGACGGACGTGATGCGGTCCACGTCGGACGCGTTCGCGTCGCCGTATTTCACGAACGGTGCCAGCGTCGTCGTCATGCCGACGATGAACGCGCTCGAACCCGCGGCGGCGCGTCCCGTGGCGCCTCCGTCGGTGCCGATCGCACCGCCTGCCCCGGCCGTCGTCCCGACGCCGTCCCGCGATCCCGTCGGTGCCGCCGTCGCGGACGTCGATCCCGTCGGGGACGTCGCGGTCGCTCCGACGATGTCCGCGTCCCTGCCGAGCCGATGGTGTCCCGGGCTCCGCCGCCGGAGCCCGTCGTCTCGGTGGACGAGGGGGCCCGCGCGTCGGTCGCCTCCCGGCCCGGGAGCGTCGACGCCGTGCCCGTCCCGGAACGTCCGGTCGAAGCACCTCCGCCCGAACTCGATCGCGGTCGTCTTCCCGTCTCGCCCGATCTCGTGCCCGCGGCCTCACCGACGGCGCCCGTGGCGGCGAGCGTGGAGCACACCTTCATGGACGCCGTGATCGGTCTCGTGCGGTGGACGTCGTTCCTGGTCGTGGCGCTCGCGGTGATGATCGCGTTCGCGCTCGCGGTGTTCGCGTGGATCGCCGCGCGCGCGGACGGACCGCGCGGACGGCACGGAGCTCCGCACCCACGGACGTGACGCCCCACGGGCGACGAGGCGGCCTCGGACGGCCGTCAGCGTACGGGGGTGCCCGATCCTCGCGCGGGGACCTTCTTCTCGAACCAATCCCGTGCGCCGAGGAGGTGGAGTTCGGTCGGCCCCGTCCCGAGGCCGACTCCGACTTCCAGTCTCGGCGCCACGAGGAGAAGAGCTCCGTCCGCGCGGGATCCGCGCCGCGCGTAGGTCAGGGACGCGGAAAGGTCCGCCGACCTCAGATCGGCACGGGGCACGTCGAAGCGGTCCGGGCCCCTCGCGAAGCTCCCGTCGACCACGAGGTCCCGCGTCGAGAGGGCGTCCACGAGGACGCGGGGAACCGCCGTTTTCGCGACGATGGCTTCGGTCAGCGGCGAAGCATCGGTGGCCTCCACGTGCACGCGCGCCCGCGTCTTCCCCATGGTTCCGAGCGCGAGGACGCCGTCCTTCGTCGTGACCCGCAGGGTCCACGGGTGGACGTGCGATCCGTCGGGGCGAGCGAGGGTCCCGTCGAACGCCGCAGCCATTCGCTGGACGTGGGCGCCGGAACGGAAGAGGGCCCCCCGAAGTCCCACGTCGGCCGCGAACGAACCCGCGAGCGGACCTCCGAGCGCCGTCGTGCGGAGCCCCGTCGAACGGAGCTTGCCCTCGAAGGACAACGACCCCTCGGCGAGGGACGGCCCGTCGGAACGGAGGTCCGTCGCCTTCGCGCTGGCCTTCCTCGAGCCGCCTTCGACGACCGCGTCCTCCACGGCGACGTCCACGCGCTCGGCGCCGAAGAATCCTTTCCGCGCGAGCACGGACGATGCGTCGAATCGAAGGACGGAAGCTCGAGCGCGGATCGCTCCCGACGTCATGCGCGCGTCGTCGACGCGGCTCGTCCAGCGCGACGCCAGGAACGAAAGTGGCTCCGGTTCCCCCGCGGGGGCGATCGCAGGAGGGTGCGCGTCCACGTGGAGGGAGGTCGCGAAGTCGCCCTCCACGCGGAGGTCGCCCACGTCGAGACGGGCACGTGGACATCGCGCGGTGATCCAGGACCCGGGGTTCATGCGCCCGCGATCGACGGCGAGGATCGTCGCGACGTCGCCGACGCAGGGAGCGACGGCCACGTCGGACCCACCTGCGAACCACGAGGCCACCGAACCGAGGGACGCCTTGCCGTGGAGCTCGCCCGCGACCGACACGTGGCGGAGGACGTCCACGCCGTACGGCGCCCGCACGTCGAATCCGTGTACGGTCGTCGCGAGGGTTCCTCCCAGATCCCACGCCAGGGCCTGCCCGCCCGTCGACACGCGTCCCTCGTGCACGTCCACCGTGCCGGGGCCGACCTCCAGCCAACGCAGGGGGCGGAAGAACCAACGGCTCCGCACCCGGAAGTCGCCTTCCGCCCGGAGGGCGTCGATCCACACGTCGCGCACGTGGGTGGCGTCGACGCCTTCGAGCTCCACGGACCAGAGCGCGTAGTCCTCGTCCGTGACGGGAGGCAACGGGGCGCTCGGCAGACGAACGGGCGGTCCCGGAAATCCCGGGATGGGGGGAAGCCGCGCGAGGGTGTCCGCGGATGTCCCGTCGTCCACGAGCTGGCGGAGATGCATGGTCACGCCGTCGCCGTGGACGTTCGTGGCGCGGAAGCGCCTCCGGAGGAGGGCCAACGGGTGCGCGTCGAACGTGACATCGTCGACGTGGAGTTCCCACTGCACGCCCGTGTCCGAACCACGGATGCGCAGGTTCTTCGCGTGCACGGAGCCCGGTCGCGGCGAGCTCGCCTCCTCGAAGTCGATGCGCAGCGCGATCGGATCGACGTTCGTGATGGACGTGAGACCGTGGGTCCGGAGGAGCGCGTGGAGCGTCGCCCATTCCGCCAGCACGCAGAAACCCGCGAAGCGCACCGCTCCGGCGACGAGCGCCGCGGAGATTCCGAGCGCACGGGCCCGGGATCGCCGCCGCTCGGAGTTCATGGGGTCCTCGGAGACGAGGTCGCGAGGGACGTCGTCGTGCGCGCGAGGGGACCTGCCGCGTCGCCGGCGCCCGCGTCGTGCCGTGGCGTCTCCGCGACGGGCAGGACGGTCACGGCCGGCAGCGGCGCAGCGAGCGCGGTCGACGGGGAATCCTGGAAGAAGTTCCCGTGAACCACGCCCACGAATGCACCCACGAGGAGGGCCACGAACGCGATGGCGCCGACGGTGACGCGTCGCCGTTCGGACGCCCGCGTCGCCCGTTCGAGGACGACGGTGGCCGGCAATGCGGCCACGATCGGCGTGAGCGACGAACCACGTTCGTCGGACGCGTCGAGTGCGTGGGCGAGGGCCTCGTCCAGGGCTTCCATGCTCGGGAATCGCTGGTCACGGTCCTTCGCGAGGCACCGGTCGACGACGGCACCGAGCGTCGCGGGCACGTCCGCCCGGAGCGCGGGGACGGGCACGTGGGGCGTGGCCACGATGGCGTGGATCAGGCTCGGCATCGTGGGCGCGTCGAACGGCGGTCGCCCGACGAGGAGTTCGTAGAGGACGATCCCCATCGCCCACACGTCGCACCGGGCGTCCACGTCCTGCGGATCGACGATCTGCTCGGGGGACATCGCGTGGGGAGACCCGACGAACGTGTTGGGTGCCGTGCGGCGCGGGCGCGCGTCGTCCGTACGCTTGGCGATGCCGAAGTCGAGGACCTTCACACGGGATGTGCCGTCCGGCTCGAACGCGAGGAAGAGGTTCGCCGGTTTGAGGTCGCGGTGCACGATGCCGTTCGCGTGGGCCTTGCCGACGGCCTCGCACGCCTCCCTCACGTGGCGCACGGCCGTCGCCACGTCGAGAGGCCCTTCGAGGCGTAGGAGCTCCTCGAGGTCCGCACCTTCCAGGAGTTCGAGGACGAGGAAGGGCGCCCCCCAGGGCAGCGTGCCGACGTCGAACACGTGGACGACGTGGTCGCTCACGATGCGCGTCGCGTTCCGCCCTTCCTCGACGAAGCGTTCGCGGACGATGGCGTCGTCCGCCCATTCGGGCGAGAGGACCTTGAGCGCCACGGGCCGTTCGAGGGTCTCGTGCCGCGCCCGGAACACGACGGCGACGCCGCCGCGTCCGAGGACGCTCTCGATCACGTACTTGCCGTCGATGCGCTCGCCGACGACGGGAAGGCGCCACGGCAGGGTCGACGTCGCGGGAGGCTCCGGCGGAGGGGGACACATCGGGGTGTTTCCGACGTTGCGAAGACCACGCCAGCTCCCGTCACCGGCACGCGCCCCGTCCCGTTCCCACGGTCGACCTCGAATTTTCGGGGGATCCGAGGGAACGGGTTTCCGGGACGGGCCGTCACCCCACGAACGCCGGCGCCAGGACCGTGCGCCACGGCCCACCCGTCGGAGTGCGCCGTGGCCGTCCGCCACAGATCCGGACGGACGGGAAGGTCCGATCGGGAGGGAAGGAGAACGTCGGGGTCAGGCGCCGCGCATCGCGGCCACCGGGCTCACGAGCGACGCGCGGAGGGCAGGGAAGAACCCTCCGAGGAGGCCCATGAAGCCCGAGACGAACACCGACAGGACGAGGATGCCCGGCGTGGGCTCGAACGCGAACACCATCTCCGCGAACGTCGCGAAGTTCATCATCGAGATCTTCACGAAGCCCATGAGGCTCGCCGCACCGGCCCCGACGAGACCGCCCACGAGGCCGAGCAAGGTGGACTCCACGACGAACGAGAAGAGGATGGCCACCTTCGAGAAGCCGAGCGCCCGGAGGGTGCCGATCTCCCGCTGCCGGTTGGCGACGGTCGCGTGCATCGTGATGAGCGCGCCGATCATGGCGCCGATGGAGAAGAAGAAGAAAATCAGGAAGCCGAGCGCCGTGATGAAGATGCTCGTGCCCTCCGACTGCTTCGCCAGGTAGTCGGTCTCGCGGGTCACCGAGAGTCCGAGCTGACGGTTCGACTCGATGAACGTCTTGTACGTGTCGAACTTCGACTCCGACAGGAGCCGGACGCGGACGGAGGAGACGAGGCCCTCCCGACCGAAGGCGGCGCGGGCCGTGTTGAGATCGGACCAGACTTCCGACTCGTAGGACGAGCCTTCGTCCTCGAAGACACCGACGACCTTCACGGGGCGGTTCTTCCGGAGTTCGATGGACCCTCCCAGATCGAGGCCCTTGAAGCGGCCACGGATCGCCTTACCGACGGCCACTTCGTCGGTTCCGGGCTTGGGGGCTTGGCCTGCGACGATCTTCATGGTCGGGCGGAAGGCGTACGCGTTGTCGGGGACGCCGCGGACGGTGACGTTCGCCACGCCGTCGGTGCCCACCTTGTCGAGGATGATGACGGCCACGAGCTCGCCGACCGCGGACTTCGCGCCGGGGCCACCCGCGCTTCCCTGGGTCATCGCGACCTCGGGGGATTCGACGGCGAGCTTGGCGGGCGAGTCGTCGATGCTGCTCTCGAGTTCGGCGCCCGACCCCTTGCGGAGGACGATGGCGACGTCGGGGCTGGCGGTCCGACCGAGCACCTTCTTGATGCCGTTCGAAAGCATCAGGACGGACGCGAACACGAACACGACCAGGGCGAGACCGAGGGCGGAGGCGGCGGTCGTCGCCTTCCGGACGGTGAGATTGCGGACGTTGTAGGAGATCGGGATCATCGAAGCGTCCCCTTCGTCAAGCGATGCGACGGAGGGCGTCCGTCACGGAAAGGCGCGCCGCGCCGATGGCAGGGATGACGGAGGCGACGAGACCCAGCACGCACGCGAGCACGAGCGCGGAAACCATGGTGACGGTCTCGATGCGGAAGTAGGGAAACCAACCGCCCATGTTCTCCTCGAGGAACCGGCCCATGCCGAGTTCCACGATGGGGAAGGCGACGATCGTTCCGAGGATTCCGGCGATGACGGAGAGGAATGCGGCCTCGCCGAGGATGAACACGCGGATGTGGCCGGGGGAGAACCCGAGTGCACGGAGCACGCCGTACTCGCGCGTCCGCTCGCGGACACCCATGGCGATCGTGTTGCCCAGGATCATCATCATGATGAACATGATGATGAACGAGACGGCGTCGATCGCGCGGAGGATGGCGGAGAAGCCCGCCAAGAAAGAGAGGCTCATGGCGCGTTCGCTCATGGTCGTCGTCTGGGTGTCCTTCTCGTCGAACATCCGGTCGACGGCGACGCTCACGTCCGCACCCTTCGACGGGTCGTTCACGCGCGCGATCATCCAGCCGATCTTGTCCTTCTGTCGGGCGGGGAGGGACTCGTTCAGGTAGGCCCAGTGGAACAGGAACTCGGACCGGTCGAACGACTTGCGGGTCGCGGTGTAGATGCCGGAGACGTTGAACTGCCAGTCGCCGGGGTAGATGGTGCCGGTGAGCGTGATCGTGTCGCCGACCTTCACGCCGAGCTTCTGCGCGAGGACGTCGCCGACGATGGCGCCGCGGCGGTCCTCGAACCATTTCGCCTTCTGATCGGGCGGGAGGGAGACCTCGTCGTAGACCTGGAGGAACGACGCGGGCTCGACGGCCATGTTGGCGAAGAAGTCGTCCGGATTCTTCGGGTTCTTCGCGCCGAACCAGTTGGCGTAGGTCACCTGCGAGACGCCGGGGACCTCCTTCATCTGGTCGTAGTAGGTCTTCGGGATGGGGAGGATGATCGAGACCTTGTGACGGGTCGCGATGCGGTCCTTCGCGGCGTAGTCGGCCGCGACGTTCCACGCCGAGATGACGGTGCGGAGCATGATGAACGCCACGATCGCGACGGCACCGCCGACGATCGTGAGCGCCGTGCGGAACTTGTTGCGGAGGAGGTTCCGCGCTCCGACGGAGACGAGGTTCATGACTTCAACTGACCCTTGTCGAGGTGGTGCGTGATGCGCGCGCGCTCGGCGGCGGCGGGATCGTGGGTGACCATGAGGATGGTCTTCTTGAATTCCGTGTTGAGGCGCTCGAGCAGCGCCAGGATCTCGTCGGCGCTCTTGCGATCGAGGTCGCCCGTCGGTTCGTCCGCGACCAGGATGGTGGGGTCGTTGACGATGGCGCGCGCGATGGCGACGCGCTGCTCCTGACCACCGGAGAGCATGCGCGGGTAATGGCCGTCGCGGCCCTCGAGGCCGACCACGCGGAGGGCGGTCTCGGCGCGCTTCTTCCGTTCCGCGGACGAGAGGTTCGTGAGGAGCAAGGGGAGCTCCACGTTCTCGCGAGCGGTGAGCACGGGCATCAGGTTGTAGGACTGGAAGATGAAGCCGATGTGGCGCGCGCGGAACTTCGCGAGGTCGCCGTCGGCCATGTTGGTGAGGTCGGCGCCGGCGACCCTGGCCGTGCCATGGGAGGGGCGATCGAGACCCGCGATGAGGTTCAGGAGCGTGCTCTTGCCCGAACCGGACGGCCCCATGAGCGCCTCGAAGGCGCCGCTCGAGACGGTCAGATCGAGCCCCTCGAGGACTTTGACCTGCTCGTTCCCACGGACGAAGGTTTTCCCGACGCCCCGCATCTCCACGATGGGGCCGGTGGACTCGTTCGCGCTCATGATTCGCCTTTCTGTTTGATCTTCGATCCGTTGGAGAGTTCGGCGGGCGGGTTCGACACGACCTTCGCGCCCGCATTCGGGCCGTCGAGCAGTTCGACGCTCGCACCGATGGCCGCGCCGACGTTGACGGGGACGAGTTTGACGGCACCCGAGTCGATGACGAACACCTGGCTCTTGCCGTCGCGCTGGACGATGGCGTTCTGAGAGACGACTTTCTTCGGCGCCTCCTTCATCTTGGCGTCGTCGATGCGCTCGCTGAGGAACGCCACGCGGGCCGACATCTCGGGGAGGACGCCTTCGGCTTCGCCCTCGAACTTCACCTTCACGGTGACGGTGGCCTTCGCGCGGTTCACGCGTTGCCCGAGCTCGGCGGCGATACCGCGGTACCGCTTGTCGGGGTAGGCGTCGAGCACCACTTCGCAGGGGCCTCCGAGCTTCACCATGTGCAAGCGGGACTCGGGGACGTCGGTCTCGACCATGAGCGACTTGAAGTCGGCGATCTCGGCGATGTAGCCGACTTGGGGCCCCACGAGCTCGCCCACCTCGACGGGCTTGGCGACCACGCGACCGTCGATGGGGGAGACGATCGTACGGTCCTTCCATCCGATCCCCAGGGCACCTTCCTCGGCTTCGGACGCGCGGACTTCGGCTTCGGAGGCCCGGATCTGTTCTTCGAGGGAGCGCTTCCGCGCGAGCAGATCGTCGAGGGTCGCGCGGGCCATGGATCCCGTGTCGACGAGCTTCTGCGTGCGCTCGGCCTGGATCCGGGTCTCGGCCATGGTCGCTCGGGCCGCCTCGGCGCGGGCGCGCGCGGCGTTCACGCGGGAACGGGCCGTCGTCATCGCGCTCTTCTGATCGGAGTCCTCGAGTTCGGCGACGACGTCCCCGGCCTTCACGTCGCTGCCCTCGCGCACGTTCACCTTGCGCACGCGTCCGGGGACCTTCGCACCCAACTTGGACACGACCTGCGGAACGACGTAGCCGGTGGACGTCACCGTCACGGAGCCCTGGACGGGCGAGATCACGGCCACCTCCGTCGCGGTCACCTCGATCTTGTAGATGTTCGCGGCAAGCTTGGGCCACGCCACGAAGCCCGCCGCGCCCAGGGCGACGACGATGGCGATCGTGAGTGCAGCTCGGCCGAACGACCGCTCCCTCACGGGAGCGTCGCGGTCGATGCGGAGAGAGGCGAGATCGGAGCTGAGGGGGTCGGCCACGGCGGCGCCGTTATACGCGATTTTCGTGGAAACGGTGGGCGACGTCGGGGAGCATCGCCACATGTCCTTCCAGGCGCACCCCGGGCGTTCGACATGCCGAACGCGATGGAATCGGAGCGCTTTCGCGGCCTTCCTCCTGATGGGAACCGCGAGCGCGACGACCGGGTGCGCTTCGCCCCACCCCACCGTCACGCGTACGCCGCCTCTTCCGTACGACGCGCGATCGCGACCGTCCGTTCCGAGGACTTCCCCGGAGACTCCGAGCATGACCGAACGAAGCCATCCCGTCGTGCAGGCCGGCGGACCCGTGCTCCGGAAACGGGCCGCCGAAGTCCCGCGCGACTTCCTCGCGACCTCCGAATTTCGCGAGCTCGTCCATCGCATGATCTCCACCATGCGCGCCGCGCCCGGCGTCGGTCTCGCGGCGCCCCAAATCGGCGTGGGCCGACGCATCATCGTCCTCGAGGACCGCGAAGAGCTCATGGCGCGCCTCACGCCCGCCGAGCGCGCCGAAAGGGAGCGCACGCCTTTCGCCGTGCGCACGCTGGTCAATCCGGTCCTCCGGACCGTCCCGGTCGATCCTACTTCGGGGCCGGCGCGCGTGACGTTCTTCGAGGGATGCCTCAGCGTCGAGGGCTATGCCGCCATGGTGGAACGGGATCGGGAAGTGGAGGTGTCGGCGCTCGACGAACGCGGCGAGCCCGTGGTGTGGCGCGCGCGAGGTTGGCCTGCCCGCATCCTCCAGCACGAGGTCGATCACCTGGACGGGACGCTCTACGTCGACCGCATGCACACGCGATCGTTCATGACGGGCGCCGCGGCCAAGGAACGGTTCGCGGGCAAACCCGTCGCCGAGGTCCGGCGCGAGCTCGGGCTCTGACCGGATCCGGTCGGGGATGCTCAGCGGCCGAGGGCCTTCAGGCCGAAGAAGATCAGCAGGGCGCCGCCCATGCCTCCGCCGAGCAGGAGATAGAGAAGGGACCAGCCGGCGGCGAGAACGGGCGCGGGAGCCTCGTGGCCGTGATGATCGGCCACGCCGCCATCGACGTCGCGAGCGGGGCGAGTGAGGCCTTCGTCTTCACGGTGGCCATGGTGCGTGTCCTTCCCGGGACATCAGGGAATACCGCCAGGCAGGGCCGAGGACAATCAGTAGGGTTTGCGGACGCGCCAGAGCTGGAGCGTGACGTTTCCGGTGAACCCGAAGGACTGGACCTCCCCGAAGTAGAGGAACTTGTCGTCGCTCGCGAGGCCCACGGGCCGCCCTTGGACCGACGCGTACGTGACGGGTCCGCGGGAGCCGCAGGCGGCGAACGGGCAGCCTTGGAGGGTGGTGCCGCCGGCGTTGACCCAGAATACGTTGCGCACGGCGTCGGCGACGGTGTCCACGTCGATGACGATGGACTCGGGCTGAGCGAGCCCGGAGCCGAGGGAGTTCAGGATGCTCACGTTGAGGTCGGTGTCCATGGTGTGGACGAATCCCGTGGCGCTTCCGGCGGCGCCGGCGTTGGTCCACGCGAGCTTCACCGAGCCGCCGACGCGCTTGGCGTCGATGCGCCACGGGTGATCGAGTCCCTGGTTGGCGACGCCGATACGGCTGCCGTTCTGCAGCGCCTGCTTGTAGGTGACGTTCCCGTTGAAGTCGGCGGCGTAGAGCATGCCGTCGGCGATCGCGGTCCCGCGGACGAGGCCCATGTTCCCGGTTTGGAGGAACAGCATGACGCTCCCGCCAACCGACGGTACTTGCCGAACTTGGTTCGCCGTCGCGAAGAACACGTCGTTCGTGTCGACCGAGTAGGCGACGGACTCGATGGGATTGGGTGCGCCGGCGAGAGGCGGCGCCGACGACGATCCGGTGAGATCGTGCTTGCCGAGGGTGCCTCCGAGCGTTCCGTAGAAGAGGGTCTTCGCTTCCGCGTCGAGCGCCATGCTCGAAGGACGGTCGAGGTTCGCGACGACGACGGACGACGAACCCGACGCGATGTCGTAGGACAGGATGCGACCGTTGGCGCCCGTCTGGGGCCCGGCGACGTCGACCGCGACGTACACCGTCTTCGGCCTGTTGCCCGCCGTGGGGCTCGGCATCACCAGCGCGCGAATGGACGATCCCGGCGGCAAGCCCTGCTCGAGCGTGCCGAGGACTTGCGGCTGGCACATCCCGCCGGAGCACGTTCCGCCCTCGCAGGCGTGTCCGCACGCGCCGCAATTGTTCGCGTCCGTCGAGAGGTCCGTGGAGCACGTCGACGAGACGCAACGGTTGCCCGTCCCGCACGCGAGACCCGGGACGCACGCGGCGTCGGGAGCGGCGCAGCAGATGTCACCGTTCCCGCCGCACCGGACGCAGGCCGAGTTCGAACACGCCCCGCCCGTGTCGCATTGGGCGCTCGTGGACGAGCAGCACACCTCTCCGATGGCGCCGCACCGGGTGCACGTCCCCGCGCGGCAAACGTTCTTGGTCGAGGTGCACGCGGTGCCCGTGGTGCAACACGACTGGCCCTCGCCGCCACACGGAGGCGCCTGACACACGTTGCCGGTGCAGGTGAGGCCGCTCTGGCACGGGATCGAACCCGCGCAGCACGCCTGGCTCGCGTTGCCGCAGGGCGGAGGATCGACGCACGCGTTGCCGATGCACGCCAGCCCGGAGTCGCACGTGCCCCCCGGCGTACAACACTGTTGGTTCTTCGCGCCGCACGTCGGCGCGGCCTTGCACTTCGAGTCGGTGCCGCACACCAAGTCGAAGCCGCAGGGCGTCCCGGTCGTGCAACACGACTGGCCGTCGCCACCGCAGGTCGTTCCGCCCGTCCCGCAGAGGCCCCCTTGGCACGTGAGGTTGCCGGAGCATGCCGCGAGCGGCGTCGGACAACACACCTCGCCCGAGTCGCCGCAGTGGTGGCACGAGTTCGCGCTGCAGACGTTGTTCGTTCCGGCACAAGCAGGTGTACCCGCCGTCGCGCAGCAGGGTTGGGACGGCGCGCCACACTCGCAGGTTCCGGACGCCGAACCGCACGTGAGGTTGGGGAGGCACAGACCGCCCGCGCAACACTGGGTGTTCATGGTGCCGCACTCGGTGCATTTCCCCGCGAGGCACACGAGCGCGCCGTCGCACTTGTCGCCGGTACAACACGCGGCGCCCTTCGCACCGCAGGCGGCGCCGTCCGAAGCGTCGTTCCCCGGGCCGGAGTCGCCCGCGTCCCGCGTGCCGGTGTCCGGCATCGCGCCGTCGGTCGTCGGTTCGCCCGCGTCTCCGGAGTCGGCGGTCGTCGCGTCGACGGGCGAGGCACCGTCGGATGCGGACCCGTCGGCGACACCGCCGTCGGAGCCGGCGGGAGCGACTTCGAAGCTACCGAGCAGGCCCGTGCATCCGGACGCGACGAGGATCGTGGGGACGAAGAGGAGGGCAACGACGTGGCGCATGGGCGCCAGGATACCTCAGGTTCCGCTCTCCGAACGCGAACTCGGCGGGACTTCCGACGGGACCTTCGTGGTATTCGTCCCGCCATGACCGAGCCCGCCAAGATCACCACCGAACGACGCGGCCACGTCCTCCACGTCGGCTTGAATCGGCCCGCGAAAATGAACGCGTTCGACGGGGAGATGTTGCGTCAGCTCGGTGCGGCGTTCGACCTCCTCGAAGCGGACGACGACCTCCGATGCGGACTCGTGTTCGCCCACGGGGAGCACTTCACGGCCGGACTCGATCTCGCGAACGTCGGGCCGGAATTGACGGAAGGCCGCCTCGATCTCGGCGGAGGAATCGACCCCTGGGCGATCCGCGGCAAGGTCCGGACGAAGCCCTTCGTCTCCGCCGTTCGCGGGCGGTGCCTCACCATCGGCATCGAGACCGTGTTGGCCTCCGACGTGTGCGTGGCCGCGTCGAACGCACGCTTCGCGCAGATCGAGATCAAGCGCGGCATCTTCCCCTTCGGAGGCGCCACCTTCCGCCTCGTCGAACGTGCCGGGTGGGGGAACGCGATGCGCTACCTCCTCACCGGGGACGAGTTCGACGCCGCGGAGGCTCACCGCATCGGACTCGTGCAGGAGGTGACCGAACCGGGGCAGGAAGTGGCTCGCGCGGCCGCGATCGCGGAGACCATCGCCGCGCAAGCGCCCCGCGGCGTCCGCGCGACCTTGGCCTCCGCGCGCGCGTGGCTCGACGAACGCGCCGCGGCCGACGCGCTCGCCCCCGTCATCCTCGAACTCATGAAATCCGAGGACGCGGCCGAAGGACTGAAGTCGTTCCTCGAGCGGCGCGCCGCGCGTTTTTCCGGAACGTGATCCCCATGGCCCTCGTCGCTTCTTTCCGGAGAATCCGGTCCGTCGCCGTCGTGACGTCCGCCCTTCTCCTCCCGTTCGCAGCCTGCAAGGAATCGGCGGACGCGCCGGCGAGTCCAGGCTCCGCCGCGCCGTCGGCGTCCTCCGGGGACGCGGGCGTCGCCGTCCTCACGCTCGGCGCGAACCGCGTCACCGAGCCCGCCCTCGCGGCGCGCCTCGCCGACTACGGCCCCACGTTCCGACCGAGCGTGGACTCGGTGAAGACGATCGCGCAGACGATGCTCGACGACGAGATCCTCGTCCACGAAGCCGAAGCGCAAGGTCTGCTCGCCGACGGGAAGATCGCCCGACGTGCGGAGGAGTACCGCCGCCAACTCGTGGTGAGCGAACTTCTCGCGTCGCACGCGAAGAAACCCGAAGAGTGGACGCCGGAGGAGGTGGCCACGTTCTACGCCCAGAACCGCGTCCTCTTCGGCAAACCGGAACGTGTCCACGTGCGACGCATCCCGTTCTCCCTCTCCGACAGGAAGACGGCGGAGGTCGCGCTCGCCGAGGCGAAGAAGGGGACGTCCTTCGACGCCCTCGTCGCCAAGTACGTGATCGATCCGGTGGCCAAGGCACGGGGAGGGGACGTGGACCCGTACGGTCGCGGAACCATGACCACGGTCGGCGACGGACCGTTCGACCTGAAGCGGCCCGGGGACGTCGCGCTCTTCGAGACGACGTTCGGTGTGAGTCTCGTCCTCCTCGTGGAGAAGCTCCCCGCGGACGTGGTCGATCCCGCGTCGAAGGAAATCGATCGTCAGATCCGGCTGACCATGTCCACCCGCGAGCGCGACCGTTGGAAACAGGAACTCCTCGGACGGACCCGCGACGCCGCGGCGCCCGTGTTCGACGAGGAGCGCGTCCGCGCACTCGCTGCGCCGTCGACACCGCCCCACGATCGTTGATCCGTCCAGGTACGTCGCGGACGTCGATTGTGGGCTTCGGGGCCGGCGTCTGACGGTATCCTCGTCGGGTCATGCCGAGCTCCACGCGCACCTCCCTCCGTTCCCGCTCCCTCGCGACCGTCACGGTCGCCTTCGCCGCGGTCGCGTTCGCGGCCCAGGGCTGTTCGCTCCTGGCGGCGGTGGACACGGACAAGATCCCGGACGGGAGCGCCGTCGACGGTCGAGCGTCCGTGGACGGATCCACGGGAACGGACGGCGCGACGTCGGTCGACGGCACCGTGAACGACACGGGCGCCGCGGACGCGGGTCGTGACGCCGCGTCGAGCGACGCGGGTGGCGACGCCGACGCGACGGTGACGACCGACGGATCCACGGACGGGGCGACGACGGACGCCACGGACGCCGATTCCGCCGCCGACGACGGCGGAGTCGATGCCGCCCCCGACGCACCTCCCGCGCCCACGTGCACCGACGGCACGAAGAACGGGTCCGAGACCGACACCGATTGCGGCGGCAGCACCTGCGGCAAGTGCGCCGACACGAAGGCGTGTGGCGCGCACGCGGACTGCACGAGCGGCGTGTGCACGGGCAGCGTCTGCCAGGCCCGCACCTGCACCGACCAGACGAAGAACGGTGGCGAGACGGACGTCGACTGCGGCGGAACCGGGACGGGGTGCCCCGCGTGTGCGAACACCAAGGCCTGTGCCTCCGGAACCGACTGCACGAGCGGCATCTGCACCAACATGGTGTGCACCGCCGCGACGTGCACGGACACCGTGAAGAACGGCACCGAGACCGATATCAACTGCGGCGGCGACGACTGTCCGAAGTGCGCGGACACGAAGGCGTGTGCGGTCGCCCGCGACTGCACGAGCGGTGTCTGCACGTCGATGGTGTGCCAAGCGCCCGCGTGCCCCGACGGCGCGAAGAACGGCGACGAGACCGACGTCGACTGCGGAGGTTCCAACCTTTCGTGCGCGCGCTGCGCCGACACGAAGGCTTGCCATGCCGGCTCCGACTGCACGAGCGGCGTCTGCACCGGTGACATCTGCCGCGCCCCGACGTGCACGGACAACGTGAAGAACGGCACCGAGACGGCCACGGACTGCGGCGACGCCGTTTGCCCCAAGTGCGCGAACGGTGTGGCGTGCACCCTGGGCGTGCAATGCGCGAGCGGCATCTGTGCGGGCAATCTCTGCGTGCAATGCGTCGGCGCCGGGGATTGCCCGGGCTCGGACAACGCGTGCTCCACGAAGACCTGCATCGCGAACACGTGCGGCCGATCGAACGCGGGGGCGGGGACTCTCGCGCCTCCGCAGACCGCGGGTGACTGCAAGGTCCGTCAGTGCGACGGCAACGGCAACGTCGTCCTCGTCAACGACGACGGCGACCCCAACGTCGACGGAAACCAGTGCACTTCGGACAACTGCTCCAACGGCGTTCCGTCGAATCCGAACGCGCCGAACACGGCGACATGCACGCAGAACGGTGGTTCGTTCTGCAACGGCGCCGGCGCCTGCGTGGCGTGCAACGTCGCCGCGCAATGCCCCGGCACCGACACGGCCTGTCGGACGAGGACGTGCGATTCCAACGCGTGCGGATTCAGCTTCGCCGGCGCCGGCACGAACGTTTCTGGCGGAACGGCGGGCGACTGCAAGAAGAACGTCTGCGACGGGTCCGGCAACGTCGTCACCGCGAACGACGACACCGATCTTCCCGTCGACGGGAACGCATGCACGAACGACGTGTGCACCAACGGCACTCCCACGAACCCGCCCGTCCTTCCGGGAGGAACGTGCACCGGACCGAGCGGCGCCCACGTCTGCGACGGCGCCGGTCTGTGCGTGCAATGCGTGACGATGCTCGACTGCCCCACGGACCGTCTCTACTTCTGCAGCGGCAACATGTGCTTTCCGGACAACGACGCGGGCCCCTGAGTCCTCCGCGATCCACGAGAACCCGAAGCACACATCCGGCGACAGAAATCCGCGAAGGTGGAAACCGGCCGAAACCTCGGTCGAACGGCGACGTCGCGGAACCGAATCCGTTGGTCCGGGACATGCTCCTCCTCCCGTCATGGATCGACGGAGGCTTTTCGCCCTGGCCCTCCTCGGGGCATCCACGCTGACCTTCGCCGCCTGCTCGCCCGCACCCTCGGGCGAGGAGGAGGACCTCGAGGCGACCCCGGTGAAGTCCGGCGCACGCCCCGACGGCGGTTCCTCCTCCGCGTCGTCGTCCTCGACCTCGACGCCCTCCACGGCGTCCACGTCCCAGGCGCCCGTCGACATGCCCCTCGTCGACGGTGGGAACGGGACCACCGGGGAGGCTTCGACGACGGCGAACGACGCCTCCACCTCGGCCGCGACCGACGGAGGAGGGGGCACGCCGTCCGCCGACTCTGGATCGACCACGCCCGACCCGTTCCCCTGCAACGGCGGCGGCAAGCTCGAACAGGAACCGAACGACACGGCGGCCACGGCGAGCGTCGGAAGTCCCTTCGCGTCCATGAACGTCCAGGGCCGAGGCGCGATGATCGCCACCGCCATGTGCGGTGGACTCGGGTTCTTCGGCGACTCGGTGGACCACATGAAGTTCACGTTCCCCGCCGAAGCGGCCCAGAAGGGCTACGGCTGGGCGTTCGAGACCGCGCTCGTGGCGGACATCACCACGAAGGTCACGGCCGGGGGACAGTCCGTCGTCCTCGCCACGAACGCGTCGCTTCCCGCCGCCGTCGTGAGCGCGCCCGTCGACGTGGAGGTGACCATCAAGCCGGGCAAGTCAGGTCTTTACCGCGTGGTGTTCTTCTACCCTCCCTGACCGCATCGACCCACACCCACCGTCCATCTCGCCCCACCCGGTTCGCGCCGCGAAAGCCACATCTCCTTGACGGATTCCCGAGGACCCTCAGATCCTAGGGTTCATGTCGAATCGCGGCTCAGGTGACGCCAAGTTCCCGTACGGAGTGCCGTCGATCCGTCACCGGGACGACGACGAGGACGACCACGAAGTGACGCGCATGGGGAGGCGGAGCGACATCGCTCCTCCGCCGAAGAGCGTGTCCAACCGCGATCGGCCCAGCCTCATCGTCCTGCAGGGACCGACCGTCGGCGAGACGTACCGCATCGAAGGCGACGAGGTCACCCTCGGTCGTGGCTCGAACGTGACCATCCGCATCCAGGACGACAACATGTCGCGCAAGCACGCGCGCCTGTTCAAGGAAGGCGGCGAGCTCCACATCGAGGATCTCGGGAGCGCCAACGGAACCCAGGTGAACGGCGAGGCCATCGGACGTCGCAAGCTCGCCGACGGCGACAAGGTCACGCTCGGTGCCGCGGTCGTCCTCAAGTTCACGTACCACGACGAACTCGACGAGCAGTTCCAGCAGAAGATGTACGACGCCGCGCTCCGCGACGGCCTCACGCGCATCTTCAACAAGCGGTACTTCCAGGATCGCCTCGTCGCGGAGATGGCGTATTCGCGTCGGCACGGGACGCCGCTCTCCCTCATCCTGTTCGACGTCGATCACTTCAAGAAGATCAACGACGGCAGGGGGCACCTCGCGGGGGACCACGTGCTCACGAAGCTCGCGCAGGTGGCCGCGTCCACGATCCGGACCGAGGACGTCATCGCTCGCTACGGCGGGGAGGAATTCGGCATCATCTGCCGAGGGATCACGTCCGACCGCGCGGTCGTCCTCGCCGAACGTCTCCGTGTCGTGATCGAGGGCACCGACTTTTCGTTCGAGACCGTCCCGATTCCGGTGACCGTGAGCCTCGGAGTGGCCTCCGTTCCGGCGTCCACCATCACGAAGGCCGAAGAGCTCACGAACGCGGCCGACTCGGCGCTCTACCAGTCGAAACACGGCGGGCGAAACCGCGTGTCGATTCACAAGCCCTGAGCGTGCGGTCCCGGGAGACGTGCGGGGAGTTCAGCCGAACGTGACCGCGTAGATCGGGGGGAGGTGCGCGGACACGTGCGTCCACGAGTCGCCTTCGTCCTCGGTCACGAAGAGCGAACCCGTCGTCGTGCCGAAGGCGAGACGTTTTCCCGTCGCGTCCACGTCGAGCGCGTGGCGGAAGACGATGTCGTACGCGTGTTCCTGGGGAAGACCGGTCCGGAGCTCCGTCCACGTCTTTCCGCCGTCCCGGGTCCGCGCGACGACGAGCTTCGCGTCCACGGGAACGCGCGTCTCGTCTTTGACCGCCGGCACGAGCCACGCGACGTCCCCGTCATGGGGATGCACGGCGACGGCGAACCCGAAGACGGAAGGGCTCACCGTGTCGATCGCCTTCCAGCGCCGACCGCCGTCGTCGGACCGGAACACCCCGTTGTGGTGTTGGCTCCAGAGTCTCTCGGGCGACGAAGCACACCGCACGACCCGGTGCGGATCCTGGATGGCGGGATCCTTCGAGCGGGCGTCCGGCATGTACGCGGCGAACATCCCTTCCGCACCGAGTTCCCACGTGTCGCCGCCGTCGGTCGAGTGCCAGACGCCTCCGCACGAGACGCCGACGACGAGGCGCGACGGGTCCGCCGGATGGACGCACACGGAGTGGATGCCCGGCATGTCCGCGCCGCCGCCGAACCACTCCTTGCGGAGCGGGTGGTTCCAGAGGCCGTCGCAGAGACTCCACGACGCTCCTCCGTCCCGCGAGCGGAAGAGGCCGCCGCCGATGGTGCCGGCGAACAGGGTCCCGTCGCCCGTCGACGCGATCTCCCAGATCTGTTCGACGCGCCACGGCCAGGGGCGACCATCGGGGAGGGTGGAGACGGTTCCCTCGGGCATCGGAGGGAACGCCGGCGCGGCGAGCTCCGTCCACGTCCCGCCGCGATCGACGGAGCGGCGCATCTTCACACCGAAGTGACCGAGGCCGAGACCCGCCGTGACGGTCCCCGTCTTCCGGTCGACGTGGGCGATGGAGACCGAATCGCCGAGGAAAGCCACGTGCGCGATGAACCAGGCGCCCCGCGGTGCGCGCTCGAGGCGGAACAGTCCTTTGCGGGTCGATACGAAGAGGGTGTCGGTCATGGTCGGTCCGTTCGTTTCGGGCGGTTCAACCGCCGGAGAGAGCCTGCATCACGAACACTTCGGTGGTGGCCTCCACGGCCTCCGCGTAGCCGGACACCGCGTCGGCTTGGCGGCCGTCGACGAACACCACGACGTGCCGGCGCACGTTTCCTTGCTCGTCGAACACGTAGCTCCGCACGCCCGGATGGAGGAGGAAGTAGGCCTCGAGCGCGGCGCGGACCGTCCCGGCCTCGACCGTTTCGGGCGGGCAGGGGACGTGACGCTGGAGGTGGGAAGTGAACCGGACGATCGGCACGAACCCACGTCTATCCTGTCCCTCCGTGTGGCACCATGGCGCCATGAGCAAGGTGGCGATTCTCGGTTCGGGCGTCGTGGGCGACGCCCTTGGAGACGGATTTCTGCGGTACGGCCACGACGTGATGCGGGGCACCCGCGATCCGGACAAGCTCCGCGCGTGGAAGACGGCCCGTGGTGAGAAGGCGAAGGTGGGTACCTTCGCCGAGGCCGCGGCCTTCGCCGACTTCGCGGTGCTCGCCGTGAAGGGCACGGTCGCAGAGACCGTGCTCGCGAGCTGCGGGGACGCTCTCGACGGCAAGGTGGTGCTCGACGCCACGAACCCCATCGCCGACACGCCTCCGGTCGACGGCGTCCTCGCTTTCTTCACGGGGCCCAACGATTCGCTCCTCGAACGACTCCAGAAGGCCCGGCCAAAGGTGCGGCTCGTGAAGGCGTTCTCCTGCGTCGGCAACGCGTTCATGGTGAACCCGGATTTCGGCGGTCAGCGTCCCACGATGTTCATCTGCGGCGACGACGACGACGCCAAAGACACGGCGCGTCATGTCCTCAAGACCTTCGGCTGGGAGACCGAAGACATGGGCAAATCCACGGCCGCGAGGGCCATCGAACCCCTCTGCATGCTCTGGTGCATCCCGGGTCTCACGGGTCGCGGCTGGTCCCACGCGTTCAAGATGCTCAGGAAATGAAGCGCGTTCCCGCTTCCTGAAGTCGTTCCCGAATCGCGGCCCCGACGTCGTTTTCAGGTTGGTGGGGCGGGGGCGGGGCGACTAGAGCCGGGCCCGGCCCGACGGAAGTCGGGATTCTTTTCGAGACCGAATGCGGTTCGCCTCCCGACGGGCCGCGAGGAAGGGGGTCGAACCATGGAAAAACTCGCTCGCTGTACCGTGTGCACCTGGCGCGGAACGATGGAGGAAGCGGCGCTCGCGAAGCCCGTGCGTCCTTCCGACATCCCGCCTCCGATGCAGGAAGTCCAAGAGGCATACGCCGAACGTGCGGAGGCCCGCGCGATCTTCGGTGAGCCGAAGTTCCCCGGCTGTCCGACGTGTGGCCATCACCTCGTGATGCTCAAGCGCCGCCCGAGCTTCCACCCCGCGATGTGAATCGCGACGCCCGACGTCACGGACCTCCCGTGTCCGTGGCGTCAGGGCCGTCCGGAGCGGGAACCGAGGGTCCGCCAGGTCCACGCGGCGTCGCGCTCGACCACGGCCACCGCGCGGCCGAGCACGGCGTCGGTCGTCACCCAGCCGAACGCGCGGCCGTCGTGGCTGTCGCCCCGGTGGTCGCCGAGGACGAGGATCGATCCCGCCGGCACGCGCGCAGGCCCGAAGTCCGGACCCCCGCCGCGATCGAGACCGAGGTCGGCCGGAGCCACGTCGTCGGGCACGCCGTTCCGGAGGACGTGACCGTCCCGAACCTCCACGTCGTCCCCCGCCACGGCGACCACGCGCTTCAAGAGCACGATGCCGTTCTCGGGCGACGCGAGGACGATGACGTCGCCGCGGGCGACCGTTCCCGTGCGCGCGAGCGCGACCTGCGTGAGCGGCAACCGGAGCGCGTACGCCCGCTTGTCGACCACGATGCGATCGCCGGTGTGCACCGTGGGCTCCATGGAGCCGGACGGCACCACGTAGTGATCCGCCAGGGAACTCCGCGCGAACGTGACGCCGAGGACGAGGGTGCCGAACCGCAGGATCTCGCGGACGAACGTGCGGGTGCGGGAAGGAAAGGGGCTCGTCGAGGACGTGGGCATGTGCCGGCCCAACCGTCGAGCCCCGGCGCTTGTTCCGCGAAGGTCCGCGAATCTCGCGTCAGGCCTTGGGAGCCGTCGCCACCATGGAGGGACGCGCTCCGAATCGTTCGAACCACGACGCGAGTCGCGGCCTCGTCGCGCGCCAATCGCCCACGACGTCCCGAAAGGTGAGCCACCCGAGACCGGAAGCGAGCGCGATTTGACCCAGGTCCGGATCCGGGCCGAACGCCGGCGCCTCGGAATCGAAGAAGTCGAGGGCCTGGAGGACCTTCTTCGTGTGCCCGTCGAGCCACGGTTGCCAGTGGAGCTCCTTCGGTCGCTGCGCCCGTTCGTAGAAGACGACGATGCCGGCGTCGACGGCGCCGTCGGCCAAGGCTTCGTGGGTCTTCACGCGGAAGCGCGCGGCACCCTCCGCGGGCACGAGCTTCCGGCCGCCGTGGAGAGAGTCGAGGTATTCGCAGATCACGGGCGAGTCCACGATCGACACGCCGTCGTCCGTGACGAGGGCGGGGATCTTCGAGAGCGGATTGGCCTTCGAGAGGGCCGGGTCCGGGTTCGTGGGCATGGGACGCAACGTCTCGAACGTGAGCCGGTCGAACAGTCCCGTCTCGTGGGCGGTGACGAGGACCTTGCGGACGAACGGGGAGGTGGCCGAATGGAAAAGTTTCATCGGCCCGGAGAATGCGCGCACACGCACCTCCCCATCCAGCGGAAAGTGTCGGCCCCGAACTACACGGGCCGCCATGGCGGGCGTACGATCCCTCCATGGGGAAAGTCCGGGGCGTCGCGTCGAAGGGGGTCCGTGGAGGCCGTTCCACTCTCGCGTTCGGAGGCATGGTCCTGCTCGCGGCCGTGGTCCACGTCGCGGCGTGCAAGAGCGAAGCGACGGAAGAGCCTTCGGACGCGGGACCGGACGACGCCTCCCTGGTCTCCACCGACGCCGCGCCTTCCGGAAATGACGGCGGTCCCGTGACCGCGACGGAGGCGGGCGCGAAGGACGGATCCACGCGGGACGTGGCGGTCGTCACGGGTCCTTGCGACTTGGGCGACGGAACGCCCAAGGACCTCGAGTGCACCGGGCTCTACGCGAACTTCGCGACGAAGACGATCGCGGCCACCGCGCTCCCCTACGCGCCGTCCCACGAACTCTGGAGCGACGGCGCGAAGAAGTCCCGGTGGATCGAGATTCCGGCGGGCAAGAAGATCGACGTCACGAACTTGAACGCGTGGACGTTCCCCGTGGGCACGAAGGTGTGGAAGGAATTCCGCCTGGTGGAAGGCGCACGCGAGCGGCGCATCGAGACGCGGTTCATGGTGAAGCTCGAGGACGAGTCCTGGTACCGCGTCTCCTTCGCGTGGTCCGCGGACGAGTCGACGACCACGCAGGTCGCCGACGGCGTCGAGAAGGTGGCGAACACCGCCGACTACGGGATCCCCGGGACCGGCGCGTGCGAACGCTGCCACAACGGCCGCACGGACAACCTCCTCGGGTTCGAGACGCTCCTGCTCGCGTCGCCCGGCGCGACGGGCCTCACGTTCTCGGAACTCGAGAAGAAGGGATGGCTGCAGTCCACGAACGGGAACCATCTCCTCGATGCCGGTGCGCTGGCGTTCCCCGGCACGGCCGTCGAGAGCGCCGCGCTCGCGACCCTTCACGTGAATTGCGGCGTGTCCTGCCACAATTCGAACGACGGCAGTTCCCGCTTCAAGCTCGACGTGCTCCTCGACGGCGGCGTCGTTCCGGCCGTGAAGGACACGCGCGCGTTCAAGGAAGGCGTGAACCAGGAGTCGGGATACCGGCCCCGTGGCGACGACGGCGGCATCGTCGGGGGCGACGAGAACACGACGTTCTACCGGTTGCGACCCACGGACCCGGCGCACAGCACCATCCACTACCGCATGGTCCACCGGAACACGCCGGCATCGAACCAGATCGCGATGCCGCCGCTCGCCTCGCGTCAGCCGGACACGGCGGGTGGCGACGCCGTGCGTGCGTGGGTGGAAGCGATGACGCCGGCGAACGGGTATCCCGCGCCGGCGTCGCTCACTCCGTGAAGCTCTCCGCGGACACGGCCACGTGCCGTGTCGCGAGGGGACGTTCGATCACTCGACCGTCGGATTCGCCCAGCCGTCGACGAACGTCGGCACGAAGGGTCGTCCGTGGCAGGTGGCGCAGTTGACCGGCGAGCCGTCCGCCTGGACGAGCTTCGTCGCGAAGTTCTCGTGCATCCACTTGCCGACGCCTTCCTTGCTCGATCGATCGAGGAAGTCGGCTTTGCCCTGGTGGCAGGAGTCGCAGTAGAGGGGCGCGCCGTCCTTGAAGCGCATCTTCACGACGAACTCCGAGTACATCTTCTCGGCGATGTTCCGGTTCGGCGTGGGCTTCTTCGCGTCGAGACCGACACCGCCGTCTTCCATGGTCTTCGTCGCGTGGCATCCCGTGCACTGGACGCCGAGGCTCGTCTTGAACGAGCCCATGACGGCGCGGATCTGGGAGTGCTCGAACTCGTCGATCTCCTCCGGCAGCTTCGCGAGGTCGATGCCGGCGTCCGACAGCGTCGCGCCGAGGCTCGACGGCACGATGTCCGGCGTGGAGATGGGGACGATTTCCGGCTCCGCGCCGGCGTCGAGGGTGGCCTCGTTGGGCGTGGTCGGCGTCCCGTCGCCCGGTGCGATCGCGCGCCCGTTCGCCGACCCGTTCGGCTCGGGCGACGCCGGCGAGCCCGTGGACCCGCAGGCCGCGGCCGCGAGGAGGATGGGGGCGAAGGTCAACACGGCGAATCGGGGGGCGAGGTCGGCAAGGCGCATGGGGGTCTTCACGGAAGGGGTGGAACGGAACGGCCCCTTCCTGACACATCGCGACGAGGTGGCAATCCCCGGGTGGATCAAGCCTCGTTTCCTCCGACGAAACGAAGCGGCGGACGGTCCGGAAGCGTGCGGTCCCGTCGAACGACGGCCTTCCGGAGCCGAAAACGAAACCGCCGCGCGACCCGAAGATCGCGCGGCGGTCGGGAGCGAACCCCTTCGGAGATTCCGAAGGGGAATCGGGATCAGCGAACGTCCGGCTTTCCGCACTTGAACGGCGTGCCGCCACCGCCGCACGTCTCGGGCGCGATGCACGAGCCGCAGTCGAGGGAGCCGCCGCAGCCGTCGCCGGCCGGGCCACACTCGTAGCCGAGGGACTGGCAGCTCGCGCGGACGCAACCGCCGCACTTGCTGGGGCCGCCGGCGCCGCAGGTCTGGCCCGGGAGGCGGCACGGGCCGCAGTCGAGGGTTCCACCGCAACCGTCGCCGATGGGACCGCATTCGGCGCCCGCCTGGGCGCAGGTGCGGGCCATGCAGCTCGACGCGCCGCACTTGCTCGGGCCGCCGCCGCCGCACACTTGGCCGGGCGGGCAGGGGCCACATTGCGTGATGCCGCCGCAGCCGTTGGCGACCGGTCCGCAATCCGCGCCCTGCTGCATGCACGTGAGGGCCGTGCACGCCGCGTTGCCGCACACGCCGGGGCTACCGCCGCCGCCGCACGCTTCCGAGCCCGTGCAATCGCCGCAGGTGAGGATGAGACCGCCGCAACCGTCGCCTGCCGGGCCGCAATTGACGCCGAGCTCCGCACACGTCTTCGGCGTGCAGGAAGGGTTGCCGCATTGGTTGGGCGTGCCGCCGCCGCCGCAGGTCTGCGGTGCGTTGCAGGGGCCGCAGTCGATGAGGCCGCCGCAACCGTCCGCCACCTGGCCGCACGTGGCGCCTGCTTCGGAGCAGCTGCGCTTCACGCAGCCCGTGCCGCCGCACTGGTTCGGAGTGCCTGCGCCACCGCAGGTCTGCGGAGCCGTGCAGGTTCCGCAATCCAGGGTTCCGCCGCAGCCGTCGGAGACGGTGCCGCAGTTCGCGTTCTGCTGACCGCACGTGCGCTTCGTGCAGCTCGGCGGATCGGGGACCCGGTCCGGCTGGATGCACGACGTGAGGTCGAACAGCATGAACTCGATGACGCGTTCCTGCGCGTTCATGGGCGTGTTGTTGCACTCGCCGGGGAAGCGCACGTTGTCCGACGACGCGTTCGACACGTGGAAGTCGCTGAAGACGACGCGACCGCACTGGGTCGTCGGGTCCGCGCCCACGGGCGTGTTGAACGTGTAGTGCTGGATGGTCTCCGGTTGCGGCGCCGAGGAGTATCCCCAGCGCTGCGACTGCGGGTTCGACGCCGGCGGCATCGGGGGATCGATGTCGTGGCGCGGGACGTTCACCTGGATCTGCGCCGGGCTCGAGTTCGAGAGCGCGCCCACGATGCCGAGCCACTCCGCGAACGCCTGGCCCTTCGGGAAGGTCGTGTCGACGTTCGTCGTGAGGGCGGCGTTGTTGCTCGTGGGGTTGTCCTGATCGACGTTCCACGTGGCCGTCCGGGAGAACGGGTCTTTGTCGTAGAGCCACGTGTAGTGGTAGTGCGTGTCGAACAAGCGACCGCCGGAGTTCACGTAGTCGACGATGCGCTGCTTGTCGGCGTCCGAACGATCGACGGGGCGACCCTCGCACGGGAACAGGACGGCGTCGTACTTCGCGAGTTCGGCCGCGTCGCCGTAGAGCTCCGTGCCCGCGCGCGTGCCACCCGTGTTCGACGGCGGCCGCTCACCGAAGCGTTCGGTCACGTTGCCGAAGCGGTCCTGGTCCAGGTAGGGGAGGCCCTGGAACATGCGGACGCGGCCGCCGCCCGTCTTGCCCGTGAATTCGCGTTGATCGATGCCGATCTTGCGGAGCACGCACTCGAGGGCGTCGACGTGACCGGTGACGATGCCGAGGAGGGGGATGTTGTCCGCCGGGTCGCCTTCACCCTGCCAACGCGGGAGCCGCGTCTGCTCGTCGGTGAGGGCCGTCGTCGTGCACGCGGGCACGTTCGCGATGGTGATCTTCCGACGCCACCGACCGACCTGGATGACGAGCGGGATGTTCGCGCCCGTCGGGACGTTCGTGAGGGTGAACTTGCCGTCCGGACCCGTGAACGCCTTCACGAGCGGCAGGCCGGAAGCTTCGGCGCCGCACTGCGAGCACGAGACTCCGGCGGGGAACGCCTGCACCGTGCCGTTCGGCACGTAGACGACGGCGTTGTAGATCGGGTCGGCCTTCTGACCGCTCGCGAGGAACGTGGACGGCGTCGGCGCGCGCACGGTGCCCGTGAGGGTCGTCGTTCCGCCACCGTCGCAGGTCACCTGGCGCGGGCAGAGGTTCGTGCACGGGCCCGCGTCCACGACGCCCGCGTCGCTCCCGCCGCCGCACTTGCTCGGGACGCCACCGCCGCCGCAGATCTGCGGAGGCGTGCATCCACCGCCGCACGTGATGGTGCCGCCGCAACCGTCGGCTTGGGCGCCGCACACGTCCGCGGGATAGTCGGCGCACGTCTTCTTCACGCACGCGTTCATGCCGCCGCACTGGCTGGGCGTTCCACCGCCGCCGCAGGTCTGGGGCGCGGCGCAGTCACCGCAATTGGGGATCGTGCCGCCGCATCCGTCGCCCGCGGCGCCGCAGGTGGCGTTGAGCTGGTTGCACGTCTTCGGGACGCACGCGCTCGATCCACCGCAGACGCTCGGCGTACCGCCTCCGCCGCAGGATTGAGGCGGCGTGCAGGTGCCTCCGTTCGCGCCGCACGTGAGCACCCCGCCGCATCCGTCCGGCACCGGGCCGCACGAGTTCGCGGGGTAGTCGGCGCACGTCTTTTTCGTGCACGTGCCCGCGTCGACGCCGGAGGTGCCGCACTTGCTCGGACCGCCCGCGCCGCAGCTTTCGTTGGCCGGGCACCCGCCACAGTCGACGAAGCCGCCGCATCCGTCGGCCATGGGGCCGCACTGGACGTTGGCCGTCGCGCAGTCCGCGACCGTGCGCGGCGTGCATCCGGCGTTGCCGCCGCACTGACTCGCCACGCCCGCACCGCCACACGATTGCGGAGCGACGCATCCGCCTTGGCCGTCGACACCGCACGTGATGAGACCGCCGCATCCGTCCGCGAGCGGGCCGCACGCGGTGACCGGGAAGTCGGCGCACGTCTTCGGCATGCAGCGCACGGCTTCGCTGCAACGACTCGCGACGCCGCCACCGCCGCACGACTCGGGAGCCGTGCACGTCCCGCATTGCAGGAGGCCTCCGCATCCGTCGCCGATGGGGCCGCAATTGGCTTGCGCCTGCGCGCACGTCCGCGGGACGCACGACGCGGAGCCGCCGGAGTCGCCGAGGGTCGCGTCGGGTTCGGTGAACGACGGACCGCTGTCGTTCGTGCTCGTGGATCCGTCGGATCCGGTGGTCGCGTCGGGACCGCCGTCACCTCGCGGCGTGTCGCCACCGTCGCCTCCGGCTCCGGAATCGAAGGTGCTGGAATCGCCGTCGTCGCCACAGGCGACGAGAGAAAGTCCTGCGGCGCTCAAGACGAACAGGCTCGGCCAGAGTTTCATGTGACGCCTTTCGCTCCCCCGAGCAGTCCAAGTATCGGGACACCCGGTTGCGGTTCGCGCAAGCGAACCACGGTGTCCTGACTCAGATTGGACGAATACGCGTCCCGACGGAAGCTTACAGTGCTGCCGTTCGAGCTTATGTATCCGCCGGGGCCCTACCTGGGCGGTAGTGGCGTCACTTGGGAGCGCTCCCGCTCCCGTTTTCTCACTGCATCTTGAACTTCGCTCCCACGCGGACGGCGTTGCCCGAGAACGTCGGGACCTTGGCCTTCAGGTACTGGCTCGAGATGCATTCGGCGGTCTTGGTCCCGACGGCGGGACCTTCGTTCACCTCGGCCGCGGAGGCCTTTCCGCTCGTTTCGAAGGTCACGCGGACGTGGCCCTCGGCGGACCTCATCTTGGCGGATTTGCAGCTCGAGAGGTCGACACCTTTCAGGGCGTCTTGCGCGGCGGCCTTGTCGAACGCGGCGGCTCCCGCGAACGCGGTGGCCGAACACGTGAGGAGGGAGAGCGTGAGAACGAGGCGGGTGCGGAGGGAAGACGTCGGCATCGGGTGTGTCCCTCGCAAACACGGTGCCGTCGATGTGGGCCACCCTCCGCCGTCCGTCGGGGCCGACGAAACCGCGGAAACTCTCGCACGGCGCATGTTCCTCCGTTCCGGTCGTGGCGACGGAAACGGGCGTCCGGCCCGTCGGGGAACCCCAGCCGTGGATCGGGCGGCCACCGGGTTCCGTTCCGGCCGCTGGACTACCGGTCCTTCATGGAGCACTCGCCGGGCTTCGTCATCGTGAGCGCCTCGCCGAGTTTCATCTCCTCCGAAGGGCCCCTCGCTCACCAGACGAAGGCGTCGCGCAGGTGCGCCGGCCACGCGGTGCCGCCATTGCCTTCGATGCCGCGTCCATCGGGAGAGCGGACGAAGTTCCCCCGGTCCGCGAACGCACGCTCCTGGTTCGTGACGACACGGGTCCCGTCGTCCACGAGGCGCATGGGCACGGTTCCTCGCGACGTGGCCACGCGGACGACGTCGTGCGGCGCGGGCCGGAGGTCCACGAGGACGCCGCGGCGCGCGGGATTCAGGAGCTGTTCCTCGTTGCCGATCGGGTCGGCGATCGTCTTCGCCTTCAGCGTCCAGACGAGGAGGCTCGTCGGCTTCCTCCCCGGGAACGCCTTCGCGAGGAGATCCTCGCCGCCGTAGAAGGACTTCGCGATGTCGTTCTGGTTCACGGGGCCGGCCATGAGACACACGCCCGCCAGAAGGTCGCAGTCGTCCGGAAGTTCGACGCAACCGGCGACTTCGGCGACGAACGCGCTCCGGGCGGCGCCCGCACCGAACGCCCGGAGGGCGTGCGTGAAGTCGAGGCCCTGCGCCCGGACCTCGGCTTCCGAGAGACCACCCACGTAGATGCGTTGCCCGGCGAGCGCGAAGGCCTTCTTGCCACGCGCCACGTTCCGCGTGAGTGCGCCGCGCGTGAGGAGATCGGCCCAGCGCGGGATCCCGCGTCGGATGCGGTCGGTCGTGTCCTCGAGGTGCTTGCGGACCTCGCGGAGTCGCTCCTTGCCTCCGGGCGTGAGGACGTCGACGCGCTCGAGGAGCACGAGGTCCTTCGCGACGTCGCGCGACACGCCGGTGAAGTGGCAGAACGCGTTGTACGCCGCCCGCCCTGCCATCACGGTCAGTTCGTCCGGGATGTCCATGGCCTGGCGCTTCTGGTAGCCGACGGGCGCGGATTCTTCCGCGTTCACTCCCGGTTGGATGCGCTCGCTGCGGAAGGCGAGCATGTTCGCGCCGAGCGTGCGCCAGGTCGTGGCGTCGAGCGTCACGCGCTCGGGATCGATCGCTTCGCCCACCTGGGCGATGGCGCCGATGCGCGCGCCCCGTCGCCGCTCCTCCGCCGAGATTCCGGCGAGCTCTTCGAGTTCGCGGACGGCCGCCGCACGTTCGCGGGTGGAGGCGTCCAGTGGCTCGAGGAATACCTGCGCGCGCCTCCGTCCGCCGGACGCGACCATGGCGGCCCGTTCGAGGGCCTCGCCGAGCACGCCCAGGTGAAGTTCGGTGAGGTAGCCGATGGTGGGGATGTCGTGGTGGTTCTTCCAGTACTTGTTCGCCGCCCGCATCGGGACCGAGGCGAGGCTGCCGAGCTGACCGTGTCCGATGAAGGTGAGGAGCTTCGTGAACGGCGTGCGGTACGGGCGTGCGACGACCAGGTGCGTGTAGAGTGCATGGTCCAGGACGGCCCCTTCGCGACGCCCGATCGTGCGGAGCAACGAGGCGACCTTGGCCGAACTCCCGGGACCCAGGACCACCTCGCGATGCCCACGGAAGTTCGTGGACTGACGCGCGCTCAGGATGCCGAGGGACACTTCGTCGAACAGCTCGTGCTCCCGGATGCGCGTGTCGACCTTCGCGAACGCGGTGGGACGCGGAAGGGAGAGGAGACCGAGGATCGCTTCCCCCTCGGCGCGCGTGAACGGCAGGCGCGTCCGGTATCCGACGGGCGACCCGGACTCGAGGCGCTCGGGGAGATGGTACCGCGTCCGCTTCTCGCCCGCGGCAGGCCAGTCGGCGTCGCGTTTGACGCGCTCTGCCACGGGGGGCGGCGTCACCGGAACGAGGGTCACGTCCTTGGCGCGGCGGCCGGTGTCGACGGCGTGTCGGCCGCTCTGCGATCGGGGTTCGACGTTCATGGCCGGCTCCTTTAGCGCGGCATCGCCCCTGGGAAAGGCGAAACCTGAAACCCGAACCCGGAAACGTCAGGGCAACCAGGGAGGCGCGAGCCGTTCGAGGAGCCGCTGCGCCGCGGGAACGCGGGACGCCTCCCGAACCAGAAAATCCTGGTCGGCGGCGGTGGGGACCGCTTCGACGCGCTCGTCCGGGTCCCGTGCGAGATCGTGGAAGTGCACGCCGTCGAACTCGTCGACGATCCACTTGCGCGGACCCCGGTAGACGGCGAACGAATGCCGTTTCCACGTGCGAACCGGCCCCGTGCTCATCACGAAGAGGGTACGGTCCTCGGGGACGTCCGCGAACAGGCTCCGACCCGCGAACGGAGGACGTCCTTCGGGACGCGGTACCGGCGCGCCCCACAGATCGAGCAGCGTGGGGACCAGATCGCCGTTGGAGGTCCGACGGCCCGCGTTCGCGCGCATCGTGGCGACGGCGTCGGGTCGCGTGATTCGGAAGGCGGACGGCAAGTGGATGCCGAGCGGCACGCGGAGGACGTCCTCGTGGTTCGACTCGATGCGCGGGAGCCGGAGCACCGTCCTTCCGGCGCCGTGGTCCGCGGTCATCATCACGAGCGTGTCGTCGAGGAGTCCCTTCGCCTCCAACGTGGTGAACACCGAGGTGAGGAGCTCCGACACGTACCTCAGGGACTCCGGTCTCCGACGGACGCGATCGTTTTGGACGAGCTCCACGAACTTCGCGAGGGGAGGGAGGTTCGGTGCCCAATACGGGAAGTGCGTCGCGTTGAACTGCAGGACGAGGAAGAACGGCGAGGATCGATCCTCGGTCGCGAACGCGAGGGCGTCGGCGACGACGCGATCGTCCGCCGGACCTCCGTCGTTGACCACGGGGCCGCCGTAGTCCGCGCTCGTGCGGACGACGTCGGGGCGGTGATCGCGGAGGAAGAACTCGTCGAAGTGGAGCCAGTCGTACCTCTGGGGCGAGAAGAGCCCCGTGCGGTACCCCCGGGCCTTCGCTTCCTGCCAAAGGATGGGGGCGCGTTCGTAGTCGGACACGCTCGCCGTCGTCGCGAGGCCCGTGAGCATCGACGGAACGGAGATGTCCGTCGCGCTGCCGCCGCTCGACGTGCGATCGAAGAGGACGAACGCGTCCCCGTGCGCCTCGACGAACGCCGCCAGATCCTTCCCCGCTTCCGCCGACGCGTTCCACGCGGCCCATTCGTCGGCGGAAACGGTCTCGCCCACCACGAGCACGACGTTCGGCCGACGTTCCCGCGGAAGCGTGGCGACCGCGGGCACCTCGAGCCGACGGGGCGTGGGGAGGTGAGCGTCGTCCAGCACGATCTCGACGGCCGCGACGACGGCCCGTGCCGCGAGTCCGTCGGGGGCGACCGGGATCGTCGGAACGGAGAGGTCCACGGCGAGGCCCGCGATCGCGACCACCGTCAGCACGGTGGTCGTGCCGGTGGGAGGAGCGTGCAGCGTCCGCGCCCATCTCGCGAGCGCCCACGCGGCCAGGGACGCCGACAGGAGCGGCGCGGAAACGAGGAGCACGCGGAGCGCCGGCCCCGTCTCTTCCTTCACGATGTTCCACGCGTACGCGCGGTTCTCGATCGCGAATCCCACGAAGGAAACCGGGACGTCGGCGCTGTAACGGATCCGGTACGCCCACGCGAACGCGCACACGAATCCCATGGCCCCTGCGAGCAGGGCACCGAGTGTCCTTCCTGCGCGCGGTCGTCGCCGGGCGAGCGCCGCGACCCCCGACGACACGACCAGGAACGAGGCCACCGATCCGGCGATCCCGCCCGCGAAGAGGACGAGGGACCGTGGAGCGAGCGCCGAGAGACGTCCCCACGCGAGCGCGAGGGTCGGGACGATCATGGTGCCGATCCAGGCGAGGCCGAGCGCGCGGAAGGGGAATGCGCGTTCGGTGGTCGTGTCGGGGCGGTCGGAATCGCGCATCGGAAGGTGAAAGCGGCTCGGCGGCCCGCCTTCTACCCCGTCCGGGCCGACGTCGCGAGGCCACCGTGATACCGTCCCCGTCGCGCGGCCGGGGCCGGGCCGAGGAGCGGATCGATGCGGCGGATCGGTTGGGGAATCTTGGGTCCGGGATCGATCGCGACCACGGCGATCGCCCCGGCGATTCGTTGGTCGTCGAACGGATTTTTGCACGCCGTCGCGTCACGGAGCGACGCGGTCGCCCACGACAAGGCGCACGCGATGGGGGCGAGCCGCGCGTACGCGAACTACGAGTCCCTCCTCGACGATCCGAAGGTCGAGGCCGTGTACATCGGTCTGCCGAACGGCCTCCACGAGGAGTGGGCCCTCCGCGCGGCGAAGGCGGGCAAACACGTCCTCTGCGAGAAGAGTGCGGCCCTCGGAGCCGCGGCGGTGGAACGGATGGCGGCGGCGTTCGCGTCGAAGGGACTCCGGTTCGTGGAGGCCTTCATGTACCGCCACCATCCGCAATGGAACGCCGTGCGTGGCCTCCTCGCGGAGCGCGCCCTGGGCGACCTGCGGCTCGTGCGCGCGTCCCTGTGCGGCAGCGTCGAGAAGCCGGACGATCACCGGTGGTCGAAGTCCCTGGGCGGCGGCGCCTTGTACGACGTCGCATGTTACGCGATCGACGTCGCGCGTTTCGTGGTCGGCGAGGAACCGTCGGCCGTGTGCGCGACGCTGGACACCGCCACCGAGGAAGGCGTGAGCCGCACCTGCGCGGCCCTCCTCGAGTTCCCGGGCGGCGTCGTCGCCTCCACCGCCGGATCCCTCGTCGCGTCCGCCGAACAGAACCTCGTCGTCGTGGGAAGTCGCGCGACGCTCACGGTGCCGAAGCCGTTCGTCCTCGGGTGGGACCGCACGGTCCTCGTCGTCGACGAGAACGGAAAGCGCCGCACCGTGGACGTCGGAGGCGCGAACCACTTCCTCCACCAGGTCGAACACTTCGCGCGACTCGTCGCCGAACCGGAACATCCGGCCGCGCCGGCGGAGGACGGCACCGGCAACGCATGGGTGCTCGACGCCGTGCAACGCAGTCACGCGGAAGGCCGGAAAATCCGCCGGGCCGTGACCTCCTGACGCCACCGGACGTCGTCCGTTCTCGGAGCGGAATGCGGGCGTACGTCCCGGCGTTCCGTACGAAGGATGCCGCCCGGGACCGACGCCACCGAACACGCCCTTTCCCCCACGGCCTTTCCCACCGTCGTGTCCGGTCCGGACGCGCGGCGGACCCGGGCGACGTCCACGCTCGTGGGGGCGTCGATGCTCGGCGTCCTGACCCGGGCGTTGGCGGGTTCCACGTCGCCGGGCCTCGGCGCCTTCGTGCTCGTGGTGGTCCTCGTCGTCGTGGACTTCGTGGCGTTCGGGCGGGATCCCGCCACGGGGCGTCCGCGTCCGACGGCGTGGTCCGTGGCGGCGGGAAGCGCGACGATCCTCGTCGCGCTCGCCGGCGTGCTCCACGCGAGCGCGTGGAGCCTCGCGTGGTCGGTGCCGTGCACGTTCGTGGGGCTCGCGCTCCTGCCGTTCGTCGTCGCCGCGCGCCCCGGGACACGTGACTTGCCGACCCTGCCGGGCGGTCTGGCGCGTCGCCTCGTTCGGACGTTCTTCCACGCTCCGGAGGCCATGGTCGAGACCGTGATGCTTCCGCGGGAAGCCGTCGGCGAATCCGCCGAGCGTGCGAAGGCGCCCGTGTTGGGACTGCTCCTCGGCATGCCCATCACGTTCGTGGTGGTCCTCCTCCTCGCGTCGGACCCGAGCTTCGGTGCGGCCCTCCGTCGCCTCGTGCCTTCCGGTTCGGGCACGTTCGTGAACGTCGTCGCCAGCGCGACGCTCGCCGTCGTCTACGCGTTCGCGTTCTCCCTCGTGTCCGGGCGCCGCGACGTCGAACGGTCGACGTCGGCGCCCGTGGCCCCGGGACCGTACCGGAACCCGGAAGGGGACCTTCCGCCTCCGGCGACGGCGCACGTTCCCGTTCCCGCTCCTGCGAAACCGCTCGTGTCGACCTCGATGTGGATCCCCGTCCTGGCGCAGCTCGTCGTGGCCTTCGGCGCATTCCTCGCGGTGAACGTGCGGAGCTTCTTCGGCGGCCACGCGTTCGCGCGTGCGGCCGGCACGGGAACCTACGCGTCCCACGTGCATGCCGGGTTCGCCCAGCTGTTCGTCGCCACCGTGATCTCCGTCGTCACGGTGCTCGCCGGCCATCGCCTCACGGCGACCGCCGAGGAGCGCGCCTCGGGCCGGTTCCGGGCGGGCAAGGCGCTCCGCGTCCTCGAGTCCACGCTCCTCGTGTTCACGGCCGTCACCCTCGTGTCGTCGTGGCAACGTCTCCACGTGTACGAGACGGCCTACGGGACCACCTACCTCCGGCTCCTCGTGCACGTCGTGGAGGTCGCGGTGCTCGGCGTCATCGCCCTCGTCCTCGTGAAGGCCAACGCGCGTGCCTGGCGCGGTTTCGTGGCGAGCGCACTCGCCTGGGCGACGATCGTGGCGTTCGCCGCGGCCTGGTTCGACGCCGACGGCTGGGTCGCGCGCGGAAACGTGGATCGCGCGTACGCGGTGGTCACGGGGAACGCCGACCCGTACGCGTGGAAGGAGTTCGACCTGACGTACCTCGGGAGTCTCAGTTCGGACGCGTCCCCGGTGCTGCGTCACCCGTACTTCGATCGCGCGCCCGAGGCACGCTCCTGGCTGGCGTCCCGATGGGCGGACGAGAGGGCGGGACGCGCGGCCGAAGGATGGCGGGCCGCACGCGGGATCCGGTGACGGACGTGGGAGGTCGGTAGCCTCCGGATCATCCGCGCCGCGGGAGGAACTCCGGTGGCTCGGTCCACGGGAGCTCCGAAGTTCGCGTCTCGGGCGCGTCGTCGCGCTTCACCGCCGTCTCGACGACGGGGATCTTCGGAAGCTTGCCCTCCGGCTTCGGGTTCCGGAGGGGAACGACCGGCCGGGCGTCCGCCGTGCGCACGGATTCGAAGAACGACACGATGTCTGGCTTCACCGCGCCGAGCTCGAGGCGACCCCGTGCCGCGCGCGCGCGTTCCACGGCGTCGGCGAAGAAGGCAGGGTCGTCCCACGAACGTTCCACGATGCGGAGCCAGGGTTCGACTTCCTCCGGGGTGGCCACGAGCTCCGATCCGGGGACGAACCGAGGAGGGAGATCGACCAGGAATCCCCCGTCCGCCACGGTCTCCACGAGACCACCCGTGTTGGCCGCGAGGACCGGGATGCCGAGGATCATCGCCTCGGCCGCCGTCCTGCCGGAGGGTTCCGCCAACGACGGCATGAGGAGCATCTTCGTCTTCGCGAGGAAGTGCCGGGGATCCTTCGTCGTCGGCATGACGGACACGTTCGCCCCGGGACCGACGAACCGCACGAACTGGTCCCGTGAGGCGATCGTCGCGCGCCCCTCGACCACGAGGCACGGGATGTCGGGACGCTTCCGCGCGAGGACCTCGAAGAGGCGAGCGGCGATGCCCGCGCCCTTCGCCGCCACGGGCGAGACGAACGTGAGGTAGCGGCGCTCGTCCGGGGCGCCCTCGAGTTCCCGCGCGTCGACGGGATCCCGGACGATCGCCGGATCGAGATCGAGGAGTTCCCGGTAGTGGCGCCGCATGAAGTCGGCGGGCACGAGCGTCCGGTCCACGTTGTCGAACAGATCGGCGAACCGGTAGTTCGTGTTGAAGAGGGCGAAGGCCGTGCGCGCGCCGCGTTCGCGCGCCATCCGGAGGAGACGCCTCCCCGTGGGACCTCCGCCGTAGGTCACCACGACGTCGGGCTTCCTCGCGCGAAGTACGGCGTCGTACACGGCGAACCAATTGGCGACGTCGTGGGGAGGAGGGGAGTCGTCGCGGCCTGCCGTTTCGGGCGTCACGTTCGTGACCTCGATGCCGTCCACGCGGGCGCGCCGAATCGTCGCGCGCGCGCCCATCTTCCCGAACGACGACGACACCACGGCGACGCCCGCCCGTTCGAAGACCGCACCCATGCCCGACGTCGCGTCCGGCATCCCGTGACGTCCGCCGTCGCAGGTCGCGGCCGTCCATCCCGCTTCGACGAGCACCCGGAGGAAGGTGCGCATCGTCCGGGAAGCACCGTTCGACGGGTCGACGAGAGGATGCTCGGAAGCGAAGAGGATCGACGTCATTTCGGGGTCCGGGTTGCTTCAGCGCAACACCGGAATCCCAGGTGATAGTTCACGTGCGTCGCCGTGCCCAAGGTTTCGACGTGCCAACGCGGATCGAAGTTGCAGTGATCCGGGTAGGTCTCGCGGACGGCGTCCGCGGGTCGTTTCCCCGGTTCCTGCGCGACGTCGACGTAGAAGAACGCGCTGCCCTTGAGCTGCGTCACGACGCGGCCGTCGGGTTCTTTCCGCGACATCACTTCCGCGACGTTGCCGTGTTGATCGAACACGCCGAGACGGGAGCGGCACTTCGGGTACGCCCCGCTCGGCGACGTGTCGGTGTTGCACGTCTTCCAGGTCGCCTCGCCGTTGACCGGATTGCACACCCACGGATCTTTCGGCGTGCCGCCCGGTTTGGCGACGTGCGGCGTGTTCGTGTTGCAGACGTCGAGATCCAGGGCGTCGCCGTAGGCGTACGTCGAGTCCGGACCTCCGGCGGGATCGGCGCGGCAGGCGAGGTTCCACTCGTCCTGCGTGCAAAGCCGCTTGCCCAGCGATTCGCACGTGAACGCCGCGAGCGCGGGAGCCGACCACACCATGGGCAATTCGCACGCCTCGTTCGGGAACTCGAACACGTCGATGCAGGTCTTCGCGGAGTCCGGGTCGCCGCCCTTGTAGACCGGGACCATGTTCTTCCTGCCGCCGCACTTCGCGCGTTGGGCGTCGGTCTGGATCGTGATTCCAGCGAGTCCCTCGAGGCACTTCGCCTTGGTGATGGAATGCCGGGCGAGGGCCTCGTTGCCCTGGTTCATGAAACGCGGACCGTTCGGACCCACACGCGGTGCGAGGAACGTGAACCGTTGGGCGTCCCGTGCCGAGGGGAATTGGGGTGGCCAGAAGAGCGCGAGGAGATCCTCGCGCGTCGTCTTGTGGAGCGGCGCGGGGGCGACGTTCGGCACGGGGGGGGCCGCGTCGACGTCGGGACCGCCCGTCGCGACGTCGGCGGGCGAGGAGGGCGACGAAGGAGTCGCTCCGGACGCACCTTCGTCCGTCTCCCTCCCGGACTCCTCCACACGGGTCGCCTCCGCCTTCCGGAGAGCGTCGGCTTTCACGGCGTCCGATTGCGGTGGGGAGGTCGTGCCGCGCGCGCAGGCCACCGCGACGAGTGCGAGGACGAGCGCCGTGCCCCGGATTCGAACGAGCGATGTCATCGCGCCACCCGTCGTAGGTAGCTGGAATCCCAATACCAGATGGAGTCGGCGTCGACCCGCATCCCTGCCGTGTAGGCGACGTTCGCGTGGACCGTCGGGGCTCCGACGCACCCCGTCCGGGGACAACTCTGCATCTTCGCGTCCGTGAACGTCGGAGGGGTACCACGGACGATCCACTGAAGATCGTCTCCGAAGGCCCGGAGGACGAGCACGCGGGCCTGATGGTCGACGAAGGTCGTCCGCGTGGAGTCGCACGCGGCGACGTCGCAGACCTCGATGGGCGTGTCGACTTCGAAGCGCCCGAAGAACATCCGCGTCCCGACGACCACGAAGTTCGCTTCGGGCACCGGGGCGAGGAGCGTCGGGGTGCAGGATGCGACGTCGCACGCGAAGATCCCGTTCGAGTCGCTCCAGTAGACCTTGCCGTCCGCGACCTGCATCCCGTGCATCACGTTCGCGGTGTCGTCGATCCTCCGCGCGGAAGGCGACGTCGCGGACTTCGCCACGGCGTGGATGCCCACGGGCTCGAAAGGATCGTTCAACGGGTCCCCCCAGAAGACGTCCGTGGGCGAGAGCGCGATCACGCGTGGGTTCCGTTGCGCCGTCGCGATCGTCACGGCCGGGCCCCCGTCCTTCGGGGCGCGCCAGACCGCACCGTCGTCGCGCGTGGCCACGCCGGGCACGAGCCAGTACACGTCGGTGTCGTCCACCGCGACGGAGCACACGGGCACGTCGGCCGCGTTCCAGATCGTCGTCACGCCCGACGACCCGACGAAGGCGTCTCGCGCGTCCTTCGGCACGGAGACGACCGGTCGATCGAACGCGTTGACGCTCGTCAAGGTGACGTACGCGGACGTACCGTCCACGTCGACGTCCTCGATGAAGAGTCCGTCGTGGGCGACGTCGAACACGACGAACGGTTGGCACGTCCCGTTCGAACACGTCCCGCCGAGGCACGAGTGCCCGCACGTGCCGCAATGGGCCGCGTTCGAACGCGTGTCGGCGTCGCAGACGTCCGCGTCCCGCGGAGGCGAGGCGTCGGTGGAGTCGGCGCGGGCGTCCGTCGCGTCCGGGCCGCCGGCGTCGGAGGGGCTCCCGTCCGACGCGCCGGACTCGTGGGGTCCGTCCTGGCCCGACCCCGAATCCTCGGTCGACATGTCGGAGGTACGACCGGAGGCGTCGTCGCCGGGGCGCTCGGAGGACGACGCATCGACCGAACCGGGAACGCTCGCGTCAGGTTCCGACCCGAGGTCCCGGACACCTATCAGGTTCGCGCAATGCACGAGCGCGACGGACGCCGCCCACGCCGGCACGACCGCACGGACCGGGAGCACGCCACGCGCACGGGGCCTCACCGGAATTCCCCGCTCCACACGAGCCCCGGACCTCCGAACGCCAGATGGGAGCGCGTTCCGGCCGTTCGTGTCGCGCTTTTCGGTGCGACCACCACGAGCACGATGCCCGTCGTCGCGAGGACGGCTCCGCCGACGAACGCGATCGTCGACACGGTGGACCATCCCTTCGCCGCGTCGTTCGCGCGGATCGCCGCGGCATCCCCGCACGCGGTGGTGGGGCAGATCCGTTTCGACTCGGAGTCCTTGGAGACGGCGACGAGCCCGGCGACCGCACCCATTCCGAGTCCCAGGACGCCGGCGCCGCCCGTGACCCATCCGACGGTGAGGAGCGAACTCGCGGCCGACGTCGTCGCGGGTCCGGACGATGGTGGGGAAGGCGGGACGACCGCGTCGAGGGGCTTGTCGTCGGCGAAGGTGTCCACGGTCGGTACGAGGACGGTGACCCGAGCCGAGGCCGCCACGTCCACGGACTTCGTCCACGGCGTCTTGCCGGAAGCGCGCACCTCGATCACGTGCCGTCCGGGATCGACGGGAATGGGCGTGCCCACCTCCGCCGTCTCCACGCGCGCACCGTCCCGTCGGATTTCCACCGAGGCCGCATCGCTCGCGCGCTCGAAGCCGAGGGTCAGTCGCGCGAGCATGGGCTCGAGGTCCTTCGCACGTTCGTCCGCGAGATCGACCCAGTCCGTGCGTTTCACGGCGCGCGCGGCCAGGGACGCTCGCTTGAACGTGATCCACGCGCTCGCCGTGTGGCCCAGCTTCTCCCTGCAGTTGGCGAGATGGAGCAGCGTGCCGGGGGCGGACTCGAGCTTTTCGCTGGCTTCGAACTTCTCCCGTGCGGCTTCGTATTTTCCCGCGTCGGCGAGCTTCCGCCCCTCCTCGAACAGCGCTTCTGCCGTGAGCAAGGTGGACGGATCGCTCGCGTAGGACACCCTCGGCATCGCGAGCATCGCGCAGACGACGGAGACGACGACGGAGCGACGGAGCAACGTCAGTACCTTTCCGTGGGGAGTTCCTTCGGCTTCTTCGCGGGCGCGTCCACGGGCGTCGCCACGGCGGGCGTCGCCAACGCCGGCGTCGCGACCGCCGCGGGGACGGCTTTCGGAGGCGGCGCCGCCCTGGGGCGAGGCGTCGGCGTGGTCCGTGAATCGGCGTGGGGAAGGGGAGGGCCGGCGTCGACCGACACGGGAGCCGGCGACGGTGCCGAGGGAGGCGTCGCCACGGGCGTCGGAACGGCGACGTCCGCGATCGGCGCGTTCGGGGCCGCGGGACCTTCGGAAGCCTTGGCGACCGACACCGGCGACGGGGAACTCGCCGACGGGGCGAGCGATTTCCGGATCGCGAGCGCGCCGAATCCGAACGCGACGGCGATCGCGACCGCCGTCGCCGCCACGCCCATCGCACGGGTGCGGCGCGGCGCGAGGGAGGGGCGGGAACGCTCGCTCTCCCCGTCGAACTTGCGTGACGTCACAGGACTCGCCGTGTTCGCGTCCTCGTTCGGGCCCGTCGTCTCCACGCGCGGACGTGCGCCCGGACGCGACGACGTCGTGACCGCGGTGGGAAGCCCGCTCGCCGCGGGAGGACCGAACGCGTCGGAACCGGCCGTCACGGTCCGTCGCCCACGCGCGGGCGTGAACGTCGCGGCTCCGGGGTTCGAGGCGAGGTCCTCGTCGCGCATCGAGCCCACCGCCGAAGCGATCGAGGCCGCCGACTTCCGCTCGCCCTTGCCGTCGGCCATGAACGTGGCGACGTCGCTCGTGGTCGTGACGACATCCGCGGCCACGGAAGCGCGCTCGAGGGCGACCTGCAATTCCGCGGCGGTCGCGAAGCGGTCCGACGCGTCCCGCGCCAGTGCCCTCCGGAGGACGGCGCTCACGGCTCCGGGAAGTTCGGCGGGAAGGTCCGGCAGGGGCTGCCGACCATGCGCGAACGCGAACAGGGCCTCGGGATCCACGAAAGGTGCGTGGCCCACCACGAGGCGATGGAGCACCGCGCCCATCGCCCAGACGTCCGACCGTCGATCGAGCGGGAGGCCCAGCGCCTGTTCGGGCGCCATGTACCGCATCTTCCCCTTGACGAGGCCGCTCGCCGTCTCGCCCGACAAGCGATCGCGGGCCTTCGCGATCCCGAAGTCGATGAGCTTCGCGCTCCCGCCCTCGCTCACCAGGATGTTCTGGGGCGAGACGTCGCGGTGCACGAGGTTGATGGGCTTGCCGGAACGATCCGTGAGTTCGTGGGCCGCGTGGAGGCCCGCCGAAGCGTCGGCCACGATCTGGAGCGCCACGCCCAGGGGGAATCGGGCGTTCGACTTCGTCACCCGCGTGGCCAATCGGTCGAGGGACTCTCCGTCCACCCACTCCATGACGAGGTAGAGGTGGCCGTCCTGCTCGCCGAGGTCGTGGATGTGGCACACGTTCGCGTGCGTGATGTCGGAGGCGATGCGCGCCTCGTCGAGGAACATCTGGCGGAAGTGGTGGTCGCTCGCGTGCGTGCGGAGGATGGTCTTGATGGCGACGAATTTCTCGAAGCCGTACTTGCCGCGCAGTCGCCCGAGCCACACGGCCCCCATGCCGCCTTCCGCGATCGGCGCGATCAGCTCGTAGCGATCGAGCTGATATCCCGGGCCGATGGAGGCAATCTCCGCCATGCGACTTCCATGATGACATACGACGGTTCGCCGACGGGGGACGCTTTCGCGGCGCAAGGTGGGAGATCTCGCGCGGCGTGCGGGCTCCTGGGGGCGGGTGCGAGCCGTACAATCGGCGCCGGAAAATGGACCCGCACGTCGTCGGCGACGCGCTTTCCCCTCGAACCCGCCCCGCGTCGGTGGCCTCATGCGGGAACGCCCGCGATGCCCGAGCCGACCGACGTCGACGAAGTTCGCCCGTCTCGACCCGCCCGGGCCCCCTCGCGCGTGCCATGGCGATTCGCCGGAGCGATCCTCGGGATCGGCCTCGCGGTGTACACGCTCGCGCACTCCGACCGCACCCTCCTCGCGTCCCGCCTCTGGTCCGCGGGCCCGGTGCTCCCGGTGTGCATGGCGCTCGAATTGGCCCGCGTCGGCGTCGAATCCCTGGCGACGAGGTTCGCGCTCGGCCCTTCCGGGACACGTGTCCCTTGGAACGTCCTCCTCCGGACCCACGTGATCGCGAACGCGTTCGGCACGGTCCTTCCCGCTCCCCGTCCCGCGACGGAAGCGACCAAGGCGACCCTCTTTCGACCGTGGCTTCCGCTCTCGGAGACCACGGCCTCGGGCGCCACGATGCAGTCGGCCACGTTCGTCGCCGTCGCGCTCGCGAGCGTGGTTTGCGCCGCCGCCGCGCCGGGCACGTTGCGCGACCTGCTCCTCGGCAACGCCCTCCTGCTCTTCGCCATGGGCGTCGGGCTCCGTCTCGTCTTCCGTTCGCGCCGATTCCGGGACGTCCTCGTCCGCCGATTCCCGACGCGTGCCGAGGCCGTCGAGCGCTTCCACGCGACGAGCCGCGCGTCGTCGCTCGTGGCGTGGCGGCCTTCCGTGGCGTTGGCCGTCGGCGTGGCGTTCCAGATCGTCGAGCTCGCGATCCTCGGGGTCGCGCTCGGTGTGCCGTCCTCCTGGCGAGGGACGCTCGCCGCCTTCGGCGTGCATCTGGTGACGGCGTCGGTCGCCGTCTTCGTCCCCGGTCAACTCGGGGCACGGGAAGCCGCGTTCACGGTCGCCGCCGAAGCTCTCGGGACCACGCCCACGTTGGCGGCGGCGATGTCCCTGTTCTGGCACACGGCCCAGCTCGCCGTCGCCCTCGTGGGGTTCGGCGTGCTCGCCTTCGTCAGGTCCCCGTCGGTCGGAGAGCCTGGACGCCGCGGAGCTCGTTCATGATGTCCCGCGCCACGCCCGCTCCGCACGACTTGAGGATGCGGACCGGCGCGCCGAACCGCGCCGCTTCGCGCTTCGCGGCGCGCACGGCGTTGTGACTGTTGATCCCCGTGACGACCAGGACGAGGTCGGCGCGGCGAATCTGGTTCGAGAGCTTCTCGTTTCCCCGACCGTGCATGTGGCCGTCGTGGAGATCGACGTCGACGCCGAGCTCGAGGGCGAGCTCGCGGAACGTGCGTTCGACGCGTTCGGCGCCTCCGATGATGGCGATGCGGGGGCGATGGTTCGTTATAGCGGACATGTGTTCATCATAGTGAACGGTCGGAAATCGCGCAAGGGGAGCCCGATCCCGTTCCCCCCGAATCCGTGAAGGGGTAGGGAACCGGGCATGGCCATCCAGTGGTACCCGGGGCACATGACCAAGGCGCGGCGCGTCCTCGCCGAGGCCATTCCCCAGCACGACGTGGTCGTCGAGGTCCTGGACGGCCGCATGCCCCGCGCCAGCGAGAATCCCGTCGTGGCCGAGCTCCGCGGCGACAAGCCCTGCATCAAGGTCCTCGGCAAGAGCGACCTCGCCGACGCCGAAATCACCGAGGGGTGGCTCCGCCACTTCGAGCGGATCGGGAGCGAACGGAAGGACGGTCGCGGGGGCCTCCTCGCCGTCGCCCTGACGACGACGCGCGCGCACGAGGCCCGCACGAAGATCCCCGAACTCGCCAAACGGCTCGCTCCCGCGCGGGCGGCGGCCGGCAAGGCCGTCCGCGTGATCGTCGTCGGCATCCCGAACGTGGGGAAGTCGACGTTGATCAACACGCTCATGGAGCGGAAGGTCGCGAAGGTGGGCGACGAGCCCGCCGTGACGAAGGCCGTGCAGAAGGTCGTCCTCAAGAGCGGCATGATCCTCTCGGACAATCCCGGCATCATGTGGCCGAAGATCGAGGACGACGCCGGCGGGTTCCGCCTGGCGCTCGGAGGCGCGATTCCGGACACCGCCATCGACTACGAGAGCGTGGCGCTCTTCGGCGCGCGGTTCTTCCGGAAGTTCTATCCGGAGTTGCTTCTCCGTCGGTACAAGCTCGACGGGCTCCCCGAGGACGACATGGAACTGCTCGAGGCCATCGGCCGCCGCCGCGGCTGCCTGCGCCCGGGAGGCATCGTCGACGTCCACAAGGCCGCCGACGCCCTGGTCCACGATTTCCGCGCGGGAGCGCTCGGTCGCATCAGTCTGGAGCGGGCGCCGGTCCCCGGCGCCGCGGAACGGTAGGGCGAGGGCGCCGGACTGACCGTCGCCACGGAATGCCCCACCCCGCGCCCCGCGGCGTAGGATGGCGCCATGGCGTGTGCCCATGGCCTCGTGGACGACGACACCTTCGAACGCGCGTTCTCCATGGACGCGTCCGCCCTCACCTTCGGCCGCGGCGTCCTCCGCGAAGTGGGGCCGGCCCTCGGCGCTTGGAGTCCGAGACGGGTGGCCCTTTTCACCGATCCCGGTCTCGCCGGCTCCGAATGGGTGGCCACGGTGCGCGCGTCCATCGCGGGCGCCGGCTTCGACGTCGTCGTGTACGACCGCACGCGCGTCGAGCCGACGGACGCGTCTTTCCTGGACGCCGCGCGCTTCGCGAAGGAGGGCGCGTTCGACGCGTACGTGTCCGTGGGCGGCGGCTCCGTCCTCGACACGTGCAAGGCGGCGATCCTCTACGCGACCTACCCCGCCGAGTTCCTCACGTACGTGAACCGGCCCGTGGGTGCAGGCTCGGCCGTTCCGGGCCCGCTTCCTCCCCATCTGGCATGTCCGACGACGTCGGGCACCGGGAGCGAACTCACGGGCATCGCGGTGTGCGACGTGGAGTCCCTGCACGCGAAGACGGGCATCGCGTCCCGGCGCCTCCGGCCCGCGGCGGCCTTCGTCGACCCGGACGTCACGCGGACACTGCCCGCCGGCGTCGTCGCCTCGAGCGGGTTCGACGTCCTCTGCCATGCCCTCGAGTCGTTCACGGCGCGGGCGTTCGCGACGAGGTCGCGGCCCGCGTCGCCCGAACTCCGGCCCATGAGTCAGGGGCGCAATCCCTGGAGCGACCTCGGGAGCGCGGAAGCCCTCCGCGTCTGCGGACGATTCCTGGAACGGGCGGTCCGCGATGCGTCCGACGACGAAGCGCGCGAGGGCATGATGTGGGGGGCGACGCTCGCCGGCATCGCGTTCGGCAACGCGGGCGTCCACGTGCCCCACGCCATGGGCTACGCGGTCGCCGGCAACTGCCACGACTTCACCATGCCCGGCTATCCGACCGGCGCACCCTTCGTTCCCCACGGCATCTCGGTCGCCGTGAGCGCCCTCCGCCGCGTTCCGGTTCACGGCGTCGGCGTGTCCCGAGCGGCACCTCGAGGCCGCGCGACTCCTCGGTGAGGACGTGCGCGGAGCGCGACCGGAGGACGCGGGGGAGATCCTCGCGTCCGCGCTCGGGAAGGCCATGGCGAGGACGTCCGTTCCCTCCGATCTGCGCGCCCTCGGGTTCCGCCCCGGACACCGCGACGCCCTCGTCCGGGGGACGGCCGCGCAGCGTCGGCTCCTCGACAACGCCCCGCGCTCGGTGGACGACGCCGATCTCGCCCGCCTGTTCGACCTCGCCCTCGGCGCCGCGAACGGGGCGTCGGCGGAAGGAGCTCGAACGCGATGAGCGACACGGTGCGTCCCGAGGCCCCTCCGCGCGACGCGTATCCGTACGCGCTCGCCGTGCCCACGCGATGGAACGACAACGACGTCTACGGGCACGTCAACAACGTCGTCTACTACGCCTACTTCGACACCGTCATCAATCGCTTCCTGATCGAGGAAGGCGGCCTCGACGTGCTCCGTTCGGAGACCATCGGTCTCTGCGTGGCCTCCGACTGCACGTACCTCGCGCCCGCGGCCTATCCGGAGATCCTGACCGGCGCGCTCCGCGTCGTCCACCTCGGTCGATCGAGGCGTCCGGTACGGCGTCGGGATCTTCCGCGGCGCCCCGTTCGGCCGCGGCGGAGACGGCGGAGCCCCTCGCCGTGGGCCACTTCGTCCACGTTTTCGTGGATCGGGCGACGCGCAGACCCGTGCCGCTCCCCGAGGGCCTCCGGACCGCGCTGCGCCGCCTCCACGAGGCCCCCGCCGTGTGACCGTACGGAGACCGCTTCCGGCCCCCTCCCGGGACACGGGAACGGTGGTAGCTTCGCGCGCCATGACTTCTCCTTCCCGTCGATCGCACGTCGTTCCGTTCCTCGCCCCCCGTCCTGTCCCTCGTCGTCGCGGGCGCAGGTCTTTTCGGCGGTTCCCTCGCGGGCTGCAGTTCGGGTGGAGGAGGGTTCGTCGAGGGGGACGCTGCGACCGATTCGGGCACGGTCGGAACCTCCGACGGCGGACGGACGGACGCGTCGTCGTCGAGCGACGCCCGCGCCGACGGCACCGTCGCCGACGGCGGTGTCGTTCCGGGGACGGACGGGTCCATGTCCGACGCGGGAACGGACGCCGCACGCGACGCCACGACCGCGGACGGTGCGACGGACGCCGCCGCCGACGCCCGCGCCGACGCGGCCGACACCGGCACGACCCAGGACGCGTCGAGCGGACAGGACGCGTCGAGTGGTCAGGACTCCGGCACGGCGACCGACTCCGGTTCCGGTGCGGATTCGGGCACGACGACCGATGCCGGTTCGGGAACGGACTCCGGCACGACGACCGATTCGGGTTCCGGCGCCGACGCCGGTTCGACGTCGGACGGAGCCGCCGGCGATTCCGGTGCTTCGTTCCCGACACCGCCCACGCTCGACGGGGTCGTGATGTCCGGCGAATACGGTGACGTGTCCGTGGACGGTCGGCACTCGATCGCGATCGGAGGCACCACCTGGTACGCGACGTGGGACGACACGTCGTTTTACGTCGCGATCACGGGCGCCAACGTCAACGAGGGAGCGGTCCTCTACTTCGACACGAATCCGCAGACGCCGATCAACGGAGGCACCTCCGCCGACGGGTTGCTCACGGGTCTCGTCTACGACTCGACGAAAGCGAACGTCCTTCCGTTCCGCGCGGACTACGTCCAGTACTTCAAGCGAACGTACGAGGAGTATCGGTACGCCGACACCACGACCTGGGGCCCGGCCATCACGTCCTCCGGCAACGTCGCCACCGACCCCGGAAACACGACGCGCGAGTTCGCGATCCTCTGGGAGGACCTCGGCGGACGGCCCGCGTCGTTCACGTGGCTCGGGTACGTCACGTCCCAGCAGGGCTTCGCGTACGGCTCGTTCCCGAGCATGAATCCCGCCGGCAGCTTCGGCCAGAACGCCACGTTCTCCCACGCGTTCCACGTGGCCGACACGAACGCCGGCAGCTCGTCGTATCCGTTCGGAACGCGCGTGACGGCGCCCTGAACCGCCGGACGCACGCGGGGGAGCGCGCCGGGATACGGCACGATCCACCACGGCGTCCGACGTCGCGACGATTCCACCGCCGTCACAAACGCCGGCGATCCATCGCCGCTCGGGCGCCACGATCGTCGACGGCCGCGCGCACATCTTGAGGACGACCGCGGCGTATCCCACACTCCAGGATGCGTCGCCCGCTCTTCCCGTGGTTCCTCGTCGCGGCTTTCCTCGGGTCGTCCCTCGCGACCGTCGGATGCCTCTCGACCTCGGTGTCACCGTATGCCGCGGCCGGGGACGACGACGACACGAAGACCTCCCGGAAGAAGAAGGCGTCGAAGGCCGACGCGGGTGGAGTCGACGGGGAAGAGGAAGACGGCGAAGACGGTGACGACGGCGACACTCCGTCGACCGGTTCGTCCTCCGGTACCCCTTCGAACGGCGGTACGCCTCGTTCCGGTGACGCCGGTCCGACCGGCGACGCGGGCTCGGGATCGACCGTCGATTCCACCCGCGGAACGGGAGGCCCCACGGGCCCGCAGGAGCTCCGTTCTGCGAGCGGCTTGAGTTACCAGATCAACGCGCCCGCCACGGCGGGCAAGCCCCTGGGCTTGCTCGTGCTCCTCCACGGAAGCTCCGCGAGCAACTACCGGCAGTTCGTGGGGATGATGGAGAAGGTCGCGACCGCGAACGGACTCATCCGGGTGTCGGTGCTCGCGCCGAACGGCCAAGGTTGGAACGAAGGGCAACAGCCGGCGGCGGCCGAGAAGCTCCACCGCCTCGTGCAGGACGACCTCTTCCCCAAGTACGACATCGACAAGTCGAAGGTCATCTTCTCCGGCCAGTCGAGCGGCGGTGGATTCCTCTCCACGCACTTCGTGCCGCTCTACGGCAAGGAGTACAAGGGCGGCGCGCTCATGCAGTGCGGCGCCGCTCCGCCCGCGTCGACGTTCACCCCGGACGCGGCCATGAAGCAGAACTTCCGCCTGCACTTCGAGATCACGACCGGCGACACCATCTGGCCGGACAGCTACCGGCGCGCCGTCGACGTCTACACCCAGGCGGGGATGGCGCTCACGAAGGACGACACGAAGCCCGGAGGCCACTGCCAGTTCGATCAGCAGCAGGTCATCACCGATCGCATCGCGTTCATCCTCGGTGGTCGCTGATCCCGTCGGGGTCCGCAGGCTCGCGGCGGTCGCGCGTCACTCCGCCGTGTAGTCGCGCACGTCGACGTGCACGCGGATGCGCTTCTTGAAGACCCAGAGGAAGCTGCCTTCGCCCTCGAAGTCGATGGTGGACGGCATGGGTCCCACCGGACTCGTCGCCTCGAAATCCGCGCGCATCGACGCCCGGTCGACGAAGGTCGGGTTCTTGGAGAACGTCCCGGCCATGGAGAGGAAGACGCCACGCGCCGTGTCGACCCATGCTTCGCCGACGAAGGTCTTCTCGGAGGGCGAGTCCTTCGGCGCGAAGTGGATGCGGACGCGGGAAGCGTTCGTCGGGTCCTTCGCGGCGAGCGTGAAGACGTATTTCGGCTGCTCGCTCGGGACGAAGGGAAGGACCATCTTCTTCTTGTCGCCGGACTTCTTCTGCTTCTCGGCCTCCACCTTCCACTTCGCTTGTTCTTCGAGGGCGGCGCTCATGTTGTCCTTGCCGTCCTTCGTCGACTTGAGGACGGTGGTCGCGCCCTTCTTCCGTTCGTAGTCGGTCTCGGTCCAGGTAGTGGGCTTGCCGTCCGAGTCGAGCTCTTCGTACCGTACGTGGGACTTCTGCGCGCCCTTCTCCCCGAAGGACTGGATGCCCTCCGCGTGCTTGCCGAGCGCGACGAGGAGCGACGCCATGTCCACCTCGGTCGCCGCGGGCTCCGCGGGAGCGGGATCGGCCGCGCGCGCCACGGAACCGGAGAAGAGGAGCGCGCTCACGCCCGCGAGGAGGAGGGAAGGGATCTTCGGCGTCACGGGTCGAGTCTGACACGACGAAATCCGGGAAGCCATGGTCCCCGCGGGAAGGAAACGTCTCCGCGCCGTGTCGTCGTCACGTCCTTTTCGAGGTCGACGATCCATGGAGCCGGTAGGATCGGGCGCCAGCATGACCACGACGACGACACCGGACGTCCTCACCGAGCTCGTACGCCTCCTCTCCCTCGAACGGATCGAAGAGAACCTCTTCCGAGGGCAGAGCCAGGATCTGGGGTGGGGCACCGTGTTCGGGGGCCAGGTGCTCGGCCAGGCGTTGTCGGCCGCGGGGCAGACGGTGCCGTCCGACCGCCACGTCCATTCGCTCCACGCGTATTTCCTCCGTCCGGGGGACGTGACGAAACCCATCGTCTACGACGTCGACCGCATCCGGGACGGGAGCTCGTTCACCACGCGCCGGGTCGTCGCCATCCAGTCCGGACACCCGATCTTCAACCTCGCCGCGTCCTTCCAGGTGAGGGAGGAGGGACTCGACCACTCCGAGCCGATGCCCGAGATCGGCCCGCCGACGTCCTATCCCACCGAACAGGAGCGGGTCGCGAAGTACGGCGAGAAATTCCCGAAGGGGCTACGCGATCGCGCCCTTTTGCCGCGACCCTTCGAACTTCGACCGACGCACACGACGGCAGACGACGCCGACCCCCTGTCTCCCGCGCCGCGTCCCGCCGATCGGAAGGTGTGGTTCCGCACGACCGGACGACTGCCGGACGAACCGTCCATCCACGAGGCCCTGCTCGCGTACGCCTCCGACTACTCGTTCATCACGACGGCGCTCCTTCCCCACGGCGTGAGCTGGCTCACGCGGGGGATGCAGATCGCGAGTCTCGACCACGTGATGTGGTTCCACCGGCCGTTCCGGGTGGACGAGTGGCTCCTCCACGTCATCGACAGTCCGAGCGCGAGTGGCGCGCGCGGGCTCGTGCGCGGACGGGTCTACACGGAGTCGGGGGAGCTGGTCGCGTCCACCGCCCAAGAGGGGCTTGTCCGCAAGCGGACGTGATCCCTCGCGATCGGTGATCGCGTCGGGCTCAGCGCGGCGGCGGGCGCGACGTGCTGACGGTGGTCTCGCCGGCTTCGAAACGGAAGTTGTCGAGGAGGACGACCGAGTCGAGGTCCTGGTCGCCCGTGTTCCAGATCATGAAGTCGATGGTGACGACTTCGCCGGGCGTCACGGGTGCCTGCGACGTGAGCCAACCCGTCGCGCCACCGCCCAGATCCTGCTTTCCGCAGAAGGGCAGGGAGAGTCCGAAGCCCGTACCTCCGAGCTCGTTGGGGCCCTGGGCGCACGCGCCGGGGTGCGTGCTCGAGAGGTCCTGTCCGCAAGCGGTGATGGAGCTCGAGGAGCAGATGTCGAAGAAGCCGTTGTTCACGCTGACGGGGTTCTTCTTCGCGTCGAACGAGATGTTGTCCGGCTTGCCGCCGTTGAACGCCTTCGACGAGAGGTATGCGATGAAGCTGTCGTTGAACGGGGTGCAGACGAAGTCCGGCCACTCGCTCGAGTAGAAGTTGAAGTCGAACCCGATGCCCTTCGCGTTGGCGGGCACCTTGAGCTCGACGCGGAGATCGGCGACGTCGTAAACGTCGTTCTCCTGCGGGCATCCGGCGGCGGGTTTCGGGAAGCCGGCGGGCACGACGGACGCGCGCGCGGTCGGCTTGAGCGAACCGTCCTTGAACGGCGTCTGCAGGATCATGCTGTTGTATTCGCGGGCGGCGCCCGTGCTGAGCACGCCGAGCGAC
>JAXLYL010000028.1:0-87502 GCA_046351475.1 Polyangiaceae bacterium
GATCGCGGGCCACGCCGTCACCTTCCGGGCGGGCGGTTCGTACGACGAGAGCGCCGTCGCGAACGAGTACGTCTCCCTCACCTCCTTGGACTTCGACAAGATGTACGTCGGCGGCGGGCTCGGCATCCGCGTGAGCGACAAGCTCCGTTTCGATCTCCTCTACGGGCACTTCTTCACGAAGCCGATCACCGTCGACCCCGACAAGGCGAAGGTCACGCGCGTGAACCCACTCGCCGGCGAAGGCGCGAACACGGAGACGATCAATGGCGGTCGCTACGAGGCGACGGCGAACCTCTTCGGACTCGGCTCCGAACTGAAGTTCTGAGGTGTCAGGCCGTCACCGGCCCGTCCGTCCTCTTCTTGAACTTCTCACGCTCCTGCGGGTGCTCGTTCAGGAACGCGTCGAAGCTCTCGCGGGAGATCTCGACCTCGATCTCGCCGTCCTTCTCGATCTTCGACTGACAGCCGAGCCGCGAGGTCGGGCGCACGTCGAACGCCTTGTCGAGGATGTCTTGCTCGTCGTCCTCGCTCTCGGAGAGCAGGTTCGCCCCCTTCGAGACGTACACGTGGCACGTCGAACAGGCGCACACGCCGCCGCAGGCCGATCCCTCGGGCGCGCCGGCCTTCTGGGACGCCTCGAGGATGGACGTGCCGAGGGGCACCGTGACTTCGCCGTAACCTTTGAACCGCACGAGGGGCATTCGAATCATCCGTTCCTGGAGCTCTCGGAACCGTGACCTTCGGTCCCGCGCGCGTGGGCAACACCGTGGGCGACCTCGTCGAGGTTCTTGCCGGCGATGGCGAGGGCGATGGCGCGGTCCATACGACGACCGGCGAAGGGCTTGGACACGCGGTCAAGGTCCTCGACCCGCGCGTGGATCTTGGACGGGTCCGTGCCGGCCGCGGCCTTCTCCACGTCCGCGAGGGCGGCCTCGATGCGGGCCTTCTCGTCTCCCTCGAGGAGACCGGGGTCGGCCGCGAGGGCCTTCCGCGTGCCGGCGACGATGCGGTGCGCTTCGAGGCGCTCCTCGCCGAGACGGCGCGCGAGGAGATCCGCCTCGCCGTGGTCGATGGCGTCCATGAGCATCTTCTCGACGGTCTCGTCGTCGAGGCCATAGGAGGGGGTCACGTTCACGGTCTGCTCGAGACCGGTGGTGGTCTCCTTCGCGTGGACGGACAGGATGCCGTCCGCGTCCACCTTGAACGTCACCTCGAGCCGGGCCATGCCGGCCGGCATCTTCGGGATACCGCGCAGGGTGAAGCGCGCGAGGCTCCGGCAATCGGCCACGAGCTCCCGTTCGCCCTGGAGAACGTGGATCTCGAAGCCGGTCTGGTCGTCTTCCTGGGTCGTGTAGGTCGCGCGTGCGCCGGTGGGGATGGTGGTGTTGCGGGGGAGGATCTTGTCGACGATGCCGCCGCCCACCTCGATGCCGAGCGAGAGCGGGAGCACGTCGAGAAGCAGGATCTCCTCGCCGAGGGACTGACCCGCGAGCACGTCCGCTTGGACGGCGGCGCCGAGGGCGACGACCTGGTCCGGATCGATGTCGGTCAACGGCTCGCGGCCGAACGTCTTGGCGACGTAGGTACGCACGCAGGGCACCCGGGTCGATCCGCCGACGAGGATCACGCCGTCGAGGGTCTCCTTCTCCACGCCGGCGTCCTTGAGCGCCCGGCGACACGCGACGCCGGTGCGGTCGAGGAGCGGCTTCACGAGGGCGTCGAATCGGGCGCGCGTGAAGGTGATCTTCGTGGTCGCGAGACGTACCCCGAGGGTCCCCACGTCGGGCAGGTCCACTTCGACGGTCTCGGCGTCGGTGAGGCCGTGCTTGATGGCGCGGGCGGTGTCGAGCACGAGGCGCACGAACGCGGGATTCGCGCGGGCCTCCTCGTCGGCGCCGAGGGTCCCGAGGATTTCGCCGGCCACGGCACGATCCATGTCGTCGCCGCCGAGGGCGCTGTCGCCTCCCGTGGCCTTCACCTGGAAGACGCCGTCGTCGAGGAGGAGGACGGTCACGTCGAAGGTCCCGCCTCCGAGATCGTAGACGACGAACGTCCCGTTCACGTTCTTGTCGAGGCCGTAGGCGAGCGCAGCGGCCGTGGGCTCGTTGAGGAGTCGGAGCACGTCGAGGCCGGCGAGCTTCGCGGCGTCCTTCGTTGCCTGGCGCTGCGCGTCGTCGAAGTAGGCGGGCACCGTGATGACGGCGCCGCCCACGTTCGACACCTCGTCCTCGGCCCGCTCCTTCAGCGCACGGAGGATCTCCGCGCTCACTTCGACGGGCGTGACGACGCGATCGCGCACCCGGAAACGCACTGTGTTCGACTGACCGTCGGTCCGGGGCTCGAAGACGTAGGGGCCCATGCGGCGCGTCTCGGGGTCGTCGGCGCCGCGGCCCATGAAGCGCTTCACGCTCACGAGGGTCTCCCGCGGCTGCGTCAGGGCGAGGGATTTCGCGCGTTCGCCCACCGCCACGTCCCCGTTCGGAAGGTACGCGACGACGCTCGGCAGGAGCGCGAGCTGGTCGCAGTCGAGCAACACTTCGGGACGTTCGTTCCGCACGCAGGCGACGAGGGAGTTCGTGGTGCCCAGATCGATGCCGATGGCGCGGGGCGGTGCTTTCGGATCGAAGATTTCGAGCAGCGTCATGACGGCACGTCCTTCCGCGCGTCGGCGTCGGCGCCGAGCGCGTCCTCGTCGAGCTGGTCGACGATGGCGCCGACTTCGTCGAGGAATCGACGCATGTAGCGGAGCTCGCCGAGTTTGGCGAGGAGGGGTTCGAGGGCGGATGTGTCGCCGGCGGCGGAGGCGAACCCGACGGCCAATGCGCCGAGCACCTTCTTCTCGTCCGCGCGCATGGCGTCGCCGAGGCGTTCGACCCGATCACGGTCCTTGCCAGCCTTCGCTTCCGCCAGCGCCTCCCGCTTCTCGAGCATGTCGAAGAGGAGCGCCTGGTCGGGCTTGGGCTCGTGGGTGTCCCCGGTGCGGATGCCGGCGAGGGCGAAGAGGGCCTCGGCGCGACGCACGGGATCCCGCACGACGCGCCAGGCCTCGTTCACGTCGGCCGCGCGGGAGAGGGCTTCACGCCGTTCGCTGGCGCCCGCACCGACGTACCTGTCGGGATGCAACGTGCGCGAGAGCTCCCGGTGCGTCTTCTCGATCTCGCCGAGGTTCACGTCGAAGCGGGGCTCGATGCCGAGCAGGCGGAACGGATCCATGGCGCACGGACGGGAAAGATTCAGACGGTGAACGAGTGACCGCACCCGCAGGACGTCTTCTCCTGCGGGTTCACGAACTTGAAGCCCTGACGCATCAGCGTCTGCTCCCAGTCGAGGACCGAGCCGTTCAGGTAAACGAGGCTCTTCGGATCGCAGACGACGCGCACGTCGTTGCCCTCGGAGTCCTTGCAGTCGAACACGTGGTCCTTCGCGCGGGGAGCGCCGTCATGGAATTCGATGACGTACGAGAACCCCGAACAGCCACCGCCCCGGATGCCCACGCGGAGCGACGCCTCGGGCGTCCCCCTCTTCACGAGCTGACGACGGATGGCGTCGACGGCCTTCGTCGCGATGGTGATCCCGAGCTTCTTCGTGGACTCGACGGGCGCGGCTTCGGCGTTGGGAGCCGGGGTCGCGGGGGTCGGGGCCGAATTCGTCGGGACGGGGGTGGGCGGGGCGTTCATGGTGGGGTCACTTGCCGAGGGAGAGACCGACGTCCTTCGCGGCGGGCTTCGCGGCGCGCGCGGCGGACTGCTTCTTCTTGTAGTCGTCGATGGCGCTCTTGATCGCGTCCTCCGCGAGGACGGAGCAGTGGATCTTCACCGGCGGGAGGTTCAGCTCGTTGACGATGTCGACGTTCTTGATGGCGTCGGCTTGCTCGAGGGTCTTGCCCTTGAGCCACTCGGTCGCGAGCGAGGAGGACGCGATGGCCGAACCGCAGCCGAAGGTCTTGAACCGTGCGTCCTCGATGACGCCCTCGTCGTTCACCTTGATCTGCAGGCGCATGACGTCACCGCAGGCGGGCGCGCCGACGAGACCGGTGCCGACCTGGGGGTCGTCCTTGTCGAGGGTGCCGACGTTGCGCGGATTCTCCGCGTGGTCGATGACTTTGTCGCTGTAGGCCATGATCGTGTCCTCGGGTGGGGCTGGAATCGTTACGGGGAAGCCGGGCGCGTCAGTGCGCGACCCACTGCACCGACTTGAGGTCGATGCCTTCCTTGTGCATCTCGTAGAGGGGAGAGAGATCGCGGAGTTTGTTCACCTTCGCGATCATCAGCTCGGCCACGTAGTCGACCTCTTCTTCGGTCGTGTAGCGGCCGAGGCCGAAGCGGATGCTCGAGTGGGCGAGCTCGTCGCCGACGCCGAGGGCGCGGAGCACGTAGCTGGGTTCGAGGCTCGCGGACGTGCACGCCGAGCCGGAGCTGACCGCCACGTCCTTGATGGCCATCATGAGGCCTTCGCCTTCGACGAAACTGAAGGAAACGTTGAGGTTGCCGGGGAGGCGGTGCTCGAGGGAGCCGTTCACGTGCACCTCGTCGAGACCGGCCATGAGCTTCGCGCGGAGGCGCTCCCGGAGACCGAGGAGGCGGGCGCTCTCGGCCTTGCCTTCGAGACGCATGATCTCGGCGGCCTTGCCGAAGCCGACGATGGCGGGGACGTTCAGGGTCCCGGAGCGGTTGCCACGCTCGTGACCGCCGCCATCCATCTGGGCGACGAGACGCACGCGGGGCTTCGAGCGACGCACGTACAGCGCTCCGACGCCTTTGGGTCCGTACATCTTGTGGGCGGTGATGGAGGCGAGGTCGACGTTCATTGTCTGCACGTCGAAATCCACCTTGCCGACACCTTGCACCGCGTCGGTGTGGAAGAGGACGCCCTTCGCACGTGTGATCTTGCCGATGGCCTCGAGAGGCTGCACCGTGCCGACCTCGTTGTTCGCGAGCATGACGGAGACGAGGATCGTCTTGTCGGTGATCGCGTTCGCGACGGCGGCGGGGTCCACCATGCCCTCCCGATCGACGGGGAGGTAGGTGACCTCGTAGCCCTCGGTCTCGAGACGCTTGCACGTGTCGAGCACCGCCTTGTGCTCGATCACGGTCGTGATGATGTGGTTGCCCTTGTCCTTGTAGAAATCGGCGACGCCCTTGATGGCGAGGTTGTTGCTCTCCGTGGCGCCGGAGGTGAAGACGATTTCCTTTTCGTTCTGCGCGCCCACGAGCTTCGCGACGCGTTCGCGCGCGTACTCCACGGCCTCCTCCGCCTTCCAGCCGAACGCGTGGTTGCGGCTCGCGGCGTTGCCGAACGTCTCCGTGAAGAACGGCAGCATCTCGTCGAGCGCGCGCCGGTCGACGGGCGTGGTCGAGTGGTAGTCCATGAAGATCGGGAACGTGAGGGCCATGGTCATTCCTTGAGGGGCGCCGTCTCCGCGGGAGCGGACGCCTTTCCATTCGCGTGGAACCCGGCGACGAGTTCCGGCACGACTTCGGTGCATTCGTGGTGGCTGCAGACCGTGCACGCCGAGAGCAGACGGTGCGGTTCGCAGGTGTCGCAGGTGTCGAGGTAATCGAGGCTCGCTTCGAGCTCGTGCTCGAGGGCGCGGAGACGCTGCATGTGCGCGCGGGTCTCCTCGATCTTCTTCTTGAAGACCTCGCGCATCTTCACCATGGTCGACGGGGCCGAGCCGGCTTCTTCCCAATCGCGGACGACGGTCTGGATGTCCGTGAGGCTGAAGCCCATGTCCTGCATCTTCCCGATCCAACGGATGCGGACGAGGGACTCGGAGTCGTAGAGCCGGTAGCGCCCCTTCGAGCGCGCCACGGGCTTCAGCAGCTCGAGTTCCTCGTAGAGATGGATGGCGCGGACGGTCTTGCCGGTCTCCCGAGCGAGATCTCCCACCTGCATCAGCGTGTCGCCCGCGGACACGATCGGTCGTTCCCCGGAATCGAATTCGGGGGTCGACGGCGCGTCGGCGAAGAGGGGAAGTCGAACGGTGCTCATGGGACTTGGGAGACTTCGTTAAGGTGGGAGGCTCTGTAGGCGGCTCGCTGCCTTACGTAAAGGTGCGAGTTCTCTAACCCCGCGACGGACCGTCCGTCAAGGAGTCAAACGCTTACGTATAGGTATGAGTTTAGGGAGAACTTCACCCCGGGCAAGGGGTGATTTCTCCACGTTTGCGTTCCGTGGGCCTGGGGAGGACGCAGGAACGGCTTCACCCGAGGAACTTCGGGCGCGGGGGACCTTCCCACGGCCGTGCAGGGTGTTGCATCCGTTGATCCGGACGTGCGGATGCGACATCGAACGTTTGCCGTCGGAGGGATCCCCCTCCGGGCATGCGTGGGAGGGGACCGGTCGGCGAGGGTCGCGCGACGGAGCCGCGTCGGACGCGAAGGCGCGTCAGCCGAAGGCCAAGTCCAGGGACGCCTGTTCCTTCACGATGCCGGCGAGGGTGGCGAAGAGCTCGTCCCGGCCGGACTTGTCGTCGAGCCAGAGGGACTTCGCCTCGTCGTACTGGAAGTGCCAGCCGCGGGCGTTCGCCGCGAGCCACATCTGACGGGTGGGGCGCTGGGTGTTGAGGACGCAGCGCTTTCCGTTCGCGAAGGTGAGCGTGATGACGTCCCCGGCCCGTTCGCAGTCCACGACGTCGGCGTCGACGTCCTTGAAGGCGTCGTCGACCTTGCGGAGCACGACGTCGGCGAGTTTCTGGTAGGTGCGCTCATCCATCGTCGTGTCCTGCGGGTTCCGTGCGTCCGGGAGTTCAGTTCAACGAGTGCGGCAACGCGAGAGAGAACGGAGCGATTGTGGCGTCGAACGACGAGCCGTCGCCGCGGAACATCTGGTAGGTGCCGCGCATCTCGCCGCGGGGCGTCGCGAGGACGCAACCGCTCGTGTACTCGAACTGCTCGCCGGGCTTCAACGTCGGTTGTTTGCCGACGACACCGGGCCCACGCACTTCCTCCACCTTGCCGACGCCGTCGGTGATGATCCAGTGGCGGCTGCGGAGTTGGGCCGTCGCGGCGCCTTCGTTCGCGATGCGGACGGTGTACGCGAAGACGTAACGCTGCGCGCGCGGCGCCGATTGCTCCGGCACGTAGACCGCCTTCACGGAGACGCGGATGCCTTCGGTGACGGCCGTCGAGAGTCCGAACGTCGGAGCGTGCATCGTGTCCTGCCTCATGGTTTCGCTCCTCCGTTGTCGGCCGAAGCCATGGTCCGTCCGAGGAACGCGTGCGTCCGTTGCCACTTGGTGCGCGCGTGCGGCCGCCACACCATCGCGTCGTACCCGTGGATTTCTCCGGGTGCGACGAGCAATTCGCACGGGGCTCCGAGCCGGTCAAGAGCCGCCTTCAGGCGTTTGGAATGGGGAAGGAGCGGATCGCGGGTCCCGCACGAGACGAAAAACGGGGGAACGGCACGGCCCGGACGACCGCCGTCCGCTCGGGCATCCGCGAGCTCTTCCAGGAGGACCAGGGGGCTCGCGAGCGGCAGCCCCTTCGCCTTCTCGCCGGGCCGCGCACCGAGATAGGACCGCGCCGCGTCGACGAGCAGATGTTTCGTCCAGCGCGGCAGCTTCGGGTTGGCGACGAGGCGATCCACGTCCGAGAGGTCCAGGTAGCCGTAGGTCGCGACCACGCCTCGGAGGGCGATCTTGGCGTCGAAGAGGTCCCGCGCGAAAGGCTCCGGTCGTCGGTCGACGGTGGCGACGGCGAGCGCCGTCACCAGGTTTCCGCCGGCGGATTCGCCCGCGAGCGCGATGCGCGACGGGTCCCCGTGGAACCGCGGGGCGTTGTCGCGGACCCAGAGGAGCGCCTTCGCCGCGTCCTCGAGGGGAGCGGGGAAGAGGTTCTTCGTGCCGAGGCGGTAGTTGATGTTGAAGACGACGTAGCCGCGCTTGGCGAGCGCGAGGGCCATCACCCGGTGCGTCTCCTTCGAGAGCATGGCGAAGCCGCCACCGTGCACGTACATGACGACCGGCATGGGGCGGTCTCCGCTCCGGGGAACGTAGACGTCGAGCCGGTGGTGACGATCGGGCGTGGGGCCGTACACGAGGTCCTCCACCACGTCGACGTCGTGGGTCTCGGGACGCGCGTCCTTCATCCGGTAGCGCACGCGTGCGAACGCGTGGACCGCGTGGTCGAGGGCGCGCCCGACGAGGTGGCTCTTCCCGACTCCGAGTGCGTCGAACGCCCGCTGCCGCATACGCGTGAAAAGCCTAGCAGGCGGCCGCGGGATTTCCGCCGATTCCTCCGAACTTGGTCCTTTTCCCGTCGTCGGAACGGGAGGAACATGCGGGTCCCATGTTGCGTTCTCCGCGAATTTCGGGCGCCGCACTCCGTTCCCTCGCCAACGTGGCCGCGAGCCCCGTCGGCGCCACGCTCTTCCACCAGGTGTTCCGGCGTGACCTCGGGATCGGTCGGCTCGAAGCCCTGCCGCAATCGCTCCGGGCCGTCATTCCGCAGGATGCGTCGGCGTGGCAAGCGAGGCCGCCGCGCACCTGGGGCGACGAATCCCTCCCCGTCCCCACGACGAAGGCATGGAGCGGCACGACCGAGACGTACACGACGGCGTACCGCTCCGGAGCGGCGAACCCCGTCGACGTCGTGACGAAGGCCCTCGAGATGGCGCGCGGTCTCGCGCGGAGGTCGCCTTCCGTAGGTCCGCTCATGGAATACGCCGACGGCGTCGCCCTCGACGAAGCCGAGGCCTCGCGTGCGCGGTACGCCGCGAAGAAGGCGAAAGGTCCGTTCGACGGCGTCCCCTACGTGGTGAAGGAGCAGACGGGTGTCGTCGGCTTCAAGCGGCAGGCGGGGACGACGTTCCTCGACGCCTCCCGCATGACCGAAGACGCGACCCTCGTCGCGCGACTCCGTGCGGAGGGCGCCATCTGCCTCGGCATCTCGCCGATGACCGAATACGGGATGTCGCCCGTCGGGTTCAATCCGCAGCGGACCATGCCGCGCAATCCGCACGCGACGTCCCATCCCGCGGGGGGCTCGTCGACGGGTTCGGGTGTGGCCGTCGCCACGGGACTCGCCCCCTTCGCCATCGGCGCGGACGGCGGCGGGTCCATCCGCATTCCCGCGGCGGCGAACGGCGTCTTCGGCATCAAGCCCACCTGGGGACGGGTGACGCGTGCGGGAGACGTGTCCATCGGCACGGTGGAACACCTCGGTCCCCTCGCCTCGTCGACCTTGGACTTGGCGCGCGTGCTCGAGGTGATCGGTCCCACCGATCCGAAGGACAAGACGACGCGGGACGCGCCGCCCATCCCGCGTGGCTCCCTGGAGAAGGCCCTCGCACGCGGAGTGCGCGGCGCGCGCATCGGCGTGCCCGAATCCGAATGGGCCGACGCGGACGACGAAGTCCAGAAGGCCTGCTGGACGGCGCTCCGTGCCCTCGAGAAGGACGGCGCGGTGCTCGTGCCCGTGAAGTCCGATCTCACGCCGCTCGCCGCCGTGGTGGGCTACCTCGATCTCGGGGTCGGTGCGTCGTCGCTCCTCTACCCCGTGTTCTCGGAGAAGCGACACGTCCTGGGTCCCGATCTGCAGGTCACGATCGCGGCCATCGCGGGGACCTCCGCCGTGGACTACCTGGACGGACTCCGGCTCCGGGCGGGACTGCGGAAGGAGATGCAGAGGATCCTGGGCGACGTGGACCTCTACGCGATCCCCACGCTGGCGAAGACGCCGCCGAAGGTGACGGACGCCGAGTTCGCGTCCGGCTTCGTGGATCCGTTCGTCCTGGCGGGCTACGTCCGGTACACGTTCCTCGCGAACCTCACGGGTCTTCCCGCCGGCACGGCGCCGGTCGGTCGCGATCGCGGTGGCCTGCCCATCGGCTTCCAACTCGTGGGCGACGCGTGGGACGATGCCTCGGTGCTCGCGGGCATGGCCCACCTCGAACGCGTGGGCATCGCGAAGGTGGAGGAGCCCTCGGTGTCCGTCCACGTCCTCCCGGGCTGACGCGTGATCGACTGGAACCCGGGTCAATACGAGAAGTTCCGGGACGAACGCAGCCGTCCGTTCTTCGATCTGATGGCGCTCGTGGAACCCCGCCCCGGCATGCGCGTGGTGGACCTCGGGTGCGGCACGGGCGAGCTCACGCGCGTGCTTCACGACACCCTCGCGGCGCGCGAGACCCTCGGCCTCGACGCGTCGGAGGCCATGCTCGCACGGGCCGCGGATGCGCGGACGACGGGACTCGACTTCGTGAAGGCCGACATCCGGGAGTTCGTGACGGACGCGCCGCCCGGCGGCGAGGCTCCCTACGATCTCGTGTTCGCGAATGCCTCGCTCCAGTGGGTCGACGGTGCGGAGGAGATCCTCGGAGGCCTGGCGAAGCGTCTCGCACCCGGAGGCCAGCTCGCCTTCCAGGTCCCCGCGAACCATGGTCATCCGTCCCATGTGATCGCGGCCGAGGTGGCGCGGACCGAACCGTTCCGTTCGGCACTCGGCGGGTACGTCCGAGCCCACGCGGTCCTCTCGACCTCGGGCTACGCGGAAGCGATCCATGGCCTCGGGTTCGAGGCGCAACGGGTGCGTCTCGAGGTCTACGGTCACGTGCTCGCGGGCGCGGAAGACGTCGTCGAATGGACGCGAGGGACGCTCCTCACCGCGTACCAGTCGCGCATGGATGGCGCGACCTTCGACGCGTTCGTGGACACGTACCGACGACGCGTGGTCGAGACGCTCGGTCCGGCGCGACCGTACTTCTACCCGTTCGAACGCATTCTCGTCTGGGCACGTCGCGCGACGTAGGGCACTCTCGTCCGACGACGATGTGGCTCCAAGCACTCTTCTCCCTCGACGACTTCCAGAAGGTCCTCGGCAGCCTCACGCCGCTCCGGATCGGCCTCGCGGAGGACGACACCGATCGCTTCCTCTACGTCGGAAAGCCCACGGCGGTCGATCTCGTCCCGGGCCAGGGCATCCGGATCTCGACCCACGCCAAGCTCCGGTGGCAGGTCTCGAAGATCCACGTGCCGATCCGCCTCCGGACCGTCACGCTCCTCTTGAAGCCGTCCATCGCGAAGCGGAACAAGAAGGACGTCCTCGCGTTCACGCTCACGCTCGAGGACGCCGACCTCAACGCCCTTCCGGGAGTCCTCGATCGCAAGGTCGTGAAGTACGTGAACGAGGCGCTCCAGAAAGAGAGCGCCCAGCTCGTTTGGTCCTTCATGGACACGCTCGACTTCGACTTCAAGCTGCCCAAGATGCTCGCTCCCGCCGAGAAGTTCCTCCTCGCCTCGCAATGGGGCGAAGTGCGCGTGACCAAGGAAGGCATCGCCCTCGCCGTCTCGTTCAAGACGGGGATCCAGAAAGCGAAGGCGACGGCCGTCCGTTGAGAGTCCGCGTCACCGGATCGGGTGCGCGAGCTCTTCGTCGATGATCGTGCGGAACGCGTCCTCGCCGCGCGCGCCGGTGATTCGTCGGCCGTTCACGAAGTAGGTGGGAACGCCGGAGATGGCGAGGCGATCGCCTTCCGCGACGTCCTTCGCGATGCGCTCGGCGACGGACGCGTCGTTCGCGTGCCTCACGAGTTCGTTCGGATCGAGACCAACGGCGCGCGCGTGGCCGTCGGAACCTTCTTTCGTCCGGGCGTTGGCGAAGAGGCGATCGTGCAGCTCCCAGAACTTGGCGCCCGAAGCGCGCGCGAGGGACGCCTTGGCTCTCGCTCCCTCGTGGATGGGCAGGGGCCGGTTCTTGAAGACGAGGCGGACCTTGCCTCCGTAGGCGTCGACGAGGGCCCGTTCCGTGACCGCCCCCCGCGCGCAGAACGGACAGTCGAAGTCCGAGAACACGACGACGGTCACGGGCGCCTCCGGATTTCCGAGGGAGGGCGAGCCTTCGACGTCGACGGTCTCGCGGCGGACGGTGTCGTCGTCGGGTCCTTCCCCGCCCTTGCAGTTGCCTTCCCCGGGCGGAGGCGAACCGGCGGGAGTGTCCGCGGGGCCGATGTCGACGAGGCGTGTGGACGCCGCGGGACCGGCGGCCAAGCTGGGCGCGACGGAGGGAACCGGTTCGGCCCCCTTGTCGGTGCACGCGCCCAGTGTGCTCCCGAGGAGCGCGCCGGCACACGTCGCGGCGAAGGTGACGGGACGGGCGAACGACGCCCGGAGCGAACGAAGGAACGTTGTCGTCATGGAACCTCCTGGATGCTCCATGGTGTCCCGCGGGTCCTGCCGGTTACGCGCGACGCGTCACCCGACCTCGATCACCCGTCGTCGCGGAGGGACATCGCGAGACCGCGGCACACGCCGTCGCCGTCCTCGCGATCGCCGGAGAAGACGCGGGACGATTCGCAGACCGTCGCACCCCCCTCCGATCGCGCGGACACCCACTCGCACGTGGACCCCGCGGACGTGCACACGTTCGCCGCGGCACGCAACGAGACGACCGACGCGATGCCGCCATCGGATCCGGGAGACCCCTCGTCCCGCACGCGCGGGCTCTCCGCGCAGTCGCGGGCTCCGCCGCCCGCCCACGTACCGACCACCAGCGCGAACGCGGCCGCCACTTGGACGAGATGGGTCGCCGTACGGAAGGCCAGGGACGCGCGGCACGGGCGCGCGGCGACCGGCAGGACCACCGGAGCGGGCGCCGCGGCGAGGGTGCGCGCGTGCGCGTTCATGCGGACCAGCACGTCCCCGAACGAGGGAGGCGCCACGGTCAGCGCCGCACGACGGGACGCGAACAGTTCCCTCTCGAACGCGAAGTCGTCGGAGTCGTCGACGTTCATCGGTCGTCCTCCTCGTACCGCTGGAGGCCCGCGCGGAGCTCGAGTCGCGCGCGGTGCACTTCGACCTTCGCCTTCGCGACGGACCACCCCATCACCTCGGCGATGGCCTCGTACCCGAGATCGTGATCGACGCGGAGGAGGAGGACCGCACGGCGATCGACGGAGAGCCGTTCGAGGGAGGCTTCGAGGATTCCTGCAGCTTCCCTGCCCAACAGGATCGATTCGGGCGTGGCGAGGGTGCCGACGTCCTCGGAGTTCGCCGCGTCCTCCGAGGCGCCGACCTTCGGCTCGCGTCGGACGGATTTCCACTGCTCCATCACCACGCGACGCGCGATGCCGAAGAGCCAGGCGACCAGTCTCTCGGGATCCTGGAGCGCGTCGAGGCGCGTGAAGGCCCGGGCGAAGGTCTCTTGCGTGGCGTCGTGGGCGGCGGGCACGCTCTTCGTCAGGCCGAGGAGGAACCGGTGGATGCCGGCGGCGTGACGGTCGTAGATCCACCGGAGGGCCCGGGTGTCCCCCGTGCGCGCTCGCTCCCACATGCTCCCCACGGAAGCGTCCGCGGCCACCCACGTGGCGGGTGTCGCGTGCACCACGACGTCGTTCGAGAGCGGCGGCGCGATGCGTCTCAGGGCGGTCGTCACGTCGGGGAGTGGCCGACGGAGGGCGTCGGTTACGACGAGGCAACCCGGGAACGGTCGATTTCCTTCCCGATTGCCGGATTCAGGCGTTTTCGGCGGTGGACGGCGGTTCCGCCGGGGCCCCACCGGGGGTGGACGTCTCCGGCGTTCGGGGCGCCTTCTCGTCCCGGAACGCGAACATGCCGAACGCGGTGATCGCGAACACGAAGTAGACGATGGCCTCCGCGAAACACCGGACGTCGTAGTGGGACGTGACGCGCTGCCACGAACACAGGAGCGCGCTCACCGATGCCGCCACGAGGGCCGTCACCTCGAACCTCCGCCCGAACCGGCCGAGGAAACAAAGGGGGAGGAAGTAGGTGAAGTAGTAGTTCATCAACTCGAGGGTCGAGAAGATGACCGGGACGACGAGCGCCATCCCCACCCACGGGATCCGCGCCGAACGGGTCTTCAGGACGACCCACGCGTAAAGGAGCATGGAGCTGAGCGAGATCGCCCAAAGGAAGAAGCGCTTCTTCTTGGTCGTCGCTTGCCGGAGAGCCTTCCACGTGTCGAACGGGTCGCGGAGCTTGCCGTCCCACGTGCGCTCGACGCGTCGGTCCACGTTGAAGACGACGATGGATCGGATCCCCATCCAGTTCGTGACGGGCGCCGACTGGAGCTTGGAGACGTGACTCACGAACTCGGGGTAGCTCCGAGGTCCCGCCACGGCCACGCTCAGCGCGCCGAATCCGAGGACCCCCGCGAGGAGCCCCGCGGCCAGGAGCTTGTGCGGCCTCCTGATGGGAACGCGCCGGACGAGGGACGCGGCGATGACGAGCGCGATCCCACCGAAGAAGAAGCCCGGGAAGACACGGATCAGCGACGCGTACGCGAGGGCGACGCCGGCGGCGACGTACTTCCGCTTCTTCGCGAACGCGAAGGAGAGCATGAGCGCGAGGATCCAATCGTGTCGGAGGAACGCGCCCCAGGTGAAGTAGTAGTTCGCGGGCCACTGGATGCCCCAGTACAGGATCGTGAGGCAGGCGATGCGCTGCCCGAACGCCCAGTAGAGCGCGTAGAACATGATCGCGAACGCCACGAGATCGAGGGACGCGAGGAACCGTAGGAACGTGTCGCTCGCCGACCCGAGGGACCCGAAGAACGATCCGACGGTGGTCCACAACGGAGCCGGGTTGTACCCGTGGTCCGTCTGCATGTCGCCCCACCACTTGGCGTCGCACGTCGACCGGAACCACTCGACGTCCTTCTTGAACGCGTCCCACTTCTCCGGCGTGAACTTCGCCTTGATCTCGTCGGCGCGATCGAGGGCGGTCGACGCCGGCTCGATGGTGTCCGTGTGCATGTTTCGGATGCTGTGCGAGAGGACTTCCTCGCGCATCGCGGGCGAGAGTTCGGCCTGGGCGACGGCGGTCGCTTCGTAGATGCCCGTGTACCCGAGACCGTCGTGGTACTTCGAACCCATGTAGTAGTGGAAGATGTCCCACCGGTGGTAGATGCGGTGGTAGCCCACGTCGCCGAAGTTCGCGTATCCCGCGACACCGACGAGCGCGGAGAGCACGAGGAACGTACGGACGGCCCAACGCGGCACCGTCTTCTTGCGGAGCTTGCGGATGCCCTCCCAACTGATGAAGAGCACGGCGAGGCCGCCGAAGATGCCCTTCGCGGCGCCCACGACGTCCTCGGGAAGTTTGGGCTGCGTTCCCGCCTCGACGAGGTTCGGGAACACGCCGAAGATGTAGAAGAACACCGCGAACAAGACGGCGAGGAACGCGAGCGCGACCTTCACCATGTCGGGTCGCGGTGCGGAATCGGTCGCCGGAGTCGCCGGGGGAACCGCGGGTGCGATCGCCGCCATCAGGGTGCGCCCGCGAGGACGTTGCGCGCGATGACGACGCGTTGGATCTCGCTCGTCCCCTCGTAGATCATGGTCACGCGCACGTCGCGGAGGTGACGCTCGACGGAGAACTCGCGCGTGTAGCCGTAGCCTCCGTGGATCTGGACGGCTTCGTTGGCAATCTTCACCGCCGACTCCGTCGCGAACACCTTCGCCATCGAGGCCTCCCGGCTGAACGGCACGCCTTTCTCCTTCATGGAGGCGGCGCGCATGCAAAGGAGATGGGAAGCGTCGAGCCGGGTCAACATGTCGGCGAGCTTCCACTGGACGCCCTGGAATTCCCCGATCGCCTTGCCGAACTGCTTCCGGTCCTTGGCGTAGACGACGCTCTCTTCCACGCAGGCGCGCGCGATTCCGACGGCCTGGGCGCTGATGCCGATGCGACCTCCGTCGAGGGCCATCATGGCGATCTTGAAGCCGCCGTGTTCGCGACCGAGGAGCGCGGAGGCCGGGACCCGGCACTTCTCGAACTCGAGGGCCACCGTGTTCGAGCCACGGATGCCCATCTTCTCCTCGGCGCGCCCGATCTTCAGACCGGGCGTGCCCTTCTCGACGAGGAAGCAGGAGATGCCGCGCGTGCCGGGATGGGTCGTCGGATCCCCCGTACGGGCCCAGACGACGAAGACGCCGGCGTGGGCGCCGCTCGTGATCCACTGCTTGGCGCCGTCGATCACCCAGTGGTCGCCGTCGCGACGTGCGACCGTGCGCATCCCTCCGGGATCGCTCCCGGCGTCCGGTTCGCTGAGGGCGAACGCACCGGCGACGTGTTCGCCGCTCGCGAGCTTCGGGCAGTGCCGGCTCTTCTGCTCGTCGGTGCCGAAGGTCGCGATGACCTCGCCGACCATGTTCGTGACGGCCATGGTGACGGCGGTGGACGCGCAGGCGCGGGCCACCTCCTGCATCGCGAGCGCGTACGACACGACGCCCGCTTCCGACCCACCGAGGGCCGCCGGCACGTTGACCGCCATGAGCCCCAGATCGGCGAGCCCCTTCAGCAGGTCGGCGGGGAACCGTTCCTTCTCGTCGATGTCCCGCGCCTGGGGGAGGATGGCGCGCGTCGCGAAGTCACGCGCCGTCTTCTGGACCATCGCTTGCGTTTCGGTGAGTTCGACGTCCACGGCGGCTTTCCTTCCGATCGACGGGTTCAGAGCGAGAACGTGACCTTGGCCGCGTAGCTTCCGGGGCTCGGCACCTTGAGCGAACGGATCGACTCCACGATGCAGTCGCCGTTGGTGAAGGTCTCGCGCGACGGCGTGGCGATGCCGCTCGTTTGCACCTTGCCGCTTTCGCCGTCGGGCTCGACGTAGGCGGTGACTTTCACCTTCGCGTTCGCCTTCACGTGGCACTTGCCGGAGACGTCCCCTTGTTGTCCGAGGGCGTGGGCGATGCGATCGACCGTCCAATTCGTGGGCTTGCGGACACCGTCGGGTGGGTCGAAACCGAAGGACTTGCGGACCTCGGCGTCCCCGCCCGTCGGCGACGGCCACGGGGCCTTTTCGAGCACGGAGACGATGCAGAGTTCCGTGGCGCGATCGCCGAGGGTCGAGTCCTCGAGCACCGCGAATCGCGCGCGGCCGCCTTCGCCCACGCGGACGAAGACCGAGACGTCTCCGGCGAGGTACTCGACCCGGGAGAGTCCCGCGGCCTGGCACTGGAGGAACGCCGATTGGATCTTCTGGAAGGTGCGATCGGTGGCCGCGGCGTCGATGCTCCCGAGTTCGGTCGTGACGGACATGCCGTTCGACTTCTTCGGCGCGGGCTTCGGAGCGTCGGACTTCGCGGCGACGGCGGAAGGTCCGGTGGCAGGAGGCGTCTCGCCTCCGCACGCGGGGAGGAGGACGAACGGGACGAGGACGGCGAGACGACGCGATCGATTCATCGGAGCCCTCACGCGCGGAGCATGTTCGCGGCGATGACGATGCGCTGGATCTCGCTCGTGCCTTCGTAGATCTCGGTGATGCGGGCGTCACGGTAGTTGCGCTCGACCGGGAACTCCGTGGAGTAGCCGTAACCACCGTGGATCTGGATCGCCTTGTGGGCGATCCGGGTGGCGGCTTCGCTCGCGAAGAGCTTCGCTTCCGCGCTCTCGAGCGAGTGGCGCACGCCCTTGTCCTTCATGGCGGCGGCGCGCCACGTGAGGAGACGCGCGGCGTCGAGTTCGACGGCCATGTCGGCGAGCATGAACTGGATCGCCTGGTGCTCCGCGATGGGGACGCCGAAACTCTTCCGCTCCTTCGAATACGCGACGGCACTCGTCAGGGCGGCGCGTGCGATGCCCAGCGCCTGGCTCGCGATGCCGATGCGTCCGCCGTCCAGGGTGGCCATGGCGACCTTGAAGCCTTCGCCGACCTTCCCGACCACCGCGGAGTCCGGCACCTTGCAGTTCTCGAAGAACACGGTGCACGAGTGCGCGGCGTGGATGCCGAGCTTGTGATCGGCGGCGTTCTTCGTGAAACCGGGCGTCTCCTTCGGCACGAGGAAAGCGGTGTGCTTCACCTTGCCGGAGGCGTCCTTGTCGGTGACGGCGAAAAGCAGGATGAAGTCGGCGTGGGGCCCGTTGGTGATCCAGTTCTTCGCGCCGTTGAGGATGAATCCGCCGTCGGTCTTGGTTCCGGTGGTCACCATGGTCTGGGCGTCGGAGCCGCTCATGGGCTCGGTGAGACCGAAGCAGCCGAGCTTCTCACCGCGCGCGACGGGCGTGAGGACGTCCCGCTTCTGATCCGCGGTCCCGAACTTGTAGATCGGGTCGCAGAAGAGCGAGTTGTTCACGCTCATGATGACACCGCACGACGCACAGGCCGCGCTGATCTCTTCCATGACGATGGCGTAGGACACGGCGTCGGTGCCGGCGCCGCCGAACTCCTCGGGGATCGCCATCCCCATGAACCCGAGCTCCGCCATCTTCGGGAGGATCTCCTTCGGCCAACGACCCGACTTGTCGAGTTCGGCGGCCTTCGGGGCGATCTCGCGTTGGGCGAAATCGCGCGCGGCGTCGCGCACCATCACGTGTTCGGGGCTCAGCTCGAAATCCATGGGCAAACGTCCCTTCGTGGACCCCGATACGTAGCCGGATCCACGGCCCAAATCCAGATGGACCCCGCCTTCAGGGTGCGAGGCGCGCGAGACCGACGGGACCACGTCATGACCGTCCGCGAGCGCGGCGTTCGGAGCGTTCGTCTCCGTTCAGGGATCTTCCCGCTCGAGTTCGACCATGCGGGGCAGGTCCGCGGCGCGCGCGGCGAGTCGCGGTTTCGGCCGGATGGCGACGGGAACCCGGGACTCCGACAGCATGGCGAAGTCGAACGCGTTGTCGCCGAACGCGGCGACGAGCGTACCGGCGCCGGCGTGGGCTCGGAGACCGGAGACCTTCCCGTCGTCGTAGGGGATCGGGCGGAGGACATCGGGGATCATCACGTCGTCGTCCCAGAACGGCGTGACGGCGACGACCTCCCTCGGATCGATGCCCGCGAACGTCGCCGCACGTTCGACGACGTAGCGCGGCGACGCGCTGACGAGCACGACCTTCACGTCCTGTCCCGCGAGCCACGCGACGAGGCGCGCGAGTTCGGGATGGATGCGATCGGCGAGCTTTTCCTTCGCGAGAACGTCCATGACGAACGCGTCGACGTCGGCTCGCTGCCATCCCGCGAACACGATGGCCTGGAGCTCGTACATCGTGCGTTCGTCGAAGGCCCCTCGCTTGTACGCGTCGTAGACGCGTTCGATGGCGACCTTGTCGCGCGAGGCGCTCTCGTCGTCGGGGACGCCGTGGTTCCGACCGACGGCGCGGACGGCGTCGCGGGCGACCTGCGTCATCGTCCCACGGGCGAGCATCGCGTGGAACACGTCGTCGCCGACGTCACCGGTCCAGAGGGTTCCGTCCCCGTCGGTCGCGACCAGGCCGTCCGGCGCCTGCCGAAGGGCGTCCGTGATGCGGGCCATGACTTCCGCGCGCGTCACCTTGAGCACGCCCCGGAGCATACGGCATGCCCGGTCCCTTTTGGGCGGTCGATCCGTAGTCGGGCGGAACGAGGCAGTGGGGCGCGCGACCGATGAGATCCGCACGACCGGCCTTCTTCGAGGCTTCCCGCGCGAGGGGCCAGTGTTGACGCGCCCAGTAGAAGATGAGCGCCTTCATCATGCGCTCTCGCGGAGGTCGCGCGGTGTAGAGGTCCTCGCCCGTGAGTGGATCGATGCCCGAAGCTTCCGCATCGCCGTGGCGATGGCCATGGCGTCGGATGAAGTCCGCGGATCTGGCGGGGACGCATCCCGTTGCGCTTCAGCGTACGGAGCGAGCCGATCGTGTCCTTGAGCGTCGAGCCGGGGTGCCCGGTGATGAAATAGGGCACGAGGGACGATCGCTGCCCGCCGCCTCGCTCGCCTGACAGAACGCCTGCGCGAAGCGCTCGTAGGGTCGGCGATGCCCGGCTTCTTCATCTTCTTGAGCCGTCGGGCGCCGAATGCTCGGGCGCGACGGAGCCTGACCGCCGCGTCGACGAGGAGCGAGCTCCTTGATGAACTTCGGGACTCCGCTCCGCGAGATCGTAGCGGACGCCCGACGCGACGAAGACGCGCTTCACGCCCGGATCTCGGCGCGCACCTTGCGAACGAGCGAGACGATGGGCGCGTGGTCGGTCACGAGGTTCTCGCAGATACCGGGATGCACGCACGAGGGGACGACGGCACGCCGACTCGGTGACGTCGTCCGCACGATCTTGTACATGTTCGCGGTGAGCCCCGGACGTCGGAGATGACGCCGTGGAAGCCCCGCGCGAGGTTCCGACCTCGCGGAGGACGCTCGCCTCGATGAACGGCTCTGGATGATGCGTCCTTCGTGTTCGGTGATGCTGCGAAGGTGGCCGCCGAAACATGCGCGCATCGTGACGATGGGTCTTCACCGTCTCGAAGGCGACGATCCGCTCGTCGTACCCCGACGTGCGGACGTCGCTCGAACGGGATCGTAGAGACCGTCCATCCGCTTCCTCGTCGGGATGCGGGCGAGATTGGATCCGCGGGGAACCGTGGACCTGGAGGAGCGGGCGCCCGTTGTGCGCGTTCGTCTCGAACTGGAACGCCTTCGACATGCGCGCGAACGCGGCCTTGTCGGCGACGACCTCGTCGTAGGACGGGAGGACGAGCAGCTTCCGGTCGGCGACGAACCGACTGGTGTCCGCGAGCAACGGTTCCCAGGCGGCCTTGTTCTTGAGGACGCGCGCGGTGCCGCGGACGTCGGTGATCGAGGAGACGGGCTCGCCCGCGTCGAGGCGGCGCGCGATCTCCCAGACCGGCCGTTCGCCCATGCCGAAGACGAGGAGATCCGCCTTGGCGTCGAGGAGGATGGAGCGGCGGACCGAATCCGACCAGTAGTCGTAGTGGGCGATGCGCCGGAGCGAAGCCTCGATGCCTCCGAGCACCACGGGCAGACCCGGGAACGCCTGGCGGCACAGGTTCGCGTACACGATGCTCGCGCGGTTCGGGCGCATGTCGTTGCGACCGCCGGGCGAATACTGATCCTCGCCGCGCACCTTCTTCTGCGCGGTGAGCTTGTTGAGCATGGAGTCGAGATTGCCGGCGCTGACACCGACGAAGAGCCGGGGTCGCCCCATGCGCCCGATGTCGGAAGGGTCGTTCCACTTCGGTTGCGCGACGATGCCGACCTTGAACCCTCGACCTTCGAGGAATCGGGCGATGAGCACGGGACCGAACGCGGGATGGTCCACGTACGCGTCCCCCGTGACGATGAGGATGTCGAGTTGGGACCAGCCCCGGGCCTCCATCTCCTCGCGGGTCGTCGGCAGGAACGAGGCGCGGCGGCCGCCGTCGTGGGATCGGGGGCCCTTCTTCGAGAGCCGGTGCGCGGGGACGAGATCCATGGGCCGGGGGTCGGGGAGCATGACCTCGAAGGGGGGACCGCGCCACCCGGCGACCCCGGCTCGGGGGACGGACCGGGGATCGACGGGAGGACGGAGGGGAGCATGGGGGTCTTTCCGCCCGTGTGGTAAAGATGGGCGCCCATGGAAGCCACGGCACGGGGAAAGGTCGCAATCATCGGGGGAGGTCCGTGGGGCATCGCGCTCGCGGCCGCTGCGGCGCGGGCCGGGAGCGACACCGTCCTCTATTCACGTCGGGACCAGGGCAAGCTCCCGAAGGGCGTGACGCAATCGGAAGGCTTCCACGAGCTCGGGACGCAAGCACGGCTCGTGGTCCTCGCGGTCCCGTCGGCCGTCGCGCGCGGCGTCGTCCGTGAGCTCGGCGTGACGCTGGACGGCCGGCACCTGGTCGTCCACGGCGTCCGTGGCTTCGTGGGCACGGAGATGGAAACGGTGAGCGACGTCGTCCGCGACGAGACGCCCGTCCGTCGGGTCGGCGCCCTCGGCGGTCCGGTGCTCGCCGACGAACTCGCGCAAGGCAAGCCGAGCGTCATGGTCGTCGGCTCGAACTTCCCCGAAGTGAACCAGGCGGTCGTCACCGCGTTCACGTCGAAGTCCCTCCGCGTCTACGGCACGAACGATCTCCGCGGACTCGAGTGGTCGAGCGCGCTCGTCGGATGCCTCGCGATCGGCGTGGGGTACGCGCAGGAAGCCGGACTCGGCCCAGGCCTCGTGGCCGCCGTCATCACGCGTGCGGTGAACGAGGCGGCCCGCGTCGCCCTCGCGGCCGGAGGTCACGCCAACACGATGCTCGGCCTTTCGGGCTACGGCGATCTCCTCGCTTCCATCGCGCAGGAGGACCGCCCGGAGGTCCTCGTGGGTGCGGCGCTCGCGAAGGGCAAGTCCCTCGAATCGGCGTTGAAGTCGGGCAAGCTCCGCGTCGAGGCCGTCGAGCTGATCCCGCGCATCGTCGCCTGGTGCGAAGCGAAGGGCGTCCGCGCGCCCATCCTGAAGGCGCTCGCGGAAGGTGTGCTCGCCCAGAAGCCCCACGACGAGATCGTCGACGCGCTCATGACGGCCCCCATCGAGGAGTCCGCCTGATGCGAACGTCTTCCCGCTCCCGGGGCGGCGTCTCCGCGTTCGCGTGGATCTCGTCCGCCTGGCTGGTCGGCTTCACGGTCGCCACCTGTGCCCTCGCGTGCACCACGGAACTCCCCTCCGCGAAGGGAAGTCCGAACGTGCCGGTGACGCGGGCCATCGCCCAGGCGGCAGCATCCACGGCGGGTACGGCAAAGGCTCCTTCGGCGCCGCCCGACGCCGGAGCGCCCGCCGCGAAGGCAGCCGTCGATCCCCTGTTCGACAAACTCCTCAACGTGCAGAAGGCCACGGCTCCGCGCGCGATCTCGGGAGGCGAGTTCTTCTTCCTTTCGGACGCTTCGGGCACCGCGCAGCTTTTCCGTCAGTCGAGCCTCGAACCGACCGACAACGGCTCCGTCGCCCCGACGCGTCCGGCCGAGGGCGTGACGTCTTTCTCGGATCGCGTGTCCTCCTACCGTGTCGCTCCGGACGGCACGTTCGCCGTCGTCCTCCGTGACACCGGCGGGGACGAGAACGACCAAATCCTCAAGGTCGGATTCGGAGGCAAGACGCCCACCATCTCCGCCCTCACCGACGCCCCGAAGGTGAAGCACACGTTGCCCGTCGTCGACGACGCGTCGAAGCGGGTGGCGTTCACGTCGAACGCCCGGAACGGCAAGGACATGGACCTCTACGTGGAGGACACGTCCGCCGATTCGAAGACGTTCGGCAAGAAGCCCTTCGTGGAGCTTTCGGGAAGCTTCGTCGTGGCCGACTGGCGTGGGGACACGTTGCTCGTCGTCGAATCGCGTTCGAACGTCGACGACGATCTCTGGATCGTCGACACGAAGACGAAGAAGAAGACGCTCCTGACGAAACACACGGGCGACGAGCGGTACGACGGCGCCGCGTTCTCGGCCGACGGAGCGAACGTCTTCGTCCTCACGGACCGCGGCGGTGAGTTCATGCACCTCGCCTCCGTCGACGCGAAGACCGGCAAGCAGAAGACGGTGCTCGAGGGCACGCACGACTTCACGCATCTCGCCGTTCCTCGCCCCGACGCCACCAAGGGAGCGTCGAAGGCGGCCCTCGTCGTGTCCGAGAACGTGGACGGCGTCGAGAATCCCAGCGTGCTCACGCTCGACGCGACCGGCGCCGTGAAGAAGCGGACGCCCACCACCCTCCGCGGTGTCGTCGGCGGCGTCGACGTGGCACCCTCCGGGACGGTCGCGTACGTCTCGTTCGAGAAGGCGAACCAGCCGGCGGAGATCTTCCGCATCGACACCGCGAACGCCAAGAGCGCCCGCGTGACCACGAGCGGCCATGCCGGAGTCGACGAGACCAAGCTCGTCGGGGCGGAGCTCCTCACGGTCCCGACGTCCGACAAGAAGACGGTGTCCACGTTCTGGTACCCGCCGGCGAACGCGGACGGGCCCGCTCCGGCGGTGCTCCTCGTCCACGGCGGCCCCGAGTCGCAGGCGCAACCCAACTTCAATCCGATCGTCCAATACCTCGTGGCCAAGGGCTACGGCGTGGCCACGCCGAACGTGCGCGGTTCGCTCGGGTACGGCAAGTCGTTCGCGCACCTGGACGACAAGGCGAAGCGCGAGGACTCCGTGCGGGATCTGTCCGAGATCGGGAAGTTCCTCGCCGAGCGACCCGAGGTCGATCGCACGCGCATGGTCCTCATGGGCGGGAGCTACGGCGGCTACATGGTCCTCGCGGGCCTCACGCTCTATCCGGAGCAATGGGCGGCGGGCGTCGACATCGTCGGCATCGCGAACTTCCGGACCTTCCTCGAACAGACGGCGCCGTACCGTCGTGCCCTTCGCGAGGCCGAGTACGGATCCCTCGCGACGGACGGAGCGCTGCTCGATCGCATCTCTCCGCTCCACAAGGTCGACAAGATCAAAGCGCCCCTCTTCGTCGTCCATGGAACGCGGGACCCGCGCGTTCCCGTGGGTGAGGCCCGGCAGATCCACGACGCGCTCAAGGCGCGTGGCCTCCCGGTCGAACTCCTCACGTTCGACGACGAAGGTCACGGCCTGGCGAAGCGGAAAAACCGGCTCGTCGCCTATCCGGCCCTCGCCCGATTTCTCGAGACCCACGTGCCCCCGAAGAAGCCGGTGGCACCCGCGAAGTAGTCGCGGACGATCCACGTCGCGCGACCGGAATTTCACGGCACGGTTGCGCGCGCGCTGCCGAGTCGCCGGCGATCCTGGTCCCTTGGTCCACGCGTGTCGTGTCGCGACGTGTCCCGAGATGGACGTACATGTGCCGAGGAAATCCGGGCGTGGTTCACGATCCCGTCGTCGGCGTGTGTCCTATTCCGTCGCCGACCGAAGATCGGATCGTCGCGTGCGACCTGCTGCTCGGAGGCATCTTCGCGTTGCGGCCGACGAGCCTCGGGTCACACGTCCATGGATGCCGACGCGGACGACTTCCCTCACGGTTCCCCTCTTCCTCCTCACGCCGCTCTTCGCGGTCGTCGCGTGCAGCGGCACGGCCGCGGAGGAGATCACCGAACGCGAGGACGCCGAGATCGTCGGCTCCGCGGAATCGCCGATCATCGCGGGCCGTCCCGCGACGGACTTCCCCGAAGCCACCCTGCTCGTCCTCGACGCTCCCGGCGGTCTCCGTGCGTGTTCCGCGACGCTCGTCGCGCCGCAGGTGGTCCTCACCGCCGGACATTGCGTGGCGAACGTGACGGCCGCCCAGGCGACGTTCCCGTACGCCCAGGGAGCGAAGCGCACGGCCACGGGCTGGGCCGTGTTCGACTACGTGGCGAAGTCGAACTCCGTCGACCCGGCGACGCACGACGTCGGACTCGTCTATCTCGACAAGCCGGTGAACCTCGCCGTGTACCCTGCGCTCGCGACGACGAAGCCGGGTGACGGCCAGTCCGTCATCAACGTCGGACGCGTGAAGGACGGCGTGCTCTCCACCACCGAACTCTTCGCGGGCAAGGCGCTGCCGATCAAGGACGGTGCGTCCATCGGCTTCCCGAAGATGCTCGTCGCCGACCCGATCCTCCAGCCAGGCGACTCCGGCGGTGGCGTCGTGTGGGCGGGGGCGAACGTGCGCACGCTCGTGGGCGTGAACTCGGGCGTGGGTCCCGTGTACCAGTTCATCGCGCGGATCGATCCGCTCGTGGACGGGATCGCGGACCGCGTCGCCGAACACGGAGGTTTCGGGACCACCGGCGGCAAGGCGAAGTCGTCCACCGGCGGAAGCTCCGCGGACGCGGGCGCCCCCGTCGACGCCGGATCGAGTGGCGGCGCGGGCGGTGGCAACGGCGGCGGCTGGGGCAACGGCAACGGCGGTGGCAACGGCGGCTGGGGGAAGAGCGACGCCGGCGCCGGGATGGGCGGACCCGACGTGCCGGTCGACTCCGGCCTGCCGACACCGGGAACGAACGTGCCGACGGAGAAGGAGTCCAACGACACGTTCCTCTCCGCCAACAAGATGCCTCCCGTCGTGAAGGGGGCGCTGGGAAGCGCCACCGACGAGGACTGGTTCACGTGGGACCTCGAGGCGGCACCTTCCGTCTACCGGCTCAAGATCGTCGCCGACGCCGACGCACGCATCCTCCTGTGGAAGCGGGTGGGCTCGCACTTCGGGATCGTGACGCCCCTCAGCACCGTCGAATTCATGAACAGGGCGTCCGTCCGCGGGACCTACCTCTTCGCCGTCTACTCGCCCACGGGCACGCCGCAGAACTACACCGTCACGCTCGAGCGCTGAACGTCACGGTTTGCCGAACAGGGCGAGTCCGCAAAGGCTCGCGGAGTCGACGGCGAGGGCCGTCTTCGCGGGATGGAACGCGTCGACGTGCAGGGCTCCGGTCAGGGTCAGTTTCCCCTGACGAAGGAAGGCGCCGACGACGGGAAGCCCCTTGAGGAAGTCGTCGACTTCCACGAGGGCGGGATGGGGGTCCGCACCGAGCGTCGCACACGGGACCGGCCCCGCGCGCACGCCGAGGTCGGCGACGAGACCGCCCGCTCCGATCGTGGTCGTGCCGGAGACCGACGTCCGGACGGGACCGAGCATCATCGTGCCGCGCGTGGCGAGTTCGCCCCCGATCGGACCGGACACGGACACGTCGAGGACGACGTCCATCGGGACGAGCGCGGACACGAGCTTCGTCTTGAGGAGTCCGACGCTCGCGTCGGCCGCGAGTTTGCCGGCGGTGGTCTTGCCGCGCACCTTCGACTCGAGGGTGAGGTCGTCGGGAAGGCCGAGCGCCGCGGGAAGACCGAGCGACTTCACCTTCGCCTTGATGACGTCGAGCTCGAACGTCGTGTCGCCGTTCGCCTTCGTGAGGACGAGGATGCGCGGTCCGTCCTCGCGCGTCGGGTCGAACGGAGACACGTTGCCGCGTGATCTCGCGTCCCGGAAGGTCGAGCTTCGGACCGTACTCGGAACCTTCACGCCTTTCCCGTACGCCTTCGGCACGGTCACCCGGAACTCGTCCCGAACTTCTCGGATCGGACGCGCTCGGCCACGAAATTGCCGTGTTCGACGAGGAGGTAGGACCCGGGCTTGCCCTTCACGGTCCACCGCGAAGTCGTCGACGGCGAAGCGCTTCGCCGACACGCCGCTCGTGGTTCCTCGATCGCCGAGCCACGCCCCGAACGCCGTGGCGGCATCGAGCCCGTCGGCCTCGACGCGCGCTTCCGGAACGGCCACGCTCTCCGCGAGGCGATCCTTGAGGGCGATGGTCACGCTCTTGGCGCGCGCCGTGACGCCGGGAGCCTTCGGGAAGGTCGCCACCACGCCGTTCATCCGCACTTCGCCCATGGAGGCGTCGATGGATTCGGCGACGATCTCGACGCCGGCTTCCTTCGCCGCGGCGAGGACGCGCGCTCGGATCATCCGAGGCAGGAACACGAGGGTCGCTCCCACCGCGAGGATCAGGAGCAACGGGATCGCGACGAAGAGCACGTTCTTGCCCGAGGGCATCTCGATGCCGCTCGATCGGAACGATCGCTCGCGGGGCCCTTCTCTGCCCCGGAGAACGGGCGCCGTCCGCGCGACGTTGGGAGCGGGGAGCTCGGGCGCCGACACGGCGCTCCGCTTCGTGCTGTCCTCCTTGATCGCTGCGAGCTCGAGGGGCTCGGACGCCGCGACCCGTCGCCTGGGAGGACGCGCCGTCTCTCCTGCCATCGGCGCGGCCGGGCCGTGACCCGACGGCGCGAGGGGATCCGCCGCGAGGGTGGCCATGAAACCGGGGAGCTCCGGAGCGTCGTCTTTCCGCGACGGAGACTCGCCGCGCTCGACGACCCCGGTCCAAGGAGGCGACAGACTCGGGATCGAAGGAGGCGCGAGATCGGGAACGGACGCGACGGGGAGTCGGGGTGCCGAACCGAGATCGGGTCTCGCCGGAGGAGACACGGGCGGGTTCGCGGGCGATCCGGCCGGCATCCGCGGGACGGATCCTGCGCGCGGTTGGGATCCTGGCGTCGCGAGGCGGGCCGAACTCGTGGCTTCGTCGGCTCCCTTCGCCTCGATTTCCTTGAGGACCTTCTCGCGCTGCTTGAGCACGTCGCCGATGGTCTCGATGACCCATTGGCGGACGCGCCGTGCGGGAGCGATCGGCAGCGCCTCCTCGATGGCCGAGGCCATCTCGAGGGCGGTCGCGTACCGGTCCTTCGGATCCTTCGCGGTCGCGCGCACGACCACGGCGTCGATCTTCGGCGGTAGCCCTTCGCGCTTCGAGGACGGCGGTGGCACCTTCGCCGCCATGACCATCCGCAAGGTCTCCCCTTCGCTCTTTCCGAGGAAGAGGCGCTGTCCCGTGAGGGCTTCCCAAAGGACGACTCCCGCGCCGAAGATGTCCGCGCGAAGCGTCGCCGTGTGGCCGTCGAGCTGTTCCGGGGAGACGTAGGCGAGCTTGCCCTTGATGGTCCCGTCCTTCGTCTCCGCCATGCGTCCTTCCGCGCGCGCGACGCCGAAGTCGACCACCCGCGTCACGCCGTCGTTCCCGACGAGGATGTTCTGCGGGGACACGTCACGGTGGACGAGGTGCATCGGCTGACCGCGTTCGTCCGTGGCCTCGTGCGCGGCGTGGAGGCCGAGCAACGAGCTGACGACGATGCTCGCGGCGACGTCCGGAGGGATGAGCTTCTTCGTCTGCTGGAGTCGCGTCTCGAGTCCGCGGAGGGAGACGCCGTGCACGTACTCCATCACCAGGAAAATTTCGTCGTCCTCCACGACGACGTCCACGGTGGGGACGACGTTCGGGTGCCGGATGCGGGCGGCGAGACGCGCCTCGTCGACGAACATGGTGACGAAGTCGGGGTCCTTCGCGCGCGCCGGGTGAAGTCGTTTGATGGCGACCGTGCGGGAGAACCCCACGGGACCCACCAGACGACCGAGGTGCACGGTGGCCATGCCGCCCGACGCGATCTCGTTCCATATGGCGTAACGACCGACGACGTACGGCAGTTCGTCGAGTTTGTCGGCTCCGGGCGTAGACAATGCAGTCCTCTCGGCGAACTCCTTCGAGCCGTCGAGAGTACCAGCGTCGGACGAGGCCGGACCGGGGGATGTTCTGATGCGACCAACAATTCCGAAGTGACCGGAATCGTTGGGTTTCCAATATGACGGCTCAGGTCAGCGGCTGACTTGAGTCTTGCACCCGACGACGATGCTCACCTTGGCCCCGGCGTCCCGCTTCGTCTTCTCGCAGGTGTCGCCGTGGAAGAGGATGCGCGTCGGATTGGACGGGTCGTCGTAGGACCAGCCGTCCGTCTCGCTCTGGAGGATGGTGGTCTCGGTGCCGTCGCCGGCCGTGTACTTCACGTTCACCTTGTTCGGATCGAGGGCGCCGCCACCTTCGGGCTTCTCGAGGACGAACTCGCACGCCGTGGCCGCTCCTCGGATGCCGTCGAACGCGGCGACGAGGGCGTCGCGGACTTGGTCGGCCGTCTGCGCGCCCGGCGTGACCTGGAAGTGGCACGGCACGCTGCCCGCGGGCGACGAACCGTTCCACCCTTGGAGGCATCCCGCCTTCGACGTACCGCCCGCTTCCGACATCTTCCCGAGGAAGACCGGATCGTAGAGGGACGGATCGGACGTCGGGTCGCCGACACCGATCGTGAACGTGGTGACGGGTGGGGTCTGGGTGCGGGCGTCGGTGACACGCTGGACGCAGCGGGCCTGCTCGATGGCACCACCGCCCGGCACACCGTCGGTGATGAGCACGAGGATGCGCTTGCCGTCGTCCTTGAGCGGCGCCACCGGCTGGTAGTTCGCGAGGATGGGAATCTGGCCGTCGAGGGACATGCCGATGGGCGTGCCGCCGCTCGGCGACGAGCGGCGGATGCGTTGCGTGAGGCGATTGAGTTGCGTCGCGTCGACGAAGCGGATGGGGACGTCCTCGCGCTTGAAGTCGTTCACTTCCTGGGTGCCGTCGAAGAGGAAGAGTCCCACGCCGAAGGACTGATCGGCCTTGAGGGCGAGGTCGTTGAAGAACGCGAGGAGGGCGCCCGTGGCGGCCTTCCACTTCACACCCCGAGGTCCGTTCGGCGTCACCGGATCATCCATGCTCCCGGAGCCGTCGAAGATGATCTGCATGTAGACGGGGGCGCCGCGGACTTCGGCGCTCGCCGTCGCGCATCCCCCGCCGTCCAGTTCGAGGGGATTCGACGGCCCGACCGGGTTGCCCAGATCCGGCGGCTGTTCGGAGCCGCCGTCGGTACCCGGTGTCACGATGCCGGTTCCGGCGTCCGCGGAGGGCTTCTTTCCCGCGTCGCCGTCGAACCCCGAACCGCCGCCGGAACTCCCGCATGCGACGGCCGACAGGACGAGGAACGTGGCGAGGGGTGCGGTGACGCGGGTCGTTCGCATGGGGACCGTGAGTAGCGCGGGAAAACCCCCATTGCACGTCTCAGGCGGTTCTCACGAACAAGCCGGGGGTCCGGGGGGTGGTCCCGGTCGCATTCGTGCGCCGTCGGCCGAAAAATTGAGGCCTTGCAGGCCCCGGTGTCCTTCAGGAAGAAGACGAACCGGGCTTCGGCGGCGGGCCCGGAGGCGCGGCCGGTCCCGTGGCGCTCGGTCGTGTTTCGCCGGCAGCGGGGACCAAGGGACCGGTGGGACCGGGAGGCGGAGGCCGCACGCTCGGACGGGCCGCGATCCCGAGGCGCGCGCGGAGGCGTCCGTGGGCCCGGGACGCGAAGAACGCGAAGACGTCGCCGCGACGTTGATCGGCGTTCAGGCCCGCGACTCCCCGCTCCTCGCTCCGGATACGGCGCGCGACGGCCGGGAGATCCCCGGCCAGGCACACGCCCGCGCGGTTCGCGGTGCGTTCGACCGACTGGAGGAACGACGCCAGGTCGGCCGTGCCACCCCGGCGTTCGAGGTCACGGATCGCTCGGAGGACGGTCTCCCGCGCCGTCTCGCCCATGTGCTTCTCGAGGGATCGACGGAGCTTCATCGTCTGAGGCGGGAGGTGAGGATCGGTCATGGCGAGGCTCGCGGCGGCCATGAAGAGGAGGGAAAGATCGTCGAGCGTCGGGTAGTGGAGGATGACCGCGTGCTCGGGCCTGTAGTACGCGAGGTGACGACCCGCGAGGAACGCGAGCTCCTGCAAGCCGAGGTTGGTGAGGAGTTCGGGTGCGACGAACGTGGTGGGCGTCGCCATCGGCACGGCGGAGAGCCCACCCGGCGCGCCGGGGCTCACGTAGAGGTCCGGCATCGCGACGCCCAGGACGTCCGCCGCCCACGCGAAGCTCCGCACGAACGACACCGTGCTCTCGGGCGACTGCTTCTTCGTCGGGTCCAGCGTCGGCAGGAGACGCGACGACGCGAGCGCGGCGACCTTCGCCGAGACCGCCGCGGGACCGACGGCCGCGAGCACGGTCGCGACCAGAGGATCCCAGCCGGGGCTCCGGAGGTCCTCGTTCCAGGCAGCGTCGTCGAGACTCGATTTCGGTCGCGCGGCACCGTCGTTCCGCCACTGACCGACGAGGAGATCGGTGTCCATGTCCCGTTCGCCGACTTCGAGGGCGACCACGGCCGCGATCCACGCGGCGTCGCTCCTTCCGGCGCGCGTGTGCGTCGCGACGAGACGCTTGTAGGGCGCTCCCCGGAACGGCGAGATCTCGGTCGCGCGTTCGAGTTCGATCGCCGCGTTCGTGTCGTTCGCCGTGCTCACGAACAGATCGGCGAGCGCCATCCGTGCGTCCAGATCGGTGTCGTCGCACTTCAACGCGCCGGTGAACGCGTCGATGGCTCCCTTCGCGTCGTCGAGCCGATCCCGCAGGAGCACGCCGAGCTTCTTGCACAGTGCGCCCGCGCGCGCGCCGTCCCCACGTTGCGCCGCGATCTCGACGAGACGATTGTAGATGCGTGCGAGCTCCGCCCATTCTTTCCGGCGCGTGCGGACGGCTTCGAGCGAGAAGAGCGCCTTCTCGTGATCCGGATCGGCGAAGAGCGCCAGCTCGAGGAACTCGAGGCCGCGCACTTCGTCGCGAACGCGCCCGAGGAGCACGTCGGCGGCGACGAAGTAATTCGCGGCGCGTTCCTTCGGTTCCTTGGACGCCTTGGCCGTGTCGGTCGCGACCTCGGCGACCTTCGTCCACTGGCCGGCCTTCGTGGCCAACTCCGACAAACGCGCGAGGACGGCGACGTCGTTCGGCATCGCCGCGCGGGCTTCGTCCATGGCGCGCACCGCGGCGTCGAGATCGGCCATGGGCCCTTCGAAGAGTTTCGCGAGTTCGAACAGTCCGGAGACACGTTCCGAATCCGACTTCGCCGCGACGACCATGAGCCGCCGGTAGTGAGCGACGCGGGGCCACGCCTTCTCGGTGGTCAGGATGAGCGTGAGGGCGATGAGCGCCGAATCGAGCCCAGGCTTCTCCGCGAGCGCTTTCTCGTAGTTGTTCTCGGCGGCACGCGTGTCGCCCTGGGAGAGCTTGAGTTCCCCGAGATTCGCGTAGATGTTCGCGCGCATCTCGGGCGTGCCCTGGCTCGCGAGCATGAGCGCCTTCTTGTAGGACGCCACCGCGCCTTCGAGGTCGCCCCGGTTGCGCGCGTTCTCGGCTTCCCGCGTGAGGGAGTCGACGGCGGCGAGGGCGCCGCTCCGCGCGGAGGGCGGAATGACCGAGATACGTTCGGAAGGCGGCGGCGCTTCGGAAGGCGGCGGCTCCGATTCGTGGACCGAAGCAGGCGGCACGGGTGCCGGAGCCGGCGGTGGCGCGAAGTTCGGGACGGGAGGAAGAGGCGCCACTGCCGGCGCGGGAGGAGGAGGCGCGAACGCCGGCGCGGGAGGAGGAGGCGCGACTGCCGGCGCGGGAGGAGGAGGCGCGAACGCCCGCGGGGGCGGAATCGGCGGCACCGACGCGACGGCCGGCGGGACCGCGACGGGCGGAGGGGGCCTCACGGGCAAGGGTGGAGGCGCCGAGATGCGCTCGGGCACGGAAGGCGGAGCGGAGTGGACCGCCTCCGCATCGACCGCGACGGGATACCGATGCGCGAACCGGCTGGCGTCGAGCGCCGCGAGGGCCGCGGGAAGCCCGGCCGCGAACGCGTCTCCCACCGGCCCCGAACGGACGGCCGTCGACTCGAGGAGAGTCCGGAGGCCCGTCTCGAGCGGACGCTCGACGGGCTCGCGCCGCGACGGCGCTCGGGTCTCCGCGACGAACAACGCGAGCGCCGCGCCTTCGCGCGCGAGCGCTTCCACGCTCGCCGTCGCCGAATACGCCGTCGGACCTTTCGCCTCGCGGCGGGTCTCGAGGAGGAGCACGCTGTCGGGCACGTGAGCGTCGGCGACGACCTTCGCGAGTCGCGCGAGGTCGAGGCTCGCGAGTCCGCGATCGTCCACGCGGAGCGCCACCGAGCCCGCTTGGTGCGCCACGTCGCCGTCGACGTAGACGACGACCGACGTCGGGCGCGGGAAACGACGGAGTTCGGCCGCGAGATCGGACGCGAGTTCGAGGGACGACGGCATCGTCTCGACCACGAACCCGGCGCTCTCGAACGCCTGCAGGAGGCGCACGTTCACCGGCTCGTGGCGTCGGCTCCGGTCCGACGGCGTGGGCGGCGAGAAGACGAGCGCGAGGCGCATGGAAGAGGAGCGTACCCGGAATCGGGAGTCCGTGACCAACCCGCGCACGGCCCTCCCGTGGACGACGCGATTCCCTCGGAAGGCGTCCGTCGGGACGGATTCAGCCGAGACGGACCGCGTACAGGGCGTGGTCCGAATCCAATGCGGGGCCGGACGCCGGATCTTCCGCGTGATCGCGAAGGTCCTCGTTCGAGAACGCGGCCGAAGTCACCCGCGCGCGGAGGCGGTCGGAGAGGAGGACGTGGTCGATCTGCGCCCTTTTCCCTCCGTGGACGATGCTGAAGCGGCGGGCCTCCGGGACGAGATCCTCGCACCCGTGGAGGACACCGGGTGCCGGGTGACTCGCACCGTCCCTCGCACGCCTCCCGCGTACGCACGCGACCGGAACCGAGTCGACGGTGTCGTTCAGATCGCCCATCACGGCGATGCCAACGTCCGGATCGGTCGCCACGATGCCGTCGACGACACGTCGGACGAAAAGTCCCTCCGCTGCCCGGAAGACGAGACTTCGGACGTCGGCTTCGGCCCATTCGAGCAACGTCCCCGGCGGGATGCCGTCGCTCGTCGGATCGGTCTCGGCCGGATCCTTGAGGAAGACCGCACGACGCGACTTGAAGTGACACGAGAGCACGCGGATGCGTCCGAACGAGCCCGCGTCGACCTCGACGTCGACCAACGCACGACGTAGCGGGAGCGCGACGTCGAACATCCTTTCGCCCCCCTTCGCGAACGAAGGGAACGGAAGGTCGGCGCTCGCGTGGGTTCGGGACCTCGTGACCTTGGCCCGCGTCAGGATCGCGTTGCGGATACCGCGTGTGTCCGGTGCGCCGACGACGGCGGTTCCCGCGGCGAAATCCGGACCAATTGCCGTCGCGAGGGCACGCACGGTGGCCTCCGATCCGACTTCCTGGAGCGCGAGGACGTCGGCCTCCGAGGCACGGACGATGGAGGCGAGGTGCGCGGCGCGGCGCTCGAACCGACGCCGTTCGTCGTCGGTCGTCGGATCGAAGAAGTCCTGGACGTTGAAGGTCGCGAGTACGAAACCCACGACCCGAGAGTACCCGTTCTCAGTCGTCGTTCGACTTCTTGATGAGTCGCCGGAAATTCGACCGATCGAGCCCCGCACGTCGTGCGGCCTCCGCGCGATTTCCCGCCGCGCGGCGCAGGAGTTCGGCGATGTACGCGCGGTCGAACGACTGGAGCGCGCGCTTCTTCGCCTCCGCGTAGGGAAAATCCGCGAGGACGGAGCGGGAGAGGTCCACGGAATCCGAGGGCCGCGCGTCGGCGTCCACGGGACGCTGCCGTCGTACGAACGGGAGGTGCTGCGCCTCGATGGTGTCGCCCCGGGCGAGGAGTACGGCACGCTCCACTGCGTGTTCGAGTTCGCGCACGTTGCCGGGCCAGCCGTAGTCCTCGAGGGCGCGGATCGCCTCCGTCGCGAGCTTGGTCACGCGGCGGTCGAGCGCCGTGCTGTACTTCCGGAGGAAGTGGTGGGCGAGGACCACGATGTCGGACCGCCGTTCGCGGAGGGCCGGGAGCGTGATCGGGAACACGTTGAGCCGGTAGAAGAGGTCCCGGCGGAACACGCCGTCACCCACCTTCGCGTCGAGGTCGACGTTCGTCGCGGCGATGACGCGGACGTCGACGTGTTTCACCTCGTCCGAGCCGACGCGTCGGATCTCGTTCTCTTGGAGCGTGCGGAGGAGTTTGACCTGCACGGAGAGCGGAAGATCGCCCACCTCGTCGAGCAGGATGGTCCCCCCGTGGGCCGCCTCGAACAGTCCGGGGCGGGCGGACTGCGCTCCGGTGAAGGCACCGCGCGTGTGTCCGAAGAGTTCGCTCTCCACCAGTTCACCCGGGATCGCACCGCAGTTCACGGCGAGGAACGGTCCGTCGCTCCGCTTCGAACGTTCGTGGATGGCGCGCGCGACGAGCTCCTTGCCCGTCCCGCTCTCGCCGAGGATGAGGACCGTCGCGCTCGAGGACGCGACCTCCTCGATCTGACGATAGAGCTCCTGCATCGGAGGGGACTGACCGACGATGCCGCCGAGGTCCGTGCGGATCGCGGGGTCGTTCGTCGCGTGGGACGCTCGCTCGATGAGACGGCGGTACTCCGCCGCTCGTTCGACGGCGAGCACGATCGACTCGACCGACTCGAACGGCTTCCGCAGGAAGTCGTGGGCGCCCGCCTTGACGGCCTCCACCGCGACGGGAATCTCGGCGTAGGCCGTCATGATGATGACTTCCGTCGGGACGTGCGAGCGCTTGATCTCCGAGAGGACGTCGAGGCCGGACATGTTCGGCATCTGGAGGTCGACAAGGGCGACCTCGGGAGGGCGGGCGCGGATGCTGTCCAGCGCTTCCATTCCGTTCTCCGCGACCTCGACCTTGAATCCACGTGCGAGGAGGAGTCGCGCGAGGCTCCTGCGAGGTGCAGCGTCGTCGTCGACGACGAGGACGTGGATCGGTTCGTCGCTCACGGGCATGCGTCCGAACTGCCTGGATTCGGAGTCGTTCCCCTCGGGCGTCGTGAAGGGATCGCGGTGCGACGGCTCGGCGCTCGTATGCACGTCGACGTTTTGCACGGTCCCCACGTTCCCCATCGTTCTCTCTCCACGCCCCGTTCGAGCGCGTTCCACGTCAAAGTGACAACCACGCCCGCGAACCTCCCCCGAGGCAAATCGACTCCTCAGTATGGGCTCGAAGGCGATCCGAGCCAAGGGAGGGTGCCGACGCCCGCATCGGAAGGGAACGCGAGTCCGGACGAGTCCCACAGTGTGAGCGACCGCACCGCCTCGTCAACGTGTCACCGCACACCCCTCGTCCGCGAAGTCGAAACCACCCGCATCGGTGTCACTTACGACCGCAACCGCTCGCGCCTTCCGCTCCGGGAAAACCGCGTCGCATGCCGCCGTGGCGCGCGTCCGCATCGGTTCGCGCGAACCCTCCCTCGGGAGGGGGGAGGTCATTCCTGACTCCGAATCGATGGCGCACGCCTGAACTTCTCCGAGCGCAACGGCGGGCATCTCGATTGCAGAGATCCGTTCCGTGGAGGCGCCCGTGACCGAGCTCGCGATGGAACGCACCGAACGCACCCAGGACCACGTTTCCAACGGTGAGGGCGCACCCTACGCGCTCCTCGTGGACGACGAGCCCGCCATCCTTCGCGCCTTGGCGCGTGCCTTGAAGGGCCGCGGGTTCCAGGTCGCGACCGCCGGGGACGGCTTGTCCGCGCTCCGACTCGTCGCCACACAGGATTTCGACGTCGTCGTGACGGACCTCACGATGCCGGGCATGGATGGGCTCACGTTGACCGAACGCATCCGCGAAACCCACGCGGAGCTCCCGATCATCCTGATCACGGGCGGCACGAGCGCGGACATCGCGATCCGCGCCGTCGAATGCGGCGCGAGGAAGACCATCCGCAAGCCCATCGACCTGGGTGAACTTCACGCGACGGCGAGTCAGCTCGTGACGGAGTACCGCGTGTCCCGGGTCCACCGCGACGCCATCGCCCTCGCGGAGATCGGAACGGCTCGTCTCGACCACGGCAGGACGCCGGAGGACGCGTTCACGCGCGCGCTTTCCCGGACCTACGTCGCCTACCAACCCGTCGTCGACGTCGATCTCCGTCGCATCTTCGGCTTCGAGGCGCTTCTCCGGTGCCACGACGCGGCGTTCCCCCGTCCGGGAGCGCTCCTCGCCGTCGCCGAATCGTCCGGACGTGTCCCGGATCTCGAACGGGTCGTGCACAAGGACGTCGCGCTCGTCTCGCAGACGACGTCGAGCACCCTCTTCGTGAATCTGCATCCGCGCGCCCTCGACGACGACGACCTCCTCGAGGGCAAGTCTGCCCTCCAACCGATCGCGAAACGTGTCGTGCTCGAATTCGCGACACGCGCGAGCCTCGCGTTCTACGACGACCTTCCGCTACGCATCGCGCGCCTCAAGGCCCTGGGATTCCGCGTGGGCGTCGACGATCTCGGGGCGTGCCCGCCGGATCTCGCGCTCCTTGCCACGCTCGCGCCGAACGTCGTCAAGTTCGACACGAGCGTCGTCCGCGGCGTGCACGAAGACCCTGCCAAGCAGTCGACCCTCCGCGAGCTCGTGGAAATCGCCGCGCAGGTCGGCGCGACGATGATCGCGGAAGGGGTCGAGTCGGAGCGGGAAATGGACTTCCTCCGCTCGCTCGACGTCTCGTTGATGCAAGGACACTTGTTCGCGCGTGCGGGAGCGCCGCTCCCCCACGTGACGTGGCCGTCCGCGGCGAACGGTCCCTGACCGCTCACCCGAGGCGTACGGACGGCCCGAGCGTCGCCGTCAGCCCCCCGTGCCGGAGGTCTCGGCGCGCGGAAGGACGAGCCGAACGCGCGTGCCCTTCCCTTCGTCGCTGTCGATGGTGAGCTTCCCCTTCGCCCCCTCGATCATGCGCTTGCATTGCGCGACGCCGAGTCCCGTTCCCTCGGATCGGGTCGAGAAGAACGGCGTGCCGATCTTCGCGAGGACGTGTTTCGGCATTCCCGTCCCGTCGTCGTCGACCGTGATCTCGACGGAATCGGGAGTCTCGCGGGCGTAGACGATCACGCGCCCCTGGGCACCGCGGGCGCCCACGGCCTGCGCGCCGTTCGCGACGAGATTGATCAACACCTGCGTCAGTTCGGTCGTACCGACGGAGACCGTCGGGAGCGCGTCGGGCCCCTCGTACACGAGACGGCACTTCGAGCGCATCGCCACGGACCTGCACACGGTGAGCGCGGTCTTCACGACCGCGTGCGGGTCGGCGTCCTTCTTGTCCTTCGCTCGGTCGGACCAGACGAACTGCCGCATGGTCCCCATCATGTCGCCCATCACCTTGGTGCTGCCGACGATCTCCTCGGCGATCTCCCCGATCTCGTCGGCGAGGCTCGTGACGGCGGTGAGTTCGTCCGGTGTGAGCTTGTCCTTGTGGAGAGTGACGAGCTTGCGGAGCGTGGGCACGGCTTCCGCGAGGTCGACGAGACGCTGTCCGTTCAGCCCGAAGTGCGCGAGGGGTTGATGGAGGTCGTGCAGGACCGCCGCCGCGATGCTCCCGAGGGTCGCGAGTCGTTCGGACTGGATGAGTCGCATCTGCGTGGCGGAATCCTCCCGTCCCTTTTCGTGGACCTCGAGGGCCCAACGGAGAATCTCCTCGAGTTCCGTACGCTCCCAAGGTTTCACGACGTACCGCGCGACGAGACCGTCGTTCACGGCGCGAAGGATCGCGTCGAGGTCGCTGTACGCCGTGATGACGATACGGACGATCTCGGGATGCAGCTCCTTCACGCGGACGAGAAGGTCGTGCCCGGACATCTCGGGCATCCTCTGGTCGGTCACGACGACGCCGACGTTGATCGACTCGTCCTTCAGGACCTCGAGCGCCTCGCGACCCGAACTCACCACGCGCATCGGGAACCGTTTGCCGAACGACGTCTCGAACACCACGCGATTCGCCCTCTCGTCGTCGACGTAGAGGAGGATGGTCTGCTTCCGATCGGACAAGGCTGCCTCGTGGGGACTGGGGATCGTTCAGCCGAAGGGCCGAGCGAGCTCGCGGCGGTGGGCGCGCTGCGGGATGGAGATCCGGAACACCGATCCTCCGTTCGCACCCACGATCTCGAGAGTGCCGCCATGATGCCCTACGAGCTGCCGTGCCGTCGACAGACCAAGTCCGGTTCCTTCGCCCACGGGCTTCGTCGTGAAGAAGGGTTCGAACACGCGTTCACGGAGGTCAACGGGGACACCCGTTCCGCTGTCCGACACCTCGATCACCGCGTTGTTCGGTTCCATACGGAACGTGATGCGGATCCATCCGCCGCGTTTCACGGCTTGCGCGCCGTTCTCGAGGAGGATGATGAACACCTGGGCGAGGAGCGACGGAGAACAGGAAAGCGTCGAGTTCTCGGGGAAGTCGGATTTGACCTGCACGCCGTCGAGGGAGGGACCGAGGAGTCGCGACGCGCGGCCCACGAGTTCGCCGAGGTTCGCGTCGTACCAGTCGACGTGCCCGGGACGGCTGAATCCGAGCAATTGACGCGAGACCGCACCGATCTGCGCGGCACATTCGCCGAGGACGGAGAGGAGATCCCCGGTGGGGGTACCGAGTTCCACGAGCTCGGGAGGCAGAAGTTCCTGCAGGGGGGCGACGGCGTTGACGATCGCGTTCGCGGGATTCCTGATCTCGTGGGCGAGTCCCGCGGACAGGCGACCGAGGGACGCCAACTTCTCGCTCTCGTAGAGCTTCAGGGCGAAGTCGCGGAGGGCGAGCTGGGAGCGGACGCGGGCGATCAGTTCCTCCGGGTCGAACGGCTTGGCGACGTAGTCGAGTGCGCCGGCCTGGAATCCACGGAGGCGATCGGTGGAACTGGTGTACGCGCTGAGTAGGATGACAGGGGCGAGGCGATTTCCGACGAGGGCGCGGAACCGCTCGGTCAGTTCGTAGCCGTCCATGCCGGGCATGCTGACGTCGCTCACCAGGATGTCGGGATGGTGCTGACCCGCGAGCGCCAGGGCGGTCATGCCGTCCGGCGCGCAGACGACACGGTAGTCGACCTCGAGGATGCGGATGAGTTCCGCGGCGAGGTTCGGCTCGTCTTCGGCGACGAGGACCGTGGGCACGGCCCTGGGCGGCGAGACGTGCACGTGCGTGCCAGGCGTGGCGCGATCCGTCGTCGGCAGGCCGAAGTCTTCGGGACGCGCCTGGAGGTTCACGGGTCGGATCTCCGCGCCCACGGCGCGCCCCGAATCCGCGAACGGCAGGCGCACGTGGAACGCGGTGCCGCCGCCGAGAGGCGACTCGACGTCCACCCGGCCGCCCATCTCCTCGGTCAACTCCTTCACGAGCGACAGGCCGATTCCGCTGCCCTGCACGCCGCGACGCAATGCGGCCTTGCCGCGCTCGAACCTGCCGAAGAGCCTCTTCTTCAAGTCCTCGTCGATCCCCACGCCGGTGTCCCGCACCGTGAGGGTGACCATCTCGTCCCCTCCTTGGAGTTCGACGAGGACGCTCCCGCCGTTCGGCGTGTACTTGATGGCGTTCGAGAGGAGGTTCGTGAGGATGCGTTCGAGGGCGACGTCGTCCGTGTCCATGACCAGGGACGGCGGACCGGCGTAGCGGAGCACGATGGCCTGGACGCCGGCCGCCGCGCGCCACGTTCCGACCAGCGTGTTCACGATGTTCGCGACGTCGAACCGACGGAGTTCGACCGACATCTTCCCTTCGGTCTTGCTGGAGAGCAGGAGGAGGGTGTCGACGAGGCGCACGAGCTTGCGGGAGGAAATCTCGATGCGTTGCAGACTGTCCTGCGTGACGGCGTCGGCGGAATCGCCCATGTGCCGCACGATGTCGCGCGCGAGCAGCATGATGAGCGCGAGAGGCGTGCGGATCTCGTGGTTGATGTTCGCGAAGATCCGATCGCGGGTCGCCTGGGCCTTCTTGAGGTCCTCGATGGTGGCACGGAGATCCGCGTCCCGGCGGACGAGCTCCGTCGTCTTTTCGGCGACGCGGATCTCGAGATCCGTCCGGTAGCGTTGGAGTTCGGTGAAGGCGAGCGCGTCGTCCAGGGCAGCGGCTACGCTCGGCAAGATGAATGCGAGAAGATCCCGACGCTCGGCGTAATCGGAATCGGGCGAAGGCCACACCCGGACGGAACCGAGAACGCGGGACCGTGACGTGAGAGGTGCGTCGATGGGTTCGACCCGATTGGACGGCGTCCCGAGCGTGGAGTTCCGCTCGACCTTCACGTCGTCCACGACCGCAGTGACGGCGACCTCGACACCCACGAAGCCCGCCACCGAAACGAGGGCGTCCGCGACGGCTTCGATGGTCTGATCCAAGTCGAGGTTCTTGTGGACGGCGACGGAAATCGTGTGCGCCGTGCGGAGTTGTGTGGCTTGACGCGAGATGGCGCTGCGGGCGCTGTCGAGCTCATAGTAGCGCTCGGTGAGGATCTCGTTCGCGGCCTTTAGTTCGCGCGCTGCGTACCAAATCGTGATTGGGCGCGCGAGCCATCGTAAGAATCTGGAGACGAGCGATGGTACGGCGACGTATCTGACTTCGAATTCGGCGCCGCGAGCGAGACTCGTCAGGATGACGTTTGCAGGACGTTGCCCGAGGAGGGTGGGGACTGCCGCGAGCGCCCCCTTCGTGATCTGGAAGAACTCGCGACTGGTCGGGTATCCCGGGGGCAACTGGAGTCGAAAAACGAGACGTCCCGGGGCCTCCTCGACGGTTTCCGGTTCGATGCACGAAAACAGAAGCTTGCCTGCACCGCGGTTTCCGGAGTTCATCCACGAATAGAAGTCGGCCGACGAGAACAGCATTCGGCCGACGAGAGTGAGCGAACGAACGAGGGGCGAGCGAAGAAAACTTGCACCGATCGCTGTCAATTGCTCATCGGGCAACATCATCCCCAGATTCTTCAGGATGGTGACGAGGACGACCCAGTCGACGCGTTCCCGGGGATTCTCGATCCTCGCCAGGCTCGCTTCCGCACCCTGCAATAGCGTGGGAATGTCGAGCTTTCGTTCGCGGAACTCTCGAAGGAGGGGCCCGAAAACGATGCATGAAACTTCCTTCAATCGCTTCCCCACTTCATGCGGAGCGCCGACCACGTTTCCCCGGCGCCGCCTCCGAACATCATCACTCGGTCTCCTCGCCGGAGGGTACCTTCCTTGGCAGCGCCGTGGAGCACGAGGGGAATGTTGGCGCCGCTCAAGCTCGACGCCATCTTGAACGTATCGAAGGACCGCGCGCGATGTAAGCCCGACGCTTCTTGCGTCAGCGGGCGAAGCCAAGGCGCCGCCTGATGACAAGCATAGAAGTCGATGTCTTCGAGGCGCGCGCCGTGACTCTCCGCAACGTCGCGAATCAGCTCGCTCGCTCGGTCGACGATGGTAATGAGCATTCGGACTGCCGACGCCTCGCTCGGAACGTAGATTCGGAGTCTGTCCCCGCCCTCGTACCATCGGCGTCCCGGGACGCCGACGACGATGGCCTGGTGACGACTACCGTCGGCCCGATGTTCCCATGCTTCGACCCCGAAGCCCTCCCGCGACGGACCGACGACGACCGCCGTTGCGCCGTCGCCGAATTGGGGAGCGACCGGATCTTCATGAGGAAGGAGCCGGGAGCCGCACGACGACTGGACCAGGAGGCCGAACTTGTACCCCCCCCCGCGGATGAGGTGATCCGCAAGAGTCAATTGCATGAGGAAGGCGTTGCAGGCAGCCTCGATCGTCGTGGTGAGACACGTCGTGGGGAGGCCCAACTTTCGGTGCAGGAGGCACGCATTCGTGGTCCCGATGAAGTCTGGAACCATTGAATAGGTCAGAAGAAATCCAACGTCCGAGGGCGAAATCCCAGCGGATTCGAGGGCGGCTCGGGCGGCAAGGAACTCCATGTCCGAAGACAACTTGTCCTCCTCAAGGACCCGACGCTCGAGCGCTCCACGGAACGGGTCCGTACCCGTCTCTCGAAGTGCCGCGACCGACTTGCGCATTCCCTCGGAAGCGCTCGCCGGAAGCGGCGCATCCCGAAGCGAGTTGCCCTTCATCCATCGCTCCGTGACTGCGGGGCTCCAGTGCGAGTTCGTTCGAATCGTTTCCGGCAGATGCGCTCCGGTCCCGAGGATCGTGGTGCGCAAAGATTGATTGAGTTCGTGGCTCATGAGCGTTCTACCTCTCAATTGAAGGCGCGCTTCATGGCGCCCTTGCTCAAGACTTCGTTGCGGCCGTTCTTCGGCATGCGGGTCGTGCGGTCGATGCGGACGTCGAGGACGACCGGCCCCTCGGCGAGCATCGCCTCGATGTCCCGCGCGGCGTGGAGGATGTCGCCCGTGTGGTCGATGCGCATCGCCGATGCGCCGACCCCGCGCGCCAACTTCACGACGTCCATCGGCCCCGCCGGATAGGGAGGCCTGCGCCCGTAGACGCTCTCGTGACCGATCTCGACCATGCCGTACCTCTCGTCGTTCAGGACCACGACGAGGATGGGAATGCGCTCCCGCGCGGCCGTCGCGACGTCGCCGAATCCCATGGAGAAGCACCCGTCGCCGCAGATCGCGACCACGGGACGCTTCGGCGTCGCGAGCTTTTGTCCGAGGGACGCACCGATGCCCGACCCCATGGAACCGAGCCCCGTCATCACGCAGAACGAATCCGGCGCGAACGCGCGCACGTAGTGGATGGCGTAGAGGAGATGCTCTCCGATGTCGGAGGTGTAGATCGTGTCCCGAGGGAGGATGGTCTGGAGCTCGTGGATCACGCGGTGCGGCTGGATGGCGCCTTCCGGTCCGTCACCCACGACCGCGACGTTCTCGTGGTGGACCACGCCGAACACCTTCGGATCGCGGAGCTTCGGTCCCATCCGACGCTTCACCTTGCGTGTGAGCTCCCGCATCGTGAGCGCCGCGTCCCCGATGAGACCGAGTCGGACGGGATAGGCGCGACCGACGGAGAGCGGGTCGACGTCGAGCTGCACGAGGTCCTTCGCTTCGGAGATGAGCGGGCTGAACCCGTCCGTCGCGACCTCGCCGAGGCTGCTGCCGACCACGAAGAGCGTGTCGACGCCTTCGGCGAGGTATCGTGCCGCCGAGGGGTGACCGCCGAAGCCGAACACACCGAGGGACAGAGGATGATCCTCGGGGAGGATACCCTTTCCCTTCGGGGTCGTCACGACGGGCACCTGGAGGAGTTCGGCGAGGTGACGGAGCTCCGTCGGTCCTTCGCCCCACCGCGTGCCGCTGCCGGCCAGGATGAGGGGACGTTCGCTCTCCGCGAGAAGGGTCGCCGCGTACTCGAGGGTGGCATTCTCGGCACGCGAAGGCGTCCCCTTCTCGAAGCCGATGAGGGGGACGGGAGCGGGTGCCATGCCCACGTCGATCGGCAACGTGAGGAGGACGGGGCCGCGGCGACCGGAAAGGGCCGTCTCCATGGCCAGCTTCAGCATGGGAACGGCGGCGGCGGGATCACGGACTTCCATGGCCATCTTCGTGATCGAGTTCGTCATCCGTACGATGTCGAGGTGGTAGGCGCTTCCGTCCTGCAACGCGCCGCGTCCGAACTTCCCACGGGGCACGTCGCCGGCGATGACCAGCATGGGGATGCTGTCGCACGCCGCCGAGGCGAGGCCGTTCAACGCGGAGAGTACGCCCGGCCCCGACGTCACGAGGACGACACCGAGCTTCTCCGTCGCACGGGCGTACCCCGCCGCTGCGAACATCGCGCCGCTCTCGTGGCGCGACGTGACCACACGCACCTCGGGCCGCGACATCAACGCGTCGTGGATGGGCGACACGGCGCCGCCCGGAATGCCGAACACGATCTCGAGACCCGCGGAGACGAGGACGTCCACCAACGTGTCCGCGAGACGTTCGTTTCGAGCGGGACGGAGCCCAACTTCGGTGTGGGCTACTTCTCGGCTCTCTATTTCCATCACGTCACTGCTCCTCTGGACCGGGAGACTTCCCCGGTCACACCCGTCCGCGCGAACGTGCGCGGTGCTCGCGAAGTCAGACCGCGGCTCTTTCCGAGAGACCGACTGCCTCGAGCAAAACTTTGGTCGACACGGGCTTGGGCAGGCACCGGAGCGCGCCGGCCTCTTCGGCCGACTTCCGGACGTCCTGCGAGTACTGCCCCGTGTTGACGATGACTTGGATGTGCTGCGTTTCCGGATTCGACTTGAGACGCCGCAGCACCTCGAGGCCGTCCACTTCCGGCATGAACACGTCGAGAACGACGAGGTGGGGACGGAAGGTGCCGAGCGCGACGAGCGCGTCGATGCCGTTTTCGATCGTCCTCACTTCGAGCCGCGACCCGTAGGGGCGGAGCAGGCGCTGGATCGCCCGGAGCTGCGCGGCGTCGTCGTCGACGACGAGGATCCGTCGTTTGCTCGCGTGCGCGAGCGGCTCCGGGATCGGCATGTGGTGCCGATCGAGGAAGTCGACGAGATCGCCGGCGCGGATGCGCCGGTGACCACCGGGCGTCCGGAAGGCGACGATGCGACCGTCGTTGACCCATTTGTTGACCGAGCCCGGATTCATCTGCAGCAGGAGACCGACGTCGTGCGACGTGAGGAGTGCATCGACGTCGATTTTGTCGTCCTTGATGGTTTTCATGAATTACCCACGGGGGAGGGGGTGTCAATCGAGGCCCCCTCGATTCTTCGTCGATTCGATTCCATCCGAATTCGCGACGAACGGACACGAATTCGACGCGCGCACACGTGAACGTCTTCGCGTGCACGGGAGGCCGCGAGTGCCGTCGTCTTCGAAGTATTTGGGGGTATTCGCGTGTTCGCAAGCGCCGAAAGACCTCGCGATCGGAACGCGCGCGGGTGTCTTTTTCCGACGGAACCCGGATCGAAATGAGGTCACGCGAGACCTCGATCCGCGTCGACGCGTGCGGGTCAGATTCGACCACGCTACGCTCGACACATGGAACTTCCGTCGGACGATTCGTTGCGCTTCGTCGTCGCGCGCTACGCGTACTTGCGGCACGCGTACGGAGAGGTCGTCGGCACACCGGTGTTGGTCGAACCCACGGGTCGCTTCTTCCCCGACGCGTTCGAGAAGGACGTCGCGAGCCTCGAACGCTTGTTCCGTCGGACACTCCGGTATTCGCCCGTCGACGAGGATCTCGATTTCGCGTTCGAGTTCGTCGACGCGAGCGACGGTTCGGGCGGATGTGGCACCGGCGGGTGCAGCACGACGGGCGTGAAGGACGTCGCCCGCGGCGGCGTGCGTGCGGCGGCGGACGGCGGTGACGTGGTCGTCTCGGTCGACGTCGGGCACGTCGCCGACCCGACGCTGCTCACGACCTCCATCGCGAGGAGCGTGGGTGCGCTCGTCCTCGTCGCCGCTTCGGATCCGTCGCCGAACTCGGAGCGCGACGTGCTCGCCGAGCTCGCCGCCGTCCAGACCGGCCTCGGCCTGCTCCTGCTCGGCGGTTCGTCGGTCTACAAGAAGGCGTGCTCCGGGATCCGCGAGCACCGTGCGACGACGCTCTCGACGTGCGAGCTGGCCGTGGCCCTCGCGCTCTTCCACGCCGTGCACGGAATCCCGACGAGGACCTCCAAGACCCACCTCATGACGACGCAACGCGAGGCGTTCGGCCTCGCCGAAGATTGGGTGGCGTCGAATCCCGAACTCGTGGCCACCCTGCGTGACGCCCCCGAGCGATTGGTCGACGGCGTGTTCGAGGTGCAACCGACCCGCGGCCTGATCGCCCGGTTCTTCGCGCGGAAGTCCGTCGTACACGCACCGGAATCCGTGGCCCCCGCGCGTCCGGCCGCATCGAAACCGAGGAGCGCGAGGTTCGAAGAGGATCGGGCGCTCGTCGAAGAGGCCTTCAAGAAGGCCTGATCCGTCGAATCGTGCGAAGATGACGGGGTCATGCAGCGAGCGATCCCCCGGGCGACCTCCGACGAAATCGACCTCTACATCCAGACCTACACGTCGCTCCTCCGATCCTCCGGCGAGGTCCGCGTACGCGCGTTCGAGGAAGCGCACGCGTTCAGCAAGTCGAGCTTGCACGAAGGGGCCCTCTCCTCGCGGCCGGACATCTCGGCGTTCGCGTACGCGGCCGGTCGCCTGCCCGACGAGATGCCCGAAGTGCGCCTCGTGGTCCTCGGACAGTCCCACGAAGTGTTCGAGGCCGCCGGCTTTCCGGTACGGACCTGGCGCGGACTCAGGACGCGAGGACGCCGGCGTCCCCTACGGTACGACGACGCGGGCACGCTCGCCGTCTTCATCGCGAGCGAGAGCGACATCGACGATCTCGTCCCCATCCTGACCGCCTGGCAGATCGAGTGGAACAAGATGCACGCGGCACTCCGCGGGATCGCGTCGACCTTGGCGGCGAGCCACGGTGTCGGTCCGGAGTTGCCGTCGCGCGAGGTGCTCGCGCAGTTGCTCGGTTTCGACGTCTCGGACGTCGCCAAATTGGAGGAAGCCCTGAGGCCCGCGCACTTCGACGCGCGCATCCGCAGCATCGCCGCGGCTCCCGCCGACGTCCGCGTGCGCATGTTGGCCCCGTCCTACTCGCAGTACCAGCGCGCGGCCCAGAGGTGGTGGAGCGGCGTCGAACCGACGTACCTCGGCCCGCCCCCGAAGCGCAGGCGACCGGTCTATTTCGTATCGTCGAACACCCATTCGATCGCCAACGTCCTCGGGGGGTTCGCGCTGTCGCACCAGGACGCCCTCGTCGACTACGCGCGTCGCAAGAACCCGGAGGGGCTCGCCGACACCCTGGACGCCGCGCTCGCTTCGAACGATCGCCACGCCCTCTGTTCGCTCCTCTACTACGTGATGCGGGGCTACCTCCACGAGTCGCCCGGGGAAGCCCGCATCCAGACGGCGCGCGCGTTCGAAGCCGAGAGTGGGGTCATCCATCTCGCCGAGCCGGGACACCTGGAGATCGACGCACAACTCATCGAACTCTCGAAGCTCAAGCCCGAGCGACTCGATCCGCGCCTCGACGTGCGCGGCCTCGACGCGCTCGCGAAGAGCGACGCCGTCCTCGTCAACATCGACTACCCGCTCGGACGGAGCGCGTACCACCTGCTCTCGCGCATCGGTCAGGGCGTGGGCGAACTCCGCGGCGTGTACGTGACGGGGAAAGCCGCGACGCTCAACGGGCGCGTCGGCGACGTCCTCCTCTCGGACGTCGTCCACGACGAACACACGTCCAACACGTTCCTCTTCCGCAACGTGTTCGGTGCGAGGGACGTCGCCGGTTACCTGCGCCACGGGAGCGTGTTCGACAACCAGGCGGCGCTCACCGTGCGTAGCGCGTTCCTCCAGAACCACGAGCTGATGGGAGCCGTGTACAAGAACGGGTACACGGTCCTGGAGATGGAGGCCGGACCGTTCCTGTCGGCCGTGTACGAGCTCGTCGAGCCGAACTCCGTTCCCCAGAACGAGATCGTGCACATGACGCGGGATCTCCCGTTCGACGTGGGATTCCTCCACTACGCGTCGGACACGCCCTACTCGCGCCGTCAGTCGCTCCTGTCCAAGAGCATGAGCTATTTCGGCGTGGAGGCGACGTACGCGTGCAGCTTGGCCATCGTGAGACGCATCCTCGAGGTCGAAGTGTCCCGGATCGGCGGCGTCCCCGTGCGCCCGTCGTTCGTGCCTCCCCCACCCCCGACGACTTCGCGGTAGACTCGCGGACGTCCATGCGTGTCGTCGTCCCCACCCTCGCCCTCGCGGTCGGCGCCCTGACGGTCGCGTGTTCGCAGACGTTGTGCGTGGACGCCTACGACGACCTGGACGTCGTGATGACGGAAGATCTCGGCGGCCACGTCACGGAAGTGACCATCTCGGGCCAAGGATGCACCGAGGCCTCGACGAGCTGCACGTTCCGGAAGCGATCCGACTCGCCGTGCACGCGCTATTCGATCGGTCTCCGTGCGGCCGCGACGTGCCGCATCGAAGTGCGCTTCGACGACCGCCCGCTCTACTACCGCGACGTGAACTTCGTGAACGATCGGAGCGGCGAGTGCACGACCACGCTCGTCCGACCGGAGTACCCGGCCTTCCGGGTACCCGACAACGGACCGGGCGAGGTCGTGAACTGACCCGACGACGTCACGCCTCGTGGCGGACGTACTCGAAGTCGACGGGGCGACCCTTGATTCCTTGCTTCGGTGCCGCGATCCAGTTCGCCATCTGCGTCGGATCGTAGACCGGCGTCTGCATGAGGCTCTTCACGTAGGCCCTGTCCGCCGCGCTCGGGAGCCAGGCGTCCCGCTTCGCCTCGAACGCGTCCTTCGAGATCACGTTGCCTTCGACGTCGCACGAGACGTCGGCGTAGATGCCGATCTGCCGGTGGAAACGTCGGTGCGGCAGCGCGAGGCGGAATGGGATGCCGTGGGCCTCGATGGCGCGGTTCCACTTGTCGACACCGCGTTGGCAGTCGACGACGTACGCGTCGCGCAGCACCTCGTTCATCGCGTTCCGGAGAGGTACCTCCTCGCGGGAAACCTTTCCTTCCTTCACGACGTCGACGCCGTAGATGCCTTCCAGCGCGACGTGGTCCTCGAAGTCCGCTTCCTTCGCGCGGCCCTTGAGGCCGTTCGCGAAGAACGAAGCGGCGTTCGACGAGATCTCGCCACCGAAAAGATCGAGGGAGAGCGAGTACCAGAGGTTCAGGTACTTCTGCATGGTCGGCAGATCGATGAGGCCGCGTTTGCGCACGTCCTCCGGCGTCTCGAGCTTGTGCTCCGCCATCTGCTGCGCGGTGCGTTCCACGACGCGCAGGACGCCGGTCTCGCCCACGAACATGTGGTGCGCTTCTTCCGTGAGCATGAACCGCGTGGTGCGGGAGAGGGGATCGAACGCGCTCTCGGCGAGCGCCAGCAGCTGGAACTTGCCGTCGCGGTCGGTGAAGTACGTGAACATGAAGAAGGAGAGCCAGTCGGTGCAGGGCTCGTTGAACGCGCCGAGGATGCGCGGCTTGTCCTGGTCGCCGCTGCGGCGTTCGAGGAGCGCCTCGGCTTCCTCGCGACCGTCGCGTCCGAAGTAGGAGTGCAGGAGGTAGACCATCGCCCAGAGGTGGCGACCTTCCTCGACGTTCACCTGGAACAGGTTCCGGAGATCGTAGACGCTCGGGCAGCTCTGACCGAGGAGGCGCTGCTGCTCGACGCTCGCCGGTTCCGTGTCGCCCTGGGTCACGATGAGGCGACGGAGGACGTTCCGGTATTCCCCGGGCACTTCCTTCCACACGGGTTGGCCCATGTTGTCCCCGAAGCCGATCTTGCGGTCGGCCACGGGGTCGGCGAGGAAGATGCCCCAGCGGTAGTCGGGCATCTTCACGTAGTCGAAGTGCGCCCAACCGTCGGAGGTCACGGAGACGGCGGTGCGGAGGTACACGTCGTCCGACTGGAAGCCGGCGGGGCCCATCTCCTTCCACCAGTTGATGTAGTTCGGCTGCCAGGCCTCGAGGGCGCGCTGGAGCTTCTTGTCGCTCGAGAGATCGACGTTGTTCGGAATGCGCTCGGAATTGGCGACGGTCGACATCGTTCCCTCACGTCCTCTGGAAATCGAATTCGGGTCGCTCGGGGCGACCGTACAGGGTCAGGGCGCCACGTTCGCCGACGGCGTTCGGACGCTGGAAAATCCAGTTCTGCCAGGCGGTGAGGCGTCCGAAGATCTTGGTCTCCAAGGTCTCGGGACCGCCGTAGCGGAGGCTCGCCTCCATGCCGGTCATGGCGTCGGGCGACATGCTCGCTCGCTCCTCGAACGCGATGCGGATCTCGTCGTCCCAATCGATGTCGTCAGGAGCGAACGTGACGAGCCCCGCCTTCTGGGCCTTCGCCGTGTCGACGGGCCCGGTCAGTTCGAGAGCTTGGTTCACCTTCTCGGGCGCCCCGAGGAAACGGGACTGGAGACGGGTGAGGCCGTTGCCCATGGGCAGCGGACCGGCGTTCATGGGCGAGAACGCGACCGAAACGCCGTCCTCGTCCTTCATGTAGACGCGGTCCGCGGCGAGCGCCATTTCGAGGAGCGATCCCACGAACGCGGAGCCGGGTTCCACGAGGGCGAAGAAACTCTTCGCCGTCATGTCGAGACGTTTGAGCACGCGCTTCATGTGGAGCACGACCTCGCGGACGAGGCCGTCTTCGGCGTTCTTGGCGAGCATCGTGTCCACGGCGAGGACGTTCGCGGCGTCGCCTTCGGTGCGGAGGGACACGACGCCGATGGCAGGCAGGTTGAAGCGGAGATGCAGGAGGGCGTCGTCGAGTTCGCGGAAGGCCTTCACGGCCCACGCTTCCGCACCGACCTTGGCCAGTTCCTGGGCCGACTTGGGTTCGTTCGCGCCCGGCGCCTTCACCGTGAGGGTCGCCATGCGCTTCGAGGGATCGAGCGCGAGGGTGACGAACGAGTAGGTGCTGCCCGTGTCGGTGCGCTTCACGGAGAGCGGCGGGAGCTTCATGGCGGCGAAGGGGGCCTTCTTCGACCGCGCGACCAGGTCCGTCAGCCTCTTCTTGACCGCCTCCTCGAATTTCGCGCGGGGCGGCGCTTCGTCGACCACGTTCCATTCGACGGCGCGTTTGCCGCGCACACCTTCGGCGACGGTCGAGAACACGTCGGCGAGATCCCGGCGGATCTTCCGCTTGTCCACGAGGCGCGTGAGGCCACCGGTTCCCGGCAACACCCCGAGCAGCGGTGCTTCGGGAAGGCTCACGGCGGAGGAGCCGTCGTCGACGAGCACGATGTCGTCGCAGGCGATGGCGAGCTCGTACCCTCCGCCCGAGGCCGTTCCGTTGAGTGCGCACACCGAAGGGATGCCGGACGCCGCGCTCATGTCTTCGAGGTACAGACGCGTCTCGTTCGTGAACTTGCAGAAGTTCACCTTGAACGCGTGGGTCGAGCTTCCGAGCATGTAGATGTTCGCGCCCGAGCAGAAGATACGGTCCTTCGCGCTGGTGACGACGAGGGCCTTCACCTCGGGATGCTCGAACCGGATCCGTTGGACGGCGTCCGCGAGCTCGATGTCGACGCCGAGATCGTAGGAGTTGAGCTTGAGCGGGTAGCCGGGGCGGAGGCCGCCGTCTTCCTGGATGTCGATCCGCAGGCGGGCGACGGCGCCACCGTATTCCGCGGGGAAGTCCAGCGCGAGGTGGCGGTAGCGGTCCGGGTGGGTTTCGAAGAAGACCGTCGGGTGCGGCTGTGCGGAGTGGCCCATGATCGACGCGAACCGTAGTGCACGACAGGAACGCCTTCAAGTAGTATAGTGCGCATCCGACGCTGAACCATGCATTATAGTTCCGCATCTTCCGGGGACCGCGAATCCCGACGCACGGGCCTCCTGCACGCGCTGGGTGGGCACGTGCGCGCGGAGCGGCAAGCGCGCGGCCTCTCGATCCGGGCACTCGCCGAACGGGCCGGCATGAGCGAGCGGTTCTTGGCGCAGTTGGAATCCGGCGACGGGAACATTTCCGTGGCGCGCCTCGCCGACGTCGCCCTCGCGCTCGGGACGCCGGTCTCCGAGCTCCTCGCGAAGTCCGAGGCCGTCGTGCGTGGCCCGGGGAACACGACGGCGCGCGACCGGATGGTGGTCCTCCTGGGCCTCCGGGGTGCGGGCAAGAGCACGATGGGTCGGGCACTCGCGAAGCGCCTGGACGTCCCGTTCGTGGAGCTCGACTCCTGGGTCGCGCGGGAGGCCGGCATGGACCTCGCGACCCTTTTCGAGATCCACGGCGAAGCGTACTTCCGACGGGTGGAACGGGACGTCCTCCGTCGCCTCCTCGACGCCCCCGAACCCCGCGTCGTCGCGGCGGGCGGATCGATCGTCACCGATCCGGAGACCTTCGCCCTCCTCCGCGAGCACACGACCCTGGTGTGGCTCAAGGCGAAGCCCGAGGATCATTTCCGCCGTGTCGTCGAGCAAGGCGACGAACGCCCCATGAAGGATCGGGCGAACGCGATGGCGGAGCTGAAGGCACTTTTGCGCGCGCGAAAACCGCTCTATGCCCAGGCCCACGTGATCCTCGACACCTCGACCCTCGGCGCCAAACGCACGCTCGAAGAACTCGAAGGCGCGGTCGTGAGGCCCTCCGTACGTCCCGCACCCCGGAAAGTGAGTCCACGATGATTTCGCTCCAGAGCTTCGTCGAGAACCGTTGGGTCCAAGGCACCGGCAAGAAGGCGACGTTGGTGAACCCGTCGACCGAGGAAACCGTCGCCGAGACGTCCACGGAAGGCGTCGATTTCGGCAAGGCGGTCGCGTACGCACGCACCGAGGGTCGCGCCCTCCGCGCCATGACGTTCAAGGAGCGAGGCGAGATGCTCCGCGGCATGTCCCGCGCCATCCACGGTGCCCGGGACGAACTCATCGGGCTCGCCATCGCCAACGGCGGCAACACGCGCGGCGACGCGAAGTTCGACATCGACGGCGCCTCGGGCACCCTCGCCGCCTACGCCGATCTCGGGGTCTCCCTCGGCGACACGAAGGTCCTCGTCGACGGCGACGGCATCCAACTCGGTCGCAGCCCCCGCCTCTTCGGCCGCCACGTGTGCGTGCCGCGCGAGGGTGTGGCCGTGCACGTGAACGCGTTCAACTTCCCGGCGTGGGGACTCGCCGAGAAGGCCTCGACGGCCCTCCTCGCGGGCATGCCCGTGATCTCCAAGCCGGGCACGAGCACGGCGCTCGTCGCGCACCGCATCGTTCAGATCTTCGTGGAACAGAAGCTCCTCCCGCCGGGTGCGCTCTCGTTCGTGGCCGGCAACGCGGGCGATCTCCTCGATCACCTCGAGGGGCAGGACGTCCTCGCGTTCACCGGTTCGAGCGCGACGGGGCAGAACCTCCGCGGCGGCAAGCGCGTCATCGAGCGCTCCGTGCGCGTGAACGTCGAAGCCGACAGTCTCAACGCGGCGGTCCTCGGGCCGGACGTGGAGATCGGCTCCGATCTCGCGAACCTCTTCGTGGCGGACGTCGTGCGCGACATGACGCAGAAGACGGGCCAGAAGTGCACGGCCATCCGTCGCGTGTACGTGCCGAAGGACAAGATGGACGCCATCCTCGAGGCCATCGGCGAGCGGCTCTCCGCGATCAAGGTGGGCAACCCCGCGCTCGAGGAAGTGACCATGGGTCCGGTCGCGACCGCTTCCCAGCTCCGGAGCGTGCGCGAAGGCGTCGCGATGTTCGAGCGCGCGGCGAAGATCGTCTTCGGCAACGCGGCCGAACCGAAGGTGCTCGGCGCTCCGGCGGGCAAGGGCTTCTTCGTCGCGCCGATCGTGTTCCGGTGCGATGCCCCCTCGCCCTCCGATCCCATGCACGCCCACGAGGTGTTCGGTCCCGTGACGTCGGTCATGGCGTACGACGGTTCCGCGGACGCGGCCATCGCGCTCGTCCGTGCCGGCGGCGGTGGCCTCGTCTCGAGCGTCTATTCGGACGACAAGGCGTTCCTCGAAGCGACCGTTCTCGGCATCGCGGCGCACCACGGACGCGTCACCATCGGGTCGTCGAAGATCGCGGCCCAGGCCCTCCCGCCCGGCATGGTTCTTCCGCAACTCGTGCACGGTGGTCCCGGTCGCGCGGGTGCCGGCGAAGAACTCGGCGGTGTCCGCGGCCTCGCCTTCTACATGCAGCGGACGGCGCTCCAGGGCGACCGCGCGCTCCTCGACATGATCGCCGGTACGAAGTCGGATTAGGCCGGGCCGCACCGACCGGTGGCCACGCTGAGGCGGGACGCGTCGTCGCATTCGCAGAGCCCGTCCGTCTTGCATCGCCCGTGGATGGAGGAGATCGCGGGGTCCTCGTTGCACGTTTGGTCCGCTCCGTACTGGCACGGCCGAAGCATCCGGACCACCGCGACGCCGGCGCGGGCAGCTTCGCATGCCGTGCAATAGCGACGGCCGTCGCACCCGAGTTCGGAGTAGCAAGCCGCGAAGCCCTCGCACTCCGCGGCCTGGGGTCGTGGCGCGCACGCTCCGGTGCCGGAACAGCTTCCTGCCGGAAAGTCGCAGAAGTCGCTCGCGGGGCAATCGGCGTTCGTCGAACACTTCGGCGGCGACCAGATGCTGTCCATGTACTGCGCCGCGACGCCGTGCATGTGGGCGTCGCATTCCGACGCGTAGGCGCGACCGTCGCAGCCACGGACGCCGGTGGTCTCGTCGTAGCCGACCACGGCGGGACACCGGATCGGACGGACCAGACAACGGGCGTTCGCCTTCTGGCCGTGACCTTCCACCGTTCCGCAATACTCGTCCGAGCAGTACGACTGCGCGGAACACGAGGCGCCCGGCGCGCCGCAGAGGACGCGGCTCCACCCGGAAGCACCCGGGTCTTTCGTGGCGCCGTCCGGCGCGCCGGGCCATTGGCTGGAGCCGAACCCACCGTCCGATCCGGCGCCTCCAGCGTCGGGATCGAGGTGCACCTCGAGACGGGGACCGCACCCCGCCTGGGAGACGGAAACGACCGTGGCCGCGAGGACGAGCAGGGCGCGCGGCCCCGAAAGGACGGAGAGAAGCCGGGGCATCTGTGCGAAGGAGGTCATCGACGGTCGGAGCCGCAGGCACCCTGGATCGGCTCACCAAAAACGAAAAGAGCCCGGACGTCGATTTCGTGAGCCGGACGGCCGGCCTGGCGGCCCTCTCCTCGGACCGGAGGTCCACGCTTGACCGGTCCGTGCCCCCGTCCCATGTCTTCCCCGTCCTGGACGAGGCGTCCGGGTCGCTTCCGTTTCGCTCCGTCCCCATGCCCGAAGTCGCCCGACGCCCGCACCTCGTCGTCGTCACCGACGCGTTCGCCCGGAACGCGCGGGACCTCGCGACCTCGACGGACGGCGTGGGCGACACGCGATCGGACGGAACTCTCGTGGCCGACGCGCTGCGCGGGGACGCGACGGCCGAGTCGGCGCTCTACGAACGCCACGCGCCGAGCATCCTCGCCGTCGCGACGCGATTGCTCCGGTCCCGGGACGACGCGGCCGACGTCCTCCAGGACACCTTCGTGGACGCCCTCGAATCTCTGGAATCGCTCCGGGAGCCGGATGCCGTCCGCGGCTGGCTGCTCCGCATCGCCGTGCACCAGGTCCACCGACGGTTCCGGAAGCGGAAGCTCCTCGCGTTCCTGGGCATGGAGTCCCGCGACTCGGGCAGCTTCGAAAGCGTCGCAGGAACGCAGGCGTCGGCCGAAGATCGGATGGAACTCGCGCTCCTCGATCGCGCCCTCGACGGCGTCGCGTGCGAGGACCGCGCGGCCTGGACGCTCCGCCACGTGGAGGGTCATTCCCTGCCCGACATCGCGGTGCTGGTCGGGGCGTCGCTCGCCACGGTGAAGCGGAGGATCCGACGGGCGGAGGAACGCGTCGGAACGCACTTCGGCGTCCCTGCCCGGACGTTCACGACGGAGGTCTTCGATGCGTGACGGAACCCTCCGGGCGGTGCGGCGCGTCGGGGCTCCCGACGAGGTCGTCCTCCGTCACACGTGGAGCCGCATCCAATCCGCCCGGCGACGGCAACGACGTGCCGTCACGTCCCGCGTCCGATGGATGGCGTTCGCGGCGACCCTGGCGCTCGGCATCCTGTCGGTGGTGGTCTTCCGGAACGTCCGGCAAGGAGGCACGGCCGCGAGCGCTCCCGGGACGACGACGGCGGCGACGCTCGTCGCGGAACTTCGCACGACGACGGGGGCGCCGCTCGCGGCCGAAACGTTCGACGTGCGCGACGACGAAGCGTCACGCACGGTCGCCCTGGGGGACGGTTCGAAGGTCGTCGCGTCCCCGGGGACGACGCTCGTCCCCGTGGCCAATGACGCCACGGCGCTCCGGTTCAGGATGGATCGCGGCTCGGCGGTGTTCGACGTACGGCCCGGCGGTCCCCGGTCGTGGACCATCGCCGCGGGTTCCTCCGAAGTGCGTGTCCTCGGGACACGATTCACGGTCGCTCGGAGCGGGACGCACGTGCACGTCGACGTGGAGCGGGGTGTGGTTTCGGTCACGGATCCGCGGATCGACGGAGGCCGCCGCGTGCTGGTCGCGGGTGAATCGGTGGACGTGGACGACGGCGCGACGTGGAACGTGGACGATCTTCCGAAGGCGCTTCCGACGTCGCGGCCCCGGAGCGCGCCGCCGACCGCCGCCACGGGAGCCGCGGATTCCGGAGGACGATGGCGCGCCCTGTGGGATGCGGTCGATCGTGCACGTGCCGAACGTCGATTCGACGACGCGCTCCGCGACCTGGCCCTCCTCGCGGACGACCGCACACCCGACGCACGAGCGGCGCTCGCGGCGTTCACGGCCGGCAAGATCGAACTCGAGGAGCGGAACGACCCGCGTAGGGCGGCGGAGGCGTTCGAACGGTGCGTCGCCCTCGGTGCGCCCGCGGCACTCGACGAGGACGCTCGCGTTCGCGCGGTCGAGGCCTGGGCGAAGGCAGGTTCCGTGGACGAGGCCCGGGCGGCCGCGGCGCGCTACCGGGCCGTCCATCCTCACGGAAGGTACGCGGAGAGGATTCGACCTTGGGACGTCGCGCGCTGATCGCGATGGCGACGCTCCTCGTCGCCACGTCCACCACGATTCCGGCGCGCGCGGAGGAACGAGGTCCGGCGCGGATCGCGATCGTGGACGACGGGCTCTCCGAGGACGCGAAGGACGCGCTCCGGCGCGCCTTGGAACTCGAGACCTCGGACCACGTCCACGTGGAGGTGATCGCGGAAGGAGCTCCGGAGCGCGTGCGGGTCACGGTCTCCCGCGGATCGACGGCACGGGATCGGGTACTCCGACTCGACGACACGGCACCGGAAGCGCGCGCTCGCGTGGTGGCTCTCGTCGCCTCCGAACTCGAACGGTCCATGGGGGCCTCGCCGGCACCGGAGCGCGCGGACGCACCGGAGGTGACCCCTTCCGCCCACGTCGGGGGCGTGATCGCCCCTCGCGGGGACCGACGGTCGCCCGTTCCCGACCTTCCGACGGGCCGACGACTCGGTCTCGAGATCGCGATCCGCACCTCCCTCGCGGCGCCGTCGCTCGCGGCGTTCACCGGCGGCGAACTCGGACCTTCCCTGACCTTCGGTCGCGACGGCGCCTGGGTCCTCGGTGCGACCGGTCGGTTCGCCTATGCCCGCGTCCAGAATGCGGCGGGCCACGCCGAAGGTACCGACGTGGGAGGCGCGATCGCGTTCCGGTACGAACGCCCCGTCGGAGCGGTGCGTCTCGGGATCGGCCCTCGCGTGGAAGCGGGGATCGTCGGCGCACGTGCCGAAGCGTCGGAAGACGCGTCCCTGCGACGCTCGACGAACGCCGGATACGTGGCGACGGTGGGTTCCCTCGGACTCGCGATTCCCACGGCGACGGGCGTCGCTCCGTTCATGGGCGTGGACGGCGGTTACGCGTTCCTGGGGCTCGACGGACGCTCGGGGTCGACACCGCTGCTCGGAATCGGCGGGCCCATCCTCACCTTCCGTCTCGGCCTCGCCATGGGCCTCGGCGCGCGACCCGAGCCCGGAGCCACGACCCGGAAGTGACGGATCCCACCCGTGCGGTCCGATTCGAACCGCACGGGGGGAGCACTTCGGGTGGAGCTGAGGGGGATCGAACCCCTGACCTCATGCATGCCATGCATGCGCTCTCCCAACTGAGCTACAGCCCCGAGGTGGAGGAGTCGATTACACAGACTCCGCGCCCGTGTCTCCTACATTTTGAGGGTTCCGGCCCGGAACGGTCGAACCGGCGCGAAATCCGGCGTCCACCGACGTGCCCTCCGCCGATTCGGACGCCCCGAGCGCCCCACCGGCATCCGACCACCCGACCCCCGTGACTTCGATGCCCCCTGGTTCTCCCGCTCCCCGTCCACGATCCTCCGCCTCCGACGATGCTTCCGAGCCGTGGGACGTCCTCGTGGTGGGCGCGGGTCCCGGAGGTCTCGCGTCGGCGCTGCTCCTCGCGGGACTCGGCCTCCGCGTCCACGTCGTCGAGCGTGCCGACGTGCCGGGCGGACGAATGGGTCGCGTCGGCGACGGGACGTACACGCTCGACACGGGGCCCACGATCCTCCAGTTGCCACAAGTGCTCGAGGGCATCTTCCGGAGCGCCGGTCTCTCGCTCGGGGACTTCGTGAGCCTCGCGAAGGTGGAACCGAACACGCGCATCCACTTCTGGGACGGCAGCCGCGTGGACACCTTCGACGACGCGGAGAAGAACCGTCGCGCGTGGGAAGGCTTGATGCCGGGCGGGGCCGCGCGCTTCGACGCGTTCTTCCGCGAACACGAGGCGAAGTACCGGGTCGCGTACGACGCGTTCATCGCGCACGACGCGTCGAGCGTCCTCGACTACTACAACCCGCTACGTCTCCTTCCCGCCATGCGGTTCGCGCCGTGGGAATCGCTCGCGACGAACCTGGGGCGCACGGTGAAGGACCCGCGCCTCGTCTACGCACTCTCCTACCCGTCGAAGTACCTCGGCCTCCACCCGACGACGTGTTCGAGCGTGTTCAGCGTGGTCGCGTTCCTCGAGCTGGCCTTCGGCGTCTTCCATCCGCGGGGCGGATTCCGCGCCTTGGCGGACGGGATGGCGGCGGCCATCGCCGAGCGCGGCGGATCCATCTCCTACGGCGTCGACGTGGAGCGCGTCCTCGTCGAACGCGGACGTGCGGTCGGCGTCGTCGTCCGACAGGGCGGCACGACGCGGACGATCCGTGCGAACCACGTGGTCGTCAACGCGGACTGGGCCGCGGCGAAGTCCCGTCTGGTGGCGCCCGCAGATCGCCCACGCACGCCGGACGCCGCGCTCGAGCGCAAGCGCTATTCGTGTTCGACCTTCATGCTCTACCTGGGCCTCGATCGCGTCTACGATTCGGTCCCGCACCACTCGATCCTCCTGTCCGAAGCGGCGCGACGCACCGACCGCGCGGCGCTGGAGGATCGGGACGTCGATCCGGAAGGTGCACCGTTCTACGTGTGCAATCCTTCGGTGACCGATCCCACGGGCGCGCCACCCGGACACTCGACGCTCTACGTGCTCGTCCCCTGCCCCAACACGTCGCACGCCGTGGACTGGAAGTCCGTGGCCCCCCGGATGGCCGACACGATCGTGCGCCGTCTCGGACGCGTCGGCTTCGAGGATCTGGGCCGTCACGTGCGGATGCGGCGGATCGCGCACGCGGAAACGTGGCGGGACGACTTCCGCGTCTTCCGCGGTGCGGTGTTCAACTTGGCGCACGACATGCTCCAACTCGGTCCCCTCCGGCCCCGCGTGGACGACGACGACGTGGACCACCTGCACTGGGTCGGAGGTGGAACCCACCCGGGCAGCGGCCTCCTCACGATCTTCGAGAGTGCGAACCTCGCCGCGGCGTCCATCGCCCGCGCGCACGGCATCGCGTTCGATCGGCCGAAGGCGCCACCGATTCCTCGGAGCGCGTTCCAGCCGCCGCGCACGGATTCACGGCTCGATGGAGAGGCGCTTCATCATCTTCTGTAGCCCGAAGCGGGACACACCGAGGACCTTCGCGGCACGACTCTGGTTGCCCCCCGTTTCCCGCAAGGCGGCTCGTACGAGTTCGGTCTCGAGCGCATCGACCCTTCCTTTGAGCGTGAGGGAACCGTGGGTCCGGACGTCGCCGCGGACTTCCTCGGAAAGATCGTCGACGTCGATCCTGTCGCCGGCGAGGACGAGCAGTCTCCGGAGCTCGTTCTCGAGTTGCCTCACGTTGCCGGGCCAGCCGTGATCGACCAGTCGGGCGAGGGCCCTCCGCGTGAATCGGAGGCTCTTCCCTTCCCCGTGGCGTTCTTCGAAGTGGCGGACGAGGATCGGGATGTCCTCCTTCCGGTCTCGGAGCGCCGGCACCGTGACGGTGACGACGGCGAGTCGGTAGTAGAGGTCCTCGCGGAACGTGCCCCGTTCGACGCACTTGGCGAGGTCCTCGTGCGTCGCGGCGATCACGCGGACGTCGACCTTTCGCGAGCGCACGCTGCCGACGGCGCGCACTTCGCCGTCTTCCAGGACGCGGAGGAGTTTCACCTGCATGCCGAGCGACATTTCGGCGACCTCGTCGAGGAAAAGCGTGCCGCCGTCGGCGAGATCGAAGAGCCCCGTGCGCGTCGAGACGGCGCCGGTGAACGCTCCGCGGACGTGCCCGAAGAGCGTGCTCTCGAGCAACGTCTCGGGAACGGCTCCGCAATTCTCGCCGACGAACGTCCCGCGCCGCCGGGGTCCGTTGTCGTGGATCGCACGTGCGACGAGTTCCTTTCCGGTGCCGGATTCTCCGGTCACGAGGACCGGGACGTCCGCTTCGGTGATCTTGTCGAGCGCGGACAGGAGAGCCCGCATGGCGGCGCTCCGACCTTGGATTCCCGGATAGGCGTGCCGGGTGTCGCCCGAACCGCGCGCGAACGCGAGCGCGCCTTTGGTCGTGTCGAGCTCGGCCTCCGTCCGCGCGAGCAATTCCTGGATCCGTCGCTCGGCCCGTGCGCTCTTCCGCGCCGCACGCGCGAGGAGGACGTTGTCGCGCGCGTCGGCGAGGGCCATGGCCGCGATCCCCGCGAGCATGCGGACCCACGCGAGGTCCGAAGCGCCGAACGCGGCGGGGCGCGTCGTGTCGTCGAGGTAGACGACGCCGAGCACCGCGCCTCGCGCCACGAGGGGGACCGCGAGCACGCTCTGGAGTCCGAGCGCATGGACGGACGCGCGGAGATCCTCCGTCGCGGCGAGGGCGTCGGTGGCGAGGACGGGTTCGCCCGTGGAAAGGGCACGCTCGGCGATCGAACGGGAGAACGCGAGGTGCGGCCCGGTGAGGGATTCCTTCGCGAGGTTCCTTGCGACCCGAGGGACGAGTCGCCCCCCGGGCGCCCGCAGGAGGATCATCCCGCGAGGTGCGGTCGTCCACAGGAGCAGGGCGTCGAGGATCTGACCGAGGAGGGCCTTCGAGCCGTCCCGGACCGCGAGGGACCGGACGATGGCGTCGAACGACGCGAGCTGGGAAGGTTCGAGGCGCCACTCCGTGGACGTGGTCGCAGCCGAGGCGGCCCGTGCTCCCGCGATCCACGGCACGGCGAGGAGAGTCGAGCGTCGCGCGGGAGGCGTGTGACGCTCCACGCGCGCCGCGAGTCGCGCGCGTTCCGTCTCGAATCTCCGCGCGACCTCGTGCTCTCCCGCGCGCGCCGCGAGAAGGACGCCCGCATGGAGTGCGGCGCCTTTCGCGCCGACGGGCGCGACCGCCCCCGTGAGGGCGAGGAGGGCGGTCGCCACGCGGGACGCGTCGTCGCCGTCACTCGCGGATTCCTTCGCGAGTCGTTCCGCGCGGGACGCCCAATACTCGAGGGCGGCCGCCGAGGTAGCGGTCGTCGCCCGATCGTCGACGTCTCCCGTTCCGAGTCGCGCGGCGATGCGGACCCGATCGTCGTCGGAGGTCCTGGGTGACGCGCGATCGATGGCGAGGGATTCCACGACCGACGCGCGACGTGGATCGTCCGCGGCGAGCACGTCGGCGAGGACGAGTCGCGCGTAGAGCGCGCAGGTGCGGTCGCCCGAATCCTCCGCGCGCGATTCCGCCCGTTCCGCCGCGAGAGCGGCTTCCGAGGTCGCCCCCACCATCGCCAAGGCGCCCGCATGGGCGAGCCAAGCGCGGGCGGCGTCGTTCGGGCGCCCGAGCCTCTCCCAGACGAGCGCGGCGCGACGGGACGACTCGATGGCGCGATCGACACGGCCCACGTCGACGGCCGCCGCGGCTTCGCCGGTCCGATACGTCGCTTCCTCCACCGCCAACGAGGCACGTGCGGCGAGTTCCGTGGCGGCCGCGAACGCGTCGAACGCCGCCTCGGAGTCGCCGAGGCCGTGGGCGAGGAGTCCGCGCACGCCGAGGAGGCGCGCGGAACCGACGACGTCCGTGGGAGAGACGGGGTTCGCGTCCAGACGCGCGAGCCCCGCGTCGAAACGGCGAAGGGCGTAGTCGACGAGACCGCGGATCTCCACGGCGGCCGCCGACCCGTCCCCCTCGACGAGACGCGAGGCACCGTCGAAGTCCCCTTCGTCCCACGCGAGACGCGCGAGGACCGCGCGCGCGCGCGAACGGATGTCGGGGTCCGCCGAATCCTGGATCGACGACGACGCACGTCGGGCCGCCGCGGCGTCGCCGCGTCGACGTTCGAGATCGGCCAGGCGAGCGAGGGACCCCTCGTCCGTCCGACCGACGAGGGCGACGTAGGCGCGCCCCGGATCGCCCGCGCGAACGAGGGCGTCGGCCACGGCGTGGGCCAGAGGCGCGACGTGCGTTCCCGCGAACACCGCACGGAGAGCCCACGTGACCACGGCGGCGGAGGCGTCGGGTCGGGCGAGTTCGGAGGTGGCACGAACGAGGTTCTCGGCGTCGACGGGCGCGGCGTCCCACCGCCCGACGGTCTCCGGCATGGACGGCCTCGGCGTGCGATGGCCGGTCAGATCGGTGGCGAACCAGGCTTCGGGGGCCGCGGTTCCGGCCATTCGGACGAACGCGTCCGCCACATCCGACTCTCCCATCGACGCCAGGGTCGCCGTCCAGGCGCTCGCGGCAGGTCCCACGAGAGCGACGGCCCAACGCGTGAGATCCGTCGGGCCGAGTGGCTCGGGTACCGTGATCGGCGCGTCGTTTCCTCGGGGCGCGAGGGCGACGCCCGCGATCGCGTTCGCTTCGTCGATCCATGCGCGCGTGGTCGCCGGAAGACGCGACCCGTCCACCCGCGAGGAGGACCACACGTCGGAACGGAGCGCGAGGTAGGTCCGTCGGACCGCGCTCTCCCGTTCCCGCGCCTTCGACCCGGGGTCGACGTCGAGCCCGAGGGCCGCCCCGATCCAATCGGCGAAGGATTCGGCCGAAGGTCGCGCCCCCGGAGTTCCGGAGACGAGCGACCGGAGGAACGCGACGAGCACGGGAGCGTCCACTCCCCGCGCGAAATCGGCCGTACGGATGCGCGCTCCCGGATCGATGTCGCGACCGAGATCCGGATCGAGGAACTCCGCGAGCGTCACGCCCAAGGCGAAGAGGTCGGCCTTCGGACCACGTTCGGCCCCCCGGAGGATCTCGGGCGCGGCGTAGCGCGGCGTCGCTCCGGCGAACGTGTGGGGGAGCACGGCGAACGCGTCGGGTCCGGGGACGGTTCCTGTCGTTCCCGTTCCCTCGCCGAGACCGAAGTCGACCAGGGTCGCGGCGCGATCCTCGGGGGCGTCCCGACGGACCGAGCGCGGGAGCACGATCACGTTCGCGGGCTTGACGTCGCCGTGACGAACTCCGACCATGTGAAGCTCGGCGAGCGATCGGGCGAGACCGTGCGCGATCTCGAGCGTCCTACGGACGCGGTCCGTCGCCGCGGTCGGCGGTTTCGCGTGCGCGAGCGACGTCCCCTCGATCCACGTGGTGACGACGTACGTGCGTTCCCGATCCACGCCGACGTCGAGGATCTTCGGCATCCAACGGCAGTCGAGGCACGCGCCCACGTACGCGAGGAGCCGTGCTTCGCGTCGCACCGCCCGCTCGGCCGAAACGCCGGCTTTCGCCCACTTCAGTGCGCCGGGCGTCCCGTTCGCGTGGATCGCTTTCGCGACGCGTCCCACGCTTCCTTCCGCCGAAGTCGCCACCACCGTCCAAGGTCCGAACGTGGCGTCCGCGTCGGAACCTCGGCGGGCCCCCGACCCGTGCGTCAACTTCGGTGGCGGATCGCTCCGTTTTCCAGCCATTCCTGCTGGATTCTAGCGCACATTTCCAAGGGTGCTTGCCAACTCGGGTGGCAGTCTTCCGCGGCGCCCGCCATGCGATCCGACGTCCACGGGACGGAATCGGGAGGCTCGCGGGGAACCTTCAGAATTTGATGCCGTTGTCGGCGCGGTGCTTCCACCAGCGCCACCCGAGAACCAGGGCGGGAACGACGGCGACCGCTCCCGCCACCGGCGCGGCGACCGCGAGGGCCACCGTTCCGACCGTCGCGACGCCGGCGACGATGCCACGCGTCTTGGATTCCGCGAGGACTTCGCTGCGGGTCTTGGACATGGAAGGGAGCGTGCCGTCGGGACCCTCCCGCCGTCAACGCGGAAGCGCGAGGCCCCGTGCCTTCGCACGGGTGTACCGCGCCAGGATCGTGAGGTCGTCCTGGGAGAGCTCGCCGTCGAAGCGCGGCATGTGCCCCTTGAGGTCCGATTCGGTGGCCTTCTCGCGGTACGTCGCCTTCGTGGCGGGGTTCGCGATCTGGGCCCGCGTCCACGCGAGACTGCCGTACTTCGCCAACTCGGGAGCGTACTCCTGGCTCGAGTCGTCCCCTTCGCCACCGAAGAGGTGGCACGTCGTGCACCGCTCCTTGACGATCTTGCGACCGAGTTCCCGTCGGGGCTCGTCGACCGACTTCGTGGGGTCGCCCGGCTCGGATCCTTCGAGGGCGAGGAAATGGGCGACGGCGCGCTTGTCGTCGTCGCTCATTCCCTTCCAGGTCGGCGGTGCGTCCTTCGGTGCCACGTCGACGGAGGGCATCATCTCCTTGAAGGGCGTGCGACCGAACTTGTCGTCGGCATCGGGGTCGTGGAGCACGGCGAGGACCCATGCTTCCGTCCCCCAACCGTCGAGCACGGGCGCCGTCGCCTTCGCCGCGTCCCCCGCACCGGCGAGGACGTGGCAGGACGCGCAGTGCTTGCCGAAGAGTTCGCCACCGCGGAGCTCGGTGTCGGCGGCGAGCATCGCGAGAGGACCCGTGGCGGGAACGCCCGATCGGGCGATCGCGATCGACGCCTCCGCCACGGCCGACGCTTTCGCGGCCGCCTTCTGATACGCCGCGTCCGAAGCGTCCCTCCGGGTCGCCGTCACCGAGAAGAGGACGCACGCGAGGGCCACGAGGAACGCGGGCGCGAGCACGGGCAGGCGTGCCGCGAAGGACGCTTTCGGCTTCGCGTCGACGAACGGCAACGCGGCGAAGTAGAGCCCGACGAGCGCGGGAACACCGGCGACGCCCGGGAATTCGAGGGCGCCGTGGAAGTGCTTGCGGAGCTCGAACAACGGAAGGAGGAACCACTCGGGGCGCGCCGGGTAGTCCGAAGCAGGATCGGCGGGCGCGTCGAGGGGAGCTCCGTGGAGCGCACGTGCGACGGCGAACGCGAGGGCCGCGACCGCCACGCCGAACGCCGAGTCGATCCACATCTGCCGCCGGCCCCAAGGTTCGGACGCCTCGCCCTCTCCGGGTCGGCGGCTCGTTCCCACGTGCAGGCGGAGCAAGGCCCCGAGGACGAACGGGATCACCGCCACGTGCAAGGTGAAGAACCGCGTCAGCCCGAGTTGACCGAGTTCGGGTCCACCTTGGATGACGGAGGTCACGAGCGAGCCCACGACCGGCGTCATGCCGGCGATGTTCATCTCGACGCGTCGGGCCCAGTACCCGCGTTGATCCCACGGGAGGAGGTGTCCGGTGATCGCCTCGGCGAGGACCAGCGCGAACAGGGCGAGCGCGAACCAGTACGCGAGTTCGTGCTGACGTCGGTACGCGGCCGTGGCGACCATGCGCGCGATCTGCGTCACTGCCAGGACGAGGAACACGGCCGAGGCGCCGTAGTGGAGCCCGCGGACGAGCCAGCCTGCGGGAAGGACGTACGAAAGGTAATGCACGCTGCCCCACGCGGCCGTGGTGGTCGGCGCGTAGACCGTCATGAGCGCGAGACCCGTCGTCGCGAGGAGGACGAAGGTGAAGACGAGGCCCGCGGCGAGACCGTGTCCGAGACTCGCGCCGCCCGCGACGGGAAGATTCGCGACGCGCTCCGCGTGGCGCCGGAAGTCGAGGCGCGCGTCGAGCCAGTCGAGGAGGCGCTTCACGTGATTTCCTCCCGGTCCTTGGTGCCTTGCCGGAACTTCCGGAAGTCGATCGCGACGACTCCCGCGTCGACCCGGGTCTCGAGCGTATCCATGTCGCGCGGCGACGGTCCGCCTTCGCACCGGCCTTCGGAGGTGAAGTTCGAGTCGTGGCACGGGCAGGTGAAACCACCCCCCGTCTTGACGTCGATGGAGCACCCGAGGTGGGGACACACGGTGCTGTACGCCGACACTTTCTCGCCCTTCTTCACGAGCCACACGGATCCGAGCACCTTGTCCCGCTCGGTGACGAACGCGTCCCGCGCGTCCGCCGTGAGCACGACGCGCTTCGGGACGCCGTCCGCGAGCGCGTCGAGCTTCACGGTGGGGATCCATCGCGTCGCGCCGCGCGCTCCGGGCCTGCCGGGAGCGAGCGCCACGACGACCGCGGGGCCGAACGCCGCCCCCGTGAAGGTCGCCGCGGCGACCACCGTGAGGCGCTTCAAGAGCGTGCGTCGATCGTCGTCGTTCGAGTTCGCCATGGGTTCCTTCCCGTCGCTTCCCGTTCCGTTTGCGTCGATCCGTCGCGTCATCGGCGGAGGTGGAGCGCGTCCTCGAGCGCACGCACCACGGTCTCCGCCACCTTCACGCGCGCGTGGTACTTGTCGTTCGCCTCGACGAGCGTCCACGGCGCGACTTCGGTGCTCGTGCGTTCGACCATGTCGCAGACGGCGGTCTGGTACGCGTCCCACTTCTTGCGGTTGCGCCAGTCCTCGTCCGTGATCTTGAACTTCTTGAAGCTCGTCTTCTCCCGCTCCTTGAAGCGGCGTCCTTGTTCGTCCTTCGAGATCTGCAGCCAGAACTTCACGACGATGGCGCCGCTCCGTTCGAGGGATTCCTCGAAGTCGTTGATCTCGCCGTAGGCCCTGCGCCAGTCGGCCTCGGAACAGAAGCCCTCGACCCGCTCGACGAGGACGCGGCCGTACCAGGTGCGGTCGAAGATCGTCACCTGACCGAGCCTCGGGACGTTTCGCCAGAACCTCCAGAGGTACGGCTGCGCGCGCTCTTCCTCCGTGGGCGCCGCGACGGGGATCACCTTCGCGACGCGGGCGTCGAAGGCGGTCGAGACGCGCCGGATGGCGCCCCCCTTTCCTGCCGCGTCCGCGCCTTCGAACGCGAGGACCAGCGATCGGTGGCGGAAACGCTTGTGACGCGTGAGCTCGTGGAGTCGCGCTTGGGCCTGGGGCAGGGCGACGTCGTACTTCGCGCGCTCGACCTTCGCGTCGAGGTCGAGCGCGGCGAGCACGTTCAGGTCGTCGACGTGCGGGACGATGCCGACGCGCGCGGGAGCGGACGGTCGCGGTTCCTTCTCCGCAATCCGCTTCTCCATCGCCTCGAGGAGCGTCTTGCCGACGGTCATGGCGCGGTAGTGCGTGTCCCATCCTTCCACGATCGTCCACGGCGCGTAGGGTGTGCTCGTCTGACGGAGCGTCCTCTCGGAGACGGCGCGGAACTTCGCGTAGTTCCGGTGGCGCTCCCAGTCTTCCTTGGTGACACGCCACGCCGTGAGAGGATCGGATTCGAGCGCCTCGAGGCGCTTCTTCTGGCGCGCCTTCGAGAGGTGGAACCAGAACTTCACGAGAAGGGCGCCCTCGTCCGCGAGCATCCGTTCGAAGCGGGCGATGGAGTCGATGCTGCGATCGAGATCCACGTTCTTCGTCTTGCCGGTCGCGCGGTCGACGATGGGATCCGAGTACCAGGATCCGAAGAAGATGCCTGTCTTCCCCTTCGGAGGCAGCGCACGCCAATGGCGCCACATGGGAGGCCGGAGACGCTCCTCGTCCGTCGGAGCTCCCATGGCGTGCGTCTGGATGTGGCGCGGGTCCATCCACTCGTTCAGGAGGTTCACCGTCTCGCCTTTGCCGGCGCCGTCGACGCCGCCGATGAGGACGATCACGGGGAACTTCTTCGCTTCGAGGATCGCGCCCTGAGCCGCGAGGAGAGAATCCCGCAGGGCGGGCAACTCGCGCTCGTACACGACCTTCTTCAGCTTGTGACCGAGCTCGGCGGATTCGAACATGGGACGAGGATACCAAGCCCTCCGTCCGCGTACGCAGTCCTCGACGATTCAGCCGCCCTTGCCGAGGGCGAGCCCGAAGGCCAGGAGGACGAGCACGACGACCGTGCGGCGGAAGAACGGCCAGTCCCGTTCGGTCGCGAAGAGGATCGCGAGCGAAATCACGCGGAGAACCGGCGTGATCGCGAGCGTGAGCACCCCGAGCGCGAGCGTGGTCTCCGCCCGACCGACGAGCCCCGCACCTTGGCCGAGGGTGGCGAGGTGCAACGCGGGAGCCTCGCGGGCCCCCGAAAGGACGTGGAGGAGCACGCCCACGGAGAGGAGCGCGACCGACACCCAGAGTCCGACGGACAGGAGCCCACTCAGGATTCTCCGCGAACGGGCGAGCTCCGTGTCCAGGGCGGGTTCCGCGAACGGCGCGGCCCCGGCCGCCACGACCGTCGTCTCCTTCGTCGTGGTCTCAGGATCCAAGGGACACTCCCACGCTGCGCATCACGAGCTGCACCGCCGTCACGAAGAGGACGAAGGCGAGGATGCGGCGGAGCACGTTGGCCGAGAATTTCCCTGCCACCCGCGTGCCGAGGATCGATCCCACGACCACGCCGAGCGCCACGGGCGCGGCGACCGCCGGCACCACCGCACCACGGCCCACGTACAGGAAGAGACTCGAGGCCGCGGTGACACCGATCATGAAGTTGGACGTCGCGGCGGCGACACGGATCGGCACCTTCATGCCGAGATTCATGGCGGGGACTTTCAGGAAACCGCCACCGACGCCGAGCATGCCGGACACTCCGCCGGCGAGGAACGCCACGGAATTGCCGATCCACACGCGGTCCGCCTCATAGTGCACGAGTTCGCCACGGCGGACGTCGACGTACGCCCCCGCGAGGCGGTCGCGTTCTTCCCAACCGCGTTCGGCCCCGACAAGGGCGGTCGCCTTCTTCACGGTGGGGTCCTTCGCGCGCGCGAGGAGGAACGCCGTCACGAACACGACGGCCGCGAAGAGCACGAGGAGCGCGCGTTGGGGAACGTGGCTCGCGGCGATTCCGCCCGCGAGCCCTCCCAGGGTCGTCGCGAGTTCGAGGGCGACACCGAGACGTACGTTCGTCATCCCGGTGCCGACGTAGACGCTTCCCGCCGACGTCGACGTGGCGACGACGGCGACGAGGGACGCCGCCACGGCCACGGGGAACGGAACGTGGAAGACAAGGACGAGCGCCGGGACCAGGAGCACGCCTCCGCCGACCCCCACGAGCGCACCCAGTCCGCCGGCGAAGAAACCGGCGAAGGCCAGGAGGAATGCGAACGTGGGCGTGATCGTCATCGGGGACGCCGTCGGAAGACGGGGCCCCGGATCCTACCCTGGATCCGTCAGCGGTTGCCGCGGATGATGAGCGTCCACGGCGCGTCGGAAACGCAGGGACCGCTCACGTGCTGCACGTGGAACCGGACCGTGCGGGAGTCGTCGTAGAACGCCCAGCCCCAGTCCTTCTTCACGGTTTCGATGGCGGATCCGGGCATCGACGAGGACGCCGCCACCTTGGAGCACTCGAGGACGTCCTTCTCGACGTCCATGTACGCGGCGAGGTCGTAGTCCGCGCCGGTCGACGGCACGAGCGTCGCACTGAATCGCGTGGAGCCTCCGCCGAGGCTCGAACTCTCCTTCACGCGGATCGACACCCACCGCGAACCGACGCCATGCACGACCTGTTGTTCGTCGCCGTAGTCTCCCGCGATGGCCGTGAGTTCCTCGGGGTTCGAACACTCGTTGGTGGGACCGCACGACACGGCGGCGCCTCCCTCCGCGGCCCCCGAGTCGGGGCGCGCGACGGAGGCTCCCGAATCCTCGGAGGCTCCGGAATCGGTGGACGTCGATCCCGCGTCGAGGGCGAGACCGCCGTCGATGCGTTCGGTGTTGGGGACGTTCGTCGTCGTCTGCGCGACGCAGGACAGCGGGTCGTAGGGATTGCAGCTCGCTCCGCCTTCGCGGACTTGGGCGGGCGTGCCGTCCACGGGTCCGGTCGCCATGCCGGTCGGTGCTCCGGCATCGCCACCTTCGAAGCCTCCGTCCGCCGAACAGGCGACCGCCGAGAGCGCGAGGGACGCCGCGATCGCGGCCGTCAGGGAGGGGAGAAGTGCGGAGCGGGACGTCGCCGGGCGGCGCGAGGTGCGGAGCATGTTGACTACAATGTAGGCAACGAAGATGCCGTCCCCCTCCGGGCGACGCCGCGCGTCGACGGCGTCGCTCGGTGGTCACGATCGCCGCCGAGACCGTCGGTGTCGTGGTGCGTCGACGGCCGGGAATCGCGTTTCGCCGCGCGTCATGGGGGCCGACGTTGGATCAGCGTTTCCGACCCTGCGCGATCCACGTGGCGACCAGCCGGATTTCGTCCATGGGCAATGGCGGAAGGCCGAGGGGCATCCCGCGAAGATCGGCGTCGGGGTCCGGCGGCAGTCCCCTCTCCTCGCGGTGACGCGCCAGGAGCGCAGCGACGATCCGCGGCGTTCCGTCCTTCATGGGAGCGAAGATGCTGTGCCGCTCGCCCTTGTCGTCCGTGGCGCCGGCGAATACGCCCGTGTACTCGGCGAGGTTCAGACCACGGGGAGCGAACCCGAATCCTCCCGAGTTTCCCGGACCCGTGTCGCCACGTTCGAGATCGGGGTCGGAGTGGCAGTGCCAGCAGGTGCGCTTCAACACGGTGGCCTGCACTTCCGCGAACGTGACCTCCCGATCGAGCGGCTTCGGGACCTCCACGGGTTCCGCCGCCGGGAGAGGATCGAGGCGATCCGCGACGATCGCCTTCGCGATGTTCCGGGCTTCTTCCGCCGTGAGCTTGAAGTTCGGCATCGGCGTGCCCGGGCGGATCTCCTCCGGACGGAGCAACCATTCTTGGACGCGTGCGGGACGCATCCGCTCGCGTGTGAACCGGAGGTCCGGTGCGAGGCGCATTCCAGTGTCGAGATCGGGGACCTTCACGTCCGTCGGCAGGATCGCGCCCGGCAAGGTCGCGCCCGTCATGGCGTGGCACGTCCCGCACCCTTTCGCGATCATGAGCTCGCGGCCCACCGGCGCGTTGCCGCGCTCGAGCACCAACTTGTCCTCGAGATCGTCCGCTTTGGTGTCCGCCCGTGGAGCGAGGTAGGCGGCCACGTCGCGCGCTTCGGCGTCGGTGATCGCGAGGCGCGGCATCGTGAGCACGAGCTTCGGACGCAGGTCGTGCGGGTTCCGTACGAACGTGGCGATCCACTCGGGCTTGAGGCGCCCGTACGCGTTGTCGAGGGAAGGCGCGTCGGCGAGCTGCGTGACGCGCGAGACCCAACGTGCGTTCACGAAGTCCGAGGGAGCCTTGTGCTTCCCTCGGACGATGTCCTTGTGGCACGAGACGCACTGCTTCTCGAGGGGGGGCGTCGCGAGACCGGTGCCCTCGTGACAGCGGTTGCATTCGAATCTCTCGACGAGCGCTCGGCCACGGATCGGGTCGCCGCGGACGGCGAGCGCCGCAGCGTCGATGCCGAGTCCTCCGTCGTGGGCGGAGCTCCCGGCGAGTCCGAGGAATTTCGGCGCGCAACCGTCCGCGTCGCACGCCGAGGCGGTCGCCACGAGGGCGAGCCCGGCGGCGAAGCGCCACCCCGCTTTCGATGCCATGGGAGGATCGAATCAGCTTCGCGCGGCGAGGGCCAACGCTTTTCCGTCGGCGATTTCCGGCGTCTTGCAGACGCTCTTGTCCGTCGCCATGGCCTTGCACCGCGAGAGCGCGAGTTCGGTGGCTTTCGCGTCGCCCGCCTCGGCGTGGAGCTTCGCCAGGGCGGCGTACGCGTGGCCGCTGCCCATGAGGTCCTTCTCGGCGAGGGCGCCGAGGACCTTGCGCGCTTCGTCGTGGAGCGAGGGGACGTGGGCGAGTGCCTCGCCGAGATCCGCCTGCAAAGCCGGGTCGTTGGTGCGGCGAGCGTTGAGGCCGCGGAGCGCGCCGATGGCCCACTGCACGTTCGCGAGTTTCTGATCGGCCGTGGCCGTGGGGAACTGCGCCGACCCCGCGGCTCCTTCCGAACGGACGAGAGCGAGCGCCATGAGCCTGTGCGCACGGGCGTCGACGGGGGACGTGGTGTCACCCGTCTTCAGCGTGGGAAAGGTCGTCGCGAGCGTGGTGGCCGCGGTGGCGTAGGCGGCCGAGTCGATCATCACCTGCGCGACCTCGACGGCGTTGCTCGGCGTGCGCTTCGGAACTTGGGCGACGAGCTTCGGCGATGGCGGACGACCGCCCTCGAAGAACACGCCACACGCCTCGGCACGGGGCGAGAGCACGACCGCGGGGAGGAGGACGGAGGCGGCGAGCGTGATCTTGAGGAGAGCGTTCATGGTCGTGTCCTTGTTCGCGGGGAGCGTTCTCCCGTCCGACTCCCGGAACGTCCGGAACGGCGGAGACTCTTCCCGAGTCCTTCCGTTCGACGGACACGGACGCGAAAAGTTCCATGGGTCCCGGGACGGAATTCCTTCCGGCGCGAAGGCGCCGTTCCCCGCGCCGTTCCCTCCGTGTTTCCGGCAAGTTCGGGGCGATTGCGACCCCGTCCCGACCGGGTGGGCCTCAGTGCGAGTTGTCCCACACGACCCAGGCGCCGTCGGCCCAGCCGTCGTTCCCGTCACGGAACGCCCCCACGTACCGGGCGTTCGTGTCGAAGAATCCGTCGGCAGGGGGGGTCGAAGCGTTGCCGTCGATGACGGCAGCGGGCCGCATCACCGGATTGGTCGCCGAGAAACATCCCGGAAGTGCGCCGGCGTCGCTGACGACGTTCGCGTTCGCGGCGAGGCTCGCCCACGCGATTTCGTCGAATCCGAAGTCGTCGTCCGCGAAGTCGCCGGAGTCGACGCCCGCGTCTTCGGGGAACGCGACGGGCTCCGGTCGGTTGTCGGAAAAGAGCGTGTTCTTGATCGAGAGCTTCCCGGAGCGCGCGTTGTCCGCCGTCGCGAGGTCACGGAGGTTGAGGCCGGATTCGAATCCCGCCACGAGGGCGTTCGCGATCCGCGCCTCGGTTCCGGACGAGAGGAAGAGCCCCACGTTCGTCTCCGCGAGGTTCGCGCGGTTCCGACCGCAGAACGTCGCGTTGTAGACGACCGGCGAGCTCACGGGCACGGCGGCGTCGGGTCCGGTGGTTCCGTTGCCCCCGAAGATGCCGTTCGCGCGGCGCGAGATGACGTCCGGCCGCGACTGGAACGCGAGGAACTGGAGCTTGCCGCGGTACCCGAAATTCCACGCGAATCCGTTGATGCCGCCGTGGAGGCACACGAGGTGCTTCATGTTGACGGTACCGCCGTACCATCCGAAGCAGTCGGAGTTGGCCTTGCGGACCTCGACGTGATCGATGGTCGTCCCACGACCGACGGCGAACATGGAGAGTCCGACGGCCGCCGTGTACTCGATGCGCACGTACTGGAGGGAACCGCTCGAGTCGTCGTCGTCGGAACCCCCGTTCGTGGAGATGCCGTAGAGTGCGCTGGTCGCCGTACGATTCACCGTCGCGTTGCCGACGAGGGCCACGCCCAGCCAGTCTCCGGCGACCCGTTGTCCGTCCGCGCGGGCGCTCGTGAAGACGATGGGCTCGTCGCGGGTGCCCACGGCGACGACCTTCCCGCCCGGATCGACGACGAGCGCGCCGCGGTTGGTGAAGTCTCCTTTCACCGTCGTGCCCTTGTCGATGGTGAGGGTCACGCCGCTTCCGACGTGGACGATGCCGTCGAGCACCCAGTAGGAGGAGCACGCCCAGCGCGTGTCCGCGGTGATCGTGCCTTGCACGACCACGTCCGCCTTTCCGACGGGATCGCAGGGCGAAGCCGCATCGGCCGCGTCCGCGTCGGACGTCTCCGAAGCGTCGGCCGCGTCCGGAACGTCGGACGCGTCCGCGGCGTCCGAGGCGTCGCCGTCCCCGGAATCGGCGTCCGCTCCACCGTCCCCACTCCCGTCGCGCGCGTCCGGCCCCGCGTCGACGTCGACGGTCGCGTCGATCGCGGCGTCGACGTCGAGGGTGGCGTCCAGGGACGCGTCGGGCAGCGGCAGGATGCCGCCGTCCTGTTCGACGAGGGAAGCGTCGTCGACGGTGGCGTCCCGCGCGTCGTCGTCGGCGGAGGCATCGGCGACGGTGGGGAGCACGCACACGCGCGCGACGCGATCGCACACGTACGATCCGAAGCGATCGCAGTCCGCGTCGGTCGTGCACTGGTCCGCCTCCGTCGTGACGAGGAGACTGCACGCGACCGACGAGAGGGCCGCCACGACGAGGGCGGTCGCGAGCACGGCACCGCGTTTCGAAGGACGAAAGCGCAAGACGAGAAGAGCGTATCAGAGCCGCCGGGAGGCGCTATCGTCGTGTCGGCTTCGATGAGTCTCTCCGCCGAAAAGCTCGACGCCTTCCACGCCGTCGCCCGGCACCTGCATTTTTCGCGGGCGGCGAAGGAACTGGGCGTGACCCAGCCGGCGCTATCGCAGCGCATCAAGCTCCTGGAGGACGAACTCGGTCAGCGCCTGTTCGTCCGGAACGCGAGCGGCGTCACCATCACCGAGACAGGCACACGCCTCCTCAGGTACTGCCAGACCCGCGCGTCCCTCGAAGGCGAACTCCTGCGCGACCTCGGCGTCGGACCGTCGAAGGGTCTCGGTGGCACGTTGAGGATCGCCGGGTATTCGTCGGTGATGCGCTCGGCGGTGCTCCCCTCCATCGCGAAGCTCGTGGTCGAGGAGCCCGACCTTCGCGTCGACTTCGCCGTCCGCGAACTTCCCGCGCTGGAGGGTCTCCTCCGCCGCGCCGGGTGCGATTTCGCGCTCCTCGATCGGGTCCTCGACGATCCGACGCTCGAGAGCGTCGCCCTCGGTCACGAGGAACTGGTGCTCGTCGAGAGCACGAAGCCGAACGCCCGGAAGGACGTCTACCTCGACCACGACGCGGACGACGACACGACGCGCGCGTTCCTCAAGCGGAGCGGAAAGAAGGCGGCGTGGATCCGGAGATCGTTCCTCGACGACATCTACGGGATCCTGGACGGCGCGGTGCTCGGCCTCGGTCGCGCGGTCCTTCCGCGCCACCTCGTCCCGTCGTCGGCGTCGCTCCGCATCGTTCCCGGCACGAAGTCCCTGACGGTCCCGGTCGTCCTCCATTTCTTCCGTCAGCCGTCCTACGCGCGCGCCCACGAAGCCGTCGTCGATGCCCTCGTCCGAGGCGTCCGTGAGCGCCTCGAGAAGCCCTCCCTGGGACGGAATCGTCCGTCGGGAGCGGCCGACGATGGGTCGCCGAGCCGCTGAAATTCGAGCGGAACCGTACTTCGATTTCGCTCGCGATTCCGGGCGTTTGACCCATGTGCGCTTTGGGAGCATCACCTGCGCTTCCTAGGCCTCAGTCGCGTTCGTCTTCAGGTTCGGCGGCGCTGTGGAAAAGCCTACTTTTCGGTCGGATGTCGCACATTTCGGTTGCGCGCCTTTCGGGCCCGCGTCACATCCGGCCCGCCTGGTTTCCGCCGTCCACTCTCGGACGAATTTCACGGACTCGAACCCCCCAGGCGCACGGGATTCTGACCATGGGTTTCACCGCCTTCTCGTCTCGCCTCTCCAGCCATCGCGCTCTCGCGCTCTCCCTCTTCGCGGCCCTCGCGACGTCGACCGTCGCCTGTGCGGACGGCGAAGAAATCGATCCGGCCACGGTCGATCGCGCGACGCCCGGCGCCGGTACGACGCCCGCGACGGTCACCACGCCCGGTGCGACCGCGGCGACCGGCAACGACTCTTCGGCGAACGCGACGGCCCCCGTGATCGAGAAGCCCGGCGCGGGCGACCTCGTCATCACCGAAGTGATGGCGAACCCGAAGGCCGGCGCGTACGCCCAGTGGTTCGAGGTCTTCAACACGGCGAGCCGGCCGCGCATGCTCAACGGCCTCACGCTCAAGGACGGCCGCTACACCGTCACGGCGCGCGACTGCTACGGCAACGAGACGCGCTCCGACAACGTCTACACGATCCAGGACACGAATCCGATCATCGTCGGCGCGAAGTCCTACGCGGTCCTCGTCCGCGACCGCAACACGGCGACGTACACCGCGAACGTGCCCGCGAACGCCGTGATCTACGACTACCCGACCCTCGACTTCTGGAGCGCGTACCCGTCCGCCGGCATCTACATCTACGACGGCTCGTACCTCCTCGCGGGCATCAACACGGGCAAGTTCATCAACAACGGGTTCAACAAGAAGGGCGCGTCCATCCAGCTCAAGCAGCTCGGTCTCCCCGCGAACGACGCGGCGAGCTACTGCCAGTCTTGGCGTCCCTGGTCGCCGAACTCGGATTTCGGCAGCCCCGGAAAAGAGTCCGATTGCCTGTGATGGTCCGGAATTCGGGTGCGTGACCGCCACGCCCTCGAATCGTAGGCTCCCGAGGCCGAGCGCAGATCGATCCGCGCGTTCCGACGTACACTCGTCGACCGCATGAATCGACCGCTCGGCCTCCTCCTTTTGTCCGCTTCGCTTCTCCTTCTCCCCACCGCATGTCCCGGTGGCAAACCCGCCGAGACGCCCGGCTCCACGCCCGGCTCGTCCGCGCAGGAAGGACCGGTCCGCGTGTCCAAGTCGGGTCTCGGGTTCCGCATCCAGGAGGAGATCGCGGGCGACGTCACGCGCGCGAAGGTCGCGTCGGCGACGCCGCTCGCGGACGCCGAAGCCAAGAAACTCCTCGGGCGCTTGCCGGCGCTCCCGCCGGATCCCGATGCCGAGAAGGCGTTCGCGTTGCGTCCGGGCAGCCTTCCTTCGCCCAAGGTCGCGAAGACGATCACGGAGTCGTTCCCTCCCCCGTCCGACGCTCCCGTCGCGACGGCTACGACGGGTCCGCTCCGTGTGCTTCGGCACGCGCCGGACGGCGCCGTGCCGATCGCGCCGCACGTCACGGTCACGTTCTCCCGTCCGATGGTCGCGGTGACGTCCCTCGCCGAACTCGCGAAGCTCCCGCCACCCGCGACGATCACGCCCGCCGTGAAGGGCGCATGGAGATGGCTCGGCACCGACACCGCCGTCTTCGAGCCCGAGACGCGGATGCCGATGGCGACGACGTTCGGCGTCGAAGTCGCCGCAGGAACGAAAAGCGTGACGGGGGAGAGCGTCGCGGAGGGCGCGAAGTGGTCGTTCACGACGCCGCCCCCGACCATGACCCGGTTCCTTCCCCAAGGCGGCACCCAGAAGCGCGACGTCGTCTTCTACGCGGAGTTCGACCAGGACGTGGACGCCGACGCGCTGCTCAAGGCCGTGCGCGTGACGTCGGGGGGCAAGTCGCTCGACGTACGCCTCGCCACCGACGCGGATCTCGACGGAGCTCCCTCGGTGGTCCTCGCGCTCGAGAAGGCCCCGAAACGACGCGCCATCGCCTTCCGCGCGAAGGAGACACTCCCTTCCGGGGCGACGGTCTCCGTGACGTTCCCGAAGGGCACACCGTCCGCGGAGGGGCCGCGCACGACCGAGAAGGATCAAGGGTTCGAGGTCCACACGTACGGCCCGCTCGTCGTGAAGAAGTCGCGCTGCGGCTACGAGAACAAGTGCACGCCCCAGGACACGTTCGAGATCGCGTTCTCGAACGTCCTCGACGCCGTCGCGTTCTCGCCGGCCAAGATTCGGGTGTCGCCCGAACCGGCGACGCTCCGGACGAACGTGCAGGGTGACACGCTGTACGTCACGGGTCCTTGGAAGGGACGCTCGAAGGTCACGGTCACGGTCGCGGCGGACGTCGTCGACGTCTTCGGCCAGACCCTCGGCGCCGAGAAGAAGCTCACGTTCGACGTGGGCGCGGCCGAACCGGAACTCTTCGGTGCGCCCAACGCGGTGATGGTGCTCGATCCTGCGGGCAAGCGCGAGGTCCCGATCTTCACCGTGAACGTTCCCGAGATCCGCGTGAAGGCCTACGCCGTCACGCCCCAGGACTGGGACGCCTACCAGGCCGCGCTCCGCGACTTCCGCGGCTACGGTGCGAATCCCGGACCGAAGGCGAAGATGCCCGGCAAGCTCGTCTTCGATCGCACCGTCCGGACGACGAGCGGGGACGACGCCATCGTCGCCACGTCGTTCGATCTCACGCCGTTCCTCACGGGCGGCTTCGGGCACGTGATCGTCGACGCGGAGAACCCGCGTCCGAAGGACGCGCGGTACCGCGAGTCGTACCGGACGTGGGTGCAGTCGACGCAGATCGGGCTCGGTGCCTACCGGGATCAGGACGGCGTCGTCGCCTGGACGAGCGCCCTCGGCGACGGAGCCCCCCTCGCGGGAGTCGACGTCTCGTTCGACGCAGGGCGGGGCAACGCGAAGTCCGCCGCGGACGGCCTCGCACGACTCGGCGACCCGTCGAGCGCGAAGCTGCTCGTGGCGAAACGTGGCGCGGACACGACCTTCCTCGCCTCTTCCGGATCGTGGGACGGATTCTTCGAACCGAGGACCCTCGCGCCGGAGCTCCACTGGTTCGTGTTCGACGACCGCGGGATGTACAAGCCCGGGGAGAAGGCGAAGCTGAAGGGCTACCTCCGCGCGTGGGATCCCAAGAAGGGTGGCGACCTCCAGGCCGCGGACGTCGGATCCGGCCGCGTGAAATACGTCGTGCGCGACGCGCGGGGCACGGAGATCCTCCAGGGCGAGGCGGCCGTCGACGCGTCGGGCGCCTTCGACGTCGGGATCGAACTTCCGAAGAACGCGAACCTCGGAACCGCCCTCGTGACGTTCGATCTCGTGGGTTCGACCTACGCGCCCGGCTCCGCGAACCACGTCCTACAGGTGCAGGAGTTCCGGAAGCCGGAGTTCGAGGTCACGGCGTCGGCGAGCGGTGCCCCGTACTTCGTGGGCGGTCACGGCAACGTGCTCGTCGAGGCGAAGTACTACGCGGGCGGCGGACTTCCGCAGGCCCCGGTGCACTGGACCGTGACGCGCGAGACCGGGCACTACGCACCTCCCAACCATCCCGATTGGTCGTTCGGAGAAGCTCGTGAGTGGTGGTGGGAGAGCTTCCGATCCAGGCACGCGCAGCCGAGGACGCCTCCTTCGACCCTCGATGGCGTGACGGATCCCCTCGGTCGCCACGGCCTCCGCGTCGACTTCGACGCGGTGACGCCCTCGTTCCCGATGTCGCTCCGCTTCTCCGCGAACGTCACGGACGTGAACCGCCAAGCGTGGTCGGCCGAAGCCAAGATGCTCGTGCATCCGGCGGACGTGTACGTGGGCCTCAAGCTCGCACGTCCTTTCGTGAAGGCGGGCGAAGCACTCCCCGTCGAGACCCTCGTGACGGACGTCGACGGCGTCGTCACGCCGGGTCGCGCCGTGAGCGTCTCGGGCGAGCGCATCGAGTGGATCCAGAAGGCCGGCGAGTGGGTCGAGACCGTGACGACGACGGCGACGTGCGATCTCACGTCGTCGAAGGACCCCGTGCGCTGCAACGTGACGACGAAGGAAGCCGGCAAGTACCGCATCGTCGCCACCGTGACGGACGCACGCGGGCGCAAGAACCGCACGGAGAGTCACGTGTGGGTCGTCGGTGCCGACGCGCCGAAGGAAGAGAACGTCCGCCGGGACGCGGTCACCGTCCTTCCGAACCGTTCGGAATACGCCGCGGGCGACACGGCGGAGATTCTCGTGGTGGCTCCGTTCGCGCCCGTGGAAGGCGTGCTCACCGTCCGTCGTCAGGGAATCGTGCACCTCGAGCGCTTCGCGACGAAAGAGTCGTCCACGGTCCTGAAGGTGCCCGTCTCCGACGCGCTCGTTCCCGGCGCGACGATCCACGTGGACGTCGTCGGCGCGATCCCGCGCGAGGACGGACGAGGCATGGCCATCCCGAACGCCCCGAAACGGCCCGCGTTCGCGTCAGGCACGGCCGATCTGAAGGTACCTCCGACGTCGCGTACGCTCGCCGTCACCGTCGCGCCGACGTCGGCGAAGGTGGACCCGGGAGCGAAGACGAAAGTCACGGTCGACGTGAAGGCTCCCACGGGAGAAGCGATCGCGGGCGCGAACGTGACCGTGATCGTGGCCGACGAAGCCGTCCTCGCTCTCCAGCCGTGGACCACGCCGAAACTCGTGGACGCGTTCTACGGCCGCCGGCCGGACGGGACGTCGGATCGGGAGACGCGGAGCCTCGTCACGCTCGCCGATCCTTCGGCACTCGCGCGTCCGGGCGGTGCCATGGGTGGAGGTCTCCTGCGCGAGACGGCCTACGCCGCCGCGCCCATGGCGTCTCCTCCCCCCGCGGCGAGCATCGCGCTCGCCGGGCGCGCGATGGCCAAGAAGGCCGAAGCGCAGGACGACGCGTCGTCCGGTTCACCCATCGCGACGCGCACGAACTTCGAGGCGCTCGCCGCGTTCGTCCCGAACGTGGTGACGGACGCGAAGGGCCACGCGGAAGTGCCCGTCACCCTCCCCGACAACCTCACGCGCTACCGCATCGTCGCCGTCGCGACCTCGGGAGCCCGGCACTTCGGCACGGGAGAATCGTCCATCACGGCACGATTGCCGCTCATGGTCCGTCCCTCCCTCCCCCGCTTCCTGAACTTCGGCGACACGTTCGAGATGGCCGTCGTCCTCCAGAACCAGACGGACTCCGCCCTCGAAGTGTCCCTCGCCGCGAGGACGGCGAACGCGTCGATCACGGGGCCCGCCGGTCGCCGTGTCTCGGTGCCGGCCAACGATCGCGTCGAAGTACGCATCCCGGCGAAAGCGGAGAAGGCGGGCAAGGCCCGATTCCAGATCGCCGCCGCCGCCGGAACCTGGGCCGACGCGAGCCTCGTGGAGCTCCCGGTGTGGACGCCGGCGACCACCGAAGCCTTCGCCACCTACGGGCAGATCGATTCGGGGGCCATCGAACGCCCGGTCACGATGCCGAAGGGTGTCGTGAAGGAGTTCGGCGGCGTGGAGATCACGACGTCGTCCACGGCCGTCGCCGAGCTGACCGACGCCGTGCTCTACCTCGTCAAGTACCCCTACGACTGCAACGAGCAGATTGCCTCCCGCATCCTCACCATCGCGGCGCTCCGCGACGTGCTCACGGCGTTCCATGCCGAAGGAATGCCCCGACCCGAGGCCCTCGAGGCGTCGATGAAGGAGGACCTCGAGACGCTGAGGCGCCGACAAGGGACGGACGGCGGTTTCGGGTTCTGGAACGGCGAGACGTGGCCGTACCTCTCGATCCACGTCGCCCACGCCCTCGAGCGCGCGAAGACGAAGGGGTACGCCGTGCCGCCGCAGACGCTCGAGCGCGCGAAGACCTACCTGCGCTCGGTGGAGTCGCACATTCCGTCCTGGTACTCGCCCGAGTCGAAGCGAGCGCTCGTGGCCTACGCGCTCTACGTGCGCAACCGACTGGGCGACGCGGATCGTCCGCGGGCGAAGCGTCTCCTCGCGGAAGCGGGTGGCGTCGACAAGACGCCGCTCGAGTCCCTCGGTTGGATCCTCCCCGTGCTCTCGGCCGACGCGGCGTCCGGCACGGAAGTGAGGGCGATCCGGAAGCTCCTCGAGAACCGCGTCGAGGAGACCGCAGGCAACGCCCACTTCACGACGTCCTATTCGGACGGCGCGCACGTCCTCCTGCATTCGGAGCGCCGCACCGACGGCGTGTTGCTCGAGGCCTTGATCGGCGACCAACCCACGAGCCCCGTCATCCCCAAGCTCGTGAAGGGGCTGCTCGCGCACCGCACGAAGGGCCGCTGGACGAACACCCAGGAGAGCGCCTTCATCCTCCTCGCGCTCGACCGGTACTTCGCGACGTACGAGAAGGAGACTCCGAACTTCACGGCGCGCGCATGGTTGGGAGGAAAGTTCGTCGCCGAGCACGCGTTCAAGGGGAGGACGACGGAGGAGAGCGCCGTCACCGTACCCCTGTCGTTCCTGGCGACGCTCGTGCCGAACGCGCCGGTCGTCCTCGCGAAGGACGGACCGGGGCGCCTCTACTGGCGCGTCGGCATGCGGTACGCGCCCGAGGACCTCACGCCCGAACCCGTCTCCGCGGGATTCACCGTCGAACGAACGTACGAAGGCGTCGATGCGGCGAGCGACGTCACCCGCACGAACGACGGCACGTGGCACGTGAAGGCCGGAGCGAAAGTGCGCGTGCGTCTCCGGATGCTCGCGCCCGCGAGGCGGTACCACGTGGCGCTCGTCGACGGTCTCCCCGCCGGCTTCGAACCCATGAACGCGGCGCTCGCGGTCACGGGTGACGTTCCCGACGACGACGACGGTCCCCGTTCCGGAAAGCGGTCGCCTTCGGGTCGCCGCGACGACTTCGCTTGGTACTGGGGCCCTTGGTACGAGCACCAGAACATGCGGGACGACCGGGTCGAGGCGTTCGCGTCCCTCCTCCGGGAGGGATTCCACGAGTACGTCTACGTCGCGCGTGCCACGTCCCTCGGGACGTTCGTCGCGCCTCCTCCCAAGGCGGAGGAGATGTACGCGCCCGAAACCTTCGGTCGGGGCGCGGGCGATCGGGTCGTCGTCGAGTAGTCCGACGACGACCTGGACGTCACTTCGTCGACGGGGCGACCTCACTCGCCTCGGCGCGGGCGTCGGCGCCCGCCTTCTGCTCGGCGGCACAACCCATCACGAACGACCCGAGGAGGTGTCCGCCGACGACGCCGATGGTGAAGATGATGGCCGAGCGGATGCGACGAGAATTCATGGCGATGCTCCTCTACGAGTGTCGTGTGCGCGCGGATCGGTGGGACGCGGGCGAACGAATCCGGGATCGTGGGAGCCGAAGCCCGCGCGACCCGTGGTCGTGTCCCGTTCCGCGGTCTCCCCAGACCGCCCGTCCGCGTCCTCGCCGCGCGACGTGTAGGTAAGGTACGCACACTGGTGCACCCGGCAACCTGGATCGCCTTTTCACCGGGTTTTCCCGCGGAAGGAGGCCGGTGGTTCAGGGAGGAGCCACACTCCGGACGGAATCGTGCGCCGACGGCAGGGCTCGATTCCGGGGCCCGGAGAGAGATAGGACTGAAGGGTGACGGCACGATCGGGAGCGGCAGCGGAATTCGAGGTGGTCGTCGTGGGCGCCGGTCTCGCCGGCGTCGTGACGGCGGACGCTCTCGCGAAACGGGGCGTGTCCGTCGCCCTGGTCGATCCGCGGGAAACCGCGGCGGCGTGCTTCAAGGCCGAGAAGATCGAGGCCGATCAGGCCGATCTGCTCCGGAAGCTGGGGCTCCTCGGGACGCTACGGCCCATGGCGGGCGTCATCGAGGAGGTCGTCGACGCCCGTGCCGGCCGGCGGATCCAGACGATTCGCCTCGAACAGTACGGCGTCCACTACCACGAGATGGTGAACGCCTTCCGCGCGCACCTTCCGGCGACCGTGCACTGGGAGAAGGCGAAGGTCGCGACGCTGTCGCTCTCCGCCGATCGGCAGACGGTCGGTCTCGGGAACGGCAAGGAGCTCCGCGCGCGTCTGGTCGTGCTCTCCACCGGGACGAACGGCGATCTCCACGGGAGCCTCGGCATCGCGCGCACGTGGGTGAGCCGGGACCATTCCTTCGCGTTCGGCTTCGACGTGGAGCCGACGACGGGCGCGACGTTTCCGTGGAACTCCGTGAGCTACTACCCCGTCGGGACGGACACGCGCCTCGCGTACGTGACGTTCTTCCCCATCGGGAAGACGACGCGGTGCAACCTGTTCTCGTACCACGTCGCGAAGGATCCCTTCGTGCGCGCGTTCATGACCTCGCCGAAGGACGAACTCCTCCGCCTCCTGCCGGGTCTCACGCGCGTGACCGGAGACTTCCGCGTCGTGTCGAAGGTGCAGGGCAACGCGGTCGAGCTCTACACGGTGGACGGCCGGACCGACGGACGCGGGGAACGTTCGTTCCTCCGTGACGGCCTCGTCCTCGTCGGTGACGCGTTCCAGAGCGTGTGCCCGACGACGGGCAGCGGCGTCTCGAAGGTCCTCACGGACGCCGACGTCCTCGCGAACGACTGCGTTCCCGTGTGGCTCCGATCCGAGGGGATGGCGAAGGAGAAGCTCGAGGGTTTCTACGCGCACCCGCGCAAGGTGCGGACGGACGCGGACTCGTTGCACCGGGCCCTCTACCGGAGACGTCTCTCGCTCGACACGTCCATCCGATGGCGCGTCCACCGCGAGAAGAGTTACCTCGCGATGAGGCTCGAAGGCATCGTGGGCGCACTCCGCGGCGCGGGCTGATCACCCGGCGTCGGGCTTCACGGGCGGCACCCGGATCGACATCGGCGCCTCCGCGTCGACGTCCGAGGGCGGGACCGCGTCGACGATGGTGACGACGGGCGGTGCCGGCGGACGCGTTTCCGGAGATCGACACGGAAGGCGGCGCGCGACGACGACGGTCGGACGGAAGGCGGAGGACGCGTGGACGACGACGGTCGGGCGGACGTGGGCGGCGACGACGCGGAACCGCGCGTCGAGAGCGGCGACCGCACCGAAGCGGGCGAGCGCACGGACTCGATCGCACGTTCGGCGAGGTTCGTCGCGGCGGCGACCGCACGGGCCCGGAGGGTCGATGCGGAGGCCCGGATCGTGACGAGGTCCCGGACGGCTGTCGCGAGCTGCCGCTTGTACTGGGCTTCGCCGTTCAGGAAGTCGTACTCTCGCTGTCCTTCGGCGATGGCGCGACGTATCGCGAGGGCGTGGAGGACGATGCCGGCGCGGATGCCCTTGGGCAAATCGAGCTTGCGACCGCTCTGGTAGAAGTACGTCTTGCCCGCGTGGACGACGTTGTACACGGCGGCGATCGGCTCGCCCTTCACCGTGAGCCACATGAGATCGAGGCGTCCGTCCGTGCCGGCGAGGAGATGGGCCATCACCTCCTCGTGGAACTTCGAGAAACGAGAGCTCGCGAACACACCCTTCGAACCGCGTTCGCTCCAGCGCTCGCCGTGGAGCGACGTGAGGATGCGCCACCCTTCGGAGAGCGAAGCCGCGTCCTCGGCGCGGTGGAGCGCGAAGCCGTCCTTTCCGGCCCACTTCTCGAGATCGCGGAGGGCGCGAGACACGATGTAGCGGTCCCCTCCATCGAGCATGGCGAGGTACTCCTCCCACGTGGCCGGCAAGCGCACGTAGGGACAGCGCCCGGTGACCTCCAACTCCGGTTCGAGGTTCCGTTCGCGGAGGACGTCGAGCCACGCCCGCACGAACGGGGCTTCGCCGTTCATGGCGGAGAACACGAAGTCGTCCCAAACGCCGACGTCCTCGGACGCGAGTACGTCCGCGAACGCGGTGGCCACTTCCCGCTCGCGGCCCGGAGCAGTCAGGACGCCGACGTAGTCCGAACAGATCTCGTCCGCCTCGATCTCGCCGGTCATCAGGAGCTCGAGTCTCCGGACGGGAATGGCGCGGCGGACGTAGACCGTCCGCAGCGAGACGAGGGCGAGCCCGACGAGTTCCTCGCCATCCTCGACGACGACCGCGCGAAGTTTGCGACCGTCCTCGGTGCCGAAGTTCCGCCACCACGCGAGGGTCCACGTCGGCGTGACGACGGGTTCGCACGCCGGATCGGACGCGACGAGCGCGCGCCACTTCGGGGCGAGCGCTTCGAGTTGCGCGACGTCTTCGACGATGCGGGTTCTCGTCATCGGACCTTCGGTCAGAGGATGACCGTCCGGCGACCGGACACGATCACGCGATGCTCGAGGTGCGCGCGCACGCCGCGCGCGAGGACGACCCGCTCCACGTCCCTTCCCATGCGGACCATCTCCTCGGGGCCACTCGCGTGGGTCACGCGGACGACGTCCTGTTCGAGGATGGGACCTTGGTCGAGATCCTTCGTCGCGTAGTGCGCGGTCGCGCCGATGAGCTTCACACCCCGTGCGTGGGCCTGGTGGTAGGGCTTCGCGCCCTGGAACGCGGGCAAAAATCCGTGGTGGATGTTGATCACGGGCGGCGCAGCGTCGAGGAACGATTCGGACACGATCTGCATGTAGCGCGCGAGGACCACCAAATCGACGTGGTGCACCTGGAGGAGTTCGAGGATGCGCTTCTCCTGGTCGGCCTTCGTCGCGGCCGTCACCGGGAGACACACGAAAGGGATCTTGAAACTCGCCGCCACCGACTCGAGGTCCGGATGGTTCGAGATCACGATCGCGATGGAGCACGGCAGCTCTCCCGATCTCTGACGGAGGACGAGGTCGTAGAGGCACGACGCCTCCTTCGTGACGAGGACGGCGACGTTCGGACGCACGTCGTCGTACCGGACGGACCACGTCGCCCCGAGGTTCTTCGCGAGGGCGGCGAACGACGATTCGAGGGTGCTCCGCGTGGCCGAGCCACCGAGCGCCTGGGCCGCTCCGGGAGACGCGAGACCCCCGAGATCGACGACGAGGCGCATGAAGAATCGTGCGCCGTCCTCGGCGTGCGGATCCGAGTGGTTCGCCGCGTCGACGATGTTGAGGCCGAGGTTCGCGAAGAATCCAGCGAGCTTCGCCACGAGCCCGGCCTGATCGCGCGCTTCGACCAACCACGTCGCCACGTTCGCCATGGCAGCGAGAGTATCACGCGGTATCCTGCGCCCCATGGCCAAAGAGCCGCTCGACTTCGTGGTGATCGGTTCCGGGTTCGGTGGGAGCGTGTCGGCACTCCGCCTCGCCGAAAAGGGATACCGCGTGGCCGTGCTCGAGAAGGGGCGCCGCTTCTCCGCGGACGACTTCCCCAAGTCGAACTGGGATCTCCGCCGCTGGATGTGGCTCCCCGCGCTCGGTCTCAAGGGCATCTTCCAGATGTCGTTCTTCCGCCACGTGACGATCCTCCACGGCGTGGGTGTCGGTGGCGGTTCGCTCACCTACGCCAACACGCTCCCCATGCCGAAGGACGACTTCTTCGCGTCGCCCTCCTGGGCCGCGCTCGCTCCTTGGAAGGAAGAGCTGGCGCCGCACTACGTCACCGCGCGG
>JAXLYL010000029.1:0-84238 GCA_046351475.1 Polyangiaceae bacterium
CCAGGGGCACCATGGAGACGGACGGATCGTTCGTCGGCGCGAAGCCACCCCCCGGGGGCTCCCACGCCATCATCACGTCGGAGTGTTTTCCTTCGACGGCGTGGACCGCCCCGTACGCGAGTCGCTGCGCCACGAGACGATCCATGGCGCTGGGACTCCCTCCGCGCACGATGTGTCCGAGCACGGTGCCGCGCACCTCGATGCCGGGCACGTCCACCTTCATGGCCTCTTCGAGGCGCGTTACGAGCTCCTGCGTGCTCATGCGCACGCCCTCGGCCTTCAGGATGAGCGCGCGCTTCTGCACGCGGGTCTCGGCGAAGCACGACCGGAGCGCGTTCTTCAATTTCGCCACGAGCTGGTCGTCGCCGAGGTTCTTCTCGGCGAAGAGGATGGCGTTCGCCTCCGCGGCGATGCCCGCGCGCATGGCGAGGAACCCGCAGTGACGACCCATGACCTCGATCACGAACGCGCGGCAATGGGCGCGGGCGGTGTCCGAGATGCGATCGCACGCTTCCACGATGGTGTTCACCGCCGTGTCGGTGCCGATGGCGAGGCTCGTGTGACCGACGTCGTTGTCGATGGACGCGGGAATGCCGACCACGCGGCACGCGCCGCTCGCGTCGAGGAGGTGCGCCCCGGCGAGCGATCCATTCCCGCCGACGACGACGAGGGCGTCGATGCCGAGCTTCTGGATCTTCTCCTTCGCCTTCGCCTGACCCGCCGGTGTCGGGAACTCCGCCGACCGGGTGGACCCGAGCACCGTCCCGCCGTGGCGCGAGATGCCGTCCACGAACGAGCGTTCGAGCGCGACCACGTCGCCGTCGAGGAGCCCCGTGTAGCCCCGGCGCACGCCGAGCACTTCGTGTCCGCGTCCCCACCCGACCATGGCGACGGTACGGACCGCCGCGTTCATGCCCGGCGAATCCCCGCCCGAGGTCAACACCGCCACGCGCATGAATCGAGCGTATCCCTCGGATCGACGGTACGGAGACAAAAAGTTCGTCGTATCCTCGGGTCGATGGACACCTCGCACTACCTCGTTCTCTCGACCCTAGGACCCGATCGCCCGGGCCTCGTCGCCGACGTCACGGAATACATCACCTCCCGCGGCGGCAACGTGGAGGAGAGCCGGATGATGGTCCTGGGGGCCGAGTTCGGCATGCTCGTGCTCGTGTCCGGAAGCGAGTCCGAGATCGCGACCATCGCCAAGGACACCCTGGACCTCGGGGCGAAGATCGGGGCGGGCGTCCTCGTCCGTCGCACGAAGAGCCCCGAAGAGCACCGGCGCGCGGCGGTCATTCCCTGCGTCGTCACGGCCGAGGCCCTCGATCACGAGGGCATCGTTCGCGCGGTCGCCCTCGCGGTCTCGAAGCTCGGCATCAACATCGTGAGCCTCGAGACCACGGCCTACAACGCACCGATCACCGGTTCCCCCCTGTTCCGTCTCGAGGCACGCATCGACGTGCCCCAGAGCGTGCCCATGACCCAGCTCCGGAAGGCCATGGGCGACGTGGGCCAACGGGAGAACCTCGACATCGACGTGAAGACCCTCGTCTGAGCGGCGCCCGGTCGGCGGCGCCGGTCCCGTCGTTCCCCACCCCGTAGGGGACCCGGCGACGCCCTTCGCGGCGCGCGAGGACGTGGTCCCTCACGAATGGGAATTTTCCGGAAGTTCCCGGATTGTAGCCGTTTTTCCCACACGGCCCGTCGTGCTGGCGCGTGGCTTGCTCCTCTCGGAGGGAGCTTCGCCTTCTTCGCTTCCACGAGTGCCCTCGATGACGCGTCCCCGCGCATTCCGTTCCGGCCCGTCGTTCCCTTTCGTCGTCGCCGTCGCCGCCCTCGTGGCCGGCACCGGATGCCTCGGCACGGACGGACTCGATTCGGGGTCGGCCGCGGACTCGGACGCCCCGATCGAACGGGATTCCACGCCGGGAAACGGCGGAGCCGACGGCGGTCCGAAATCGGGAACGGGAACCGGTCCCATGGCGCCCCTCGGCGAACGCACGCCGCGCTCGTACGCGGTCGACCCGCTCACGGTCCGCCTCGACGGCGTTGCCAACGCGGCGGGCGCGACCGTGATCACGCCGGGCGTCCCGACGCGCCTCACGCTGACCGGGATCGGATGGTCCCCCAACGCGATCGCACGGGTCGACGGCGCCCCCCACACGATCGTGCGGGCGCCGACGAACGGGACGACCCAGACGACGTCCGGCACCGTCGAGGTGACCGTGCCCGAATCCCGGGCGGGGCGTGCGATCCCGGTCGTGGTGCAGGACGACCCGATGCAGGTCGAGTCGACGACCGGAATCGTCTGGCTCACGGTCCCCACGAAGACGAACGGGCTCGCGATCACCCGCATCAATCCGGACTACGGGGTCCCGGGTGAGACCGTCTCGATCGCGGGCTCCGGATTCGCGGCGGGCACCACGGTACGGGACGCGGGTGGTTCCGTCGTCGCACCGAAGATCCTCTCGGACGGCGCGATGACCTTCGTGATCCCCGCCGGTTTCGCGACCGGGACGCTCCGCGTGGAACGGGGCGGCGAGACGTTCGAAGGGCCCGTGTTCCGCACGAAGGCGAACCTCCTTCATCGCGCGACGTCGAAGGCCGTGTCGACGCTCATGAACTTCCCGACGACGCTCACGTTCGACGGTCGTCTCGACACCAGTTGGCACGGGACGAACGCCGCGTGCGCGACCGGCTGCGTGGCGACGGGCCCGTCCATCGCCGCGGCGCCGCAGAAGCCCATGGACGTGCGCGTGATCGCGGTGCGCGGCGATCGCGTCACGACGAATGCCGCGCCCTTCGTCGGTCGCTTGAAACTCTACGACGCGTCGAACGCGCTCCTCGACGAACGAACCGTCGTGCTCGAAGGTCCGCTCCGGGACGCCGACGTCGATCTCGGTCGCGTCGTGCACGGGGTCGCGCAGGTGGCGTTCGCGATCACGGCGGCGAAACGGGACATCCCGGGGCTCGCCGAAATCGAGGCCTTCGGAGACTGACGACCGGACGCTCGCGTCGTCGTCCGCCCGACCTCAATACCCGGGTGCCCCTTCCGAGAACCATTTCGCGAGCAGATCGCGCTGGTCGTCGGTCATGCCCGTCTTGTTGCCGAAGGGCATGGTCTTCATCACCACGGCACGCGCGTGGATGCGTTCGGCGTACTGCTGGATCTGCGCGGGCGTGTCGAACATGATCCCGTTCGGCGGCGCGGCGAAGGTCTTGTCCGCCGGAGTGCTCGAGTGGCACGGGACGCATTTCTCGGTGACGAGGGCGTGGACGAAGACGAAGGGCGTCTTCTTCACCGGGCCGTCCGCCGTGACGGCGACGACGCGTTCGGGCGCCGGGCGGAGGAGGAACGCGAGGAGACCGACGGCGGCGAGGATGGTCACGTGCAGCGCCGCGACCCACCGCTTGAACGTGAAGCGCACGTTCATGAAGTGGCGCACGAGTCCGCCGCCCACGCAGATCACGACGAGGACGAGCCAACTCTTCGGGTTCCCGTAGGTCGACGGGAAGTGGTTGCTCACCATCGTGAAGAGGAGCGGGAACGTCATGTAGTTGTTGTGGATGGAGCGGCCCTTCGCACGGAGGGCGAACTCCTTGTCCTGGGGCTCCCCCGCTTTCGTCGCCGCCACGAGCACGCGCTGCGACGGGATGATGTGGAAGAAGACGTTGCCCGCCATGATCGTGCCGAAGAGCGCGCCGACGTGGATGTACGCCGCACGCCCGCCGAGCAGGTGCGTGAGCGCGTAGATGACGCCCACGGCGGCCGCGAGGCAGATCGCGACCGTCACCATCGGCACCTTTCGGAGCGGCGATCGCCACAGGAGATCGTAGAACGCGAATCCGCCCACGAGCGTCCCGAGACCGACGGCGCTCGCTTGGTGGACGGAGAGCCCGGAGACCTGCGGGTCCACGAGGTAGGTGCCGCCGCCCATGTAGTAGACGAGGCCGAGGAGGCCGAAGCCCGTGAGCCACGTCGTGTACGACTGCCACTTGAACCAGTGGAGCACCGCGGGCATCTCGTTCGGCGCGAGCTGCTTCTTCACGACGTCGTAGAAGCCGCCGGAGTGCACCATCCAGATGCGCCCCTCCATGCGCTCCGGATCGTCTTTCGATTTCTCGAGGTTCCGATCGAGCCAGTTGAAGAGCATCGAATTGCCGACCCACATGATTCCGGCGATCACGTGGGTCCATCGCACGAGGAGGTCGAGGAGGTCGCGGGTGGTGGGCGAGAGCACGCCCCCTTGTCGGCGGAACGACGGGCGACGTCAAGCGCGGTCCTGGGAGCTTCCGCGCGGGGCGGAAACGTCCGGACGCGTCACCGCGCGGGCGACCCACGGAGCGTGCGGAGGAAGGCCGGAATCGCGCGTTTCGTCGGCTCGTCGAAGTTCACGAGCCAGGGCTCGGTGCGCCCGACGGCGCGCGGGTCGTCCTCCGGAAGTCCGGAGGTCGCGTAGAGCCGGACCACCTCCTCGAGGTCGGGGATGGAACCGCCGTGACCGTAGGGTGCCGTGTCCCGGACGCCGCGGAGCGACGGCGTCTTCATCGCGCCCTCGGCGTTCGCCGGGACCACGAGGGGGCCGAGGGGTCGCGCGTCCTTCGCGTCGCTGAACGCGCCATCGCCGCGGAACGGCGACTCCCGGAGGAGGGCGAGCCCGAGGCTCCGGCCTTCGTCCGGGCGTCCGTCGTCACGACCGGTGGGAAATCGAATCGGGTGGAACGCGTCGTCGGTCAGCCGCGGTCCGTAGTGGCACTGGGCGCAGCCCGCGTGGAAGAAGGCGCGGAGACCGTCCTTGGCGTCGTCGTCGAGGGCGCCGAGATCGTCCCGCGCGTACGCGTCGAGGGGCACCGGAGGGGTGCGGAGCGTGCGCTCGAAGGCCTCGATGGCCTTGCCGACACCGACGAAGACGCGATCGACGGCGTCGCGGTCGGGCGCCGTCATCGCCTCCCACGCCGCGTCGCCCGGCTTGCCCGACGCGGGGAAACGGGAAGTGTCCCCGAGCGGAGGCAACGCTCCGAAGACGGTCTCGTAGTCCGTCGCGTGGGCCTCCGCGACCCGGTGTGCCACGAAGAGGCGCGTGCTTCCCATCTCGACGACGTTCTCCATGGGACCGAGCGCCTGCGACCACGCCGTGTCGGCACGACCGTCCCAGAATTGCCACCGCGCGTGGGCCGCGAGCACGATGGAGGGGGCGTTGCGCACGCCCTTGCCGACCCCCACCGCCTGCGCCTGCCCGTCCTGGAACACGGCGTCCGGGGCGTGGCAGTGTGCGCACGCGACGACGCCGCTGGGCGAGAGATCCGCGTCCGAGAAGAGGGCCTTGCCGAGGCGGGCGGCGACGGGATCGTCGGCCACGCGATTGGTCGGCGACGGCGGCGGCGCGAGCGACGTCGCATCCATCGCCGCGATCATGCGCGCGTGGTGGGACGCGAACCTTCCGTCGTGCGCGTGGGACTCGGGGGCCACCGGACGAGGCTTCCCGTCCCGGTCGGCGATGGCGGCGTCGACGGCCCAGGGCACTTCGAGAGGATCGGGATCGGCCAGGAAGCGGAGGGGCTTCATGGTCGCGAGGTCGACGATCACGTAGAGCGGCAGGAGCGCGCGACCGCCGAACGCCACCTCGAACCAGCGCGAGCCCGGATCCACGACCACGGGCACCGGGAACGACGCCTTGGCGCGGTACCGCGACGCGGATTCGATGGTCGCCGGCACGTCGTCCTCGTCGGCGACGAGGAAGTCGACGAGGATCGCTTTCCGGGCGCGGAGATCCTCGGTGAGCCCCGCGTCGACGTCGGCGTGGGCGCGGCACGTTCCGCACCACGCCGCGGTCACGCGTACGACGAGCACTTTCGTCTCTCCCGTCCCGCAGGCGTCGAACGCGTCGTGGAACGCGTAGGGCGCGACCTCGCCGCGCGCATCGACACGATCCCGACGCTCGTCGGGAAGCGTCTCGCCGATGCCGAAGGCGTAGGGTCCCGTCGGGTACGCGGGAACGACGCGTCCGTCCTCGCACGTGCGCGAAAGGACGGCTCCGGCGTCGGCACGCCCGTCGAGCGGAGGCCCGAAGGCGGTGGGGACGTCGGCGCAGGCGCCGGAGGCCGTACCGGCCACGACGATCGCCGCGGCGGCGCGGACGACGTCGCGACGGAGATCCACTACCAGCGCGGGCGACCGATGGCCGGGAAGGCCGCGGTGCTTCGCGTGCGCGATTCGCAGAATTGGCGGAGGTTCTTCACTTGGCGGGCGATCTGATCGAGCTGGTCGGCGGTGTCCGCGTCGCGAGCGTCGAGTTCCAGCTCGCGGAGCGCCGCGAGCTCGTGGGGCTGGGCCACGCTCTTCAATTCGACGAGGGCCACGGCGATGTCCTCGATCACCGCGTCCTTCGAAAGCTCCGGTTCGTCCGCCATCTCCTCATTGTGCGGTGCAGGGAACCGGCCGACCAACGGAAATCGAACCCTGTCCGAAATTCCGACACGTGCCCCCTGGCGCTCTCACGTTCCCCGGGGCCGATTTCGTGGGGCCGCGGGGCCGCCCCTCCCGAACCCACGTTCAGCGCGGCGGTGCGCGCCACGATCCGCTGGCAGGCGCCACGCGCACGAACACGACCAGGGAGTGGCTCTCCATTTCGAAGGTGTCTCCGGAATCGAACGCGTCGTCGAGACCCAACGTCGGCGACCGGGTGTCCACGACGGGAGCCCAACGATCCCCCCAGACGTTGCCCGGCAGGACGACGGACTTGGGGGAGGCGGATCCGTTCATGACGAGGAGGAAGGTGTCGTCGACCACGGGCACGCCGTAGGAATCGCGGGCATCCAGGGCGTCCCCGGCGAGGAGGAGCGCGAGGAACGGTTCCTTCGGTTCCACCCAGTCCTTGAACCCCATCTCCTTGCCGTCGGCCCGGAACCACGCGATGTCCTTCCGCGCGCTTCCACGGACGAGTTCGCCTCGGAAGAAGTCCTTCCTCCGGAACACGGGATGGGACGCCCGGAGACCGAGGAGCGCGCGCACGAAGTCGCGCTGCTCCTCCTGGGCCGCGTCGAGCGTCCAGTCGACCCAGCTCCGCTCGTTGTCCTGGCAGTACGGGTTGTTGTTGCCCCGCTGCGTCTTGGAGATCTCGTCGCCGGAGGTGAGCATCGGAACGCCCTGCGAGAGCACGAGCGTCGCGAGGAAGTTCCGCTGCTGTCGCGCGCGGAGTTCGCGGATGGCCTCGTCGTCCGTCTCGCCCTCGACCCCACAGTTCCAGGCGATGTTGTCGTCCCAGCCGTCGCGGTTGCCTTCACCGTTCTCGAGGTTCCGCTTCTTCTCGTAGGTCACGAGGTCACGGAGCGTGAAGCCGTCGTGCGCGGTCACGAAGTTGATGCTCGCGTGCGCGTGCCGTCCGCCCGCCTGGAAGAGATCGCTGGATCCCGTGAGTCGGAATCCGAGATCGCCGAGGGCACCGACGTCGCCCTTCCAGAAGCGGCGCACCGTGTCCCTGTACTTGCCGTTCCACTCCGTCCAGAGCACGGGGAAATTGCCGACCTGGTAGCCCCCTTCGCCGAGGTCCCACGGTTCGGCGATGAGCTTGGTCCGCGAGAGGACGGGGTCCTGGTGGATGATGTCGAAGAACGCCGAGAGACGGTCGACCTCGTGACGCTCGCGACCGAGCGTGGACGCGAGGTCGAACCGGAAGCCGTCGACGTGCATCTCGGTCACCCAGTACCGGAGGCTGTCCATGATCAGCTTCAGGGTCTGCGGGTGCAGCGTGTTGAGGCTGTTCCCACACCCCGTGTAATCTGCATACAATCGCGGATCCGCCTCGTTCAGACGGTAGTACACGCGGTTGTCGAGGCCGCGAAAGCTGACGGTGGGGCCGTCGTGACCGCCCTCGCTCGAGTGGTTGTAGACGACGTCGAGGACCACCTCGATGCCGGCCGCATGGAGCTTCTTCACCATGCGCTTGAATTCGTCCACCTGATCGCCGGGCTTCCGCGCGTACCTCTGTTCGGGTGCGAAGTAGCCGAGCGTGTTGTAGCCCCAGTAGTTCGTCATGCCCCGCTTCGCGAGCGCGGGCTCGTCCATGATCTCGTGGACGGGAAGCAGCTCGATGGTCGTCACGCCGAGGGACCGGAAGTGGGCGATGGCCGCGTCCGAGGCCATGCCCTCGTAGGTGCCGCGGAGCTCCTCGGGCACTCCCGGGTGCGTCTTCGTGAATCCCTTCACGTGCACCTCGTAGACGACGGTGCTCTGCCACGGGATCTCGGGCGGCGCGTCCCCTCCCCAGTCGAACGTCCCGTCGACGACGATGCTCTTCGGGATACCGGCCGCGTCGTCCTGGATGTCCATGACGTCCGAAGCGGGGCCGGCCTCGCGCGCGAAGCCGTAGATGGGCGCGTCGTAGTCGACCTTGCCCTCGAACGCGCAGGCGTACGGATCGACGAGGAGCTTCTTCGGGTTGAAACGATCCCCGCGGAGGGGCTCGTACGCACCGTGGACACGGAACCCGTAGCGTTGCCCCGGACGGATCCCGGGAACGTACCCGTGGAACACGTGGAGCGTCCGTTCGGGCAGGTCGACACGCGTCTCGCGACCGTCGGCATCGAAGAGGCACAGTTCGACGCGCGTCCCGTATTCGGAAAAGACGGCGAAGTTCACGCCGTGGCCGTCGTAGGTCGCGCCGAGGGGGTGGGCCCGACCGGGCCTCGTCTTGGCGGACACGGTCAGCGACCGGATTCGGAGACGAGGGCCCGCACCGCCTCGAGGCGACTCGTCACGTTCGCGTCCTCGAGGAGCGACTCGACGTCGGCGGGGATCCGCCAGGTCCAGTTGTGGGGACCGACCGTCCCGGGAACGTTGATGCGCTCCGTGAGGCCCAGGAGTTCCTGGAACAGGACGAGGGTCAGGTGAGAACTGGAGCCGAAGAGCGTCCGGAGGAGCGCCATCGATCGCGCGAACGGCGGGACCGTGACGGCGAACCCCGCGAGGTTCGCGAAGTCGTTGCGCTCGTAGTCCTGGAAGTCGTTCCACCAGGCGTCGATGGGCGCGGTGTCGTGGGTGCTGAAGGTCGCCACGCTGGCGACCGGGAAGTTCTTCGGATCCCGGAGACGATGCTCGTGATCGCGCTCCCACGGCAGCACGCGGTATCCCGGGATCTCGAGGGCGGAGAGGACGTGCCGCGCGAAATCCGGGATGACGCCGAGGTCCTCGCCGATGATCCGGGTGGCACCGGCTTCGTCCTTCATCATGGCGAGGACGTGGTCCCCGCGCTTCCTCTGGGCGTCGTCGCCTTCGGGCGTGAAGACGCCGAGCTCCTTCGGCTTCCGCACGTACATGCGGAAATATCCGATGACGTGATCGAGGCGGAAGCGATCGTAGAGGCGGGCCGCGTGACGCGTCCGGGCCCGGAGCCACGCGAGGTCGTTCGCGTCCATGGCCGCCCAGTCGTACGGCGGCAATCCCCAGTCCTGACCGTCGGGCGAGAAGCCGTCGGGCGGCGCGCCGAGCGACACGTCCCTCCGGAACTCGGAAGGTCGCGCCCACACGTCCGCGCTCTCGCTCCCGACGACGAACGGAAGGTCGCCCATGAGTTCGACGCCGAGGTTCCGGACGGCACGGCGCGCCTCGTCCCATTCCCGGAGGGCGAGCCACTGGCGGTACGCGTATTCGACGAGGGCGCGGGCGTGATCCCTTTCGACGGCGGCGAGCGCCGCGGCATCGTGGTTTCGCGCCGCCTCCTCCCACGTCGTCCATCCGTGACCTCCGTGCGCGTCCCGGAGCACGACGTAGAGGGAGAGATCCCTGAGCCACCCGGATTCGGCGGCGATGAACGCACGAAGTTCGGCGGCGCGTGACGTGTCTTTCGTCCAGTGCCGATCCCAGAAACGTCGGAAGGCCACGTCGAGGGCGCGGTTCTTGAGGGCTCGCACGCCGCGGTAGTCGACCTCGCGGAGGGCGCGGAGGCGATCCCGCTCGGCGCGCGCCGCGGCATCGCACCATTCGGACACGTCGCCTTCGGTGGCCGCGAGCTCGGGGATGCGCTCGAGGGTCAGGTAGATGGGGTCGAGACCGAAGGCCGTGCGCGCTCCGTAGGGACTGGTCTCTCCGTCCGCGAGTTCGTAGGGTGGCAGGACCTGGAGGAGCGTGTGCCCCGCGCGACGGACGAACGCCGCCGCCGCCGACAGGTCCGAGATTTGACCGATTCCCCAGTCGCTGCGCGTGCGGATCGAGAAGAGAGGAAGGACGACGCCGGCAAGACGAGCGAAAGCCATCGGAACCCCATTTCGTCGCACGATCCGGGGGGATTCTGCAAGCGCGCTCGCGTTCCGAAGGCCCTCCGCTTAACATTTCGGCAGGCGCGCTTCCCTCGTCCGGCGCGTCGCGCCTCGACCTCGCCCGTCCCTGCCGCCATGAGCTCCCACGACGACGCCGCTCGCACCGCCCTTCCGAGCATTCCTCCCGAAGCGGAGCTCGTCCACGTGGCCGCGTACGGCATCAAGTCCACCTTCGACGTCAAACACGTGCGCTCCGTGTTCGACGGCGCGAAGCGCGTCCGACTGTCGATGACCGAGCTCGCGGCGTTCTACGACGACGATCCCGCGGGCAGGAAGTGCGTCTTCGTCCACGACTTCGGGGCGATCGTGTTCTTCGACTTCGACGAACCGGAGCGGAAGGCCCTCCTCGCGAAGCTTTTCGCGACCATCGGTCCCGAGACGCGCGCGCCCGTGGTCGACGATTTCCTCGTCGTCGTCCAGAAGACGCCGATCCTCGATCCCCTCGGCCGTGCCGTGACGCGTCCGACCGCGCGGTTCGATCGACTCGTCGTCGCCCACTATTCGCCGGAACTCGCCGAGCTCGTCTCGGTCGTCGTCGGCCAATCGGTGGGCATGGAATATTACGAGGACGACGTCGCGGCGATCCTGGGTCGCATCGACGTGCTCACGCGCGAGTTCGCCGACCAGGGCGCGTTCCGCGGGCGGATGCGGGATCTCACGAAGTTCATCGGTGAGGCCATGATCCTCCGCAACGACGTCATCCAGACCCTCGCGTTGCTCGACGCGCCTCCTTCCGCCTGGGACGACGAATCCCTGGACCGCGCGTACCGCGAGCTGCGTTCGGCGTTCGCCATCGAGGATCGCTACCGCGCCCTCGACCAGAAACTCGCGATGATTCGCGACCACCTGGAACTCGTCCTCGACGTCGCGCGGCACCGGACGAGCCTGATCGTGGAGGTCGGCGTCGCGGTCCTCATCCTCGTCGAAGTCGTGTTGTTCGTCGTCGAGATGGTCCGTCGCTGAAGCGCCGGCTCACGCTCCTTCGCTCGGCGGCGACGACTTCGGGTTCTTCGACATCCCGTATTCGTGGAGGCGGTACTGGATGGTGCGGACGCTGATCTCGAGGAGCTCGGCGGCCCGCGTGGTCGAACCGCCCACCGATTCGAGGGTCTTCACGATCGCGTAGCGTTCGATCTCCGCCATGTTCGAGCCGGGGATGCGGATCGACGTGACCACGGCCGAAGAGTCGTCCATCGGCAGATGTTGTTCGTCGATGATCGTTCCCTCCGCGAGCGCGACGGCGCGCTCCACGGCCACTTCGAGGGCGCGTACGTTCCCGGGCCAACGGTGCGCGAGGATCTTGCCGCGTGCCTTCTCCGAGAAGGCGTCGATGCGTCGGTGGCTGTCCCGCGCGATCCGACGGAGGAAGTGTCCGGCCAGGAGCAGGACGTCGTTCCCCCTGAGACGGAGCGGCGGTACCTCCACGGGGACCACCGACAGACGTTGGTGGAGGTCGTCGCGGAATCGTCCCGCTTTCACCTCGGCGGCGAGATCCAGGGTCGTGCCCGCCACGAGGCGCACGTCGACCCCTGCGAGGGCGTCGTCCGGACGGCCCGACGACGTCGACGGAGGCTCGAGGAGCGCGACGAGGCGCGCCTGCACGTCGAGGGGGAGTTCCGCGACCTCCTCGACGAACAACGTACCCCCGGTCGCGCGCGCGTACGCGCCCGGATGCTCGGACGTGCGCGACGGTCCGGAAGGTGGGGTGCCGAACAGACGCTCACGGACGAGATCGCCGTCGCCGACGTGCGTGTGCAACGTGACGAAGGGCCCCTTCGCGCGATCGCTCATGCGGTGGATCGTCCGTGCGAGGGCACACTTTCCCGTGCCCGATTCTCCCACGAGGAGCACCACCGAACGCGACGGAGCGACCTGCCGAACCGCCCGGAAGACCTTTTGCATCGCCGGGCTCGCACCGATGAGACCGTCGAGGCCTTCGGCGTCCCTCTCGCGGAGGCGTTGGCGGACGGTCTCCATCTCGAGGCGTTCACCACGTGTCGCGAGCGCGCGCTCGACCACGAACCGCGTGGATTCCACGTCGAAGGGAGCCGCGACGAAGTCGAACGCACCGCGCCGCACCGCGTCCCGTCCGGACGCGCGCGCTTCCGCGGGGACGACGGCGAGCACCATCACTTCGCGTCCCGTCTCCCGCGCCCGCCGAACCAGGTTCGCGCTCGCGTCCGCGAGGATCGCCGTGTCCGCGAGGATCAGGTCGGGGCGCGCGGTCTCGAGGAGTTGGACGCCCCGTTGGGCGTCGTCGGCGTGGCTCACGTCGTAAGCTCCCTGGGAACCTCCGAGGGCGGTGAGCAGTTCGCCGCGGAGGACGGGATCGCGGACGAGGATGGCGATGCGGGACTTGGAATGGGGCACGTAGGAGCTCCTTCGGGCTCGTGGAGGAGCCGCGATCGGAAAGACACGAGTGGACGAAGGGGAACGGCGATCGTCCGATCACCGATCCCGAGTGGGGACGTGGAGGATGGGAACGCCGGGGCCCGATCGGAGGAAGGAACGGCCGCGACGCGCGGACGATCCGACGAACGGGAGCGCCGGACGCGGTGACGTCAGGGCTTGTCGGGGACGCGCAACGTGAGGACGGGCCGCGAGGAGGTCCGGATGACTTCCTCCGTCACGCTCCCGAGGAGCGCCCGCGAGATTCCGCGGCGACCGTGGGTCCCCATGACGAGAAGATCCGCTCCGACCTCCTCGGCCACGGCGTGGATGATCTCGCGCGCGTCCCCGTTCTTCAGGAACGTCGTCACGGTGACCCCGCGGTCCTCGTAACGCTTGGCGAGCACGTCGAGGGCGCCCTGCGTCGTCTTCACGATGTTGGCGACCATGTCCGGCGTCGCCACGAGGGGGGCTTCGGGAAACCCAAGGACCGGCACTTCGTACACGTGGAGGAGCGCAACCTTCGCGCCCAGTTCCTTCGCGAGGTTCACCGCGTAGTCGGCGGCGACGGAAGCCGCCGAACTGAAATCGGTGGGCACGAGGATCGATCGGGGGAGGTTCATGGGACTTCCGAAGAGCAAGTCCCTTGCCAGCCGTCGACGGCCCGCCCTGACGCGGACCTACACGGCGTCGGTTCCGATCGTCGACCTCGAAGGTCGGGACCTAACTGCCCGGCATCCTTGGAACCGATCGGAACCGACCAGAGTGCACGTCCCCATCCATGACGCCACCGCGTCACTGGCGCAGCGAATTCGCAGCGCGACATTTCTGCCACTCCTCCGAGCAGAACCGTGGGCACCGGGGCAATTTTGTCCTCAAACGAAATGGTGCGAAACTCCGCCGGAATTTCTAGCGCCGTCCGCCACGACACGATTGCGTCCGCGACCCTTCGCTTCGTACAGCGCATCATCTGCGCGCTTCAACCAGGCGACCACGTTCTCCTCGTTCTCCGACCCGACGCGGAACTCGGCGACTCCGACGCTGAGCGTCACGGGGCGTTCGTCGGCGTTCGGGATCCCGAGTCCTTCGACGCGGAGGCGCACGCGGTCGAGGACGAGCACCGCGTCCCGTTCCGCCTGCTCGGGCAAGACGACCAGGAATTCCTCCCCGCCGTAGCGGTAGAGCGTGTCGCTCTCGCGGAGGCCCGCGCGGATCGCGTCCGCCACGCGACGGAGGACGACGTCCCCCTCCAGGTGTCCGAAACGATCGTTGTAGGACTTGAAGTGGTCGATGTCGCAGATCGCCGCCGAGAAGCGGTGACCGTACCGCTCCGCCCGTGAGCGCACGACGTCGAGATCCTCCGTGAGCCGCAACCGATTCGCCACACCCGTGAGCGCGTCGATGCGTGCCTCGCGGAACGAGTTCTGACTTTCCCGTCGTAGGTCGCGGTTCTGCTCGGCGAGTTTCCGGTAGAGCGAGACCACGCGCGCCGCCGAACCGAGACGTGCGCGGAGCTCGTGGAGATGGAAGGGCTTCGTCGAATAGTCGTCCGCGCCGGCTTCCATGCCTTGCACGAAGTGTTCGCGATCCCCGAACGCCGAGAGGAGGATGAAGTAGGTGTACCGCCCGCCCGCGTCGAGCGCGCGGGTGTGCCGACACAGCTCGACGCCGCTCATCCGTGGCATGTGCCAATCGCTCAGGATGACGTCGTGGCGGGACGCGCGATGGAGCGCGAGCGCCTCCTCGCCGTCCTTGGCGAGCGTGCATTCGTGCCCCAGAGAGACCAAGGCGTCGCGGATGTTCTCGCGCATGTCGTCGTCGTCCTCCGCGACGAGGATGGAGAGCGGAGACGTCGTGATGGGATGGGTGTCGTGCACGGAAAGCCTCCGATCGGGGCGCGTCGGACCGAAAATCGTCTCGGGACGATTCTCGCGTCGGACACGGAAAGCGCCACGAAAGCCGGGAGAGGATGCGAAAGCCGTTCCAAGGCGGAGCGCACATGGCGGCACCGACGGCGGGAACATCGTACGCTGGAAGGCGTCGAACGTCGCGACGCTCCATGATCACCCCGCGCGCCACGAACCGCTTCACGACTCCGCCGTCGTTGCGGACGTTCGCCTCCCTGTCGCTGGCGTTCCACGTCGCCCTCGCCGGCGCGGCCTGGCGGCGAGTGGAAAGTTCCGCCGAGACCGCCGCGCCGGATCGCGCGGGCGGAGCGCTCGCGGGGGAGACGTTCGAGATCGATCCCGACGCCGTCCGTGAGTCCTTCGCCTCCGCGGGCTCCGAGATGCCCGCGCCCGCGGACGCACCGGCGACTCCCGCGCACGGGGGCGCGACGGGAACGCCCCTCTTCGAGGCGGACGACGTCGACGTCGTCCCCGCGAGCACCGCCGCGTCGTCCGAGGGGCGCATGGCACCACGCGCTGCGACGTCGCGAACGACCCACGCACGTCCGAAGGGCCCGGCGTCGGAAGCCGCACCGCCCCCTCCCCCGCTCTTCGGCGCGGTGGGCGATCGGAGCGCCGCCGATCTCGCGCGTTCGTTCACGCGCGCGTTCGCCAGCGCGGCGAGCACGAGCCCCCTCTGGAAGTCCGCGCCGCTCGGCTCCGCGGGTTCGATCACGGTCACGTTCACCCTCGATCCGTCCGGCAAGCTCACCGGTCAGGTCGTCGGTCCTTCGGGGTCGGCCGCGTTGACCGACAGCGTGCGTCGCACCCTCGCCGTGATCGGGGGGAGGACGTTCACGTCCCGCGGGAGCGTCACGCGCGTGACCCTACGGGCCACCGTGAGTTCGGACCAGGTGCACGACGGACTGCACGGCGACGTGTTCGCCATCGGGGCGAGCATGACCGGGGACGTCGGAAGCGGCTTCTTCGCGCTCGCCATCGGTCGGCGGATCGACGTCCAGGTGCGCGCGGCGCGCTGAAGTCTCGACCGCCGCGCGGTGCTAAGGACGTCGACGGGATGGGTCGTCCCCGCTCGCACCGATCCGCGCATCGAAAAGCACGAGATCGTCCGAACGCGTGACTTCCCGGAAGTGGGACGAGACGATCTCCCGGACACGCGGCGAGGCTCCCCAAAGCAGAACGTGATCGAAGCGCGCCTTGGCATCCGCGAGGAACTCGTTCCATTCGGCTTCCCAAGCTCGCTCGCAATCGTCGACCACGATCCCGCTCTCGCGAAGATGCCCGCAGAACACGTCCGCCGTTCCCATGCCCTGCGCGAATCTCTCGAGGACCATGTGGTTCCAGCGATCGGGCGGCGCCTCCCGGTACATGATCGGGAACGATCGGGAGTGCGCGAAGACGAGGGGAGCCGTCGTGTGCTTCGCGACGACGTAGTAGCCCCACGCGTGGAGCAGCGGACGCGTCGTCTCGCTCGCCCCCTTCGGACGCAGGATGATCGGGAGGAGGCGCGCGCGTTCCGGGACGTCCGGAATCGCGGCGACGAACTTCTTCCGGTCTCCGTCGAGGCGCCCGTAGTCGATCCCGAGTCCCACCGAATACGCCACCGCGGCGACGACGAGCCCTCGGGTCACGCTGCGAGGCAGGGATTCGGGCAGACGCAGTAGGACACCGAACCAGAGAAACGGAAGGAACCGCGAGTTGACGTGGAACCAGTTCGTCGCGGTAATGGGAGTGAACACGTAGAGCGCGACGAGCGTCGCCATGGCCATGCGACCGAAGAAAACCGGACGCGGCGATGCCGCGCCGCGTGCGAACGCGAAAGCGAACGCTCCGAACGCGGCGAACGAAGCGTAGGTGCGCCAGGTGAATGCCGCGAGCCATTCCGCCCAGAGATTGTAAACGAGCTCCCAGGGCGCCAGGAACGTCGTCGGGTCGACGTGGCCGTGCATCGCGCCCTTCGGTTCGGTGACGTGCTGGAACAGCGACCGGAGTACGAGAACGACGGCCGGCGCGAGAGGAGTGGCCGCACGGACGAACACGGTGACCGCGGACCGCAGCGAGCGCTCCCGTACGCCGCGGACCGCACTCTCGATCGTCACGAGGAGACAGACGACGAGAATCGGGAACGCGTGCGCGTACCAGGTGCACAAAGCAGCGACGGCGACGAACGTCCAGTTCGAGAAGCTCGGGCGTCGATCGCGTCGAACGAGACCGGCGATGACGGTGGCCGACAGCGCGGTCGCCAGCGAGAAATCGAGCATGCCCATGCACACGAACCAGTTGTGCACCATCGGCCACGCGAAGACGCTGGCGACGAGCATGGACTTCCGACTTCGCAGGGTGAGGATCGTGTGGGGTATCGCGAGTGCGGTGACGAGGAGAGTGAGGGCCGTGAATGCCTTCGCGGCGACGGTGAGACCGACGCGAGGCGCCCAGTGCGCGAGTGCGGAGAACAGTGCGGCATTGGTCTTCCAAGGACCGTTCGCCACGAACTCCGGATAGAGTTCGGGATTCGAAAGGATCGTCGCCGTCGCCAGATGATTCGGCAGGTCCTGCAGTGGTGGCACCTCCACGGTCACGAGAGGCCACGCGACGAGCGCGAAGAGGCCCACGCCGACGACCGTCGCCAGCCAGCGATCCGACAGGGACGCGAACGCGCCGCTGTTCGGCGAGGTGCCGTTCGCGACCTCGGCGCTCACGGTGCGCACCTACCGCCGTGATGTGAGCACGTTCCGTTCACGGCGCGTTGAGTACTCCGCCGAGAACATTCCGTCCACGGGGCGACCCCGTGGGTCGACCTCGTCCCTCCCGTTCGGCAGGACGTGGCGCATGTACGCGCCTGGAACCGGAAGGGATCCACCGCACCGCGGGGACCTCCTGCGCCCTTCGATTCGCCCCGCCGACCTCGGATTCCATGGTCCTCCCCGCGCCCCGATGGATCCCCGGGTCCCTCGGTGTTGGCGCGGTTCCTGAAGAACTTTCCACTTCGATGCCTTCTTCGAAGAGCCTTACCGGCCCAAGTCGTTGGAATCGTGCCGTGGAGACCGCCCGAGGCGCCTCGAGCCCCTGGATCTTCTTTGCACCGGCCCTAATCCTCGGATGTCTCAGCGGCTGTGCGGGTGCGCCGGGGACGGAGACGGGGGACGTCGTCGGTGTGGAGCCGGCAGGCGCCACGGTCGGAACGCGGATCTACGGTGGCGAAGTCGACGACGATCCCGTCTCGAATTCCGCCGTGGTCGCACTGCGCGTCGAGAAGGGAACGTCGACCCAACTCTGCACGGGTGCGCTGGTCGCGCCGAACGTCGTCCTCACGGCGCGTCACTGCGTGAGCCTCGGTGTCGCCTCCCAAGTGCTCTGCGACGAGCAAGGTCGTTCCCGGAACGGCGCTCACGTGACCGGCGACGTGCGTCCGAGCAACGTCGCCGTGTCCCTCGGCCCCGAGGTCGACTTCTCCACGGCGCCTGCCGCGCGCGGCAAGGCCGTCTTCCGTCCCGAAGGCGACATCCTCTGCGACACGGACATCGCGCTCGTCGTCCTCGATCGTCCGCTGAAGAACATCCAGCCCCTCAAGATCCGCGTCGCGAACCGGGTCGTCACCGGCGAGAGCATCCGCTCGGTCGGCTTCGGCCTCAACGACATCAACGCCGCCCTCGGCACGCGTCTGAAGAAGGATGCCGTGGAGGTCCTCGCCGTCGGCCCCGTCGGTCGCAAAGCGGAGACGGGCCGTCCGTCGGTCGGCCGTCACGAGTTCGAGGTCGGCAAATCCATCTGCCAGGGTGACTCGGGCGGCCCCGCGATCAGCGAAGAGACGGGTGCCATCGTCGGCGTCGTCTCCCGCGGCGGCGATTGTGCGATCGACGAAGGCCACATCTACACGTCCACCGCGCCGTTCCACCAACTCTTCGACGCCGCGTTCGCCACCGCGGGCGCGTCGCTCCTGGAGGAGCAGGACCTCGGCGAGCGCACCGACGTCGCGAGCGCTTCGGGAAGCGGCGAAGGCGATCCCGCCGCCGCGCGCGCGACGGAACAATCCCTCGCGAGCGACACGCCGGCCGACACGAGCTCGGGCTGCTCCGCGAGCCCCGATCGTCCGAACCGCACGGGCGACGCGCTCGTGAGCGCCGCCCTCGCCGTCCTCGTCCTCGTGGGCCTCGGGCGCACGCGCTCGAAGTCCCCGGCCGTCGTCCGGATCCGGAAGCGCTGAGTCCGAGGCTGCGCGTCCACGGCCGACACTTCCGGCGCGGGACCCGCGCCGCCGTCAGTGGGCCTTCGCCCAGTTCTCTCCGACGCCGACGTCCACGACCAACGGTACTTCGAGCTTCACGACTCCTTGCATCGCGTCCCGTACGATGGAGGTGACGGCCGCCACGTGTTTTTCGGGGACCTCGAACACGAGTTCGTCGTGCACCGTGAGGATCATCTTCGTGCCCTCGGGAAGCGTCGCGCGGCCGAGTTCGACCATGGCGAGCTTCAGGATGTCCGCGGCCGTGCCCTGGATGGGCGTGTTCTTCGCGATGCGTTCCGCTTCCATCCGGAGGCCGCGGTTCTCGGAGTGCAGGTTCGGGAGGAACCGTCGCCGTCCGAGGAGGGTACGGACCGCCTCGCCGTTCCGCGCGGACTCCACCGTGCGTTTCAGGAACGACGCGACGCCTTCGTACCGGGAAAAGTACGCCGCGATGAACTGCGCGGCTTCGTCCCGCGAGATGCCGAGGGTCTTGCCGAGCGCGCTGTCCCCCATGCCGTAGATGACGCCGAAGTTGATGGCCTTCGCGCGCCTCCGCATCTCGGAGGTGACGTCCTTCGGTTCCACTTCGAAGACGAGTGCGGCCGTCCGCGCGTGGATGTCGTCGCCGGAGCGGAACGCGTCGACGAGCGCCTGGTCCTTCGCGAGGTGCGCGAGCACGCGGAGCTCGATCTGGGAGTAGTCGGCGCTCAGGATCAGGTTCCCCGGCGGCGCCACGAAGGCCGCGCGGATCTCCTTGCCGACCTCCGTGCGGATCGGGATGTTCTGCAGGTTCGGATCGCTCGACGAGAGTCGGCCGGTCGCGGCCGTCGTCTGTCCGTAGCGCGTGTGGATACGTCCGGTCCTGGGATTCACCGCTTTCGGGAGGAGATCGAGGTATGTCCCCTTGAGCTTGTCTAGCTCGCGGTAGGCGACGATCGTCTCGGGGAGCGCGTGCTTGTCGGCGAGCTCCTCGAGGACCTCCGCGTCCGTCGAGCGTCCGCCCTTGGGCGTCCGCTTGACGACCGGAAGTCCGAGTTCGTCGAACAGGATGGTTTCGAGCTGATCGCGGGAGCGGATCGAGAACTCGCGACCGGCGAGTTCTTTCGCCTTCGCTTCGAGCCGGGCGAGTTCGCCCTCGGCGTGCTTCGAGAGGGCCGCGAGCTTCGCCGTGTCCACGAGGACGCCGGTCGTCTCCATGGTCTCGAGGACCTTCGTCAGGGGCATCTCGACGTCCCGCATGAGGGAACCTAGCCCCTCGCGATCGAGTCGGTCGCGGTAGCGTTCGTAGAGCGCGAGGGATAGGTCGGCGTCCGCGGCGGCGTACTTCGCGGCGTCCTCGCAGGCGACCTCGTCGAAGGCGAGTTGGTGGCCGCGCTGTTTCTTCGTCACCTCGTCGTACGTGATCATCGTCACGTCGAACTCGCGGCGCGCCAGCTCCTTCAGGCCGTTCGGCGTCTCGGGGTCGAGGAGGTAGCTCGCGACCATGGTGTCGAAACACGGGCCCTCCACCGGCACGTCGTGGCGCGCGAGCACCTCGGAGTCGTACTTGAGGTTGTGGGCTATCTTCTCGACGGTCGCCGACGCGAAGAGAGGTCCGAGGACGCGCTTCACGTCCTCCCAGGGGAGCTGTTTCGGGGCTCCGAGGTAGCGGTGGGCGAGGGGCACGTAGAATCCTTCGCCGGCGTCCACGGACATCGAGAAGCCGACGAGGTCGGCACGCATGGCGTCGAGCCCCGTGGTCTCCGTGTCGAAGGCGAATCGCCCGAGTTCCTTCGCGCGGGCGGCGAGCCCTTCGAGAACGGAGAGTTCGAACACCGCGTGGGTCGTACGCGCCTTCGGCGGAGGCGGCTTCACCGAATCGAGGAGGCGCGTGAATTCGAGTTCGGTGAAGAGCGTACGGAGCGCTTCCGCGTCCGGCTCGCCCACCGTCACGCCTTGTCGAGAAAAGTCGATGGCGACGTCGTCCTTCAGCGTGACGAGCTTCTGCGAGAGTCGTGCTTCCGCCTCGGACGTCGCGAGGGATTCACGGAGCTTCGCGCGTTCCACGTCCGCGATGCGTGCGTAGATCGCGTCGAGGCTGCCGAACTTGAGGAGGAGATCGGACGCCGTCTTGGGCCCCACTCCCGCGACCCCGGGCACGTTGTCGGACGTGTCGCCCATGAGCGCGAGGAGATCGCGCACCTGACTCGGCGGCACGCCGAACTTCTCACGGACCTCGCCCGGTCCGAACACGCGGTTGCGCATGGTGTCCCAGAGGACGACGTCCGTGTCGTCGTCGCCGACGAGCTGCATGAGATCCTTGTCGGAGCTGACGATGACCGAACGGATGCCCTCCGCCTTCGCACGTTTCACGAGCGTCGCGATGAGATCGTCGGCCTCGACGCCGTCCTTCTGGAACACGGCGAACTTGTACGCTTGCACGACGTCGCGGCAGCGGTTCATCTGCTGCTTGAGATCGGCCGGCGGCGGGGGGCGATTGGCCTTGTAGCGCGGGTCGAGCTCCTTACGGAACGTGGGGCCCTTCGAGTCCATCACGATCGCGAGCATCTTGGGCCGTCGGTCGTTGACGACCCGCTGGAGCATGTTCACGGTCCCGAGGACCGCGTGGGTCGGTTCGCCCTTCGACGACGAGAGAGGTGCGATGGCGTGGTAGGCGCGGAACACGTAGCCCGAAAGATCGACGAGGTAGAGGACGTCGTCGCTCGCGACGGGCGGGAGCGCGGAGGCATTCCCGGGTTTGGCGGCCCCTTCGGGCACCGTCGCTTCCGACGCGGCGTCCGAGGAGGTCGTGGGGTCTTTCGGCGCCTTCTCGCGTTTGGCTCGGGGCATGGGCCGTTGGTGATGCCCGGGGACCGCGAGGGCCGTCAAGGAGGTTCGACGAGGGCGCTTGCCCTTCCGCGGTAGGATGGCGCGATGGCGACGATCGTCCCGCTCCCTTCCCGCGTCCTCGTGCCGTTCGTCGCGCCTCCGATCCAGGGGCACGTGACCGACACGGCCGGTCGACTCACGAGCTCGGAGCGCTTGGCCCTCGACGCGAAGCTCGACGCGTACCGGAAGTGTTCGGACCACGAGGTCGCCGTGTTGGTCACGGGATCGCTCGGGGGCGAGTCCATCGAGGACGTCGCGTTCGCGACCTTCGACGCGTGGCACCTCGGGCGGCGTGGCGCGGACGACGGTGTGCTCCTCTTGCTCGCGCCGACGGAACGGAAGACACGCATCGAGACCGGCAAGGGCGTCGGTGGCGCACTCACCGACGTCCAGAGTTCGCGCATCCTCCGCGAGAAAGTGAATCCGCACCTCGCGAAGGGCGAGTTCTTCGCGGCGATCGACGACGGGACGCAAGCCGTCGGGGACGCGCTCGGCGGTTGCGCGATGAGCCCCGCACGCCTCGGGGACGTCGCGCACGGCACGTCGTCGGGCGCGACCTCGGCGCCGCCCCCCAAGAACGAACTCGATGGCACGGACGCCGCGATCCTCGGATTTTCGCTCGTCGCGGGTGTAGTCGTGGTCGGCTTCATCATCCTCCGTGGCGCGTTCCGAGAACGTGCGTGGCTCGCCGCGTTCCCGTTCGCGTTCGTGCCTTCGGTGTTCGCGGGTGTCCTCGTCGGCGCCGCGTCCGACCGCGTGACGTTCGCGGTCGCCGCGTTCTGGCTCACGTTCCTCGGCGTCTTCGTCCCTCTCGTGCGCTTCGCCCGACGTCGGATCGGCGGAGGTCCGACGGCATCCGCGGCATCCTGGTCGGGTGCAGGCGGGGTCGCGACGGACGCCTACGGCTCGTCCGACGCGGCCTCGACGTACGCGTCGTCCTACTCGTCCTCGTCCTCGTCGTCGGATTGCTCGTCGAGCGACTCGTCGTACTCGTCCTCCGACTCCGGCGGTTCCGGCTTCGACGGAGGCGGCGGCACGTCGGGCGGAGGCGGCGCGAGCGAGGGCTACTGACGGTAGGACGTGGTCCGGGCCCGACGAACGTCCTCGATGGCCCGGTGGAGATCGCGCGCCAACGCGCCCGCCGTCTCCGGGCGCATGGCGAGGTCGACGACGACGGCGCCTGCCTCGCCCGCGCCGAAGGTCACGGGTCCGAACCTGCCCCACGGCAACGCGTCCGTCGTGAAGACGAACGTCGCTCCCGGCGCCGCGGTGGCCTCCGGACGCCCCCGCGCGTGTCGCTGATCGGTCGCGGAAGGCGACGCATACCCGTCGCGTGCGACGTCCTTCCAGAAGTCGTGGCCGGCCATGGCGTCTTCGTCGGACCGTACGCGATCGGCGGAGGCGTCGCGGAAAGGAGTCGGCAGCGCAACTCGTCCCGTCGCGGGACCGATACGTGGAATGCCCCGCCCGCTGGCGCTCCGTGACTCCCGTCTCCTTCCGTTCGTCGTGGGCACCTTGGCGGCCGTCGGCGTTCACTGCGCAGGGCCCCTCGATCGCGCCGAGCGCGCCCTCGATCGGGGGCGCCTCGCCGAAACCCGATCGCGTCTCGCCGAATTCGAGGCCAGCGGTTCCCGGGCCTCGTCTTCTTCCATCGACGGCGGGCGCGCGCGCTTCTTCCTTCTCGTCGGCCTCGAATCCTTGGCCCGGGGGGACCGAACGCGGGCCGTGGAAGCGCTCGACGAAGCGTCCCGACGCGACGCCGAGGACCCCCGCGTGTTCGACGCGCGGGACCGGGCACGCCTCGCCGTCGCCCTCGCCACCGTGCGCGTCGCGCGTCCCTTCGACCCGGCCCAAGGCGCCTTGCCGCCCCGCTCCCAGGAGGCGCCCCTCGCCCCTTCCGACCCCCTGACCCCCGACGGCTCGCGAGCTCGTCCGTAACATCGACGGAAAATTCCCCCACATCCGAGGGCGGGTTCTTCGGGTTCCCCAACAATCGCCCGTCGCCATTTGCCCGAAGGGCGCCGCCGGCCTACCGTCGAGAGGGTTGGAGCAACGGGGCGGGACCCTCCCGCGGGTGGAGTGCGTGGATGGCGAGCGAGCCGAATGAGCCTGGCCTGACGGGGACCCTCGTCGCGGGGAAATACGAGCTCCTCCAGATGATCGGCCGCGGCGGCATGGGATCGGTCTGGGAAGGCCGTCACGTCACCCTCGGCAACCGCGTCGCCATCAAGTTCATCGAGTCCGAGTACGCGAACAGCGGGGAAGCTCGCGCGCGGTTCGACAACGAAGCCCGCGCCGCCGCCACACTCCACTCGAAGCACGCCATCCAGATCCACGACCACGGCGTGACCGAGGACGGCCGCCCGTACATCGTCATGGAGCTCCTCGAGGGCGAACCCCTCGACAAGCGGATCCGACGTCTCGGTCGATTGCCCCTCGGAGAGACCGCGAAGGTGATCCGTCAGGTGTGCCGCGCGCTCTCGCGAGCGCACGACAAGGGCATCATCCACCGCGACCTCAAGCCCGAGAACATCTTCCTCGTCCGCACGCCGGACGACGACGACGAGGTCGCCAAGGTGCTCGACTTCGGAATCGCGAAGTTCAAGGACCCGCAGGGTCTCGGAATTTCGTCCGGTACGAAGACCGGCGCCGTTCTCGGCACGCCCTACTTCATGTCGCCGGAGCAGGCCCGTGGCCTCCGCAGCATCGATCACCGCACCGACCTCTGGTCCCTCGGGATCATCGCCTACAAGTGTGTGGTCGGCGAACTGCCCTTCGACGGAGAATCGGTGGGCGACCTGCTCGTGAAGATCTGCGTCTCCCCCCTTCCCGTTCCGTCCTCGTTCGTGCCGGAGCTGCCGAAGGAGTTCGACGCCTGGTTCGCCAAGGCCCTCGAACGGGAACCCGCGGCGCGATTCCAGTCCGCGCAGGAGCTCTCCGAAGCCCTCATGGCGAGCGCGGGGATGGCGTCACGCCCGATCACGGGATCCACGCCCATGCCCGGTTCGCAGCAGGGCATGGGCCTCGGGACGCCGACGCCCGGTGCCGTCACTCCCGCACCGGGAACGAAGCCCACGCAGGCGATGCCCTATTCGCCGGTGACCCCCATCGGGATGCGTTCCGATCCCGGGGTCGCCCTCTCGGGAACGCAAGCGCCGTTCGTCGCGTCCGCCCCCCCCATGCACGGGCCCCGCGCCGGTCTGCTCCTGGCGGCGGTCGGTGCGCTCGCGGTCGGTGCGCTCGGTGCGTTCTTCGGACTCCGGAATCTCAAGTCCGATCCTCACGTCGACGCGGCTCCTTCCGTCGTCGGCGCGGCGCCGCCCGCGACGGTCGAGCCCATCGCCCAGAAGACGGGCGACGCCGGCGATCTGGCGGCACTTTCTCCCGCGACACCCGTGCGTCCGGCCCCTGCACCGACGACGCCCTCCCTCGCGGGCATCGTGAAGGCCATCGACACGACGAAGATCCCCACGCCCACGACCGTGCCCTCGGTGGTCGTCGTTCCCGTCACGGTTCCGACCGTCGCCCACACCACGGGCACGCCGACGTTGCCGGTTCCGCAGCGCACGAATCCGCAGACCCTTCCGGTCCCGCAACGACAGCCGCCCGTGCCGGTGAGGAACCCGCCGACGCAGACCGCTCCGCTCCCGGTCCCCGTGCGGAACCCGACGACGACGAAGCCCGTCGAACACAAAGACCCGGGATTCTGACCGACCCTTCGTCCCGTCCAGGCCCGCCCGGGGGACGATGTGGGCAGGATCCGCGCTTCGATGTACCTTGGTCGGCTCACGAGCCCGATCGCGGGCGAGTTGCCGAGGATCCTCCGTCGATGCCCGTCTCCCGGACGCCCCGCGTTTCCGCCGCCCCCTCCGAATCACGTTTCTCGCGCACGTCCCGCGCGAAGCGGACGCACGCGATCCTCGCGGCCGCGCTCGCCATGGCGGGTTCGGCGTCGACCGTGTCGCGCGTCGCGCGAGCCGCGGACGACAAGCCCATCACCGATGCCGATCGCGCGGGTGCGCGCCAACTGTACTTCGAAGGCATCGCGCTCCAGGAACAGGGCAAGTACGGCGACGCCCTCGATCGGTTCCAGCGCGCGTTGACCATCCTCCCGTCGGCCGTCACGACGCGCCTGCACGTCGCCCAGTGCCAGACCCAACTCGACAAGCTCGTCGAGGCGACGGAGAACTACCGCGAGATCACGCGCACGTCGCTCGACGCGAAGTCTCCCGAGGCCTACCGCGCCGCGCAGGATCAGGCGAAAGCCGAGCTCGCGCAAATCGAGTCCCAGATTCCGGCGCTCGAGATCCGCGTCACGCCCATGAACGCCGCGGGGATGACGCTGACGATCGACGACCAGGCGACGAACACCGCGTTCATCGGGGTGAAGCGTCCCATCAACCCGGGTACGCACAAGGTCGTGGTCGCGGCGACGGGCTACGGCCGGAGCGAGCAATCGGTCACCATCGCGAAGGGTGACAAGAACAAGGTGATGGCGTTCACGCTGCAGGCAGCGGCGACGCCCGTCGTCACGACGACTCCGCCGCCGGTCCAGACACAGCCCGCCCCGCCCCCGTACGTGACCGCTCCCGTCCCGAAGCCGACGGCGCCGCCGCCGCCAGCGTACGAGGGCAACGGTGACAAGCCCGCCGCCGCGACGTCGGACGGACTGTCGAACACGGGGCTCCTCGTGAGTTTCCATACCGGCGCAGGGATTCCGGGCGGCAGCGTCACGAACAGCATCAAGGTCGACTCCCTCCTCAAGACCGGCGTCGCGTTCGGAGGCGGTGCTGCCCTCCGCTTCGGCCGGTACTTCACGTTCGGCGGCGCCTTCGAAGGCACGATCTACAAGGGTTCGGAGGAAGCCTCCCAGTACGGCACGTCCACGCAGACGGTGAACGTCCAGGGCAACGGACGGCTCCTGTCCTTCACGCTCGCGTACATGTCGTCGCCCCACTCGACGCTCGGATTCTTCGCCGAGATTGGCGGGGGCTACCGTTGGTTGTCGGCGAACTACACGCTCCAGAACGCGGCAGGGACGACGGACCTTTCCTATGCGGCGACGGTCGACGGCGCGGAATTCATCTTCGGCGCCGGCTTCACGTTGCGCGTGAGCCAGGGGTTCCGACTCTTTCCGCGTGCGCAGTTCGGTGCCGGCTCGTTCAACAAGATCTCCGAGACCCTCGATCGCAACGGCACGGTCGCGACCGCGTCGGGCGACATTCCTTCGACGGCGGGCCACTTCTTCACGATGGTGGGACTTGGCGGCGCCGCGAATTTCGACTTCACGAAGTGAGGTCGCGTGACGAGAAGGCGTCCCCCGACTTCGCGAGGGACGCCTTCACGTCACGCGACCTCCTGCGATTCGTCTGCGCGTGCGAACCATGGTTTCTCGTTCGAACGCTGCGCGTTCGAACGTCGGAAATCGCGCGCTGCGCCCGTGACGGACGAAAGAACCGTCCATCGCGGCGTCCCCCGACTTCGCGAGGGACGCCTTCACGGCCGACTCCTCACGTCCCGCTCTGACGCTTCACGGGCTACCCACCGTTCGAACGCTTCGCGTTCGAAGCGTGATGAACGTCCAAACAGGCATCACGTCGGCCATGAAGGCGTCCCCCGACTTCGCGAGGGACGCCTTCACGGCCGACTCCTCACGTCCCGCTCTGACGCTTCACGGGCTACCCACCGTTCGAACGCTTCGCGTTCGAAGCGTGATGAACGTCCAAACAGGCATCACGTCGGCCATGAAGGCGTCCCCCGACTTCGCGAGGGACGCCTTCACGGCCGACTCCTCACGTCCCGCTCTGACGCTTCACGGGCTACTCCACCGTTCGAACGCTTCGCGTTCGAACATCGCCAATCGCTTACGGCCACGGTGACCGACGAAAGGAGCCGAGCGGGTTCGCAACCGGCGGGCGAAGGACGTGTTCACGAAGAACATGCGGATGTCTTCGCGCTCAAGGATGGCCCCACGAATCGATCCCCAGGCCCTCTTGGCACAAGGTGCACGAGTCCGCGGTTAGCGATGTTCGAACGCGAAGCGTTTCGAACGGGGAGTCACTCGTCCAGAGTCACACCTGGGACCGACGGAGTCGCCCGCGGAGGCATCCCTCGAACCTCGGGGGATGCCTCCACGGGCGACGTCACGACCCATGGACTCGAACGACGATTCGAACGGTGAACCACTCGTCCGGAGTCACACCTCCGGGTCGCGGTACCGGACGAGAGGGCGTCCCTCGCCCCGTCGGGGGACGCCCTCGTCGCGAGGTCCGCGAGTCCGAGGTTGTCGATGTTCGAACGCGAAGCGTTCGAACGGTGAACCACTCGTCCGGAGTCACACCTCCGGGTCGCGGTACCGGACGAGAGGGCGTCCCTCGCCCCGTCGGGGGACGCCCTCCCGCCCGGAACCGCCCCAGGTGGACCCCCGACAACCGAATGCAACGAATTACAAGTGCTTTACAACCGCGACGACGGCGGGTGCTTAGGTGATTTCATGCACTTCGCTCTGTGCGCAGCCTATTTCGTCGTCCTCTCGTTCCTCGCCATGTACGGCCTTCACCGCTCGCACCTCGTCGTGACGTGCCTGCGGAAAGTGAAGGCCCTGCGCACGCTGAAAGAGGGCGTCGCGCCGTTGTCCGACGCCGACCTCGCGGACGTCGCGAACCTTCCGCACGTCACGATCCAGCTTCCGTTGTTCAACGAGGCCACGGTCGCGAATCGACTCCTCGACCACGTGGCGCGCATCGAGTACCCGCGGGATCGCCTCGAGATCCAGGTCCTCGACGACTCGACGGACGAGACCCGCACGCTCGTGCAGGCCCACGTGTCCCGTCTCGAGCGGACCGGGCTCGATATCGTCTACATCCACCGTGTCGATCGCACGGGGTACAAGGCCGGCGCGCTCGACGCGGGCCTCACCGTCGCCAAGGGCGAACTCGTCGCCATCTTCGACGCCGACTTCCTCCCGCAACCCGATTTCCTCCGCCGCGTGGTCCCCCACTTCCGCGACCCGAAGATCGGCATGGTCCAGGCCCGCTGGGGTCACCTGAATCGCGAGCACTCGCTGCTCACCCGCGTCCAGGCGCTCATGCTCGACGGACACCACCTCGTCGAGAACCGCGCGCGTGCGGCCTCCGGTTGGCTTTTCAACTTCTCCGGGACCGGCGGCATGTGGCGCAAGAACGCCATCGCCACCAGCGGCGGTTGGCAGCACGACACCCTCACGGAGGATCTCGATCTCAGTTACCGCGCCCAGCTCGCCGGCTGGAAGTTCGTGTACCGCGAGGACGTCGTCACCCCCGCCGAGCTCCCCGAGGATCTCTCCGCGTTCCGCGCGCAGCAGTACCGCTGGGCGAAGGGCACCGTTCAGACCGCGCGCAAGCTCATGGTGAAAGTCATGAGCGCGAAGCTCTCGCCGACCCAGCGTGTCGAGGCGTTCTTCCACCTCACGCCGCATTTCGCGTACCCGCTCATGGTGGTGCTCTCCGTGCTCCTCCTCCCGGCGCTGGTCCTCATGCCGGCGACGAACGTCGGAACGATGCTCCTCATCGATCTGCCGCTCTGCGTCGGGACCACCGGCTCGCTCGCGGCCTTCTACGCCATGGCCGAACGGGCGCAGGGTCGCCGGCGCATGGACGCGATCCGTATCCTCCCCGCGCTCCTCGCCCTCGGTGCCGGCCTCGCCCCCCACCTCTCGAAGGCGGTCTTCGAGGGTTGGAAGGAGATGGCGGGAGAGTTCGTGCGCACGCCCAAGAAGGGCGACTCCGTCGGTCGCTACCGCGCGCGCGCCAACCTCCCGATGACCGAAATCGGGCTCGCCCTCTTCTCGTTCGCGAGCACGGTCGCGTCGATCCAGACCGGTCACTGGTTCGCGACGCCGTTCGCCATGCTGTTCACCTTCGGCTACGGCTACGTCGCTTCGCTCGTCGTGAGCGAACAGATGGCCCGCCGCCGCGCCTCCGCCATCCCCGATTCCGATCCGATGCTTCCGGGCCTCGAAGGCGGGATCGTGGCGGCGACCGCGTCGAGCACCGATTTGGCTGCGTGACGCTCGAGCCGTCGATTCCCTGACGGCGCGAAAGGCACCCCCGCTTCGGTGAGGGTGCCTTTCGCGCTTTCAGGCGACTCGTCCTCCGCTCGTTCGCGGACGGTCATGCCGAACGACTTCGTCCTTCGGCTCCTGGAGAGGCCGCGAGGGCCACGCACGCCTCCAACGCACCCCCACTTCGGTGAGGGTGCCTTTCGCGCTTTCAGGGGACTCGTCCTCCGCTCGTTCGCGGACGGTCATGCCGAACGACGTCGTCCTTCGGCTCCTGGAGAAGCCGCGAGGGCCACGCGCGCCTCCAACGCACCCCCACTTCGGTGAGGGTGCTCGCGCTTTCAGGGGACTCGTCCTCCGCTCGTTCGCGGACGGTCATGCCGAACGACTGTCCTTCGGCTCCTGGAGAAGCCGCGAGGGCTACGCACGCCTCCGCTCCCCCTTCGGTGAGGGTGCCTTTCGTGCACCACGACCTGAGCGCCGTGGACCACGGGGAATCGTTGCGGTAGGGCTGCCCCATGGACGTCGCTCTCCGTGATCTCGTGCGTCGCTTCGACGGCCTGCTCGGCCTCGACCGCGCGTCGACCGTCCCGAGCGGTTGGTACCACGACGCCCGCGTCGCCGAACTGGAGCGACGCGCGGTCTTCGGCCAGTCGTGGCAATTGGTCGCTCGAGCCGAGCAGCTCGGCAACCCCGGCGACTACGTCACCGCGGACGTCGCCGGGGAACCCGTCCTCGTGGTCCGTGGGAGTGACGGCGTCCTCCGCGCGTTCTTCAACGTGTGCCGGCACCGCGCGGCGAAGGTCGTCCCCGCCGAGTGTGGGAACGCGACCCGCCTCCGCTGCAACTACCACGGTTGGACCTACGACCTCGAAGGGCGACTCCGCGGAACCCCCGAGTTCGACGGCGTGTGCGATTTCTCCAAGGACGCGAACGGCCTCGTACCGATGCACGTCGAGGCGTACGGCCCGTTCGTGTTCGTCCACGCCGGCGTTCCCCGTGGGCCCCTTCGCCACGAACTCGCTCCAATCCCCGGCGTCCACGACGACGCGATGTTGGATGGCCTCGAGTTCGTCGAGCGCCGCGAGTACGAGCTCGCGTGCAACTGGAAGGTCTTCGTCGACAACTACCTCGACGGTGGCTACCACGTGAACGCGGTGCATCCCGCCCTCGCGGGCGTGCTCGACTACAAGAACTACACGGTCGACGTGTACGAACGGACGTCGCTCCAAAAGAGCCCGCTCCGGGAGCCCGACGAAGGTCGGCACGACACGACGGCGAAGGACGTCCGCAAGGGCGGCTTCGCGCACTATTGGTGGGCGTACCCGAACTTGATGTTCAATTTCTATCCGGGCGTGCTCGACACGAACCTGGTCCTCCCGATCGCCCCGAACCGGTGCCGCGTGATCGTCGACTTCTGGTTCGAGCGGGGTCTCGCGAAAGCGAAGCCCGAATTCGTCCGCGAGAGCATCGACGTCGGACACGCCATCCAACTCGAGGACGTCGGAATCTGCGAGGAAGTCCAACGTGGACTCGGCAGTCGGTCCTACGAGACCGGACGATTCTCGATCTCGCGCGAAGGAGGCGGATACCACTTCCACCGCCTTCTCGCCGACGCGCTCGCGTCCGCCGTCCCCTGACGGCGCGACGTGCACGCGCCCTCGATTCGGAGGGCGGCACGCCCACCGAGTCGCCTCCGTGTCCAGCCCAGAATGGCGTGGAAAATTCCGTGTGCGACGGGCGTGGAACGGGTCGCGATTGGTCTGGTCAGAACGAAGAAAAGGGCCTTAGTATCCTCGAAACCCATGACGAAGGCCGAGATCGTCCAAGCGCTCTACTCGAAGGTCGGAGGCTTCTCGAAGAAGGAGTCCGCGGACCTCGTGGACCTCGTGTTCGAGATGATGAAAGAGACTCTCGGGCGAGGCGAGAAGATCAAGATCAGCGGGTTCGGGAATTTCGTCCTGCGCGACAAGCGTCAGCGCCCGGGTCGCAATCCTCAGACGGGCGACCCGATCAAGATCAGCGAACGCCGCGTCCTCACCTTCAAGGCGAGTCAGATCCTCAAGCATGCGTTGAACCCGCGGCATGGCGGTCTCGGTTCCACGGGCAGCACCAGCCAAGGGAGCCCGAGCAACGGCACTTCGAGCACGGGCACCGCGAAGCCGAGCGGCGTCGGCATGTCGTCGGCGGGCGCGTTCGAGTCCCTCGCGCAACCGACGAAGCCCTGAGCGTCGCCGGCATGGGATCGCCGCGGGACGAATCCGGCTCCGTCGGAAGGCGACAGGAAACGCGTGACTCCGGCGCCCGATGGGCGCAAGAGAGTCTGCCGGGACTGCAGGCGGACGCATCGCCACGCACGTCCCGTCCCGTGAAGACCGACCTCGACAAGGATTCGAAGGCAGAGAACACGACGATGTCCGAACACGATCGAAGGCCCCTTCCCTCGAAGCTGTACTTCCGCATCGGCGAAGTCGCCGAACTCGTCGGCGTCGAACCGCACGTCCTCCGGTACTGGGAGCGCGAGTTCCGCACCATCCGACCGACGAAGAGCGCGAAGGGGCAGCGCGTGTACTCGAGGAAGGACGTCGAGAGCCTGCAGCGTGTTCGCGAGCTTCTCTACGCCGAAGGGTTCACGATCGCGGGCGCCAAGAAGAAGCTTCTGCGCGGCGCCAGTACCGCCGTCGAGACGGTCGACGCGACGGACGTGGCGTCGGAGGCTTCGGCCGCCGCGCCGACCTCGCGTCTCGCGCCCGCGCCCGCGCGGGGACCCCGTGGGGCGACGTCGCCCGTGCGTTCGAAACTCGTCGCACTGCGACGTGAAGTCGAAGCGTTCCTCGAAGAACTCGGCGGAACCTGACGGCGTCCGCTCGGGGGCTCCGCGAAGTTCCCCTGCCTTCTCCAGCAATACCGTCCGTCTTCGGCGCGCGACTTTCCCGTTGGGAAGCCTTCGCGCGCGACGGCGACGACGGCCGCATCGTGCGGGTCACCGCCGTCGTCGACACCGATTTCGGTCACTGGTCCCCCGAGCTCGCGTCGGTCCTCGTCGAGCCTCTCGACGGACTGGCGACGGGTGTCGCGAGGCGGGCGGAGAGTTCCGCCCGTTCACGGTGGACGCGGTCGTCGACGAGACCGCCGTCCTCACGCGACGGTACGCGGCGGAGCCGGTGCGGGCGCGGCCGGTGCCCCGCGCATGCGTGCGTCCATCGGATTTCCGGCGCGGACGTCGACGCTCGCCCTCCGTGTGGAGGCGTGTTTCGGCACCGAAGCACCGAACGCGCGGGACGGCGTGGACGAACGTGGTGACACGGATCCGTGTGAAGGCGTCGACGCCGCCGGCTTCGGGGAGCCGACACTCGCTCCCCCTTCGCCGGGCCCGCTCCTCTCGTCCACGCTCACCGTCCTCCGTCACCCACGCGAATCGGGTGCGGTCCTGGGTGTGGCGGTCGTCGTCCTCGTCGTCGAACTGCTCCGAAGTGGCCGAAGGCGGCGGAAATGGGCACGCAAAAGGGAGTGCAGCGAAACCGGAAAGGCGTGTTAGAAGCCCCCCCATGGCCCGTGCCCTGCGCCTCCCGCGCCGCGTTTCCGTCGCTCCGTTCGCCGCTTCGATCGCCCTGACGACCCTCGTGTCGGCCACGACGTTCGTCGCCCGACCGACCGTCGCGTACGCCCAGACGACCGCGCCGACGACCGCGCCCGCGCCTTCGGCGACTCCAGGTCCCGGGGCTCCCGCGACCTCCGCGGTGGACGGTCCGAAGGTGGACGCGAAAGCCGCCGCTCCCGCGCCGGCCCCGACGTCCGCCCCCGCGCTCAGTGCTCCCCCGGCATCCTCCGCGTCCGCAGGATCGTCCCTCGGCGCCCGCCTCGGCGCGCTCGATCCCGCCAAGGACGAAAGTGCCCTCGTGAAGCAGGGCGCGGACCGGCCGACGGGCGATGGCACGCTCGGCGCGCGCACGTCCGACGTGTACAGCGAGGATTGGTGGGGGCGTCCGCGTCCTATCCTCGAACTCCACGGCTACTTCCGGGTCCGTGGCGAACTCCTGCACAACTTCGCCCTCGGCCGCCACGACGTGCCGACCGATCCGAACTACCCGAATCTCTGGGCGCAACCGGTCGACAACAGCTTCACGACGACCTCCGGGACGGACAAGAGCGTCCTGCTCTGCGACACGCCCGATCGCAAGTGCCAGAACAGCTCCCAGGCCGGCGCGAACATGCGCTTCCGTGTGACCCCCGAGCTCCACATCTCGGACAACCTACGGATTCTCACGCAGATCGACGCGCTCGACAACATCGTGCTCGGGTCCACCGCCGATTCCATGGCCGCCGTCGGTTCGCCCACGAGCACCGGCTATTCGGCGACGAGCAGCGCGAACCCGATCGCGCAAACGGCGTGGCAATCGTCCACCCAGGGACCGCCGACGTCCGGCATCAACAACATCCGCAACTCCATCGACGTGAAGCGCGCGTGGGCGGAGTACGCCACGCCACTCGGTCAGGTCCGTTTCGGACGCATGCCGTTCCACTGGGGTCTCGGCATGCTCTACAACGCCGGCGACACCATCGACTCCGATTGGCAATCGACGGTCGATCGCATCCAGATCGTGAGCGGCCTCAAGTCCCTCGATCTTTACGCCGGCGGTTCGTGGGACTTCGCGAATTCGGGGCCGACGTCCGGGACCCCGTACGACGTGTACGGTGGCGTCCCCTACAGCGTCGCGAACCTGGTCAACGTGAACCAGTGGTCGCTCTTCGTCGCCAAGCGCAAGAACCCCGAGCTCACGCGCCTCGCGCTCTCGCGCGGCGACATCGTCATCAACGCGGGTGCCCTCGCGCTCTACCGCAGCCAATTTCTCGACGTCGATTCGACGAAGTTCGGCCTTCCGAACCAGGTGAACAACGGCCTCGTCCGCACGAGCGCGGCGGTCTTCTCGCCGGACCTCTGGGTCCAGCTCCTCTGGCGCTCGTTCCGCTTCGAAGCGGAGCTCGCGAGCCACATCGGCTCCATCGACGACGGCAAGCTCGCCGGCATCGAGGCGATCAAGGTCCGTCAGTACGGCTTCACGACGCAGACCGAGTTCCGCGCCATCGACGATCGGCTTCGTCTGAACTTCGGCTTCGGTTGGGCGAGCGGCGATCCCGCGGCGCGCACGCTGTCGCCGGGTCCCTCCATCGATTCCTTCCGCGGACGCGCACCGATCTCGACGTTCCGTTACCACCCCGACTACCGCGTCGACCTCATCTTCTTCCGCCGCATTCTCCAACGCGTCGAGGGCGCGTACTACTTCCGGCCGAGCGTCGACTACGACTTCATCCGGAAGTCCGACGGTCAGAAGTTCGGCGGCGGTGCGGCCGTCATCTGGAGCCGCGCGAGCGAGTTCGTCCAGACTCCGGGCCACAAGCGTGACCTCGGCGTCGAGCTCGATCTGCAGCTCTACTACCAGGCGAAGGACGGCGCCCTGAACGACGATCCGACCAAGCTCGGTGGCTTCTACACCATGCTCCAGTACGGCGTGTTCTTCCCGCTGGGTGGGCTCTCGTACTTGCCCGGTGAGCAGACGACGGCGCTTCCGAATTGGGATACGTCGGCTGCCCAAACTGTCCGCCTCTTCCTCGGCGTCGCCTACTGAGTACGCCGCTCCCGCGCGGGCCCGGCGCGATCCGGGCGTCGGCGCTCGTCGCCGTACGGAAGTACGGCTCCTCGCACCTCCTACGGCTCGCTTGGTCCCACGCGGGATCGACACACTCAGTCCGCGATTTCAACGCGGACGAGGTGGAAGGGATTCGTCGCGTGCCGGGGACTTGGGGGCCGCGGTGCGGATCTTGGCGGCGGGTTGGCCTTGGGGGACGCGGTGCGGATTTTTTGCGGCGGGTTGGCCTTGGGTCAGGTCGCCTTTTTTGATTCGAAGAGCTTCACTTCGTCGACCAGGTCCTTGAGGTAGTGCTCCAGGAAGCCTTGGGACTTCGGGTCGGTGAAGGAGCCGTCCGGAGCGAAGGCCTTCTCGCCGAAGGTCATCGCCATCGACCCCATGGTGAGGTGCATGCCGAGCTTCTGCAGCGTCAGACGCAGGTGCGACTGCATGGTGATCGTGCCGTACGCGCCGGCCGACACGCCCATGATGCCGGCGACCTTGCCCTTGAACGCGAGGGGGCCCGGCGGACGGGACACCCAATCGATGGCGTTCTTGAGGAGGGGCGGTATGGAGCCGTTGTACTCGGGAGAGACCATCAAGACGCCGTCCGTCGCGAGGATGCGTTCGCGCAGGTGCTCCGCGCCCTTCGGGCGTCCCTGCGCTTCCTCGAGGTCACCGTCGTAGATCGGCATCGCCAGCTCGCGAAGATCGACGGTCTCGACGGTGACGCCCGTGGACTGGAGATGGGCGACCGCTCGTGCGAGGAGCTTCTTGTTGAGGGACTCTTTGCGCGCGCTGCCGGAGAACGCGAGGAGGGTGGTCATGCGTCGCGAGTAGACCACGGCACCCACGTCCGCGGAGGCTCTTTTCGTCGCGCGCCGCTACCGTTCCCGCGGATTGCCCGCTACGATGCCCGCCATGCTCGGTGCCGTCGTCACGCGTCGCCTTCCCCGATCCTTCCGCTCCGTCTTCAGCCCACCGATCGCGGCAGGTATCCTCGCGGCCACGTCCGTCCTCGCGTGCAGCGCGTCCGGCGAGGTGTCCGGAGGCGAAGCTCGTTTCGACGCGGCGGCTCCCGTCGCCCCCGTGAGCGACGGCGGCGTGAAGGCCCTCGCGAATCCCGACGGCGGCACCACGTGGACCGCCGTGTACGAGGACTACTTCAAACCCGGCACCGTCACCGGGTGTTCGGGGGACGGCGCGTGCCACGGTGACGCGAACCAGCCCGGTGCCCAGAACAGCGCTTTCGTGTGCAACACGGACAAGGGCGCATGCCGAGCGTCCCTCCTCGGGGACTCCGCGCTCGTGGTCGCCGGCGACGCCGAGAACTCCATCCTCGTGAAGGTCGAACTCCGCCAAGTGGGTCCCGCCGGTGAATTCGGTTTCATGCCGAAGCGCCCGCGCGCCGTCTTCGCCCCGTCGGACATCGCCCGCATCAAGACCTGGATCGCCGGCGGCGCCAAAGACGACTGAAGTCCGTCCGATGCCGAAGATCCTGATCGTCGACGACCAGCGCAACATGCGCACGACCCTCGCCATGATGCTGCGTGGGGCCACCTACGAGGTCGAGGAAGCCAAGGACGGCGAAGAGGGCATCGAACGCGGCACCACCGGCGCGTACGACGTCGTCATCACCGATCTCCGCATGGGTTCCCAGGACGGCATCGAGGTCCTCCGATCCATCAAGGAGCGGCAGCCACTGACGGAAGTCATCGTCATGACGGCGTACGGCACCATCGAGAGCGCCGTCGACGCCATGCGACTCGGCGCGTTCGATTACATCCAGAAACCGTTCACGGAGCAGGAACTGCTCGTGAAGGTGGAAAAGGCGCTCTCGAACCGGCGTCTGGCGGGCGAGGTCGCGATCCTCGCGAACGAGTTCCGGGATCGCTACAAGTTCGAGAACATCGTCGGCCGTTCGGCCACGATCCGCGAAGTCCTCGGCCGCATCGTCCGCATCGCACCGACCGACGCGACCGTCCTCATCACGGGCGAGAGCGGCACGGGCAAGGAGCTCGTCGCCAAGGCCATCCACGCGAATTCGAAGCGGGCCCACCGCCCGTTCGTCCCGGTCAACTGCGCGGCCATCACCGAGACGCTCCTCGAGAGCGAGCTGTTCGGTCACGCGCGAGGCTCGTTCACCGGGGCGGTCACCGCGCGGAAGGGTCTCTTCGAGGAGGCGGACGGCGGAACGTTCTTCTTCGACGAGATCGCCGAGACCCCGGTCGCGTTCCAGGCGAAGTTGCTCCGCGCGATCCAGGAGAAGGAGATCCGTCGCGTCGGCGAGAACAAGCCGGTCGTCGTCGACGTGCGCATCATCGCCGCCACGAACCAGGATCTCCAGCCGGCCATCGCGCAGAAGCGGTTCCGTCAGGATCTCTACTACCGCCTGAACGTGGCTCGTTTCCAGCTACCGGCGCTCCGCGAACGGCGCGAGGACGTGCCGGATCTCGTCGACTTCTTCCTCGACAAGTACAACCGCAAGATGAACGTCCGGGCGCGGATGCACGAGAGCGCCATCGACGCCCTCGGCCACTACGACTTCCCCGGCAACATCCGCGAGCTCGAACACATGATCGAGCAGGCCGTCGCCCTGGTCCAAGACGGCGTCATCGGAACGGACGACCTGCTTCCCACGTCGGTGCCCGGCGGTATCGCGGAACCCGGAGGCGGACACACGCTCGCGTCCGTCGTCGACGGCGCGGAACGCACGGCGATCGAGTCGGCGCTCCGCGAGGCCGACGGCAACCGGGAGCGGGCGGCCGAATTGCTCGCGATTTCGTCGACGACGCTGTGGCGCAAGATGACGCGTCTCGGGATCGTCGTCGGCGGGAAGACCACGCCTTCGGCGGGTTCCTGACGGGCCGCCGCGGAAGGAACGGACGAGGACACGGTGCGCATCGACGCCTTCGACTACGAGCTGCCGCCGGAGCTCGTCGCCCAACGTCCCATGGAGGATCGCGAAGCGTCGCGCCTCCTCGTCGTCCCGAAGGGGACGGGCGGACCTGAGCGTCCCGACGAGCCTCCCTTCACGGGTTCGACGATCCGCGACCTCGCGGAGGTCCTTCCGGCGGGTGCGCTCGTCGTGATGAACAACACGCGCGTCATCCCGGCGCGTCTCCTCGGGTCGAAGGCGGAGACGGGCGGGCGCGTGGAAATTTTCCTGGTGAAGAAGCTCGCCACGCGCGACGAAGAGCTCGCTCCCGGCGTCGTCCGCACCGTCGACGTGTGGAGTGCGCTCGGGAAATCCTCGAAGCCGCTGCGCTTCGGGAGCGACGTCAAGGTGGGTCGCCTCGACGTGAGGCTCGCGAAACGCAGCGACGAGGACGGACTCCTGGAAGTGTGGCTCTCGACGTCGAGCGGCGAGAGCGTCGACGACGCCGTCCGCGACGTGGGCGCGGTTCCACTCCCCCCCTACATCAAGCGGGAAGCCGACGGCGCCGACACCGATCGCTACCAGACCGTGATGGCCCGTGTGGACGGTGCCGTGGCCGCACCGACCGCGGGTCTCCACATGACGCATTCGCTCCTCGGGCGCCTCTCGGCGAAGGGCTGCGAACTCACGACGATCACGCTCCACGTCGGTCTCGGGACGTTCAAGCCCGTGACCGCCGAGGATCTCGACGACCATCCCATGCACGCGGAGACGTTCCACGTCTCGCAGGCCGCTTCCCAGGCGATCCGCAAGGCACGGGAGGAAGGGCGTCCCGTCGTCGCCGTCGGCACGACCGTGCTCCGCGCCCTCGAGAGCGCGAGGGATCCGGAGGACACGAGGCTCGTCCGCGCGACCTCCGGCGAGACGCGCCTCCTCGTCCAGCCCGGCTACGCGTTCGGTCCCGTGGATTACCTCCTCACGAACTTCCACCTCCCGAAGTCCACGTTGCTCGCGCTCGTGTGCGCCTTCGGAGGAACCGCGCGCGTCCTCGCGGCGTACGCGAAGGCGGTGGAGGACAGGTACCGCTTCTTCTCCTACGGCGACGCCATGCTCCTCGAACGGAGCGACGCGTGACGTCGCCTCGCGCCGAAGGGTTCGCGTTCCGGGTCCTCGCCACGAGCGGCCACGCACGGCGTTCCGTCTTCACGACGCCGCACGCCGTCGTCGAACTCCCGACCTTCATGCCGGTCGGCACGCAGGCGAGCGTGAAGACCTTGGATCCTCTGGAGGTGGCGAGCACCGGGGCGCAAATCGTCCTCGGCAACACGTACCATCTGTGGCTCAGACCTGGTCCGGAGCTCGTGGCGTCGTTCGGCGGGCTCCATGCGTTCTCGAAATGGCCGAGGGCGATGCTCACGGACTCCGGCGGGTTCCAGGCGTTCTCGCTCTCCGAACCGAAACGTGGCGAGGCTCCCGCCGACGGGGCGAAGACGGCCTCGAAAACGTCGCTCGTGAAGCTCACGGAAGAAGGCGTGGCGTTCCGCTCCCATCTGGACGGTTCGAAGCGTTTCCTGTCGCCCGAGGAGGCCGTGCGCGTCCAGGGTCTGCTCGGCGCGGACATCCAGATGCAGCTCGACGTGTGTCCTCCGGGGGACTCCCCGCGGGACGTCGTGGAGAACGCCGTTCGCCAGACGACGCGGTGGGCGAAGCGCGCCCTCGCGACGTCGCGACCGCGTGGACAGGCGCTCTTCGGAATCGTGCAAGGTGCATGTTTCCCCGATCTCCGGAAGGCCCACGCCGAGGAGCTCGCGGCCCTCGATCCGACGTTCGACGGTCTCGCACTGGGAGGGTTCTCCGTGGGCGAACCCATCGCGAAGATGTACGAGACGCTCGCGGAAGTCGCGTGGACGCTGGACCCCGAGCGTCCGCGGTACCTGATGGGCGTCGGTACGCCGGAGGATCTCCTCGAAGCCATCGGCCACGGCGTCGACATGTTCGACTGCGTCCTTCCGACGCGGAACGCGCGCAACGGCCAAGCGTTGACCCGTCACGGAAAGATCATCGTGAAGCAGGCGCGGTACAAGGAGGACGCGTCCCCCTTGGATCCGGAGTGCACGTGCCGTGCGTGTGCGGGAGGATTTTCGCGGGCGTACCTCCGGCACCTGTACGTCGCGGGCGAAGTCCTCGTGCTCCGCCTGCTCTCCCTTCACAACCTCCACTTCTACGGCGAGCTCGTGAAGGGCGCGCGCGAGGCGATCTCCGAGGATCGCTACGCGGCCTACAAGGCGTCCATGCTCGAGAGCCTCCGACGGGGCCCCTGATCCCGACGGTTCCCTGACGCCCGACGGGCATCCTGTTACACTGGTGCGACAAGGATGCGACACACGGGAACCACGAAGACGCGTGTGCGGGGGCCGTTCGCTCGGAACCGCCGGGGTATCGCCGCGGTCCTCGGAGCCACGTCCGTCGTCGTGGGCGTGGCCTGCGGCGGAAGCGACGCTCCCTCCGACGGTGCGAAGGATGCGGGCGCGAGCGACACGGGCGTCGCACTCCCGGATGGGTCCTTTCCGGACGTGTCGGCCGACGCGGCGGATGCGCGCGTGGCGATGGACGGTGACGTCCCGGACGTCGCCGACGCCGCGGCCTACGGGTACGTGCGTCGCCTCCCCTTCCTCCGCGGACGAGGGACGGCACGGGGCGCCGTCCTCCTCGAGGAGGGAACGCGACAGACCGCCGTCGTGGCCGGATTCAGCGGCGACGGCTGGCTCGGTGAGTATCCGGTCGACGCCCCCGATTCGTTCACCTGGCGCACGCTCGAACAATCGCGCTTCAAGTCGATCCTCCGCACGAAGGCCGGCGGCCTCGCGCTCTCGGGCGCGACGCGCGAAGGCGACGCGGGGACCGAACCGTCGTTTCCGTTCGCCATGCTGATGGACGACAAGCGCAACGTGCTCTGGAAGAAGCACCTCGGTCGCGGTCTCGGCACCGGCTCGGCGTACGGCATGGCGGAAGCGTCGAACGGGGACTTCCTCGTCGTCGGGAGTGCGAGCGTGGGGAGCCCGAACGGTTTCGACGTGCGCGTCACCCGTCTCAAGCCGGACGGCACGGCCATCTGGGAACAGACGTACGGCGGAAGCGCTGCGGGCGACGCGGGCAAGGGACTCACCCCGGGAACGGAGAAGCCCGTCTCCATCCTCGCCCTCGCGGACGGTGGCGCCGTCGTGGTCGGTTCCACGAACGCGACGTTCGGTTCGGGCAACGAGGACGTGTGGGCGTTCCGGATCTCGGAGAGTGGATCCATCGCGTGGCAGGTCGCATACGGCGGACCGAAAGCGGACGTCGCATTCGGTGCCTCCCTCGCTCCCGACGGCAAGAAGGTCTGGATCACGGGGTCGACGACCTCGTTCGGCAAAGGTTCCGGCGACGCGTGGCTCCTCGCCGTCGACACCACCACCGGCTTCATCTCCTCCCAGACGACCTTCGGAAGCGCCGACCGCGCCGAACATGCGCGGTCGGTCGCGTTCCCGGCCGACGGGGGCATGCTCGTCGTCGGAACGGATCCGGAAGGCATGTTGGTCCTGCGACTCGACGCGGATCGGACGGTCGTGTGGCAGCGGAAGTACCGAAATGCCGCCGCCCTCGACGGATGGGCGTACGGTGTCCAGGCTCTGGAGACCGCGGATCACGGCTTCGCGTACCTCGCGGGAGGCTTCGAACGCGCGTGGCTCGTGAAGTCCGCGGCCGACGGGACCCTCGGCGGATGCAAGCTCGGAGGATTCGGAACCGAACTCGTGTCGACCACCTTCGTCACGGCGACGTCGAACGCGATCGCCGTCCCGACGTCCGTCGCGCCCGTACCGAGGACTCCGATCGTCTCGGACTTGCGCGTCGAACTCCGCGACGCGACGTCCACCGTGAGCGACGCCTGCCGCTGAATCGAGGCTGATTTTCCGAGGGTTGTGGGTCTCAGGAAGGCCAGGTACGATCCCGGGACGGAACGAAGGATCATGTCGAACGACCCGAAACGGCAAGTCGGCCGCATCCTCCTGCAGAAGAAACTCGTCACCCAGCAGGACGTGGACGCGGCGTTGCGCAAAGAGGGTCAGCCGCTCGCGTCCCAGCTCGCGGACAGCGGTGCCGTCGACGAAATCGAGGCGCTCCGCGCGCTCTCGGAGCAACACGGCGTACCAGGAATCGACCTGCAGCAGGTCGCCATCCACCTCGACGTCCTCGAACTCGTCCCGCGTGAAGTGAGCGAGGCGCACATGGTGTTGCCCGTCCTCGCGCGCGGCGAACGCATCTTCCTCGCGATGGCGTCGCCGACGAACAAACGCGTGATCGACGAACTGGAATTCGTCACCGGCAAGAAAGTCTACCCGTACGTGGCGCTCACGACGACGCTGCGACGCACCATCGCCGCCGCCTACGACGCGAAGGCTTCGGGCGAGACCTACTACCTCGCACCGAACGTTCCCGCCGAGACGCTCCGGCAGCTCGGCCTGCCGCCGCGCGCTCCCGCGACGCGCCCCGCGCCCCCGCCCGAAGCTCCGCGTCCCACGGTCCCTGCCGCGCGCCCCGACGAACAGGAGCTTTCGGCCGTCGTCACCGACGACGCCGTGAAACGGGCGGGCGACGAGGGCGATCTCTCGATGACGGACTTCGGCAACATGAGCTCCGAAGTCTCTTCGGTCGCCATGTTGCCCGACGAGTTGCGCGTCGCCGCCGGGCGCGGCGCGGTGCCCACGGGCGCGGGCAAATTGGTCCTCGTCGTCGACGACGAGGAGGACATCCGAAAGCTCCTGAAGCGTGTCCTCGAGGGCAAGGGCTTCCGGGTCATGGAGGCCGATCGCGGCCAGCTCGCGCTCCGCATGGTGAAAGAGCACGTGCCCGATCTCATCGTGCTCGACGCCATGCTCCCCGAGCTCCACGGCTTCGACATCGCGCGACGTATCAAGGGCAGCGAGAAGTACGGTTCGATCCCCATCATCATGGTGAGCGCGATCTACAAGGGGAAGATCGCCGACGATCTCAAGGCCAACTACGGCATCGAGGAGTACCTCGAGAAGCCTTTCCGCATCGGCGACGTCGTCGCGACGATCCAGCGGCTCCTCGCCGAACGCGAGTCCCTGCCGAAGAGCGCCGCGAAGGCGAACCCGGAGGATCTGTCGGCGGACGCGGAGGCCGCCCTCAACGCGGGCATCGCCGCGTACAAGGCGGGCGACATCGACGTCGCCATCACGCATCTCCAACGCGGCATCATGATCGATCCGCTCGCGTACCGTCTTCACTACCACCTCGCGCTCCTCTACGGAAAGCGAGGCAACGTGTTCGAGGGCATCTCCGAACTCGAGAAGGCGACCGATCTGAACCCGCGGCATTTCCCCGCGTTGAAGAACCTCGGCGTCCTCTACGAGAAGGCCGGGTTCCGACAGAAGGCCGTGGAGGTCTGGGAACGTGCCGCGTTGGCGGCGCCCGACGACGAGACCCGTGTCTCCATCCGGGACCACATCGTCGAACTTCGCCGCTGAGCCGCTCACGGTCCCGGCGGCGCGCTTCGCCGCGGAGGCGTCCTGAGAGGCCGAATCGCCGCGATTTCCGGGGTGTTCGGGGGAGCGCGTTCGTCGGCCGAGGTGGGACCGTGTGCGGCCGATCGCGCGTCGACCCAACCAAACCGGTTTCTCGCGCGTCTTCAGGGACGATAAGCTCGAGAACGCACTCCCATGAAATTTGTCTGCGAACAGTGCAAAGCGAAGTACCAGATCGCGGACGATCGCGTCGCCGGCAAGACCGTCCGCATGAAGTGCAGGAAGTGCGGACACTTGATCGAAGTGCGCGCGGCCGTCACCGAGACGAGTGTCGCCGCGAGTTCGCCTCCGCGGGAGGGCGCGTCGACCGCGAGCACGAAGCCCGGGCCGCCGGGTGCGCCTCCGACGAAGACCGGTGGCAGCGCGCCGCCGCGTCCGCCGCCGAAGCCGCTCGCGACGAGTCTCGCGGCGCAACGTCCGCAGGGACAAGCTCAACGTCCGTCGGCTCCTCCGCCGCGTCCCCAAGCGCCGTCCGCCGCGCGCACGACGGGCAGCTCGGCCAAACCCGAGGCGGGTGCGCTCGCCGGCGCGTTCCAGCGTTCGGTGACCCAGGAAGAGAAGACCGAGACCCTTCCCACCGACGATCGCGCCACCGATCTCCTCAACATCTCCGCGAGCGACGAGTGGTACGCCGCCATCAACGGCGTTCCCGTCGGCCCGATCCGCATCGCGGAGTTGCGTCGCAAGGCGGCCCACGGAGCCGTCACCGAGGACTCGTTGGTCTGGCAGGAAGGGTTCGAGGAGTGGCGGCCGGTCCGCTCGTACCCCGAGCTCGCCGCGATCGTGCGGGAGGCCGCCGCGTCCGCGCGTCCTTCCCTCACCCCGGCTCCCGGCGAGGTCCGTCCCAGCAATCCGCCGGGCAGCATGCGACCGGCCCGTCCGGGAGCGACGCCACCTCCCCGACCCGCCGCTCCCCGTCCTGCCATGACGCCGTCGCCGGCGGCGGCCGCGGCGCGGAGCAACGTCATCCCGATCACGTCGCGACTCGCGACGGCGGAGCGTCTCGACGAGAACCCGACGCCGATGGCGTCGCCGGCCGCGGATCCGCTCCCTGCCATCGATCCGTTCGCGGTCCCCGCGACGGCGGCGTCGAAGGACGACGCGCCCATCGCTCCGATCATCGCCGCCCCCGTCCTCGCACCGGGCGCGTCCGTGGCGGCACCCGCGAAGGCGCAACCGAAGCAGACCAACTGGCAGGGCATCGGCTTCGTGGTCTTCATGGCGACCGCCGGCGGCGTCGGCGCGTACGTCGCGCTCCACAAGGACCCTCCGCCGCCCGCCCCGGTGGCCACGGTCCAGACCGTCTACGTCCCGACGCCCGCCGCGCCACCCACCGCCGCTCCGGTCACGCCTCCGCCCGCGGACACGGCGACGCCGGCGCCCTCGGCGACCACGGCTCCCGTGGCCGTCGCGGGAACGAAACCCGCGGCCGGCGGAAAGACGGCGCCGACGCCTGCGACGTCCGGCGGCAAACCGGTCGTCGATCTCGGAGGACTCTTGGGCGGCGTCGCGCCCACGACGGGAGGCCCCGGCGCGGGCCCGTCCGGCGGCGGCGGCTCGCTCACCGAGGATCAGATCAACAGCGTCGTGTCGGCGCGCCGCATCGCCGTGAAGCGTCAGTGCTGGGAGAAGAGCGACACGCAGACGTCGTCCGTGTCGGTGACGGCGACGGTGACGGTCGGTCCTCAGGGGCAAGTGCAGAACGTCACGAGTTCCGGAAACGAACCGACCATCGGCCGCTGCATCGAGACCGACATCAAGAAGAACTGGAAGTTCCCTCCGACCGGTGGCGTGAGCACGGTCGCGATCCCGTTCAAGTTCGTCCGGCAGTAGCGAGCGAGCGACCGAGAGGACGCCCCACTCGGGTGAGGCGTCCTCTCGGTCGCTCTCGCTTCGCACGCGTCTGACGAATTCGAGGGTGGTTTTCGCTCGCGTTCTTCGAACGCTCGCTCCATGCGGACGGGCGCGTCCGTGGCGGTGCGAGCGACGTCCATGGGGCATGGGGGACTTCGACGGACGACGCGGGGGGCTCGCTCGCGTTCTTCGAACGCTCGCTCCATGCGGACGGGACGCGGCCCGACGGTTCGTGACGGCTCCGCGATGCGGTGCGTCGCGGCATGGCTGGGCTGCGGGTGCGCAGAGCGTGGGATTTTCGTGTCCACGATCGCGGACTGTAAGGTTCGGAGGCGACGCCACGTTCTCCTGAAAACACCGGACGAGAGCGCCTTCTTTCTGTTCGACGCCGGCGGAATCGCTGTACGCTTCCGCGGCGCCGTATCCGACGTGCTCGTGCGGCGAACTTCCACCGGAGGCTTTCGAACATGACGACGATCGATGTCACGGGCGCAGTTGAAGTGCGCCGAGGACGATGGTTCACGGCGCTGTCCCACCTGGGCCTCGTCGCCGTCGCGGCGCTCGCCGTGACGTCGATCGGCTGTGGTGGTTCGGACAAGCCGGCGGAAAATCCGCAGGGTCAGCAAGCCATGAACGGCCAATACCCGCAGCAGGGTGGCTATCCCCAGCAGGGCCAGCAGCAGATGCCCCCGGGCTATCCCGGCGCGGCGGGACAGCCGCAGGGCGGTTACCCGCAGCAGGGTGGCTATCCCCAGCAGGGTGGCTATCCCCAGCAGGGTGGGTACCCGCAAGCGGGAACCCCGGGTCAGCCCGGCGCCACCGGTCAACCCGGCCAGCCCGGTGCCGCGGGTCAGCCCGGCGCGACCGGTCAACCCGGGGCCGTCGGCGGCATCGACTTGAACCAGCTCGCTCAGGCGGGCGCAGCCATGCTCGGCGGCGGCGCCGCGGCGGGCGGTGCGCTCGGTGGCGATCCCAACGAAGCGGGACTCAAGCTGGCGGCGACCAAGTTCGCCCCGGGAATGACCGCCGAAGGAAGCGTCCTCAAGCAGACGCTCCAAGAGGGTGGCAGCGCCGAGATGATGGTCACGATGCAGCCCGGCAAGTGCTACACGATCATCGGCTTCTCGGCCCCGGGTGGCGTGAAGAACCTCTCTCTCACGCTCCTCGCGCCGCCCTTCTACAACATGCCGGCGGGCGCCTCCGGAACGCCGGACAACGTGCCGGTGGTCGGCAAGTCGCCGAACCCGACCTGCCCGATCTCGCCCATCCCGCTCCAGTACAAGGTGGCGATCGTCGCGAAGAGCGGCGGCGGCCCCATCGCGGTGCAGGCCTTCTCGAAGGCGAAGTGACCGGCGCGCCCTCCGACGGAGGGCGCTCCCATTCCGAAACTCGGACCCCCGCCGGCCCTCGCCGCGCGGGGGTTCGTTCGTTTCGGACGTCCCTGCGGAGAGGGCGGGCGGGCGAGCGAATCGTTTCCGCCGAACCTCGTGGCGTGCACGCGCCGTCGGCTCCGACCGAAGACGAACGACACGTCGGCCAGCGAACTCCTCCTTCGGAGCGGCCCGGAACGACTTCCGAGCAACGCCGCACGGACGTGGCCGATGGCGAGGCCATGGCCCATGCACGACGTCCCGACCTTCGACGTTTCGACGCTCCCTTCGCGTTCCCCTTCGAGGCCGTGCCCGTCCGCTTCCCCACTCTATGGACGCGGGGCGATCCGTCGACCGCCCGCGACTCCGAGGGACGTCGGCGTCCCCGCATCGCGATCGTGGGTTCCCGATCCGCGTGTCCCGAGGCGCTCGCGTACGCACGTCGCGTGTCGGGCGAGTTCGTACGTGCCGGTGCGATCGTCGTGTCGGGCGGTGCCCTGGGGATCGATCGGGAAGCCCACCTCGGCGCCATGGATGAGGGCGGGATCACGTGGCTCGTCTCCCCCGCGAAAGCGGGTGAGGCCCTGCCGACGGGACACGACGACTTGTTCGACACCGTGGCCGATCGCGGTCTCGTCGTCTCTCCGTTCGATCCGGATCCGGCCCAGAACCTCCCGCCGAGCCGCTACCGCATCCGGAACACCCTGCTCGTCCATTTGGTGGACGCCCTCGTGGTGCTCCAGGCGGGAGCACGATCGGGTTCGCTTCACGCGACGGGAGCGGCGTTCGGTGCGGGACGTCCCACGTTCGCCGCGCTCCCGAGTGCGTGGGACTGGGCGCGATTCGCGACCCGGGACGGCGTCGGAGCGAGCCATCCGTTCGCCGGATCCTTCGAACTCGTGCGCCACCGGAAGGCTTGCGTGTTCACGGACGGTGGCCACGTTCTCGAAGCCCTCGGGGCCACGGATGCCGGAGAACCCCCTCCGGCGGCCCCATCTCGAGCGCGACCGTCGACGCCGGAACGCCCTCGCCCGTCGCCGGTGCCCCTTCCCGAGGACCTCCCCGAAGGCGGGCTCGAACACCGAATTTTCCAATATCTCTCCATGGATGCGCAGCACGGCGACACCCTCGCGACCGCCGCCGGGCTCCGCGCCGCCGAAGCCGCGACAGCGCTCTTGACGCTCGCCTTGCGACACGTAGTAGTAGAGGGCCCCAGCGGCTTCTTCCGCAGAAATCGCTGCTAACTATTGGACACGACTGACGAATCAACCCGTCATCGTGCCGTGTTCGGAGGCCGGACCAAGGCGCCTCCGTCGTGAATTCAGAGGGCATCCGGATGGGCAAGACGCTCGTGGTCGTCGAATCTCCTGCCAAGGCGAAGACGATCAAAAAGTACCTCGGAGCGAACTTCGAAGTGATGGCTTCGAAGGGGCACATCAAGGATCTGCCCAAGAAGATGGGCATCGACATCGAGAAGGGGTTCGTCGAGACCTACGATGTCATCGAGGGCAAGGAGAAGGTCGTCGCCGAGCTGAAGGGCGCCGCGAAGGACGCGGAACAGATCCTCCTCGCCACCGACCCCGACCGCGAAGGCGAAGCCATCGCGTTCCACATCGCCGAAGAGCTCAAGAGCGCGAAGAAGAAGACCGCCCGCGTCGAGTTCCACGAGATCACGAAGAAGGGCGTCCAGTACGGCGTCGACCACCCGCGCGAACTGAACAAGCACCTCTACGACGCGCAACGCTGCCGACGCATCCTGGACCGCATCGTCGGTTACGACGTTTCCGCCCTCGTGTGGTCCAAGCTCGCGTTCGGCCTCTCCGCCGGTCGCGTGCAGAGCGTCGCCCTCCGTCTCATCGTGGATCGGGAGCGCGAGATCGAGGCCTTCGTTCCCGAAGAGTATTGGAACTGCGGCGTCGGCCTCGTGCAGGAAAAGACGGCGAAGAGCGCGAAGAAGAACGGGTTCATCGCGCGTCTCGTCTCCCGCGGCGGCGAGAAGCTCGCCGTCACGAACGGCACGGACGCCGGCGTCGTCCGTACGGACCTCGAGAGCGCGACCTTCAAGGTCGCCAAGATCGGCACCAGCGAGCGGAAGCGCAAGGCGCCGGCCCCGTACACCACGAGCAAGCTCCAGCAGGACGCGGTGAACCGCCTCGGCTTCGGCGCCAAGCGCACCATGCAGGTCGCGCAAGGTCTCTACGAAGGCGTGGACCTCGGCAAGGACGGCGGCCCCGTCGGTCTCATCACGTACATGCGTACCGACTCCACGCGTTCGTCGCCGGAAGCGATCCAGGCCGTCCGCGACTACGTGACGGAGAAGTACGGCAAGTCCCACGTCCCCGACGCGCCGAACGCGTTCAAGTCCAAGAAGAACTCCCAGGACGCCCACGAAGCGATCCGCCCGACGTCCCTCGAGCTCACGCCCGAAAGCGTGCGGAAGCACCTGAAGGACGAGCAGTTCAAGCTCTACACGATGATCTGGAACCGCTTCGTCGCGTCCCAGATGAAGGACGCCATCTACGACCAGACCAGCATCGACATCGAGGCCACCGCCTCGAACAGGACGGTGTACGGCCTCCGTACGAGCGGTCGCGTCCTCAAATTCGCGGGGTGGCTCGAGGCGTACGGCCAGTCCGTCGGCGGCGAGAAGGAACAGCAAGCCGGCGAAGAAGAAGAGCCGAAGGAAGGCGCCGAAGGCCCGACTCCCAAGGTCGATCTGGAAGCCCAGGGCGAAGACGCGACCCTCCCCGAGTTGAAGACGGGCGAGGTCCTCCTCGTGAACACGCCGCCGGGAGTCATCACCGAACAGAAGTTCACGCAGCCGCCGGCGCGCTACACCGAAGGTTCGCTCGTGCGTGAACTCGAAGAGCGCGGCATCGGCCGCCCGTCGACCTACGCCGAAATCATCAGCAAGGTGCAGGCGCGCGACTACGTCGAGAAGGTGGACGGCGGGCGCTCGTTCCGTCCGACGACGCTCGGCAAGTACGTGGTCGACGGCCTCGTGAAGAGCGAACTCGATTTCATGGAGCCCGAGTTCACCTCGCAGATGGAAGAGCAGCTCGACGCCGTCGAAGCCGGCACCGAAGAGCGCGTCGTCCTCCTGTCGAAGTTCTACAAGCGGTTCCGCGAGCAACTCGACAAGGGCAAGAAGGGCGCGCGGTGGAATCCTGACCCCGTTCCGACCACCGAAAAGTGCGACGCGTGCGGCACCGGCGAGCTCTGGAAGCGTTGGTCGAAGAATGGCTGGTTCCTCGGCTGCACGAACTATCCGAAGTGCAAGAACACGCGCGACCTCGGTCCCGACGGAAACGGCCCGCTCACCGGCCCGCCGGTGAAGGAGACCGGCATCGCGTGCGACAAGTGCGGCAAGCCCATGGTCATCAAGACCGGCCGCTACGGCGAGTTCCTCTCGTGCACCGGTTACCCGACGTGCAAGAACGCGCGCCCCGTACCGCTCGGAGTCCCCTGCCCCAAGTGCGGCGGCGACATCATCGAGATCCGCCCGAAGAAGAAGGGGGGCCGCATCTTCTACGGTTGCTCGAAGTACGCCGACGAAGCCGTGAAGTGCGATTTCAAGATCTGGGCGAAGCCCCTCCCCGAACCGTGCCCTCTCTGCAAGGCGCCCTTCATCGTCCTCGGGGGCACGAAGGCGAAGCCAATGATCGCCTGCGCCGACAAGGAGTGCGGCTACAAGCGCGAAGTCGACACCGAGCCGGCTCCCGCTGAGCCCACGCCGACCGGCGGAGGACCGAGCGACGACGACGCGGCCGCCTGAGGACGCTCCGTCACGAGGGTCAACGTTGCGACACGCGGTGCGGCTCGCGCACCACGCTGCGCATGGAGATGATCGAAGGCATCGAAGGCGGCCCCTCGGAGCCGGGGCTCCGCGAGGTCTCGGGGCAGGCGTCGTCGGCGAGCACCGCCGTGCGATCGAAGCGGAGCGTCGGCGGCTCGTCGTCGTTCTCGGGCTCTTCGAGGAGCATGGCGATCGCGTGGGTGTAGGGCGCGGGAGGGGGGTACGAACGCGCCGTGCGCGGTCCCGCTTCGACGGTCCCCTCGGCGGTCGGCGAACGCAGGGTCCCCGGCTCGGTCTTCGTGAACACGCCACTCGCGTGGCGGACGGGAACGCCAAGGGACGAAACGGTGCGCGTCGCGACGGTCATGACCAATTCCTCCAGAAGGGGCGGGACGAGTTGCGCTTCCGCCGGTGCGTGAAGCGCTGCCGGCGTATCCGGCGAGGGCTTCGTGGTCGTTCGAAAGTGCAACCGTGGTTCCAAGAGATGGACGGGCGAGCGGCGCCGAATTTCTAGCGATCCTTGGGTGAGACGAACGCGCCCCAGCCCCCCGATGGCGTGGGAAAACACGCGAATCCGCGTGGGGAATCGGACACGGATCCCGTGTGAGACACGCGCCCACCGTCCTTTCTTCCCCGGGGTCGTGCCGCGCGGGCCCCGGGACAGGAGACCCCGAATGGGACTAGGACGTTCACGCCCATGACGACCTCCCTCCGACGCGCGTTCGTTCCCGTCCTCTTCGCCGCCACGGTCGCCGGTTGCGTCACCTCGAAGCGCCCGGACGATGGAGGAACGCTCCAGGCGGCAGCGACGACGACCTCCGTCGCGGACCCGGTGCCGACGAATCCCCCGATGGAGGGGGCCTCCGCAGGCACGGAAGGGGGCGAACGCCGCGTGCGCCTCGCCGAACGGACGTCGCGGCTGATGGACGCGGGAGCCGAACCCCGGAAGGCGCTTCGACACCGTTACACGAAGGGTCGCGAGGAATCGCTCGACGTCACGATCGCGATCCGCACGTCGACGCAGACGGACGCCCTGGACGACGCCGGAACGGACGGGGGGAGCCCCGAGCCCAAGGTCCGTGCCCTGCCCGTCGTCGTGGCTCGGACGTTCGTCGAGGTCACCGACGTCCTGCCTTCGGGCGACGCGGCGTTCGCGATGGAGATCGACGCGTTCGACGTCCGTTCCGACAAGGACGTGGCCCCCGAGCTCGTCGACGCCGTCCGCGCGGGACTCGCGGGAGCGAAGGGCGTCCGGGCGACGGGCGTGGCGACGCCGCGCGGGGAACGGAAGGACGTCACGCTCGTGGTGCCGCCCCTCACGAGCCGCGAGGCGCAGCAGGTGCTTGAGAATTTCCGGCAACAGATCGAACAGCTCGGAGTCGTACTCCCCGAGGAACCCGTGGGAAAGGGCGCGACGTGGGAGGTGACGAACGACGTCGCGACACGTTCGATCGTCCTCACGCAGGCGACCACGTTCACGTTGGCGTCCGCGGACGACAAGGCCGTCCGCATCGTCGGCACCCTCCGACAATCCGCTCCGGCGCAGGACGTCACCTCCCCGGTCACCGGAGGCAGCTCGAACGCGAAGCTCGAGAGCCTCACGGGTTCGGGAAAGGTGGAGTCGACGACGTCCCCGGGATCGCTGGCCCCTCTCGTGTCGACCGCGCTCAGGACGAACCTCGTCCTCGCCGTCCCGCTCCAGGGGCGGACGGTGAAGTCCTCGATCACGACGTCCGCGAAGATCGACACCGCGGCCGGGGGACGCACGCGGTCGAAGACGAAATGACGGCGGGTGCGCGCATCCGCACCGCGAACGGTCAGCGTGGCATCCGGACGGCGTAAGCCACGCCGTCCCCGAGCGGCAGGATGACGGCGCGCAACTCGGGGTGCCCGACGATCGCACGGTTGAAGGCGCGGAGCGCTGCCGTGCGCGCCTCTTCGTGGGCGGGCACGTCGGCGCTCGCCACGTGCCCCTTCCACAGGACGTTGTCGGCCACGATCACGCCACGCTCGGACAGCTTGGGCGCGCCGACCTCGAGGTAACGCGGATAGTCCTCCTTCACGCAATCGACGTAGAGGAGATCGATGGGCTTCGTGATCGCCGCGAGACAGGCGAGGGCGTCCCCTTCTTCGACGGTGATCCGTTCCGCGAGCCCGGCGTCCTTCACGAACGCACGTGCGCGTGCGCCCACTTCGGCGGACTTCTCGATGGTGTGGACGTGGGCGCGCGTCGCGGCGCGCGCGAGCACGATGGCGCCGTACCCGATGTTCGCGCCGAGCTCCACGACGAACCGGGCATCGATCGCCCGCGCGGTGACGGCGAGGAACGACGCCACTTCCGGGTCGCTGATCGGCTCCTTTCGAGAGGCGGCGTGGGCTTCCATGGCCGCGAGCAACGGATCCCGGGCGGGTTCGAGGGCTTCGAGGTACCGCGCTTGTTCCGCACGGAGGATGGCGTCGCTCGCTTCCTTCATCGCCCGTATCCGCTCACGTCCGGTCGGTCACTTCTTGGCGGCCGGCTTCTCGACGATCTCTTCCTTCAACTTCGCGAGGGGTTCGAAGAGCTCGCTCTTCTCCTTCTCCTCGACGTGGTTCTCGGCGAGGGCCGCGGAGAGATCCTCGACGATGGCGTCGAACTGGGCGTCCGTGATCTTCATGCCCTTGTGCGCGGCTTTCATGTCCTTGCCCGCGTATTTGCAGGGGCCGCCGGAGAGCTCGCAGATCTGCTCGACGAGCATCTGCTTGAAGCGTTCCATGCGCTTCTTGTCGGCCTTCGTTTTCGCGAAGAGCTTATTGACGCGCTTGTCGGCGTCCACGTTCTGGACGAACGAGTCCACGACCTTCACGATCCCTTCCTTGTTGCCGATGCGCTCGAACAGGGACTTGGGCGGAGGGGCCGGAGGCGGTTCGGGGGCGGGCGCCGGCTCGGGTTCCGTGACGGCGGGAGTCTCGACTTTCTTGGGCCCGCCACACGCGATCGTTGGAAGCGCCCCAAGGGCGAGTACAATCGCGACGATGCTCGCTCGGTCCATCCGCTCCGTCCCCTCTTTCGGGTCGCGCTCGAAGGTGGGCGCGATCCCCGAGAGGGTAAGCGTGTGGGAACCGTTTGACCGCAAAAATCGGCACACCTCGCGGGGCCTTCCTCGCCTGCGGAACCGGAGCTGACGTTGGGATCGTGCACGCTGGAGATCGGGACCCGTGTGGTCCTGCGTTCGGAGGGCGGTGCGCCCGAGGCGGAGTACGCGTTGTTCGACGCCGGATGCATCGAACTCTCCGCGCTCGAACCCGGGACGATCCGCGAGGCCGCGTACCGCACGACGGTGGCCGAGGCGAAGGACCGCCTCGAGTCCGCCGGTGTCACGCTGGATCTGGCGTACGAGGCGACGGAAGTCATGCGGCCCAAGCTCGCCGCGCTGTACGCGCGCGGGGACATGGCCCGGCGCGCGGCCCACTTGTTGGGGCCGGCGGAACTCTTCGAGGGTCACGTGTTCGACGGAGCGTCGCGGCGCTACCGCGGCCACTGGCTCGACATCGCGTCCCTCGCGGCGGACGTGAAGATGCTCCGCGCGACGACCGCATTCCAGATCCTCCACCTGCTCGCCATCCTCCACGAGCACGACGACGACGACCCCGTCTCGCTCCTCACCGCCGACTACACGCGCGAACGGCGCCCGGGCGAACGCACGCTCCGGCGCGTACTGCTCGATCACACGGCCGCACTCCCCGACGCCCTCCGCGCCCTCGACGCCGCTCCGAAACCGCTGCCCACCGAACGCGATCAGGGAGCTCCTTCCCGTGTCGAGCTGCTCGACGGCGTCCGCACACGCCTCCGCGAAGGATCGCCCGCGACGTTCCGCGCGCACGTCGACTCGCTCGAGCGCGTGCTGAACGTGCGCGAGCGGCCCGACAAGGGCCCCCTCGCGGATCCGGAGCTCTGGGCCCTCGAGGAGCAGCTCTCCGTGGGCGACGCGCGCGGCGTCATCCCGAAGGTCGAGGTGATCGAACGCACGAGCGGCCGTGGTCCCGCGACGACGTACCTGCGCGCACGCGCCGCGTTGATCGCGGGTGTCGTCGATCCGCGATCCATCGCCGAACGCGTCGCACCGCTCGCCGAATCGATGAGCACCTTCGTGGAGCTCGAACTCCTCGCGGCGGAAGCGTGGGCGGCGGCGGGCGAACTTCGCCGCGCGGTTCCGTACGCGCGGGACCTCGCGTCCATGCCGAGCCTGGACGACGTCCTCCGCACCCGTGCACGCGAAGTCCTCGCCCGCGCGGAAGCGGCGGGCATCCACACGCAGGGTTCGAGTCCTCCGTCGGCAGGGGCGGCGCGTTCGCCGAGCTCCCCTCCGGCGAGTGCACGCGGTGTGATCCCCGAGAGTGGCCCGCCCGGTGCGCGGAGGGAGGTCGTGATCCGCGAGTCGTCGCCGGCGAGTCCGGGCGGGTTCCGCGGATGCCGCGTCGTCCGACGAAGCGAGCCCCGTCTCCAAGACCGACGTCACCGCCATCGACGTCGCCGAACTCGATCGGCGCGCGCGCGAAGCGGCGGCGTCGTCCATCGTCACTTCGCTCGTGCCGGAACCGTCGCGTCCGTCGATCGTGCCGAACCGGATCATCTCGGTGAACCCGGCCCCGCGCGCGGTCTCCGTGGAAGACATGCCCACGGCGACCTCCATGCCGGACGACGACTTCGGCAACGACGCCCCGACGGTCAATCCGCCGGACGCGATGGCGATCCCCGCCGCGGCGCTCGCGTCGATGCAGCCTCCGAGCACGCCGGTCGACATCCCGAAGCTCCAACCGCTCCGTACGATGGACGCCGAATCGAAGAACCTCGGGCGACGTGTGCCGAGCCCTGCGCCCCACGCGTTCGACGACTACGGTGACGTCGAGGGGACTCCGACCGCCGTCACGCCTCCCGCCCTCGACCCCGCGGCCTTCGCGGCCGTGACGCCGCCCATGAAGGGCGGCTCACGTCCGCCGTACCGTTCGAGTGCACCGCCGGCTCCTCCGCCCGGCACGTCGAAGGCTCCCCCGCGAATGACCGGCGTGGTCGAAGCCGCGGAGCACCTGAGCCTTCCGCCAGGTCTCCATGGCACGCCTCCGAACCTGGACGAACTCCCACGGACGGTCCTCGACGCCCGCGTGCTCTTCACGCACTTGTCGAGGCAACTCGGTCGCGAGTACCGCACGAAGTACGGAGTGGATCTCCGCACGAACGTCGTCGGCATCGAGGCGATGCAGAGTTACCTCCGTGATCGCTTCCCCGAACACACCCTGAGCACGCCGGAGGACTACTTCGAGATCCGGCGGCACGGAGCGTTCCTGAGCGAGATCGTCGCCCGCACCCTCGGCGCGTACTGGAGCGACATCGGGCCGTCCGACGTCGGGTATTGGTCGATGCAGGTCCCGCCCAAGACCACGGTGTGGCCCTTCGGACGCGTCCTTCGCTTCGTGCAGATGGGAACGAAGGAACGGGATCTCGTCAGCTACTACCTCGAGCTCGAATCCCGCACCCGCCGCTGAACCCATCCCTCGGCCTGCTGCGCCCCCTTCATCGTCGGGTCCCCAGAGTCTGGCGGCGAAATCGACAGCGACGATGGGGTTCGCGGGCTCGCTCGAAATACGGAAGGTTTCCTCGCTCGCCCTCCCTAGCTGAAGGGTGCTCGCGACGGTCGAGCGATGGGTTCACTGGGTTCACTTCGCGGCAGTCCGGCCCCTGGACCGTCCGTCACTGCACCACGATCTGGCCCGTGGGCGCCTGCTGCTGATCGTGGAGGTAGAACGAGTAGGTCGTCTTGTTCGTGAGACGGCGGGTCGTCGGGTCGGTCTGGCCCTGCTGGAGGGGGCTGCCCGTGTCGCCGTGGGCGAAGCCGCCGCCGTTGCCGTGGATGATGTGGGGCGTGGAGTCGTCGTTGACGATCTTCACGTTGACGCCCGACGTGAGACGGATCGGGTACTCGCCGAACATCTGCTGATCGCCGTTCCGCGCGTTCGCGGGAATACGGAGCGTGATCTGGTTCTGGATGGTCACGTTCGCGTCCACCGTCTTCGTGGCGCCGCCGCCGGCCGCGCTGATCGTGATCTTGGCCGCACCCGGCGTCGCCGACGACGCCGTGGTGACGACGACCTTCGCCGAACCGCCGGCCGTCGCCGTGACGTTGACCGTCGCCGGCTCGAAGGCGACCGTGACACCCGTCGGCAGACCGGTGGCCGTGAGAGCGACGGCACCTGCGAAGCCCTTCGGCGCGACGGTGACCATCATCTCCGTCTTCGACTTGAGTTCCGTGGTCGCCGTGGTCTGGGCCATGAGCACGTCGAACGCGCCCGCCGCCGAACCACCGCCCGCACCGTTGCCGCCGCCCGAGCCGTTGCCGCCGCCCGAGCCGTTGCCGCCGCCGGACCCGTTGCCCGCGCCGCTTCCGGATCCGTTGCCGCCCGTGGGGCTCGTACCGGCGGGGGTGCCGTCTTCGCCGTCGTCCTCGCCGTCGCCGTCTTCGTCCTCGTCGCCGGAGGTCGCGCCCGCGTCCGCCTTCTTCTTCTTCGACGACGTCTTCGTCGTCGCGCCGAGGGGGGAGCCGTAGCTCGCCACGTTGCAGCCCGTGAGGGTGGCGAGGCTACCCAGGAAGAACGCCGTCGCGGTTCCCATGGCGAGGAGCTTGGAGGCGGAGGCGGCGAAGGAGGATCGGCGTTGCATGCCCCCTGGGATTGCAATGGCAGCGCCAAGAAGTGGGTGCGTGTAGGGCGGCGTGGTTGCTCGGCCGGGAGGCTTCGCCGCGATCCGTCCTCGTAACTTTCCCCGATAGCGGATCGATTCTGGCTCCATGACGCACCGCTACTGGCGCTACGACGATCCAGGTTTGCGACGTCGAATGCCCCCGACGGCGGCGGCCACGGCCAGGGCAAACCAGGGCATTTCAGCGGAATTTTCCGGTATCGCGCGGCAACTGCATCGGGAAGTGGAAGCGCGTTCCGGAGCCCGAGACCCAGGGGCTGCGTCCGGCGGAGCACCGCCGTCGTCGTACCCCACGGCGCCCACCGATCCGTCCGCAACGGAGGCGTCGGCAGCGGGGGGAGCGGGCCGTGGAACGAGGGTCGTCCGGAGCTCGGGCCACTTGGTCGAACACGACGCCGCCGGTCCCCCGTCGCAGGACACCGGTCCCTTCACGTCGGCGAAGTCGAGGATCGGCCGTGCGGTCTTGCCGCCGTCGTCCGAGACGAGGAGCGCATGGCCGCCCGGAAGGAAGTGGTTCGAGCACACGAACAGCTTCGGCCCGACGGCGTGCAGGCAGAGGACCGGGACGTCGAGCACCCGAGTCCAGGTGGCACCGCCATCGTCGGAACGGTGCAGGCCCTCCTTCGGATTTCCGGAGCCCGCCCACGCGGTCTTGCCGTCGTCCGACAGGGCGAAGCCGGTCATGGATCCGTCGACGTGCAGTACCGTCTCGAACGTCTTGCCTCCGTCCTTCGTGAGGAGGAGCTCGCTGCCTTGCCGGTGCAGTTGGCGGACGAGGACCCGATCCGGATCCTTCGGATCGACCGACGACACGAAGAGCGGTCCGTCGAGGGCGAGCTTCGGTCGTGTCTCCGTGAGCGTGCGGCCGCCGTCGTCCGATCGGTAGAATCGTCCGCGGGGACCTTCGCCGTCGTGGGTCCCCGTGACGTAGACGCGTTCCTGTCGGGACGGTGCGACTTCGATGGTCTCGAAGCGCACGTCGGAAGGACCTCGCGCGAGCCGTTCGAACGAGGTCCCCTTCGACGCGACGACGACTCCGGGCTTCGTGGGCGTCGCCGTGATGCCGAACACCCGGGCACCGTCGCGCGTCGTCGCGAGATCGACGACGACCTCGCCGTCGAGCGCCTTGACCGGTTCCAGGGAACAGGGCCCGGGGCCACGGCGGAGGCCCGTCGGCAGGCCCACGAACAGGGTCGACGCGCCGCCGGGCGCGACGTCCCGGGACGAGCCGAGGGCGATGGGAGGATCCCAGGTACCGGAAAATCCGAGGGCCTCCTCGCACGCCCACGCGAAGGAACTTCCTCCGTCTTCGGAGACGACCAGGCCGAACGTGGTGCGCAGGACGACACGACGTGGCGGCGATTCACCGGGCGCGGTCACGACGGCCTGGGCGAGCGGGAAGCGACCGTTCGCGCGCGCGTCCGACTCGTCGTAAAGTGAGGCGAACGTCCCCGCGATCAGGGCGGACGCGAGGACCGGAATTTCGAACGTGACGCGCACTCTCCACATCTACCTGCTCCCGGCGCTCACCGCACTCGCGGCGTTCGCGACGACGGGATGCGCGTCGTGTCGGAAGGACGACGATCCGAAACCCGTCACCGCACCGCTCCTTCCGAAGACGGTCGTCCCGATCCCGATCTCGCGGGCGGCGTACGTCACGAACAACGGGTCGGACGATCTCTCGATCATCGATCGCGACGGCGACACGGTGGCGCGCGTGTCGCTCGACGTCGACCCGGATTCCGCCGAAGCTCCGCACCATCTCGCGTCGTCCCCGGGGGACGGCGCGCTCTTCGTGGCCCTCTCCTTCCCCGCCCCGCCGAACCCGAAGGGCGGCGCCCACGCGTCCCACGGCAACGCGGAGACCCACGGCCAGCTCCTGAAGCTGCGCCTCGCGGACTTCACCCTCGAAGCCTCGGGCCCCCTCGACTACAACCCGGGCGACGTCGTCATGACCCACGACAAGCGCCACGTGCTCGTGACGCATTTCGACATGAAGCGCGCGATGAACGTCGCCGCGCAGGGAGGCTCGACGGGGACCATGTTCGCGTCGATGCAACTCTGGGACGCGAAGTCCCTCGTGAAGCGCGGCGGTCGGGCCCTGTGCGTCGCGCCACACGGCATGGTCGTCTCGGCGGACGACAAGACCGCGCTCGTCGCCTGTTACGGCTCCGACGAACTCGCGGTCGTCGATCTCACGAACCCGTCGCTCCCGACGGCGCGCTACCCCCTAGGTTCCTCACCAGGAGTTCCCGGCGCCCCGCAGTACGGTCCGTACTTCGTCGAGTTCGTGCCGGGCGAGAAATTCGCGTTCGTCACGGACCTCGAAGGCAAGGACTGCCGCGTGTTCGATCTCGGCACGAAGAAATTCCTCCCCGACCGGACCGTGGACGTCGGTGCGCGCGCCCTTTCCCCCGCGTTCGTGGACGAGAACGTCGCCCTCGTGCCGCTGCAGGCTCCGGACGGACTCGTGCGCGTCGACGTTTCGAAGGGAACGATCACGAAGCGAACGGCCTTCGTCGGCGACACGTGCCCGAGTCCACACGTCGTCAAACGCGCGAAGGACGGACGCTTCTACCTCGTGTGCGAGGGCGACCACAAAGCGAAGGGGGTCGTCGTCGAGATCGATCCGACCTCGCTCGCCGTGACGAAGCGCTGGGTCGTGGGCGTGTATCCGGACGGCATCGCCTTCGGCGACGACTGAACGTCGTCCTGGCCCTCCGGATGCGGACGCGTCTCCCCCGGATCAGCGGAGCGCCCCGGCGTCGGTCCGGACGCCGAGGAATTCCGCGCGGACGGCGGACACGTGGGGAAACACGACGTGCGTAGCGGCTGCTTGCGTGTGGAGGAGGAGGGTCCGCGCGCAACCTTCGCCGCAGCCGCAGGACGCCGTGACCCAGACGTCGTCGTCCGCGAGCGCGAGCACGGTCTCCGGATCGGGATCGTCCTTGCAGTCGGGAATCGCGGCGCGCACGAGTTCGGCGGAAGGCAACGGTACCTTCGTGGTCGGGAGGACTCCTCCGACGACGTCGCGACCGGACGTCCGGTGGAGCACGCCGTCGGCGACGATCCACAGCGTGCCCTCCGTCGATCGCGACACCGATTCGACGGCGAACGGGAGGGTCAAGCCCGGAGCGTGTCGCGCCAGGTCACGAACGTCGTCGCCGAGTCGCCCGCGAGGTACGCGACGAGATCGCCGGGGCCGGCGCCGTGCACCAGGTACCACTGCCCGTTCGGTGTCTCGAGCCCGGAAAGGCCCGCGCGTTCGGGCTTTTTGCCCACCCGCAGGCGGTACATCTCCCAAGGAGACACGTTTCCTACGACTTCGAGACCGATGCCGAGGAACGATCCTCCTGGCTCCGGCGACACGTCGACGAGGGACACGTTCTTCGGAGGCTGGGGGAGCTCCGCCTTCGGTCCCGAGAGGACGACGAGCGTACGCGGTGACACGTCCGGTTCCGAGACGAGGTAGCCGATGAATCCGCGCCAACGGAGACCGACGACGCGCCCCCTTCCCACGGCGTCACGCCGGAGTAGTGGGTCGCGAGTGAGCCCGCGACCGCGGCCGCCGAATGCACGACGTAGGATCCGCCGCCACCGGCGGTGGGTGGGTTCGCGTTCGTGTTCAACGTGAGCCAGAGATCGTCGACGGAGGCCCCCTGCATTTCCCACGGGTCGTCCCTCGGATCGAGCCGCGGCGCGATGGACCTCGGGACGACGGGCAACGTCCCGTCCTTCCGGAGTTCGCGCGCGATCCACGCGGGGCGTTTCTCGTCGCGGCTGGTCTCGACGACGACCGCACCCCGGCCGAGGCGGAACGTCTTCACGGACGTGTCTCCGTCCGCGTACGACGCCACGACGGTGAACGCGGACGGACCTGAAGGACGAGCGGGAGCGCCCGCCTCGGCGGCGGCGAGGACGCCGGCGTCACGGTGGGATGCCGCATCGACCCCGTTCACGGTGGGTCGCGGCGCGGAAGCGCGTGGGTCTTCCGTGGGCGCGGAGATCGCCGGGTGCACGCGGCGAGGAGAAGGACCACGCCCGGCGCCGGCTGCGGCTGCGAAGGAGCGTCACGGCACCGGACCCGCGAGGAGGCCCGCGTACGACGCCTCGAGCACCTTCGCCGATGCGCGCATCGCTTCGCGTTCGCCGGCGTCGAGATCGGGCGCGAGGACACGTTCGATTCCGCCGGATCCGAGGACGCACGGAAGGGCGGCGCAGACGTCGGGCCCTCCCAAGGACGCGGGCAGCGGAACGGAGACGGGGAACACGGATCGCTCGTCGCGCAGGAGGGCGTCGACCAACGTGGAGAGGACGACACCGATGGCGAGGTTCGTGTACCCCTTCGCCTCGATGATTCCGTAGGCGGCCGTGCGGACGGCCTTCGCGACGTCGTCGCGGAAGGCGTCGCCGAACGTGGACCTCCGGTGACGTTCGCGATCCCGATGCCGCCGATCCGCGCGGCGCTCCAGTTCACGAACTGCGAATCGCCGTGTTCGCCGAGGACGTGGGCATGGACTGTCTTGGGGCTCACGCCGAACGCGTCTCCGAGGATCGCGCGGAGGCGCGCCGAGTCGAGGGTCGTCCCCGAGCCGAACACCTTGGAGCGGGGTCGCCGGGTCGTGTCGAGCGCGATACGGGTGAGCACGTCCACCGGATTCGTCGCGAGGACGATGCACGCATCCGGCGCGTGGACGTCGAGTTCCCGCACGACGTCCCGGACCACGTCCGCGTTCCGACGGAGGAGATCGAGACGCGTCTCACCGCGCTTCTGGTTCGCCCCGGCGGTGACGACGATGGTGTGCGCGCCGGCGACTTCCGCGAGAGGGACGGCGCGCACGTCCACGCGACCGACGAGCGCCTGCGCGTGCATCAGGTCGGCGGCCTCGCCCCGCGCACGACGCTCGTCCTTGTCGACGAGGAGGATGGTGGAGGCGACGCGTCTGCCGAACATGGCGAACGCCGCCGCGACCCCCACCGAACCGGTGCCGACGATGGCGACGGTCTTGCCGGAGTTCCGCGGACCGGAGGCATGGGACGACATGGGACGAGGATACTCGCGACGAACCCCCGGAGGGCATCCTGTGGTACAGGGACGGACGTGCCGGATTTCGCCGCGCCCGCCGTGTGGAAGGATCGCCGCGTGCTCGTCACGGGAGCGGCCGGCTTCCTGGGTTCCCATCTCACGGACCATCTTCTCGCCCTCGGCGCGACCGTCGTCGGCCTCGACAACGGGCTCACCGGTTCGGACGCGAACCTGGTCTCGGCGCGCGCGTCGGCACGCTTCTCCTTCGTACGCCAGGACGTGTGCGATCCGTTGTCGGTCGCGGGAGCGGTGGACGTCGTCTTCCATCTCGCGAGCCCCGCGAGTCCGAAGGACTACCTCGCGCACCCCGTCGCGACCTTGCGGACCTGTTCGGTGGGGACCGAGAACGTCCTCGGTTTCGCGGAGTCGCGGGGGAGCACCGTGGTGCTCGCGTCGACCTCGGAGATCTACGGGGACCCCACCGAACACCCCCAGTCGGAATCGTACCGGGGCAACGTCGACTGCACGAACGAGCGGGCCTGTTACACGGAAGGGAAACGCTTCCTGGAGGCGACGGCGCTGGCGTGGCACCGGACACGGGACGTGCGCGTCCGCATCGCACGCATCTTCAACACGTACGGTCCTCGGATGCGGCCGGACGACGGTCGCGTCGTGTCCACGTTCTGCGTCCAAGCCCTCGCCGGTGGACCACTCACCGTCCACGGCGACGGTTCCCAGACGCGGAGCTTCTGCCACGTGGACGATCTCGTGTCGGGGCTCCTCGCGCTGGCCCTCTCGGACGTCGTCGGGCCGACGAACCTGGGCAACCCGCACGAAGTTTCCATGCGCGCGTTGGCGGACACGATCCGGCGCCTCGCCGCGAGCACGAGCACCTTGCGCCACGTGTCCCGCCCCGAAGGCGATCCGAGCGTCCGTCGTCCCGACATCGGGCGCGCGCGTGAGCTCCTGGGTTTCGAGCCCCGGATCGATCTCGAATCCGGTCTCGTCCGCACGCTCGACTGGTACCGGACGATGGCACGGCCTCCGCACCGGATCGCGACCTCGTGACGTCGGGCCTCTCGCGCGCCTCGCGCTTCCTGGACGCGGCGTCGTTCCTCCCCGAGTTGCTCCTCGACTACGCCCTGGAAGAGACGGGCTCGGTGTTGCCGTGGCGCGAAGGCGCGGAGGTCCCCTCCCTCTTCGCGCAGAGGTCGCTCGCGTTCACGTTTCCTGCGAACGGCGGGCCCGCGTACGTGATGTGGGGCATCGAGGGCCGTCCCACGCTCGTCGACTGGTCGACGTACGGGAACCTTCGGGCCGGGGACGTCGTGTGGCTCCGCATCGAGGATCTCGGAACGTTCGTCGAGCGCGTGCTGCCGACGGTTCGCGAACCATTCGTCCTCGTCACCGGCGAGTCCGACTACTGCGTTCCCGGTGACTTTCCGGAACCCTCGCGCATCGTCGGGCGGCATCCGCTCCTGGCGCGTTGGTTCACCACGAACTTCGACGGGACGGACCTCCACGACGTCGTCACTCCCCTCCCCCTCGGTCAGAACTTCCGGAAGAAGACGGAGATCCGACGCTTCCGAACGACCTGGGGCGTCTCCTTGGATTTCGCGCGTCGACGGTCCCTCGCGGTTCAGGAACGTTCCTGGGCCGACGCCGTCGCCGGAGCCGCCCCCGTGGAGGCCCGGATCCCGAAAGCGTTCGCCGACTTCTGGTTGAACGACTCCTCCCGTGCCCGCCGGTACGGCGAATCCCGCGGCGACATCCACCGCGAACTGCGCGACAACCCTCACGTCGTCTTCCCGCCGCGACCGCTGTCCCAGACGGATCTCCTCGCGACGTACGCGCGGCATGCGTTCGTCGTGAGTCCCCACGGACGGGGCCTCGATTGCTACCGGACCTGGGAGGCGCTCCTCGCGGGGTGCATCGTGATCGTGAAGCGCTCCGCGTTGGCCCCCCTCTACGAGGGCTTGCCCGTCGTGATCGTGGACGCGTGGAACGACATCGACGCGTCCGCCGTCGCGTCGTGGATCGCACGGTTCGGGCGGGGGTTCGACCGCGCGCGTCTGCGCGAGGTGCTGTCGATGGGCCACTGGTCGGCGGTCATCGGCGCGGCCTCCGAGCGCGCGCGGCAGTCCTGGCGCGAAGGTCGTCCGTCGGTCCACCGACCGGACCTTCCGAGGGAACCGGATATCGCCCGATCCAGCCCCCCCGGGACTTCGGGCCCGACATGAAGACGAACGCGTTCGACTGAGCGTGTCCTTCCGGGGGTTTTCGCGAAATGGGTCCCTCCCGCCGGGAGGTCCGCGGTTTGCAATCGCTGGAAACATGCGAACCGAGTGGATCGCGACCGTGGTCGTGTGGACCTCGGTCGTCCTGGGATGCAGCAGCGCTCCGGCCACCGACGAGGCGTCGTCCGAAGCCGGCGACGGTGGTGCATCGCACGCCTCCACGACCGAACGCACGGCCGACGCCGCCCGCGCACGCGACGGTGGCGCGAGCGCCTCTCCCGTCGTGGATGCCGGCTCCTCGAATGCCACCGAGTCGCGCCCGACGGGTCCGGTCCCGAAGCTGCTCGTCCGAGGTTTCGGCAAGGACCTCGATCCCTTCATCGGAGGACTCCGCACGTTCGACGATTTCAAGAAGCTCCTGCAGGCCGAGGGCTTCGATCCGAAGGACGCCCACGACCTCGGCAACTACGACGACTCGAAGTCGATGGATGAGATGACGAACGAGGTCGGTGCGCAGCTCGAAGCCGCCATGGCGAAGTACCCTTCGGGGACGAAGTTCGACGTCATGGGGCACTCGCTCGGCGGCATCGTCGCGTTGCGCGGGATCTTCGCGAAGAACCTGTCCTCGCGCGTCCGCACGTTCGTGTCGCTCTCGGCGCCGATCTACGGTCAGGACCAGAAGCCCGCGAACTGCGCACTGGGTCTTTCGTGCGGCGACATCTACGACTTCTACACGCCGTACAACGGTCCGAAGCTCACGGCGTACATGGCCGCGAACGCATCGAGCCTCGCCGCCATGAAGCTCTGTTCGCTCATCGGCCCCGACGACGGGACGATCACTGCTCCGATGGCGGGCGCGCAATTCCCGGGTGGCACCAACGTGGTCGTGAACGGCGTGAATCACGTCGCCGTGATCCGGAGCGCACCGGCGACGAAAGCGCTGAAGGATCAGTGCTTCGGCGGCGCGTTCTGACGGACCCGCGTTTTCGCCGTCCCGATCCCGTGCGGAGCACCGACGATCCAGGAGGCGACGTGTCGGTGGGAGGATCGTTCCAGTACGCGCATACGCCCTCGCGTTCGATGGACCACCGCGGAGTGCATGTCACACCAAGGATGCGTCGACGAGAGTGACCCGGGCGGACTCCGAAGGAGCCGCGCGCGTCGCCAGCGTCCACGCGTCCTCTCCCCCTCTCCCCGGAGTTTCGTCATGAATCTCGTCGGTTGGTTCCTCGCGTTCGCAGGTCTCGTCGGTGTCCTCTTCGGCTTCCTCCAAATGCGGAAGGGAGGCAAACTCGCCTCCGTTCCCTTCAAGTCGCCGTCGGACATCGCGAAGTCCGGAGCTTCGGCCGCCGACTCCGCTGGCCTCGTCTCGACGGAAGGCGCCGTGGTCGACGGTCCGCATCTGCTCGTCGCGCCGATGAGCGGAAAGCCCTGCCTCTCCTACGAGATCACGGTCGAGCGCTCCTGGGAGAAGCACGAGGTCACGCAGAACGGCACCGAGAAGAAGACCGGCAAGGAGAACGTCTTCACCGAGCGCCGTGGCGCGATCGTTCCCGTGCGTGACGCCTCGGCGGAGGTCCGCATCGACTTCTCGGGCGCTCTCGACGCGGACCTCGAAGGCGCGCACGAGAGCAAGATCAACGTCGGTACGGTGATTCCGGGGACGCTCGGCTTCGGCCAGATGCAGTTGAACACGCCGGACATCCGGTCGAAGGACTCGCGCACCGTCGCGTTCGTCGGCAAGGAGAAGATCGTCCCGCCGTCGGCCACGCTCTTCGCGCTCGGTGCACTCGACATGGACGCCTCGGGCGCCGTGATCCGCACGCCGAAGGGCATGACGGGCAAACTCATCGCCTCGACCAAGGGTCGCGAGGTTCTCGTCGGCAAGACGAAGCGCAACATGAAGCTCGGCTACGGCATCGGTGGCGTGGTCGCCCTCGCGGGAACGCTCCTCGGCGTCTTCGGACCGAAGGCGGAGTCGAACGGATGCCCGTCCGACCTGGCCACGATCACCAAGGCTTGCGATGGCCGCGTCTCCCTCGCTTCGGGCGAAACCCACAAGCTGCACGTGGACGCGCCCGCGATGGTCACCCTGACCGCGACGCCCGCGGCCGTGAAGCTCCCGCTCTCCGCCACGCTGATCGTCACCGACTCTTCGGGCAAGGTGGTCGAAGAGGACGAGCAGCACGAGCCCGGCAAGGCGGCGACGGTGAAGGCCCGTCTCGCGGCGGGCGACTACACGGTGACGGTCAAGGACACCTACGAGACGTCCCTCAAGGGTGGCTTCGGCTACGCTCTGGCCCTCACCAAGGAAGCGGTCCCTGCGGCCACGACGGAAGCGCTCGCCATGAACGACGCCCCGGCGAAGTCGAAGGACCTCCCCGTCGCCGCGCTCCCGAAGGGCGCGTCCAAGCCGGTGGCGAAGGCCGCCGCGCAACCCGCCGCCGCGCAACCTGCCGCCGCGCAACCTGCCGCCGCGCAACCCGCTGCTGCGCAACCCGCTGCTGCGCAACCCGCTGCTGCGCAACCTGCGGCCGCGAAGGTCGTCGCTTCCCCGGCCGCCACGGCTCCCGCGGCAGCCGCGGCTCCGGCCGGGTCCGCCAAGGCCGCCCCTGCGACCTCGTCGGCCGCGAAGCCCGCGGCCCCCTCCGCGCCGGCAGCCCCGGCGGCGAAGCCCGCGGCGAGCGCGGCTCCCGCGAAGTAGTCCGCCCCCGGCAGGGCGTTCGGTGAGAGACCGCACCTCGATTCCGATCGAGGTGCGGTCTTCGCTTTTGTGGCCGAACGGATACGCTCGCCCCGTGGGGGAACGGGGACCGAAGCCGAAGGCGAAGCCGCGTCAAGAGCGCAGCCAGGAGACCGTCGACGCCATTTTCGAAGCGGTGTCGCGGCTCCTCGAGACGAAGAAGATCGAGGACCTTTCGGGAACGGACATCTGCCGGACGGCCGGGGTCTCGCCGGGGACGCTCTACCAATACTTCCGCAGCGTCGACGATCTCGTGGGCGCGTGGGAGTCGCGGGAAGTGACTCGGAGCACCGCGCGACTCACGGACCTCATCGTATCCATGAACGCGGAGGGCGCGCGCGCTCGCGCCGAGAATCGACCACCGCCGAAGACCCTCGCGGAGAACGTCGCGACGATCACTCGACTCGGACTGGAAATCGTCCGTGGATACCTCGTCCACTACCGTCGGCCGTCGGAAGCGCGACTTCTCCAACGCGTCGACGAGAGGACGGAATCCATCGAAGCGTGTTCGCGACTTCTCGCCGCGGCGTTGGCCGCGCACCCGCGTCAGGAGGAAGTCGCTCGAGGCAACATCGCGGTCGTGAGCAAGGTCGCCGTCACGGCGGTCACGATGTGCGCGTACGAGACGGCACACTCGGGTCCGGAGAGCACCGAATACGACGCGGAAGTCGCGCGGATGATCGCCCGATACCTCTGCCGGGTCTCGGACACCTGATCCCGATCCGTCGCCGACGACGGACGGGAACGGCGGCGGACTCGCCGACATCCCCGCCGTCGCGGAGGGGGATCAGTACGCCCAGACAGCGTGCGCGGCGACGTCGGCACGCGGGTAGGTGGTCCCGTAGATGAGCGTGCCGCCGTAGGAGCTCGACATGAACTGGGGAACGCAGGACCCCGGATTTCCGGGTTGGGTGCATCCAGCGCCGGAGAACGTGAGTCCTGCGTTCGCGGTCTGCTCCCCGAAGTCGTAGCCGTTGAGCAGGTATCCGTGATTCTTGCAGCCTCGGGGCGCCCCCGCGGGCGGAAGGACGGCGTTGAGACCGAGGTCGGTGAACGGCTGACCGCCGGCGCACCAGTAGTAATTGCTGGTTCCGCCGTAGATCAGGTACCCGCCTTGCTGGTCGTTGTCGATGGTGGCCGCGGACGTGTTCCAGAGGTTCTGGGCCATCGTCAACGGCGGCGCCACGCGGATGTCCGAGCGGGGAATGGGCCGGCTCATGTACGTGCGCGCCGCGCGGTAGTACGCCGCCCAACGCATCTCCGACCAATCGATTTGCATGAGGTGCACCCAATCGCGGGTCGACGTCACGTAGTCGTCGACGGTCACCTCTTCGGGGGTTCGAGTCGTGCCGTATCCGCCGCCACTCGGACCGGCGGCGCCGAGGAAACGGTGGGGTTCGGCGGGCCAGTCCCAGCTCGCGTTCATCTTCGAGCTGTAGACACCCACGAGCGTCCACCCGCCACGACCGCTGCCGTCGAACCCGGCGTCGCTCATGTCGCAGTAGACTTGGATGTCGTCCCTCGGGTGGGACGAGACCTTGGGCGCGTGTTGGATCTTGTACGGGCCCGAGGGCACGGTCTGTCCGGGTTGCTTGAGCTGCGTGTACCACTCGCGGCAGCTCTTCGGACTCGGGGGCGGGAGGGGCGCACAGAAACCCCCGGCGCAGTAGTCCGACTGGCAGTCGGCGTGGGTCGAGCAACCTTGCGAGATCCCGCATTTCCGGGGGGAACCCGGAACGCCCGTGGGCGTGCTCGAGCGGCACTGACTTCCGCCGCAGTCGAGATCGGTCTCGTCCCCGTCACGCTGGCCGTTTCCGCAGAACGTCAACATGCACTGGTGCGTGAGCACGTTGCACGATGCGACGCCATAGCCCGGAGAAGGCGCGCAGTCCGAGTTCACGTTGCATCCCTTGCCCTGGTCGCAGCGAGGTGTGCACGTCGAACCACCGCAATCGACGTCGGTCTCATCGCCGCTCTTGGCGAGGTCCCCGCACACGGACGCCACGCAGAGCTTCGTGTTCGCGTGGCACGCGCCGTTGGCGCAGTCCGCTCCGACGAGGCAGGCCTGACCGGTCGCACACGGGTTGGTCGGGCGGCACGTCGCGCCGCCGCAGTCGAGATCGGTCTCCTGGCCGTTCTTGGTCCCGTCGGAGCACTGGTTCGCCGCGCAGGTACCGTCCTGTTTGCACGCGCCGCTCTGGCAATCGTTCGACGAGGTGCAGACCTTGTTGACGCCGCACTTGGTGAGCGGATTGGCGTTGCAGAGCGTGCCGCCGCAATCGAGATCGGTCTCGTCCGCGTCCTTCACGCCGTTGTCGCAGTGGGAGGCCGCGCATTTGCCGTCGGCGCGGCAGAAACCGGAGGCACAATCGGAGGCCTGCGTGCACGTCTTGCCGCCGTCGCACTTGAGGGTGCACGGCCCGCCGCAGTCCACGTCCGCTTCACCGGACGACTTGCGACCGTCGAAACACGCCGACTGGGCGCAGACGCCGCTCACGGTGTTGCAGATGCCGGAAATGCAATCCGCATCCGACGCGCAACCGTTGCCGGTGGCGCAGAGCACGTTGCACCCGCTGTTCGAACCGCAGTCCACACCGTTCTCCGGACCGTTCTTCCGCTGGTCCTTGCAACGGTCCGAGGCACATACGCCGCCGATGCACCGACCCGACGTGCAGTCGGGTCCGGTGGAGCACGCCTTCCCGGCGGTGCACGTGCGGCACGCACCGCCGCAGTCCACGTCGGTCTCGGTGAAGTTCTTCACGCCATCGTCGCAGGCGGAGTTCACGCACCGGCCCGTGACCGTGCTGCAGCGGCCGCCGAGGCAATCCGCGTTCGACGAGCACGTCGCGCCGACGCCGCACTTCGTGCAGGTCGGTCCGCCGCAGTCCACGCCGGTCTCCGAGTCGTTCAGGATGCCGTCTCCACACCGGTTGGCGGCGCATCGTTGATTCGTGCTGCAGATCCCGCTCGTGCAGTCGGACGCCTGGAGGCAGCCGGCGAGTTCGGGGCACTTGCCGCACGTCGGACCACCGCAGTCGGTGCCGGTCTCGGCGCCGTTCTTGACGCCGTCCTCGCAGGGACTGGCCGCGCACTTCTTCGTGACGCGGTTGCAGATCCCGTTCTGGCAGTCGCCGTCCACGCGGCAGTTCGCGCCCGTCGCGCACTTGAACGAGCACGACCCGCCGCAGTCGACGGCAGCCTCGTCCCCGGAGAGGAGACCGTCCGAACAGGTGTCCGCCGCACACGTGCGCGTCGTTGGATTGCACAGGCCGCTCTGGCAGTCGGCGTTCGTGCGGCACGCCCGGCCGTTCTCGCAGGTCGAGGACGAACCGGGGAGGCGACACGGGCAGTCCACGTCGCTCTCGTCGCCGTTCTTGGTGCCGTCCTGGCAGAGGGCCTGGACGCAACGGTTCGGGTAGAGGGAACCCGCGGCTCCGCAGATGCCACTCGCGCAGTCGGCACCCGTGCGGCACGGACCGTAATCGGCGCACTTGGCGGCGCAGCTCCCGCCGCAGTCGATTCCGGACTCGTCGCCATCCGCGACGCCGTTGTCGCACGGTCCCCCGCCGCACACGCCGTCCGGACGGCAGATGCCCGAGCGACAGTCCGACGGAGATTTGCACTTCTTGCCCGCGACGCACTTGTCGCACGTGGCTCCGCCGCAATCGACGTCGGACTCGTCGGCGCTCGCGGCCTTGTCGTCGCAGCTGGACTTGCAGAATCCGAGCCCCGCCTTCGACTGCGTGAGGCTCGCCGTGTAGAGCTTGAACGCCGGGACGGGCCATTTGTAGACGTTGATGGGGCCGATCGACTTCTTGAACTTGAAAGCGTCGATGTCGGCGCCGATCTGGAGCGCGACGTCGGACGTGAAGTCGACCGTGGTCTTGAGATCGGGAAGACCGCTCGTCTTCGACTTCGCGGGGCACTCCGACGTCCCCTTGACTTCCGCCTGCACGCCCGCGCGCACGGCGACGATCGGACCACCGAGATCGGCGAACTTCCAGATGAGCGTCGGCGCGATGCCGCAATCGATGCCGATGGGACCGCCCACGAGCTTCGCCGTGGCCTTGGGCGTCATCTTCGACGGGTTGTCGTAACTGAAGCCTTTCGCGTCCGTGTACGTGATGCCGCCGCCGAGGGACGCCGCGTCGAGCGACACCGTGGACGAGAGCGTGGTCGCCCCCTTGATCGTGCCCGTGCAATCGAGGTTCAACTCGAATTGATAGGTCGTCGGGATACCGGCGATCACCGGGCCGGTGATGATTCCGCCCTTGATGGTCTTGGACGGCGCGACGAAGCCTTCGGCGATCTCTCCGAGGAGGTTCACGAGATTCTCGGGAGGTCCCACCTGATCGTCGGGCCGATCCGTGATGCCGGGAATCTTGATGTCCACCGCGACCTCGAGGTCGCCCTTGTAGTTGAAGGGGCCCTTGAGGCTCGCTTGCAGTTCGTCGAGGTAGAGACCGCGCGTGAGGCCACCGTCGACGTCGATGTACAGGTGGAGCGTGGGCTTGAAGTAGAGACTGCTCTTCAGCCTCGCCTTCATCACGTAGGTCGCCGTGTAGCTCTTTCCTCCGAGCTTCACGGTCTTGGTGAACGATCGGTCGAACAGGGTGAAGATGCCGTTGCCGATGTCCGTTCCCGTGCGCTGCGAGATGGAGTTCGGGAGGTTGAACGCTTCCGTGGCGTCGAAGCGCGCCGACATGTTGCGGTAGCTGATGTCGCCGTCGTAGTCGCTCGTGCGGACGGTGGGCCCGCCGAACGGACCGAACATGGGGCCACTCGAGGCGCCACCCATCGCATTGCCGAGGCCGGGGTAGTTCTTCGTTCCGAGGCCCCCGTCCGTGTCCTGGGACGCTCCGGAGTCGGCCATCGTCGCGCCGGCATCGGGCGTCGCCTCGCCGTTCGCTTCGTCGACGGACACTCCCGGTCCGCTGCCGGGGCTCGGGAAAAGACGTCGCAGTTCCTCGTCCGTCACGCCCGTCACGTCCACGGGAACGGCCGAACGCGGATCGACCGTCGCGCGCATCTGACCGGGCTCGAGGACGTCGAGGAGCGTCGCGGGCTCGGTGTCGACGACGATGGTGTCGCCCTCCTGGCGAACCTGCTTCACCTTTCGGACGAAGCCGAACGCGTTGTTGCCTTCACGGCCGGCCGTACGACGTCCGCCGACGACCGGCGCGCCCGCGGGCCACCGCTTGATGACCTCCGCGGCTTGCGACGCGGGGAACACGAGACGGTTCGGCTCCACCTTCGCCTCGTCGAGTTGGGCCTGGGGAGGCTGCACGACGTCCGCGCGGAGTTTCACCGTGCTGAAGTCGTCCTTGTTTTCGGTGGGCCAGGCACCGGGCTGCTTCTTCACCTCGGGGGTGGAGCAGTGGGCGAGCACGGAGGCGGCGACGGCGAGGCCGAGTGTCGTGAAGAGGACGGCGCGGGGACGCATGAGGTTTCGTTCGGGGCGATTCGTCACGGGCATGAGGTTCCCCACGTTCCATCGGTGCACAGGCAGATGTAGTCGTTCGTCCGATCCACGCACGTCCCGGTGCCGCAGGCATTGCTGCCGCAGTCGTCCGAGTTCGTCTCGCAGTGATCGCCTTCGAATCCAGTGTCACACGTGCAGACGACGACGCCACTCGCGTCGACGCACGAACCGTGACCGCCGCAGCTCGTCGTGCCACACGCTTGATCGAGTTCGCACGTTCCGCCGGTGGCGGAGTGGAATCCCGGGCCGCACTCGGCGCACGTGACGCCCGCGTAGCCCTTCGTGCACGCACACGTCGCGACACCCGCCGTCACCGAGCAGGTGCCGTGCGTCCCGCAGGTGGACGCGCCGCACGTCTCGTCGAGCGCGCAGCGACCGTCGGATCCGCGGTGGTAGCCCGACGCGCACGTCGAACAGGTGGCTCCCGTGTGGCCCGCGAAGCAAGTGCACACGGCCGTTCCGGTGGACGCGTTGCACGTACCTGCGCCGGAGCACGAGGTGTCGGTGCAGGGGACGTCGAGGGCGCACGTGCCACCGGTGACGGCGTGGTAGCCGGGGTAACACTCGGAGCACGTCGCGCCCTGGTATCCGCTCGCGCACGCACCGCGGACGCCCGTCGCGTCGTCGCACGTGCCGTTCGACTCCGCACGGGTTCGACGCGGCACACGTGGTCGCGACCACGCACACGCCTTCGACGTTGCGGGCGAAACCGGTCGCACAGGTCTCGCACGCGGTTCCGGAGGTCCCGGCCTCGCACGTGCACTTCACCGCGCCGGCGACGACCGCACACGTCCCCGATCCCGAACACGTGGTCGGCAGGCACGTCTGATCGAGGACGCACGTCCCGCCGTCGCCCGCGTGGTAGCCGGCGTAACAGTCCGAACAGGTCGCGCCGGTGTACCCGGCCGCGCAGGCGCACGTCGCCGTGCCGCTGGTGTCGAACACGTCCCATGGGTCCCGCACTTCCCTTCCGTGCAGGCCTCGTCCGCCACGCACGCGTCGCCGGCGCCGCGATGGAAGCCGGCGGAGCACTTCGAGCACACGACACCCGCGTAGCCGGAGTCGCAGGTGCACACGGGCCGGAGTTCGACCGTCGCGCACGACCCGTGACCGGAACACTGGCCCTCGGGACAGATTCCGTCCGCGAGCTCCTGGTCCGAGGTCCCGACGGCGGCGACGGACGAACACGCCGTCGCGTTCGCGACGGTGAACGCCATGGCGACGGCCGCGGCCGTGGGGAGGAAGAAACGTGCGATCGATTGGGCGGATTCGGGACAGTTCACGGAAGTCTCCTTCGAGGAGGAATCAGGTGCTCGTGCGATCGCGGGGTGGAACGCGACGGCCATGTCTCGGCGACGCGGAACGTCACGGATCCCGCGTGGTGGTGCGCTCGACGGAACGGAATTCGACGCGTCGATTCGTCTTGCGGCTCGCGTCGTCCGTGCCGGGACGAGCGGGCGCGTCGCCCCGTAGCCGACGGACGTGAGGCGTTTTCCGTCGACACCGGCCTTCACGAGCGCGTCGAGACGCGCGCGCGCGCGCTTCGCTGAGCGTCTGGTTCTTGGCGGCGTCGCCCTGATCGTCGGTGTGACCGGAGATCTCGAGGAACATGTCCGGTGAGTCCTTCGCGATCGTCGCGAGCTCGCGGATGCCACGGATTCGAGTCGGCGGTGAGCACGGCCGAACCGACCTCGAAGTGGATTGGATGAAGGGAATCCTGGAAGGCCTTGAGCTTCGCGTCGGGGCACCGTCCTCGTCCTGGAATCCGTTCTTGTCCTCGGCGCGCGTGGGGCAACGGTCGTCCGCGTCGGGGACACCATCGCCGTCGCCGTCGACGGGCGCGGGAGGAGGTGGCGGAGGCGGAGGCGGAGGCGGCGGAGCCGTCATGACCGGAGGAGGCGAAGGCGGCTCCACGGCGGGAGGCGGAGGGGGAGTGGCGGCACCGAAGCATGGCCCCGCGGACGATCCGCGCCATGGAGCGAGAGGGCGAGACCGAACTGGACGAAGTTGCCGTCCGTCGGACCGAGCGCGTCGCCGTCGGGTTGGAAGATGTGGTCGTACCGCACGAACGGACCCGCGCCGAAATGGCGGCCGAGGTTCATCTCCATGCCGATGGCCCCGGCGGCGCGCAGGCGGGCCACGTTCCCGGTGAAGGCGGCTCCGCTGTCGACACCGACCCAGAGATCGACGCGCTTGTACTCGGGGAGCGGTCGGAACCGCAGGCCCACCGCGACGGCGCGGTACCCGGCGTAATCGGGATCGCTCGCGGCGTTCTTCACGCGGAGAGGCATCCAGTACGCACCGAATCCGGCTTCGGCGCCCAAGTGCCGCGTCGGCCGCCACTCGAGGGACGCGCGGCCACCTCCGCCGATCGTCTGCGTGTCCGCGGATCCGGCGACGGGCACGCTCGCCGCCCCCTCGAGGTGGAGCGCGACGGGCGCAGGATCGGCGGCGGCCGAACGAGACACGAAGGAACTGGACGCCGTTCCGATGACCACGACGACCGTGGACGAGGCACGAACGACACCGCGAAGCGAACGCATGAGCCGAGACTATCCGTTCTTTCGTCCTTGGCCCCGAATTCGGACGGCGGCGCCATTCGCTCGAAATCGCTCTCGGCGGTCGGCGATGGCCGACGCCGACGGGTCCACCACCCGGCGCGGGGAAACGTCAGGATGTCCGGCCACCGTGGTAAGGTCGACCGGCGGTACGTGAGCACGTCCGCGGGAGACCCGTGCCTTCCACGACCGGCCTCGTCCGACAGCTCGTCGTCTTCGGCGCAGGGTACGTGGGTGCGCGTGCGGCGGCCGAAGGGCGGCGTCGCGGACTTCGCGTCGTCGCGACCGTCCGTTCCGAAGTCCGGGAGCGGGCACTCCGCGAGGCCGGGTTCGACGTGTGCCGGTCCGCCGTCGTCGACGTCGCGCGCGATCGGGTGGACGAGCACACCCACGCCGTCGTCGCGTTCCCCCCCGACGGCGTCACGGACGCCAACCTTGCGCCTCTCCTCGCCGGCGCGCGCGCGGTCACGTACGTGTCGAGCTTGTCGGTGTACGGAGAGTACCGAGGCATCGTCGACGACACGACGCCGGTCACCGGTGTCCCCGGCGATGCCCAGGCCCGTTGGCTGGCGGCGGAGGACGCCTACCGTTCCGTGGGCGGCACCGTCCTTCGAGCTCCCGGAATCTATGGCCCCGATCGGGGACTCGTGACCCGAATCCTGCGAGGGGAGCACCGACTTCCGGGAGACGGTTCGAACGTCACGTCCCGCATCCACGCCGACGATCTGGCGAATCTGCTCCTCGCCTGTCGGGACGTTCGCGGAGAAACCTTCGTGGTCGGAGACCTCGATCCCGTCCCCCAGCGCGAGGTGGCCCGATGGGTCCAGGATACTTTCGGCGCGCCTTTCCCACCGGAAGTCCCGGCCGAGCAAGTCCACGAATCCCTGCGCCGGGACCGCGCCGTGGACCCTCGGCGCGCGCTCACGCGGCTCGGAGTCACGCTTCGGTACCCGAGCTTCCGGACGGCGACGTACGTGGTCACGGTGTGAACCCGTCCACGTCCGGAGGGACGTGCGCGCGCCAGTTCCTCGTCAGGGGTCTTCGGGTTCGAGCGAAACCGCGGGAGACGACGACGCGGATTCGAAGGTCGCGAGCACCACGCGTCGGAAGAAGTCGGCGCGGAACGGCTTCGTGATCACGGGCACACCGAGGCGGATGGCCTCGTCCATGACGTCCGAGGACGGGAAGGACGTCATCAGGATCGTGCGGGCGCCGCGGTGCTTGGCGGCCACGGAATTCGCCAGGTGCACGCCGGAGACCCCGGGCAGCTGGACGTCGGAGACCACGAGGTCGAACTCGGGTTCACTCCGCGTGGGAGATCGTGTGTTCTCGAGTTCGTCCAAGGCCGAAAGACCGGTTCCGACGGCGACGACCTCGTAGCCGTCCTGCGCGAGGATGTCCGCCAGGGTCGTGCGCAGGTCGTCGTCGTCCTCGACCAAGAGGAGGCGCGGGAGCCCGAGCTCGAGACCTCGGGACGATTCGAGGACGGTTGCATTCGGCTCGTTCATCTGGATTTCTCCTGTTCCACGTGCGCGGAATCGTTCGGGGCGTTCGACGTTTTCGCGCGCGACGCGAGTCGGCGTCGGACGGCGTCCACGAGTTGTCCGATGGCGAAGGGCTTCGAGAGGACCTCCGCGTCGTAGTCGGACGGGAGGTCCGAGAGCCCGTCCGCGAATCCGGAGATGAGGACGATGGGAACGTCGTCCTGCGCGAGCCTGCGCGATCGGAGAACCTCGAGCCCCGTGGCGCCGGGCATGCGCACGTCGAGGATGGCGCCGTCGAACCGCAGAGACATGGTGCTCGCGAGCAACGTGAGAGCGACGCGACCGTCGGGGACGGCGGTCACCCGGAATCCCCTTCGCTCGAGCATCGACGTGAGCATGAGGCGAAAGTCGTCGTCGTCTTCCGCGAGCAGGAGTCGCGGGGCACGCGCGCCGGTCGTCGGGGCGTGGGAGGATCCGAGGGTCGTGGACGTCACGACGCACGCCTGTGCCTCAGCGATTCCCGTCGCTTCTGGGACGTTCGGCGGAGTCGTTCCGCGAGCTTCGAACATGCCGCGTCGGTCGCCGCGTAGAAGTCCATGTCCCGCGCTTCGACGTGGAAGACCTCGGCGGGCACTCCTTGGACGTCGATGCGGCAGGTCTTGTCTATGCCTCCTTTCGGCCCGTTCACGTCGACGAGGCGGACCGTGACGTCCGCCGTCGGCGGCAGGAGCCGGTACAGGGCGAAGCGGACCCGTTGCTGGACGTAGAGATGGAGAGCGGAAGAGGGAGGAAGTCCCACGCTGCGAACGAGGATGTTCATGGGCGAGCTCCTGGAGGGGCCGAAGGCCGAAGCCGTCGGGGTCTGCCCTTCGTCGGAAGCAATCCAGGGGCCAGGCCTCGTCGTCGCGCGGGTCCGGGGAGACTTCGCGGCGCGCGTGGCCTCCCGGACGTCGTCCTGCCCCCCGCGAAGGCCTCGCACGTTCGCGCCGTGCACGCCGCAGATTGCGACGTGACGCAGATTGCGACGCGTTCGGAGGTCGGTGTGCCGTCGTCGGCGGCCGTTGCTCGGGACGGGCGCACGAAGGATCGGGACTCGGCGGAGCGCGCCGAGGAGGTACGGTTCCTGCTACACGGCGTCGGCTTCTTCCGTGCGCGTCCCTCGACTCAGGTGCCACCACCATGCGGATCGTCGCGAAGTTCGCGAGCGTCTACTTCTTGGCAAGCTGTCTCGTCTTCCTCCTCATCGGCTACGGATCCGCCCACCGGGCCTCCATCGCCCTCCGGGCGTCGACGAAGGAGGATCTCGACCTGCTCGCGGCCGCATTCGCGGACGGCGTGGGGACGACCTGGAACCTCGCGGGCGAACAGGCCGCCGTGGGAACTCTTCGCTCCTTGGGAAGCGGCCGTGCGGATTGGATCGTTCGATGGTCCCCGAAGGTCCCGGGAGAGAACTCGGCGGTGGACGTCGGAAGCGGAAGCGTCGATGTTCCGAGCGACGACTTCGTCCGGACGCGTGCTCCCGTTTCCGTGCGTGGGGACGTGAAAGGGTACGTGGAGCTCGCCGCGCCGGTGACCAGCGAAAGGCGTCTCTTTCTTTCGGAACTGAAGGGCGAGCTCCCGTTCGCGCTCCTGCTCGCCGTGATTTCGGGCGTCCTGGCCGTCACCGTGGGCGGTGCCGTGATCGGACGGCCCCTGGGACGCATCGTGGACCAAGCGCGAAGGATCGGAGAGGGCGACTTCTCCCAGCGATTGCGCTCCGACAGCACGGACGAAATCGGTGCGCTCAAGCGTGAGCTGAACGCGATGTGCGAGCGTCTTCTCGACGCGCGCGTCCGGCTCGAGGAAGAGGCGACGGCGCGCACGGAAACCCTGGTCCAGCTCCGCCATCTCGACCGTCTCCGGACCGTGGGAACCATGGCGTCGAGCATCGCCCACGAGCTGGGGACGCCGCTCAACGTCATCTTGCTCCGATCCCACGGCCTGGACCGCGGTGCGGAGCTCGGAGATGCGGAGATACGTTCCGCGGGAGAAACCATCGCCAAGCAAGTCGAGAAGATGGGCCGAATCGTCCGCCAGCTCCTCGACTACTCCCGGGCGACGACGCGTCCGAAGTCTTCCGTGTCGCCCGAAGGTCTCGTGCGGCACGCCGCGTCCCTCTTGGAGTCGCTCGCGAAAAAACACCGTGTGCGGATCGCGATCGAGGTGGTCGCCGACGACCCGATTCAAGGCGACGAGGGCCAGCTCGAACAGGCCCTCACGAATCTCATGATGAACGGAATCCAGGCCATGCCCGACGGCGGGGTGCTCACGCTGCGCGTCGAAGTCCGTGAAGGGCACGCTGATCCCTGGTTCCGATCGGACGGTGGATGCCGTCGTTCTTCGCGTGGTCGACGAAGGGCACGGGATCGCGGCCGACCATGTCGACCAGCTGTTCGAACCTTTCTACACGACCAAACCCGCCGGCGTGGGGACCGGACTGGGTTTGTCCGTCTCGAAGGGCATCGCCGAGGAGCACGGCGGTTGGATCGAAGCGACGCGTTCGGACTCGCGGGGGAGCATTTTCTCGCTGTATCTTCCGAAGCCCGAATGACCCAACGAATCCTCCTCGTGGACGACGACGCGGATCTCGCCCGAGAGATGGGCCGGGTGCTCGCCACGCGCGGCCACGAGGTCGATTGTCGGTTCGACGCGGATTCGGCCTTCGAAGCGCTCTCCGGGAGTCGGTTCGATGCGGTGGTCACCGACCTCAACATGGGGCGCTCGAACGGCCTCGACCTCTGCCATCGCGTCATCACCAACTGGCGCGACCTTCCCGTCGTCGTGATGACCGCCTTCGCGACCCTGGAGACCGCCGTCGCCACCCTCCGCGCGGGGGCATTCGATTTTCTCGCGAAGCCGTTCACCCCCGACCAATTGGGTATGGTCGTCGAACGTGCCCTCGCCCTGCGTTCGCGACGAGAGGACCTCGAGAAGCTCCGCGAACACGCCCGGGAAGGTCGATCGTTCGGCGACATGATCGGCGCGAGTCCACCCATGGAGCGCCTGTTCGATCTGATCGCCCGAGTCGCCGGCTCGGAGGTCTCCGTCCTCGTGACGGGAGAAAGCGGCACCGGGAAAGAACTCGCCGCGCGCGCCCTCCACGGTCGGAGTCGGCGAAGCGGGGGCCCCGTGGTGGCGGTGAACTGCGCCGCGTTGCCCGAGTCCCTGCTGGAAAGCGAACTTTTCGGTCACGCGAAAGGGGCCTTCACGGACGCACGGTCTCCGCGGAAAGGCCTCTTCGTGGAGGCCGACGGTGGCACGCTCTTCCTGGACGAAATCGGGGAGATGCCGCTTCCGACCCAAGCGAAGCTTCTCCGTGCGCTCGAATCGCGCCGCGTCCGTCCGTTGGGATCGAACACGGAGGTGCCGTTCGATGCGCGGCTCGTGGTCGCGACCAATCGAGACTTGGAGTCCATGGTCCGCGAGAAAACCTTCCGCGAGGACCTCTTCTACCGCATCCACGTCGTCCAAGTGGAGTTGCCGCCACTACGCGCCCGAGGCCAGGACGTCGTCCTGCTCGCGCAGACTTTCGTGGAGCGGATGGCGCGACGGCACGGCAAGGACGTCGAAGGTTTCACGCCGGAAGTGGCCGAACGGCTGCTCGCGTACGACTGGCCCGGCAACGTGCGCGAGCTGCAGAACACGATCGATCGCGCCGTGGCACTCGCCGGCCATCGGTCCATCGTCGTCGACGACCTCCCGCCCAAGCTCCGGCAGTACACTCGCCAGGCTTCGCTCCACGGCGTGCCGGATCAGGACGTCCTGTGTTCGCTCGAAGAACTGGAACGCCGCCACATCGACCGCGTGATGAACGCGGTCGGATGGAGCAAGGTGGAAGCCACGAGGATCCTGGGGATCGACCGCTCGACGCTCTACCGGAAATTGGAACGGTACGGCCTCCGCGCGCCCTCGACGCCCAGCTGAACTCCGACGCGTGGCGTCCGGATCGGCTCGGACTCCGAGGGTCCGGCGCCTTCGGGTCAGCGTACGGGGGACGTCACGCGATCGAGCACGAAGTACTTCTCCCCGATGGCGGGGCGGGTCACGGAACCGTCCGCAGCCCGCTGTTCGTCCTGGGTGCCCCGTTCGACGCGCAGGTCCTCGTCGACGTACAGCGTCTCGAGTGTCCCCGAGACGCCCACCGGTCCGCCTCCGGGAAGGCCGAAGCGCCAAAGGGACCCGTCCTCGAGACTCTCCGCATAAGGCACGAGCTGGGTGCGGCGCGGGAGACGTCCGATGCGGAACCCGGATTCGGTGAAGGCGATCCGGAGTTTCGAGCCGTCCTCTTCGTAGCGCCCCCGGAGCACGCCCGTCACGCCGAACAAGGAGAACGCCGAACTCTCACCGACGTTCCAGTAATACCCGTCCTCCGAGACGACTTGATAGACCTGCGAAAGGTCCATCGTGAGGAAGGGCGCCATGGGGTACGGATAGTCGCTCCAAAGCTGCCGCCACGCCCCGGCGACGAGAGGGAGCTTGTCGCTGGCCGGTCGGTCTCCGAAGTGGGCCGCGAGCTTGGCGACGAGGGGCTCCACCTGGACGCGGACCTCGTCGAGGTTGTCGGTCCGGGTCATGTTCGACGTCGTGATTCGACGGAGCTCCGCCTTCGTGCGCGCGAGCTCCTGGGCGGAGAGTCGTGTCGACGCGAACGAGACCGAACCGACGTCGGGGCTTGCCGAGCAACCGGCAGCGAACGCGAGAGACGACACCACGAGGAGGGCCATGAAAGGCGAACGGGAAGGCTTCATGGCACGCATGGATGTCGGACGACGATCGTGCGTCGCGCGGAATCGACCGGCGAACGATTTCCGCCGCGCCCTTCCCTCGCGCGCATTCGCGATCTGCGACCCGTACGTCGGGTCGTCGCGAATTGCGACGCCACTCCCCCGTCGGCCGAAAGCGACGGCTGCGGAATCCTCGCGGCTTTCCGCTGGGTGGCGCGTCGCACGCCGCTTGCAAACCGGGAACGTATGGTCCTCGAAACGGTGACGGTAGGCGACCTCCGACGTGGAACGTTCCGACGCGCGACGGGAGGTGGCGACGACCTCCGGGCGATCCCGGAAGACTTCGCGGCGATCGCCGCACGCAATCCGGCGGCACGTCCCGACGATCCCGTCGCGTACGCGTTGGTCCAGGGCGGCGAAGCGGTGGCCCGGGCTCGCCTGCTCTCCGGCTCCGTCGCGGTCGACGGGCGCGAGCGTCCCGTGGTCTGGGACATGGACCTCCTGAGCAAGCCGGGGCACCGTTCGAGCGCCGCGGGTGCGTTCCTCGTGCGAGGCATGCTGAGCGACCTCGAGAAGCGAGGCCATGCGGTCGCTTCGTTCGCGTCGTCGCCGTCGGCGCTCTCCCTGTACGAGCGGCTCAGCATGCGGACGGTGGGCAAGGTTCCCCGCTACCTCTTCGTGCTCGGCTCGCGCCCGCTCCTGCGTGCTCACCTCCCCGAGCCGGTGCCTGGAGTCGCATCCCGTGTCGCCGACGTCGGCCTTTCCTGGTTCGGTCGCCTCGCGCGGGCGCGGGCGGAATGGGGCGGCGACGAATTCGAGATCGAGTGCATCCGTCGGTTCGACGACGAGGTGGACGACCTCGCGGAAGCACGCCCTTCGTTCGCTCGGGCGTGGATCCCGTTCGATTCCGCGAGCCTCGAGTGGCGCGCCGAATCGATGGCCTCGGCGGGACGCGGCCGCGTCCTCGATCGCGTGTACGTTCGTCATCGCCGTTCCGAAGCCCTCGTCGGGTACGGACTGCTCCGGACGAGGACGATGGATCGCATCGTCGGTCAGCCGTACCGCGACGTCCGGGCGACGACGCTCGTCGACCACTTCGTTTCCTCCCTGCACCCTGCGGCGAACCTCGCGCTCGCGGCGCACGTGTTGGCCGTGGCGCAACGCGAGAAGAGCCACGTGGCCGAAGTCGTCACGACGGACGTGGACATGACGCGCGCGCTCCGTGCCAGCGCCTTCCGGAGGGTCGGTGGCTTCTCCCTCTCGTTCTTCGGAGGCAAGACTTCGGACGCTTCGGTCCGGCTCCGCGACTGGCGGGTCACGATGGCGGCGGGCGACGGCTTCATGTTCTGAAGGCGACGGACGGAAGGACCGTCGCGCGAACGCCGCACATGCATGACATGACTTCCCACGACCTTCCGCTCGAACGTCGCGATCGTGCGCATCCACTTCCGACCCGCGGCATCGAAACGGGACGAACACACGATGGGGTGAGCGATCGACGAGCGGTCGAAACGTGCCCGCGACTCCCACCCCGAAACGTCCATCCTCCCCGAACACGGTCCACGAGGAACTTCCCATGAACCCCCTTCCCGACTTCGTCCGATCCCGATCCGCCGCCAAACTCGTCCCCTTCACCATGATGCTTTCCGCGTGCGTCGCGGCATGTTCCAGCGACACTTCGAGCGACTCCGGGGGCTCCGATGCCGGTACCGTCGCCCCTTCCGATGCGTCCTCGACGGACGGCGCGACCTCGCGCGCGGACATCGTCGACACGGCCGTCGCGGCCGGGTCGTTCAAGACGTTGGTCTCCGCCGTCCAGGCCGCGGGTCTCGAGTCGACCCTGCGAAGTGCGGGTCCGTTCACGGTCTTCGCCCCGACGGACGCCGCCTTCGCGAAAATCCCCTCGTTCCTGACCGAGAAGCTCCTCACGCCTCCGTACAAGAGCGAACTCGGATTGATCCTGAAGTACCACGTGGTCGCGGGCCGCGTGCAGGCGGCGGACGTGCTCGGCAAGACCTCCACACCGGACACGGTCTCGGGCGCGAAACTTTCGGTGGACGGAAACGGCGGAAAGGTCGTGGTCAACGGAACCAGCAACGTGACGACACCCGACGTCGCCGCGTCGAACGGCGTCGTCCACGTCGTCGACGGGGTCCTCTTGCCGACCATCCGTGACACCGCGTCCAACTACGACGACGGGACGACGACGTTCAAGACGCTGGTGGCCGCGCTCACCGCCGGCGAGTTGGCCGAAACGCTCGGAGGAGCGGGCCCGTTCACGGTCTTCGCACCGTCGGACGCGGCGTTCGCGAAGATCCCGAAGGCCACCCTCGACGACCTGCTGCTCCCCGCCAACAAG
>JAXLYL010000030.1:0-81194 GCA_046351475.1 Polyangiaceae bacterium
CGGGAACGAGCGGACCGCGTGCAAGGCATTGGTCGGTGCGGAAGTGGTGTGCCGCGAAGCCCGATGTGCGGACGGCACGTCCATCGCGTCGGCGAGGTGCGACGGGCTCGGCTCGTGCCCGACCGAGACCCGCGTCGTATGCTCGCCCTACGCGTGCGGAGCCACGGCGTGTCTGGTCGCCTGCCGCAGCAACTCGGACTGCGTGAATGGTGTCTGCGACGCCACCGGCAAGTGTGTCGTCGGGGATGCGTGCGTCGACAGGTCCACTCTCCGCAGGCAGGACGGGACGAACGTCACGTGCGGCGACTACGTCTGCCAAGGCAGCTCGTGCCGCACGGAGTGCGTGTCCGTCGACGATTGCGCCGACGGGCTTTCGTGTTCCTCCGATCGGAAGTGCACGGCGATGGCTCCCGTCCAGGTTCCTTCGGACGGAGGATGTGCGAGCGTCGTGTCTCGGCAACGGGACCGTGACGGCGGGCATGCGATCCTCCTCGTCGCGGTCGCGGTCGCCGCCACCGCCCGTCGGCGGAGTCGCCAAGGCGTGCGAACGACGTTCCGTCCGTCCCGATAGCCGTCATTCACGCGCTCGAGCAAGCGTCGCGCGACGAGTCCGCCGGCGTGGCGCGAGACGCGAGCGAGCGTCGACCAAGGTCGAAGACGGACGACGGAGACGAGAGCGATCGCGGATCGGGACGTGGGGACCAAGGCCCCGTCCTCCGTGGACGAGGCCTGCGCGAGGGACGTTGGCGGGAAGACGCTTCGGATTCGGACGCCACGGCGCGGTGCATTCCGGTGGATCGTGCGCATGGATCGTTCCATCCGCACGGACCTGCCGTGCCTGGAGACACCTGGTCGGGCCGCGCCGACGCCCGGGTACGGGCGTTGCTCTACCTCCCGGTCACTTCCCATGGCCCACGAATTCCCTCGCGCGCTCTTCCGGTACCTCTCACGTCCTTCGGATTTCGCGACACGAGCCCTGGGGACCGTCTTGCTCATGGCCGCCGGCACGGTGGCGTGTTCGTCGGTGGAGAGCGGTGCGTCGAGCGCAGCGGCGATCGAGAAGGGAGCCGGAGCAGGGGCGGCGATCGAGACGTTCCGCGAGACCAAGACCGGACTCGCGAAGTGCGACGATTCGGAGAGCGCTCGCGGGCTCACCAAGTCCAAGCGCTACCTCGAGGAAATCGTCGCGGCCCTCGTCGCGGCCAATCCCACCACCTTCCGCGGAGCGCTCGCACCCGAGAAGTTCTGCATCGCCGTCGTCGTGGGGGAGGACAGGAACGGGAACGCGGACCCGTTCTCGGGACTCGTTCGCATCGAGACCAGCGTGATCGCACGTGCGGCGAACGACGCGCAGGTCGCCGGGATCGTCGCCCACGAACTCGCGCACGTGACGATGCGGCACGGCGTCGTGGAGTACGATCTCGGAATCGGCGAGAAGGACGGCTTCGAACGCGTCCCCCCGAAGGTCCGCGAGGATGCCGCGTGGCGCGACGCCAAGAAGAAGGGCGACGACGCCGCTGCCAAGAAGCGAGCGCTCGAACTCGTCTCCAAGGAGGAACTGGCCAACTCCGCCGAGCTCGAAGCGGACTCGGTGGGCCTCGTCCTCTCCCTCCGCGCGGGACTCGCGCCCGCCGAGTTCACCTGGGGAAATCGGATCGAAATCGAAGCGCAGCGGCCGGGCCCCGACGACGCTCCCGAACTCACCCGCGAGCAGCGACTCGCGCTCCCCGCGGACTGGATGTGGAAGCGGTGCCTCGAGCGGATCGAGAAGGGCGAGGTGCCCGACCGCGGCGCGGACGTGCACCCGAGCGACTGTTATCGAGTGTACAATGCACGTGTAACCGTTCCCGCGCGGATGAAGGCCGCGGGGGAGGAGCGCCGGCTCGCCTCGACCGAGACGTCGCTCGGGACGACGACTTCCCTGAAGGACGCGCAGGACGAGCTGAAGGCCGACGCGAAGGGTGGCGGTGACTCCCCGGACTCCGCCCCGACCGAAGACGTACCACCCCCCGTGGGTGGCGACGACGCGCCCGAATCTTCCTGACGCACGTCGGACCTCCCGCGCGGTATGGTCGACCGAGCACGGCGAGGTGGTACGCATGGATGTCTTCGAGTTCGGCGCGGACGACGGACGCGATCTGTGGCTCGCCACGCGCGAAGGCGGCGTCGCGCGCGTCGCGAAGGCGGACCTCGTCGCCGGGCGCGGCGTACGGAACGTGTGCGCGTTCGAGGGATGCCGCATTCGTGAGTTCGTCCTCGGCGCCGACCATCTCTTCGTGACGACGTTCCCCGCCCATGGCGAATGGCCCGCGGTGCAGGGAGCCGGGAACGTGTGGGCGATCGGGCGGAGCGGGGAGGTACCGGCCGTGAACGTCCTCGGAGGCGTGAACGCCCTCGCGCGCGTCGCCACCCGCGGGGACCGGGTGTTCGTGGCGACGAGCGATCGGGGAGGGTCCGCGTGGATCGACACGTTCGGTGCCCCGTCGCACACCTCGTGGACGGCGGAAGGGCGCTTCCACGACGAGCCAGGAAGCCTCGAATTCCGAATTCCATCGCGGGACTCGCGTGCGTCGGTGAGAGGGTCGCGTGGTCGGCGACGACCCACTCTCCTCCGGCGACGGGACGTCGCCGAGGTATCCACGTCTCGGGCGGGCCGGGAACGCCGTCCCGGTTTTTCGACGACGTCCGCGTCCCCGGACCCTTGGTCGTCCACGGCACGGAAGTGTTCTTCGTCGACGCGGACGTCGAGTCGAACGGCGCTCCCAGTGACGCGTGCCTCGTCGAGTCCATCGACGTGGCGACGGGACGGCGTCGACGTCTGGGTGAGGGGCTCGACCTCGCCAGTGTCTCGTCTCTCCGCGTGTGCGGCGAACACGTCACCGTCGCCGCCAACGCGCGCGGAGGCGGGACCGACGTCCTCGTCCTCGATCGTTCGGAGTCGCCCTCGACACCTCGCCGGATCCGATCGGCCCGAGGGACCTTCGAGGCCTTCGTGGCGTGCGACGCGACGCACGCCTACCTCGCGCACGACGACGGCACCCTGGAGGCCCTCCGTCTCGACGGAATCCCGCGTTCAGGGGCGTGATTCGCGTCGTGGCCCTCTCGCGCCCGAGAGCGAAGGTGCCGCGAACCGGAGACCCCGTGCCTCGGCCGCGACCCGCAGGGCGTCCCGACACCCGTCACCCGCGGTTCGCCGGGTCCTGGCGGTAGAAGCCCACCAGTTCCTCGTAGAGCTCCGGATGCCGCGCGCGGAGGGCACGCCCGCGTTCGAAGAACATCTCGGTCAGTACCGCGAAGAACTCGGCGGGGTTCGTCGCACCGTACGCGTCGATGTCGGATCGTCGGCCGGCATCGAGGCGCCCGCGCAGGTCGGCGTACTCCGCGGAGAGCACGTGCGCCCAGGAGCGGTAGCGATCACGGCTGCCGAGGTCGGGCGCTCCGTCCATCGCTCCGTCCTCGCCGTCGAGTTGATGAGCGAACTCGTGGAGGACGACGTTGTGGCCGTCGTTCGTCGCGGACGCGCCGGCACGGACGCTGTCCCACGTGAGGACGACCGCACCTCGTGTGGAGGTCTCGCCCAGTCGCGCCTGCTCGCTCTCGACGAGAACACCTCCATCCATCGAGGCGTGCGGCGCACGGTACGCGGTCGGATAGACGAGGATCGAATCGACGCCCGGATACACGTCGCTGTCCCTGTGGAGGATCAGGAGGCACGCCTGGGCGGCGATCACCAGTTTCATCTCCTCGGTCACGACGAGCCCGCCGCACCCCTCGAAGGACTTTTCGTGGAGGAATATCTGCGCGAGCTCCTCGAGCTCCTTCCTTTCCTCGGCGTCGAGCTTCGCGAGGTAGGGGACGTCTCGCTCGAGGATGCGTCGCTCTTCGTCGGTGAAGGGGTCGCGCCGGAGGGCGTCCCGCCGTCGGTTCTTGAAGTAGTCGAAGAGGCCCATCGTGCGCGGCGGACACTCTACAGGGCCTGGACGTCGCGCGGAGGGTCGCGTGTCAACGCGCGGTCCCGCAGGCTTGCGGGTCGACGACGAGGAACATCGAGGCCGAATACGTCCCGATGAACTCGTCGAGCTCCCCGCCCTGGGCACGCGCGAGCTCGAAGAGCGGTCGGGATTCGCATCCCGAAGAACTCGGGATGGAGTAGGTGCACGCGAAGTCGTCGCCCGGTCGTCCGCTCACGTCCACGACGGGGATTCCGTGACCGCCGGCGATGACCGAGTGATGGCCGTACCCGGCGAGCACGATCTTGCGGAGCGCGGGAACGGCGTCGGGGGACAGGCCCAGACTGAAGACCGTCGGCTCGTACGCCGTGAGGATCAGGACGTGGGGCGTCGTGCGGGTGTCCTGCACGAACACCATGCCGCGCCCGTCCAAGACGCCCTTCGTTTCGGGGTCCGCTTCGTAGACACCGATGGCGAGGACGTCGACGTGTCCTTGCGGCACCGTGCCCGTCGTGACGTCGAGACCCACGAACCGGGACACGTTCCCCATGTCGTCCCGCGTCATGGGAGCGTGCAACGAACGCCCGCACGGGATGTCGCCGACTCCCGGCACCGAACCGTCGGGCACGGCACCCGCATCGCCCACGGGCCGAGGCGGATGGGGATTCCGATCGTCGGTCGGCGGAAGGGGATCCTCCGGACGGGACGAGGGCGTGGGCGTCGTCGGGGAGATCCTCGGAGGAACGGCACCCGGCACGAGCGGATCGCCCGGGTCCACGGGTTCGAGCTGACCCCCGCAGGCGAGGGGAGACACGGCGACGACGAAGAAGAGCGCGGACGCGAAGCGAAAGGTGTTCATGGAGCACGAAGGGAGCAAGCCTCGTGCCCCGCGACGAAGTCGCCCCGATCGCGACGTTCCGCGTGGGCGAACGCGAAACGATGGACGGGACCGCGCGAGCACTCCGCGCCACCGTCGGAACGCGACGTCATGGATCGACGAGAACTCGGCGAGCATCTACGGCGCGCGGTAGGCCGTGTAGGTCTCCCGAGGCCAATAGCGCACGGGTTCGATCCGATCGGCCTCGATCAGATCACGCCGGATGCGATCGTACTCGTAGCAATTGAGCTCGTACCGGTTGCCCCAGGGATCGGAGAAGTCGTAGGCCCAGCACATGTCGAAGTCGACGAGGTCGGCCTTCCGGAGCGGCTCGCCGTCGTGCCCCGGGATACCGTTCGGAAGGGAGCGCGCGAAGCCGATGAACGTGTCGGCGTCGACGCTGAACGCGATACCGGTCGCTTGGGGAACCATGGGATGCCCCTCGCTCGCCTCGAACAGCGCGAGCATGGTCTTCCCGCCGTCCGCCGAGATCTGCAGCGGCCCACCTTCGAACCCGTTCGCCCAGAACTCGAACTTCGCGACGGCTTCGAAGCCGAGGTGTTCGGCATACCACCGCGCTGCTTCCTCCCGATTCGGCACGCGCACGTGGACGTGATCGAGTCGCCCCATGCGAAAGTTCAGTCGATGCATTGAATCCTCGGTGGGTAAGAGTTCAGGCGCTCGAGCACTTCGCGAACGTCCCGGTTCATCGTTGACCCAGCACACTGTCACGGGTCTTTGGTGTCCCTTGGTCGTCGACCGTTGCTCCAAGGTTGATGCGCGATGCGATACGCTTCCATCGAATAAGGCTCGTTCGTGGGTCGTGTGGGATTTGCAGAGGAGGGGAGGATCGTGTCGGAGAAGGAATCGTCGAGGCACAGAGTTGAAGAACGAGTACCGTCGCGTGCGGTCATGCTCGCGCCCGGGACCCTTCGTGAACCGAGTCCGGCCATCGAGGTCTCGCGCGATCCGAATCCAAACCCGTTGCTACTTCCTCGTCGTCTTGTCGGCTTCTTCGACATCCTCGGTTTCTCGAGCGCCCTCGCCGAAACCGGACTTGCAGAACTCTATCTCAGATACTCGGAACAAATAGAGCGAGTCAGCGAGGCAACCTTCAGTCCTCGCAATTTGTCGAACCCCAATTCCGCACGTGTTTCGAACTTCGAGGTCTCTAGGTTTGTCTCCGACTCGATTGTCCTCGTGTCGCGCGCAACCCATCCGGAGGAAGTTGTCACCAGCGTTACAAATTTCATCTACGCGTGCGTGTCGCTCATGGAAATCTGCTTCGCCGAGCGCCTCCCACTTCGCGGGTGCATCGGTTTTGGCGACGTCATCGAGGACACGAGGAACGGCATTACGTTGTCGAAAGCGTTCCCGCATCTCATTGCAGCCGAGAAATGTCAGGAGTGGAGCGGGTGCTACCTAACTCCGGAAGCCGCCGAGGTTGTGTTGCCGGCGTTCTTGCGGTCCACCTCACGACTCCGCCGGTCCTGCACGTCAGGTGCATGGAATCGTTCGGTACGGGTTGCCCGTAAAGAACGGAGGCGACCGCGCCGCGGAGAGGCATCACCGCTGGTGCCTAAACTGGGTCTCGATGCTCGACGCAAGTCAATGCACGAAGGGGTTGAGCCATCTGGTCGAGCCGAAGGCCAGTAACACGCGCGACTTCGTGGACTACATTCTGTCGCTTGAGGACGAGGCGATCGCTCTCCCAACGAAAGCGAAACCCGCGTCGCGACTTCGAGTTCAGGTGGCGGTGGGAGGGATGCGATTGCGGTTCACCGACGAGAACGATCGACCAGTCGACCCACCGAACACTCTCGGGCTCGGCTGGAAGATGCCGCCGCGACCATGGCAGGCTTCGATCACCTCGCACGCTGAGGAGCGAGTCGAGAACTCGCTGCAAGGACGATCTCAGGAAGACGAGAGACCGTTCTCTTTGCGAACGAATAGAAAGACTGACGCACGTGGCGCGACGCCTGCGAAAAGGTCCCGTCGAACTTTCCGAACATGAGTTCGTAAGATGCACGGCAGCGGCAAGCCCGCCAGGCGCTCCGAGCCCCCGCAGCGTTGCGACACCCGTGTGATTGACGCTCCACTGGACGAAGTCCAGCTTCTCGCTGGACGGAGTCCAGTGGACGCAATGACCGTTGCGATGGAAGCGAAGCGCGGAGCGCTTCGCCTTCAGTGGCGACCCCAACGGGAATTGAACCCGTGTTACCGACGTGAGAGGCCGGTGTCCTAACCGCTAGACGATGGGGCCTGGGTGCGCTCCCGCTCGAAACGAGTCGGGAAGGAGCGCGCGGTACCTCTGGCGGCACCGTTTGGCTGGGGGACAAGGATTCGAACCTTGATAGACGGTGCCAGAAACCGTCGTCCTGCCATTAGACGATCCCCCACTGCACAGCGTGGGAAACGAAGAAGAAAAGAAGGCTCGGGCCTGAACGTCCGGCGCGAGGTGGCGGCACTCTAGTCAGGGGCGCTTCCTTGTCAAGACGATGGACCGATGTCGCGAACGAACCGGTCCGACGGCACGGCATGCGCTCGAGAACCCCTGTCACGACCGCTCGCCGGGACCGCTCGCGCTTGCCCCTTGACGTCCCGGCGCCACGGCTTACCTTGCCCGCGTTGGCACTCGGCACGTGTGAGTGCTAACGCAAAAACCCTAGTAAATCTCGCTGATTGCCCCGTTGTGGGCCGAAGCTTCCGGGAGCCGAGCTCCCGGCATTGCGCCGCCTCCGCAGCCCCGGAGAGAGACCCTCTCCGCCGCGGGGAATCCCATGGAGACCACGTTCATGAAAATCCGTCCGCTCTCAGACCGCATCGTCGTCAAGCGCACCAAGGAAGAAGAGAAGACGAAGGGGGGCATCATCATCCCCGACACCGCGAAGGAGAAGCCCATCGAGGGCACCGTGGTGGCCGTCGGCAACGGCAAGACGACGAAGGCGGGCAAGACCCTTCCGCTCGACGTGAAGGCGGGCGATCGCATCCTCTTCGGCAAGTACTCCGGCACCGAAGTGAAGCTGGACGGCGAAGAGCACGTCATCCTGCGCGAGGACGACATCCTCGCGGTGGTCAGCTGATTCTCCGTCCACGCTCCATCAAGACCAACGCGTTCGAAGCGCCTGCGCTCCGAACGCTCGCGAGAAAGAACCGAATCCCATGAGCGCCAAGCAAATCGTCTACAGCCGTACCGCCCGCAACGCGATCCTCGACGGCGTGAACCACCTCGCCAACGCGGTGAAGGTCACCCTCGGTCCCAAGGGCCGCAACGTCGTCATCGAGAAGTCCTTCGGCTCGCCCGTCGTCACCAAGGACGGCGTCACGGTCGCGAAGGAAATCGAGCTCGCTGGCAAGTTCGAGAACATGGGCGCCCAGATGGTGCGCGAAGTGGCCTCGAAGACCAGCGACAAGGCCGGCGACGGCACCACCACCGCCACCGTGCTCGCCCAAGCGATCTACACGCAGGGCCTCATGCTCGTCGAAGCGGGCCACAACCCGATGGATCTGAAGCGCGGCATCGACCTCGCCGTCCAGACCATGGTCGCCGAGATCAAGAAGCTCGCGACGCCGACGAAGGACAAGGCGCACATCGCGCAGGTCGGCACCATCTCCGCCAACGGCGACGCGACCATCGGCACGATGCTCGCCGAGGCCATGGAGAAGGTCGGCAAGGAAGGCGTCATCACGGTCGAAGAAGCCCGCGGCATGGAGTCCGAGCTCGAGACCGTCGAAGGCATGCAGTTCGACCGCGGCTACCTCTCGCCGTACTTCGTCACGAACCCCGAGAAGATGACCGTCGAGCTCGACGACGCGTACATCCTCATCAGCGAGAAGAAGATCTCGTCGATGCAGGACCTCCTCCCGATCCTCGAGACGGTCGCCCGCGAAGGCAAGCCGCTTCTCATCATCGCGGAAGACGTCGACGGCGAAGCGCTCGCGACCCTCGTCGTGAACAAGCTCCGCGGCCTGCTCAAGGTCGCCGCCGTCAAGGCGCCGGGCTTCGGTGATCGCCGCAAGGAGATGCTCAAGGACATCGCGATCCTCACGGGCGGCAACGTCGCCTCGGAAGATCTCGGCATCAAGGTCGAGAACCTCACGGTGAAGGACCTCGGTCGCGCCAAGAAGGTGAAGCTCGACAAGGACAACACGACCCTCGTCGACGGCGCTGGTGACGCGAAGGAGATCAAGGGCCGCGTCGAAGCGATCCGCAAGCAGATCGAGAACACCACGTCCGACTACGATCGCGAGAAGCTCCAGGAGCGCCTCGCGAAGCTCGCGGGTGGTGTGGCCGTCGTCAAGGTCGGCGCGCACACCGAGACCGAGATGAAGGAGAAGAAGGCCCGCGTCGAAGACGCCCTCCACGCGACCCGTGCGGCCGTCGAAGAAGGCATCGTCCCCGGCGGCGGCGTCGCGCTCATCCGCGCTGCGAAGGCCCTCGAGACCCTCAAGGCCGAAGGCGAGCAGCAGTTCGGCATCAACATCGTCCGTCGCTCCATCGAGGAGCCGCTCCGCCAGATCGCGAAGAACGCGGGCCAGGAAGGCTCCGTCGTCGTCGAGAAGGTGCGCTCCGGCAAGGATTCGTTCGGCTTCAACGCCGCGACGGACACCTTCGAGGACATGATCAAGGCCGGCATCATCGACCCCGCGAAGGTCGTCCGTTCCGCCCTCGAATTCGCCTCGAGCGTCGCTTCCATGATGCTCACGACCGAAGCCGTGATCGCCGACAAGCCCAAGAAGGACAAGGGCGGCGCCGGCGGCATGGGCGGCGGAATGGGCGGCGGCATGGGTGGCATGGGCGGCATGGGCGGTATGGGCGGCGACTTCGACATGGATTGATTCCAGGTCGACGTCGGCTCCACGAGCCCGTCACCCCGAAGACCCCACGTTCCGGAAGGGACGTGGGGTTTTCTTCTTCCGGAACGCCCGAACGACGAGCGAGCGGCCATTCCTGTTTCCGACCTTCCTATCGGTCCATGGGACGGGGTTTTGACCAACCTTTCGGGAGCGCGTTACGCTCCTCGACGCGTGATCGAACTGGACGTCCTCGGCTGCCACGGCGGTGAAACACCGCAGCATCGGACGTGCGCGTTCGTGCTCGACGGCAAGGTCGCCATCGACGCGGGATCGCTCACGAGTGGTCTTTCGCTGCGGGACCAGGCGCGCCTCGAGGTCGTCCTCGTGAGCCACGCGCACCTCGACCACGTGCGCGACCTCGCGACGATCGCGGACAACCGCGCCCAGTTGGGCGCTCCTCCGCTGACCATCGCGGGCACGGCGTTCACGATCGACCTCTTGAAGAAGCACTTCTTCAACGGCAAGCTCTGGCCCGACTTCACGCACATTCCGTCGAAGCGCGCTCCCGCGATCCGCTACCAGGTGATGACGCCCGAAAAGCGGTACACGCTCGGAGGGTTCGACGTACGGGCCGTGCTCGTGAGCCACACCATCGAGACGTGTGCGTTCGTGGTGGAGGGAAAGTCGGGCGCCATCGTCTACAGCGGCGACACCGGGCCCACCGAGCGTCTCTGGAAGGTGCTCGAGAAGACGCCGAAGGTGAAGGCGGTGCTTCTCGAAGTGAGTTTTCCGAACGCGGAGCAGGCCCTGGCCACCCGCAGCGGGCACCACACTCCGAAGACCCTCGAGCTCGAGCTCAAAAAGTATAGCAAATTCAAAGATGTTCCGACGCTTCTTTACCATATCAAGCCAACCTTTCAGCGCCCGGTCGAGAAGGAATGCGCGAAGGTTCGTGGTTCGGAGCTCGTGATCTTGAAGCTGGGCGACAGGTTCGCGCTCTGATCCTCTCCCGAGGACGGCGAAAGTCACCTCGGCGCCGCGCCATTTTGCTTGGCGCGCGGCTCCAGCCATGAAATGCCCCGTACCCCCCATTTTCGGGTGCGAGGCGCCGACGTGAGCCAAGACCAACACGAACACGAGACCCCCCTCGGACTCGAGGACGACGCCGTCGGAAGCCGCATCGTGGCGGAAGAACTGCGTCTCCTCGCGGTCGTGCAGCGTGCCCTCGACGCCATCGAAGCGGGCGGCGCCGAAGCGGCCAAGGGCAGGGGACTCGACGAAGCGCGCCTCCTCGAACTTCGCGACGAAGTGGCGGAGGCGAAGCCCGAGGATCTTCCGGCGCTGTTCGAGCAGATGCACCACCTCGGAGCCCTGCGCGCGCAACGCGGACGGGGTGCCGCGGGAGGTATCGATCGCGGGAGCCCGTACTTCGGGCACCTCCGACTCGAGGAGAACGGCAAACGTCGGGACGTCCTCATCGGCGGGCGTTCGTACCTCGACTCGAACGCGGGCATCCGGATCGTGGACTGGCGGAACGCGCCCGTCAGCCGGCTCTACTACCGGTACCGCGAAGAGGAAGACTACGAGGAGACCCTCGGGGATCGCCCGGTGGAAGGCGTCGTGCTCGCGCGACGAAGCGTCGCGATCGCCGACGGTGTGCTGGTCCGCGTCGCCGCGCCCCAAGGCACCTACGTTCGCGGCCGCGAAGGCCGATGGATCCGAACGGACGCGGCGACGTCCACGCTCCAGACCGAGAAGAAGTGGAAGAAGAAGGCGGGGGCGACGGGCGCGATCGCCGACGGGGAGAAGGCTCGCCTCGGCCTCGGATTCGACGGCCCGATTCGCCACGACAAGCACCTCTCGGCCATCGCGTCGCTCCTCGATCCGACGCAGTACGATCTCGTCAGCAAGCCGGGAACCGGGCTCGTCGTCATCCAGGGCAGCGCCGGAAGCGGCAAGACGACCGTCGGCCTCCACCGCGTGGCGTACCTGGCCTTCGCCGAACCGGGCCGGTTCAAGGGCGACAAGATGCTGGTCGTCGTCCCGAACGAGGCGCTCGTCCACTACGTCGGCCGCGTGCTTCCGGCCCTCGGCGTCGAAGGCGTGCCCGTGACGACGTTCGCCCGTTTCGCGTCCCGCTCCGTGCGGCTCGCGTTCCCGAAGCTGCCGTCGAAGGTTTCGGACGACACGCCGCCGGTCGTCACGCGTGGCAAGCAGCACTCCGCCATGCTTCGCGCCATCGATCGGGCGGTCGGCCGCGCCGAGGCCAAGATCGATCGCCGCGTCTCCGACACCATGAAGAAGTGGCCCGAGGGGGAGACCGTCGTACGGGCGTGGGCCGCGACGGTCGAACCGGGACTCGCCGTCGACCAACGCGTTTCCGTGCTCGCGGGATGGCTCGCGGGCAAGCGTACGCTCGCGGGAATTCCCGCGTCGTCCGTCTTGCCCGACGTCACGCGCGGTGCCCTCGAACGTCTCGGTCACGACCTCCGTCAGGACTCGCGGAACGTCGTCGGAATCTGGGACGAATTGCTCACCAACCGTGCGGGGCTCTCCGAGACGTTCGAAGGATGCCCCGGCTTCGGTCCGGGGCAACTCGACCAGATGCACGAGTGGTGCGTGCGTCAGGCCCGCATCCGTCAGGAGGGGGAGCGTGATGGTGACGTCGAGACCCTCGACCTCGAGGATCACGCGCTTCTCCTCCGCGTCTGGCAACGTCTCCGCGGGCCTCTACTCGACGTGGAGAACAAGCCCGTCCGCTTCGCGCACATGTTCGTCGACGAGGTGCAGGACGCGAGCTCGATCGCCGTCCGGGTGCTCTTCGATCTCACGGACAAGAACCGGTCTCTCACGCTCGCCGGCGACATGGCCCAACGCATGCTCGACGAAGGCGACGAACGCGGCGAATTCGACTGGCACGCCATGCTGCACGACCTCGGTGTGAGCGAGACGTCCATCGAACCGCTCAAGGTGAGCTACCGATCGACCGGGCCCATCACACGGTTCGCGCGCGGCGTCCTCGGACCGCACGCCCACGAAGCGGAGCCGATCGCCACGCGGGAAGGGCCCGAGGTCGAACACTTCGGATTCGCGTCGCCCGGCGAGGCGGTGGCGTTTTTGGCCGACGCGCTCAAGGACTTGCAGACCGCCGAACCCGACGCGAACGTCGCCGTCATCGCGCGGTTCGGACCCCAGGCCGATCTCTATTTCGAGGGCCTGATGCGCGCCGAAGTCACCAACGTCCGCCGTATCTCCCAGCAAGATTTCGCGTGGGAACCCGGGGTCGACGTGACCGACATTCGCCAGACCAAGGGACTCGAATTCGACGAGGTCGTCCTCGTGGAAACGAACGCATCGAGCTACCCCGAGACATCCCAAGCCCGGCACGCGCTCTATGTCGGTGCCACGAGGGCCGCGCACCAGCTCTGGTGCGTGTCGAGTGACGTGCCCTCGAAGGTCGTCACCGACGCGCTGGACGCGACGGTCTGACGGCTCGTCAGAGTCGGACCGAGACGCCCGGAGCCATGGCGGCTTCGTCGGACTTGCGCGTGATTCGCCCGACGATCATGTGCGACGGAGCCATGAGGACCGACAGGGAGATCCAGCCGGCTTCGAAGGAGTGCATGGCGGCGAGTCCGCTGATCGCGAAGACCACGGGGCTCGTGGCCATCCGGAGGCCGGCGTTGCGCTTAATAACCTCGGGGAGGGGGCCGACGAGGGATGCTTTCCGGGCCGCGTAGATCCACATGGCGAGCTCGCTCGCGCCGGAGACGGCCAGGGTGAAGACGTAGAACATCCACGATTCCCGGGTTCCGCCGCCGCTTTGCACGACCGCCGTGGGAAACGGGATGATCGTGATGAAGAACAGGCGCACCAGGTTCCACCATTGGAGCCCCGCATCCGCCGACACGAAGCGTTCGCACATGCGTGAATGGAACCGCCACGACGAGCCGATGACCGCGAAGCTCACGGCCCACGCGAGGATGGTCGGAATCACGGGGTCGAGAGCGTGCCAGGTGAACGGCTCGTTGCCGTGACCGTGTTCGCCGTGGGGCAGCTTCACTTCGATGGCGAGGAGCGTGATGGCGATCGCGAAGACGGCGTCGCTGAAGAACACCATGCGCTCGAGTCGCTTGTGGGGCGTGGCGAAGGGCGCGGCGTCGCTCGTCTCGAACGTCAGCTTCATGGCGGGCGCCTCTTTGCCATGGGGCCGATCGCGGGCAAGGTCGTTTCCGCCGAACGGACGAATCCAGTGTCCGAACCGGCGCCCGAAGGACGGGACCGTCGTCGCTGGTGCTTCCGTCGTCGGTTTCGGCCTTCCCCCACGAAATCCCGTGGGCGAGTTTACATAATGTATCTTATGCGAAGTTCCATGCCGGGAATGGGGCGGGAATCGAGGGTTCCGTGTGGGCCCCCGCGAAGACTCCCCCGGCATCCCGAGGACCGCACTAAGGCGCCGGCCAGGCGTGGCCGCGGTGTCCGAGCGCGATCGGCGGGTTCACGTCGACGCCCACGAAGACGCCGGTGTTCGACATGGCGAAGGCCCGATGTCCGAACGCCGCGGGAGTGACGGCGAAGCCGGTGCCGACGTCGAAGCCGTCGATGACCAGGCCTTCCCGGGGCGACATCAGGAACAGTCCGTACCGGGTCGTTCCCACGACCAGCGCGCCCGCCACGGGAACCGGCGCCGTGACGCCGCCGTCCGGGACCTTGTTCTTCCAGAGCATGCGGCCCGTGAGCGGGTCCATGCCCCAGACACCCGTCGTGGCGCTCGAGGCGACGAGGACGTGGCGTTCGGGGACCGCGGGTCCACCGGCGTAGGGACCGTCGGCGTTCGGTGCGTGGGCCGGTTCCGTCCAGAGCAGCAGGTCGGTGACGCCGGAGGCTTGGTCGTTCGACCAGAGACGCGAACCGGTCTCGGAATCGAGCGCGCTGACGCCGCCGACGTAGCGCGCGACGAAGACCGCGCGGACGCCCGGCTTCATGTCGTCGAAGACCGGCGTCGTGTCGACGTCGAGGTACTTGGGCGTCTCGCCCGCCACCCGTTCGGCGTCGGCGCCGAGGTCGACGGGCGTCCAGCGTTCCGAGCCGTCTTTCGCGTCGTAGGCGGTGACGTTGCCGTCCGAGAACGCCATGTAGATCTTGCCGCGATCGAACGCGGGGCCGGCGTAGCCCGCCACTTCCATTCCGAGTGCCGGGCTCCTGTGGGCCTGCCACTTGGTCTTGCCGTTCGCGGAATCGAGCGCGAAGAGCGTGTCGTTGCCGTTCGCGACGAAGAGCGTTCCGTCGACGAGCACCGGCTTTCGCGTGACCTCCGCCCCCGTCGCGAACCGGAACAGGAGCTGGCCGTCGGAGGCACGGACCGCATAGAGCGCGCCGTCGTGGGAGCCGAAGTACACGGTGTCACGTCCGGCGTCGTAGAGCGGTTCGCACTGGACGACACCCATGGTCTCGAAGCGCCAGATCGTGGAGCCGTCGTCGCTGCGGAGCGCGTAGAGGCCACGGTCCGACGAACCGATGAATACCCGACCGTGCACGGGATCGATCTCGGCGCGACCCCTCTCGTACTGTTCTCCGGCGTTGCGCGATTCCGCGGTCAGCGCACGTCGGACCACGACGTGCATCGCGCCACTCGGGCGATGGATCCACATCGGATTCTCGGGGCTGACGTGATCGTTCGCACGTTCGGCGGGCGTGCACGACGCGAGGGCCGCGCACGCGGAAGCGAGTACGAACGGGACCGCGGAAAAACGTCTCACGGATGGCCGGGCGCCTTCCCGCCCTGCTCCTGCGACTTCTTCATCTGCTCGATGAGGCGCTTGATTTGGGCGTCGTTCATCGACTTCCCTCCGCCCGCACCCATGCCGAGATCCCCTTCGCGCTTCGGCGGAAGTGCCGCGGGATCGAGGGCGCGGAGGCGCTCTTCCGCCGCGTGTTCGAGGTACGGGAACGGGTGGTTTTCGCCGGGCTTCGTCGTCGCTTCGTAGACCTGCTTCAAGAGGTCCTTCGCCCGCGCCTTGTCGTCCTTGGCTTCGAGGCATCGGGCCTGATGGTAGAGCGCGAGCTCTTTCATCCCCTTCGCGTCGACGGTCTCGAGTTCCTTGTAGGCCTTGATGGCGTCGTCGAAGAACTTCGGGACGTCCGCGGACGGAGCGCCCTGCGTCTTCAGCTCGTACGCGAGTCCGATCCCTTCGATGGCGCGGGCACGGACTTCCTTGTCGGCCATGGCGAGCGGGGACTTCTTCACGTCCTCGTAGGCCGCGATCGCGCCCGCGGCGTCGTGCTGATCGAGGAGCATGCCGCCCTCGCCGAGGCGCGCCAACATGGCCGCTCCGGTGCCCGGGTACTGCGCGACGACCTCGCGGTACTTGGCGAGAGCCGCCTTGTTGCGTTCCTCGATGGTCTTGAAGACCGGCGAAGGATCCTTCGGTGCGTCCGGGTCGTCCTTCTTGTCGGGATCGCCGATTCGGCCCCGCTGCGTGTCGATGGCGGACGTGAGCTCCGTGGACGCTCGTTCCTCCTTCTTCTGCTGCATGAACGTGAACGCCACGAATCCGATCGCGACGAGTGCGAGGGCGCCGACGGCGTACGAGACCGTCTTCGAGTTGGCGCGGAGCCACTTCTGGATCTTGGTCGTCGTTTCGAGGAGCGGATCGGTCTCGACGTCGGCCGCGGAGGTTCCGGGGCCGCCGACCGTCCCGAGGGTCGGATCGAAGTCCTTGTCGCGCTTCTTTTTCGGGATGGGACGATCGCCGATTTTGGCGAGACGCCGCGAGGCCGCGCTTTCGAGGGCGCTCTTGTCCCCCTTCTTGCGGAGCTTCGCACGGCGTTCGCGGAGCTTCGCCTCCTCTTGTTCGGCGATGCGATCGCTCTCGTCTCCGCCATCGAGGGCGGCCGCGCGGCGCATCAGTTCCTCCTGCGTCAGGCCTCCGCCGGCGTCGCCGGAGGCGTCGTCGTCCGACGCGTCCTCGTCGTCGTCCTCGTCGGACTCTTCGTCGTCGTCTCCGTCGCCGTCCTCGTCGGTCCCGTCCTCGGCGGACGTGGTGGCGGCCCCGGCCTCCCTCCGACCCGCGGCGACCGCGGCTTCGGCGTCGGCGAGGGTCGACGGGGCGATCTTGGTCACCTCGTCTTCGTCGTCGGAATCTTTGCGGGGCACTTTCGGCTCGTCGGACACGGGATCTCCTGGGACTCGGCCCGGGGTGTGGGCCCTGGGCCCGGGCACACTATTTCCCCGGGCCCACGAGGTCAACGTCGCTGACCGGAATCGCCCGCGCCGGCGTCCGGGTCGGTGCCGCCTTCCGAATCGGCGCCCGCATCCCAGGCGCGCGGAGCGGGCGGAGGAATTTCGTCCGCCTCCCGGACGAGCCACACGGCCCGGACCGGTGACGAACTCCGCACCACGACGCGGGCCGAGGCGCTGGAAGGGGTCGGGAACGTTCCGAAGAGGAAACCCTCGGCGCGGATCAGCGGTCCCGCGCCGTCCACGGAGACCTCGGGCGTCGACCCGGCAGCGGAGGCGACTTCGACGAGGACCCGGAGCGGATGCGTCTCTGCCCCTCCGTCGACGGGCACGGCGAGGTTCGCGACGACCTCGCTTCGGAGTCCGGCATCGGACGCGCCGTCGAGCGCGACCGCGAGTCCTCCGGAGCGGGGTTCGAGGAGCCCGGCCTCCCGCGCGAACCGGACGACGTCGGCCATGGGTTCGACGACGCCCGCGAAACGTTTCAAGGACGGGCCGAGCTCCCGTCGTGCGCCCATGGCAAGGAGCGCCTTGGCTTCGTGGGGACGGGCATGGTGGTAGCGTTCGTCGGCGAAGGTGGCGGCGAGCTGTGGGCGGGCCGAAGCGGCGGCGGGTCCCAGGGCACCGAGGGCGTCGGCGACGTCGGTGCGAACGCGCACGTCGCCGAGGGCCCGGACGAGCAGGGGCACGGCCGCTTCCGAACGGAGCGTGCCGATAGCGGCGAGGGCCTCGCGCGCGCGTTCCACGTCTTCGCGGAGCCACGTGTCCATGGCGGCGGAGGCCGTGTCCACGAGGACGCGTTCGCCGCGCCGGTCGCCGTGTTCGGCGAGGGCGAGCGCGGTCGCGAACGCCGTGTCGGGATCCTCGGGACCGAGGCCGAGAGCGATCGCGTCGGGGGCGACGTCGGGGGTCACTCCGTCGATCCGGATCCGTGCCGCGAGGCACCAACGACGGACGCGTGGGTCCTCGTCACGGAGGAACGCGCGTTTGACCGCCGCACCCGCCGCCGGAGCGTGGAGCAGGAAGGACACTTCGGCGGCGCGACGGCGCACGTCCACGCGCGCGTCGTCGAGCAGCGCAGCGACGTCCTCGGCCACGTCGGCGTCCCGCATCATGCCCCGCCGGAGGGCGTCGGGCAGTTCGAAGACGTCGCCACGTTCGAACTTCCCGTGGTCCCGTGCGAGGCTCGCGGACACGGCCCGGAGCTCCGTGATGGTCGCCGCGGCGCCGGGACGGTCGTCGGTCGCCGTGACTTCCCTGCCCCCGACTTCATGAAGTGTCCGCTCGAGGGAACACGCGCGAATCTTCCGTTGGCAGACGAGTCGCGCGTCGCCTCGGGCGACGAGCGTGAAGTCCTCGGTCTCGGCGAATGCGAGGCCCGGATCCGTGGACGTGCCGGGTCGTCGGACGAGAAGCTCGCCCAGGTCCCGACCCCGGATGCGTGGTGGTCTCGGCACGCCCAACGCGGACAGCGTCGTCGGGAGCAAGTCGATGGTCTGCACCACGGTGTCGACGACGCCCCGGGCGACGCCCGGCCCCACGACCACGAGCGGCACCCTCACCTGCTCCTCGTGCACCGTCGTCCCGTGGTACCGGCCGCCGTGCTCGCCGAATTCCTCGCCGTGGTCCGCCGTGACGAACACGACCGCGCCAGGCCTCCGCGCGCGCACCTTCCCCACGATGTCGGCGACGCCTTCGTCGGCCGCGCGGATCTCGGAGTCGTAAGCGTCGACGTCCGTCGGATGGGCCGCGTCGCCGAAGGGATGCTCCGGATGCATGACGTACGGTTCGTGGGGCTCGAAGAGATGCACCCACAAAAAAAGCGGCTTCGGGGAGGGCCCGCCGGACGCGAGGTAGGCGTCCACCTGCGCTGCCCTCTCCTTCGGCGACGCGAACTCCACCTTCCGGTATTCGAAATCCAGACCGCGACGTTCGAACGTCGCGAAGCGCGGAGCATCGATGAAGAAGACGGCCGGCGGGTAGAACGCGGCGGTGCGGTACCCGTAGGTGCGTGCGTAGCTGGCCCAGGTCTCCGAGTCCGCGCCCATGCCGAGCAGGAGGAGCGGTCGTGCGTACTTGCCGGTGAGCATCGACGTCACCGAGTAGGAGGTGTGCGGCGTCGAACAATACGCGTGCGTGAAGCGCGTCCCCTCGGACGCGAGCGCGTCGATGGCGGGCGTGGTCGCCCGACCGTACCCGTAGGACGACACGTGATCGGCGCGCAGGGCGTCGATGGTGACGAGGACGACGTCGTGTCCCGTCCAATCGAGGGCACGCGCGGGAGTCGCCGTGGCGTCGGCGGACGCACCCGCCACGGGCGTCCCCCTGCCGGCATCGGGCGTTTCTTCGTCCATGGGAGGAGGCGGCGCGACGTGCGCGGCGACCACGAGCGTGCGAGCGAGGCCGACGCCGTGCTCGACGACCACGAGGCGCAAGTTGTCGCTGCCACGGACCGTGCGCGCGCCCCACCCGAACGCGGCGAGTGACAGTGCCGAGAGGAACATCGGGATTCCGTGGAGGACGGGCGAGCGCGGGCCGGATGCCGACGCGTCCGAGCGCACCACGGGAAAGGCGACGCACGCGAGGGCCGCGACGCCGGCGAGGAACGTGGCGTCGTGGAACGCCGGGTACAAGCGGACGAGGACGTTCCGATCGACGACCACGGCGATCGCCGCGACCACGGCGCCGACGATCGCCGTCCGTCGCGGCGACCTCTCCGCCACGCGGACGACCTTCGGGAGGACCGCGAAGGTGACGGCGGCACCCGTGAGCGCGAAAGCCGTCACCGTGCCGAATCGGACGCTCGGTACCGCGAAGTGCCGTCCCCCCGTGAGACCCCACCCCAGGGCGCCGAGGACCGCCGCGGCCGACGTCGATACCGCGACGCGCGTCGTCCGCGAGGACGCGGCGAGGATCACGGCGCGTCCGCACGCGACGACGAGTGCCGCGAGCGGGAATGCCAACCCGAATGCCATCGGGGTGACGACCTTGCGGAGGAGGGCGAGCTCCCACGTCCCCGCGAACGCGCGCGCGAAGGCCACGTGGAGCACCACGTTCTCGAGGACCAGCGCCGCGAGCCACACCACGAGGACGGCGGACGTGTCGCGGGCGAACGCATTCATCGCGGTGCCGGTGCGGGTTCGGGACGTCACGGGTCCTCGACGGTGAACCCCGACCGCGCGAGACGACCCAAGGCCGCGCGGAGGCCGGCGTGTTCGGGCAACGCGAGATCCGGATCGGCGCCCAGGACGGCCTTCACGTCGTCCTCCAGCCGCGCGAGCCACGGCGCTTCGGCCGGCGCTTCGAAGGGATTGGGAGGAAGGCGGCCGCTCTGCTTCTGCCCGTCCTTCTCCCCCTCCCCGCGGAGCACGAGGTCGAGTTCGGCGAGCGCGAATCCGTCGTCGGACGCGGCGAGGGCGTGGAGACGACGGCCCGCGAGGGACGACGCGGGAACGTCCGCCACGAACGTCGCGGTGGACGCGCGGGTTCCGCGCCCGACGCGGCCCCGGAGTTGGTGGAGCTGGGAGAGACCGAAGCGATCGGCGTCGAACACCACCAGGGTGGTCGCCTCCGGGACGTCGACGCCGATTTCGAGGACGGTCGTGCCGACCAGGACCGGCGCATCGCCCGAACGGAACTCCGCCATCGCGCTCGACGTCTCCGCGTCGCTCCGGGAACCGTGGACCATGCCGACGCGGATCGGCGCGAGGTCACGGGCGAGGCGCGCCGCACGACTCTCGACCCCGGGCGATCGTCCGTCGTCGTCGACGTGAGCGGCGACCACGAACGCACGGCCGCCCTCGGACACGGCTCTCCGGAGGAACGTCGCGAGGTCGGCGTCGTCGAAGTCGTTCCGGAGGATCGTGCGTGTTCCTGCGCGTTCGCCGCGGAGGGGACGCTCGGTGAGCCGGGAGATCGGGAGATCCCCACCGAGCGCCGACGCCAAGGTGCGCGGGATGGGGGTCGCGCTGCACGTGAGCAGGAAAGGCCGGCGCTCCGTCGCACGCTGCACGAGCGCGAACCTTTGACCCACGCCGAAGCGTTGCTCCTCGTCGACGACGACGAGGCCGAGCCCCGGCATCCGGAGGTCGTCGCCCAGGAGCGCATGGGTCCCGACGACGAGCGCGGGGGTGCCGCGGGCGAGCGTCGCGACGACGCGCTTCCTCTCGTCCGGTCCGCTCGATCCGGAGAGGAAGAGGACCTCCGAACCGGTCACGTTCGCGAAGGCCGTGGCCGCCGACCGGTACTGCTCGGCGAGGATCGCGGTGGGTGCGACGATGGCGACCTGCGCACCGGCCTTCCACGCGGCGCAGGCGGCCGTCAGTGCGACGGCGGTCTTGCCCGTGCCCACGTCGCCGAGGACGAGACGACGGCGCGCTCGCGGGTCCCGGAAATCGTCGGCGAGATCCTGGAGCGCCCTCGCTTGGTCGGCCGTGAAGGCGAAGCCGAACGCGCGCGCCATCGCGTCGCGGGTGGCTTCGTCGAGGTCGAACGCCGCACGGGCGGGTCGTGCTTCGAGGGCGCGATCGAGATCGAGGCGATCGCGGACGGTCGCGAACGCCTTCACCCAGGCCAGGCGATCGGCGACGGCGCGCACCGACGAGGCGTCGGGCGATCGCCCTTCGGCGCCGTGCACGCGCGCGAGGGCGTCCCGCAAGTCACCGAACGCTTCGCGCGTGCGGACCGCCGGCGGAACGGGATCGTGGTTCTCGGGGAGTGCCGCGAGCGCGGCCGCGACCGCCTTCCTCAGCGCGGTGTCGGAAAGTCCCACCCGCGGGTAGCGCGGTCGGAGCAGGTCGGTGGACGTCGCGTCCACGAGCGCGGGCTGGACCATGGACGGCACGCGCTTTCCCGTCACCGCGACCGTGCCCACGAAGACGTGTTCGCGTCCCGGCGTGAGCGCCGCCTTCACGCCGTGTGCCGCGAAGAACCAAGTTGCGAAGATGGAGCACCGTTCGTCGTGGAACGACACCTGGACGCGACGGCGCCCGTGGAACGACAGGACGTTCGCGCTCTTCACGGTCCCGCGCACGGCGACGACGGGAGGCGCCTCGCCGCGTTCTTCGGCGGCGCGGCTGGTCGCGATGGCCTCGGAGACCGAGACCGGCTCCCGCGCGTCGAGGTAGGCGCGCGGCAGGAAGAACGGCACGTCCTCGGCCGCCACGATGCCGTGGGGGGCGAGCGCGCGGACCGTCTTCGGACCGATACCGGGGAGCGCGCGGAGTCCTTCGGCCCTCCGTTTCATGGGCGCACGACCCTCGGAGCTACTTGAACTCCACGGAGAGGACTTCGTAGATGCGTTCGCCGCCGGGCATGCGCACCTTCACTTCGTCGCCCTCTTCCTTGCCGAGGAGCGAACGCGCGAGGGGGCTCGTGATGCTGATGCTGCCCTGCGCGAGGTCGGACTCGTCGGCCCCGAGGATCTGGTAGGCGACCTCTTCCCCGCTCTCGGTGTTCGAGAGGCGGACGCGGGCGCCGAACGCGATGCGGGACGTGCCGGCCAACTTGGCCGGGTCGATGACCTCGGCCCGGGCGAGCTTGTCCTCGATGTCCTTGATCCGTCCCTCGATGAAGGACTGCTTGTCCCGTGCGGCGTGGTATTCGGCGTTCTCCTTGAGATCGCCGTGCTCCCGGGCCGTGGCGATGGCCTGGATCACGGCCGGACGCTCCACGCTCTTCAGATTGTGGAGTTCTTCGCGCAGGCGGACGTGGCCTTCGGGCGTGATCGGGTTCTTCTCCATGGTCCGCCGGATCTAGCACGCCCTTCGTGCGCGGCGCGAGTACGGACGTGTGGTAGGACGCGCCCATGCCCATCGTCGGGGAACGGCCGAGCCATGGACTTCGCGTGCACCTCGAGCGGGTCGAAGCCGTCTCCGATTCGGCGTGGACCTACGTCGGATTCCTAGCGACCCCCGATTCCCGCTACGACCTGGAAGTCTCCGTCGCCGCGACGGGAGCCGTGACGGTCGCGGGTCGCGATCCCGGGACGGGTCTGCCCCTTCCCGACGACCTTGCCGACAAGACGAAGCTCATCGTCCGAGCGGCCCACAAGCACGCGCGCGAGGGCGCACCCGAGTCTCCCCCTCCCCGGCGGATCCAGCGATGGCGCGGGGAAAAGTGACGGGGGTTCCATTCGCGGGGCTTCTCCCTTAGAGAGAACCCCCGATGCGCGACCGCGGCACCCGCCGATTCCCCCTTCCGAACGTGGGCTGGACCGTGCGTCCGGTCGTACGGATGGCGACGCTCTCGCTGGCCCTCGCCGCGGGGCCCCTCGGCGCATCGGGGTGCCTCGACAAGCCCGCCTCCACCGGTCTCAACTACTCCGCCGACGCGAAGCGCGCGTACGAAGCCGCCATGGAGGAGTTCGACTCCCACAATTGGCTCGACGCCCAGGCGCTCTTCCGCGAAGTGAAGCGGAAGTACAGCTACTCGAAGTGGGCCCGCCTCGCCGAGCTCCGCATCGCCGACGCCGACTTCGAACAGGACAAGTTCGCCGAAGCCACCCGCGGCTACCGTCAATTCGTCCACGACCACCGGTCGGACACGGACGACGTCGTCTACGCCCGATCCCGCATCGCCGAAGCCCAGTACCGCGAGATCAGCGACTCGCTTTTCCTCCCTCCGGGCGAGGAACGGGACCAAGCCGTCGTGGTCGACGCGTACCGGGAACTCCGCGGCTTCCTCCACGACTACCCCGACGCCAAGGAGAGCGCGCGGGTGAAGAAGCTCGTCGCGGACGTGACGGCGAAGCTCATCCGGCACGAACTCTACGTCGCCAAATTCTACCTGAACGTCGACAACTACGAAGCCGCGGTCGCCCGCGTCCAATACGCGCTCCGCAACTACGCGGCACCGGGAACCATCGCGGACGCGCTCGACGCGCAGTCCGGACTCGAAGCGGAGGCGCTCCTGCTCCTCGGAGAGACGTACCTCAAGATGCACCACTGGACGGACGCTCGCGCGTCGTTCAACGAAATCAAGGCGCGGTACCCGCAGAGTGGCCTCACGGTCCAGGCGGAAAAGTACCTCGCGTACATGCAGAAGCGCGGCGTCTGACGTTCGTCCGAACCGCGAAAAACGACCCTCGGATTCACCCGCGCTGGAGGGGGCCGGGGCGACCCTGAGCACGCACTTTCCCCGATGCGAGCTTTGCCGCATCATGGCGAATCCGTATGCGTGACGATCGCCCGGCTCTGCCCGGTCGATGCGCCGAACCAGGAGCTTCGCCGATGCTCGATTGGATGAAAGGGGTGATGGGCAAGAAGGCCTCCCCCGTGCAGAAGCTCGCAGCCGGGGAATGGGCCGACGACGCCGAAAAGCAGGCGATGTTGGGAGTCGTCGCGAACGACACGAGCATCAAGGGCGAGGAACTCGTTCCCCTCGTCCTGCACAAGGACGCCGGGGTGCAGCAACGTGCCAGCGCGCTCTTCGTCGCACGCGCGACGGACTCCTCCGCGGCCTTCCTCCTCGATCAAGCCGTGGATGGCGACGCGCAAATCCGCGCCAACGCCCTCAAGACCCTCGTCCGCGTGAAGGCCGACCTCCTGAAGGGCGCCGTGGAAGGCATCCTCAAGGAAACCGCCCAGGATCGGCTTCGCAGCGCGTGGGAAGTCACCATGGGCCTCCCGGCCGAGCTGAGCGACTCCTACCTCGATCGCGCGCTCACCGAAGGTCCTCCACCGGCGCGCGTGGCCGCCCTCGATCGCATCCTCAAGTCCCGACCCATCGAGTCGTCGCGCGCCCAGGTCATCGGCGCTGCCTCCGATCGCGACGCGCGCGTCCGGAAGACCGCCGTCGCCGCCTTGGCGTCCCTCGAAGGCAACGACGTGTTCGAGGCGATGCTCGACCGCCTCGCCGGCGAGGACAATGCCGAGATCCGGAACACGGCGGGTTCGTACCTCCAGAAGTTCATCGCGACGGCCCCCGCCGAGATGCGTCCCACCATCATGGGTCGACTGCTCCTGAGCGGTGACGCGTCGGTGCAGGGCACGCTCCTGAAAGCCCTCTTCGCGTCCGGCAACCCGTCGCAGCTGCTCTTCGAGATCCTCACGTTCGGCAAGACGATCCTCGGCGTCCAGCACGCGAACATCATGACGTCGCTGACCTCGATGGGCGACGGTCTGCTCGACGAGGCGCTGAAGCTCCTCTCCCACGAGGACGCGGACATCCGCATCCAGGCGCTCCTCCTCGTCGAGAAGTTCGCCAACCCCAAGAGCGCGTCGGCGACCGTGAAGCTCCTCGGCGATCCGGACTGGTGGGTCCGCATCATGGCGTGCGAAGCCCTGGGGCGCCTGAAGGACCAACGCGTCATCCCCTACCTCCAGAAGCTCCTGACCGACGGGGACGCGAAGTGGGCCGCCATGGAGGCGATCGGCGCCATCGGCGGTGAGTCCGCGTTCGCCACCCTCCTCGGCCTCTTCCGCGACGCCCAACCGGAAGTCCGTCTCGCCGCCATGAACGCGGCGGCGAAGCTCACCGATTCACGCGTCGAATCGTACGTGACCGACATCTCGAAATCGGATCCCGCCATGGACCTCCGGATCCGGGCGGTCGAGATCCTGCGGTCCCGGAAGGCGGGCGGAGATGCGGGGTCGACCTCGGCGATCACGAGCGCGCAGTTGTCGCGTCCCATGGAGAAGCTGCTCGCGTTCGCGCGCGAATCGGGGGCGTCCGATCTCCACGTCACACCGGGCGAGCCGCCCATCCTTCGCATCAACGGCGCGCTCGTGCGTCTGAAGTCGAACACGCTCTCCGCGCAGCAGACCGATCAGTTGCTCGACGAGATCCTCGACCCGGTGCGGAAGCCCATCCTCGAGACCGCCGGGCACGTCGACTACTGCTATTCCATCGCGGGCGTCGGGCGTTACCGCGTGAACATCTTCCGCATGAACCGCGGACTCGGGGCCGCGTTCCGCGCCATCCCGAACGTCGCCCCCACGCTCTCGGAGCTCGGCCTGCCGAAACACCTCGACGAGGTGAACACGTTCCACCAGGGCATCGTTCTCCTCACGGGGCCCGCGGGTTCCGGAAAGTCCACGAGCCTCACGGCGCTCGTGAACCTCGTGAACGAGAGTCGCAACGCCCACGTCCTCACGCTCGAGGATCCCATCGAGTTCTTGCACTCGCCGAAGAAGGCGCTCATCAACCAGCGCGAGATCGGTCGCGACTCGAAGACGTTCGCGGCGTCGATGCGCGCAGCGCTCCGCGAAGATCCGGACGTCATCGTCGTCGGTGAAATGCGGGATCCCGAGACGATCCGCCTCGCGCTCCTCGCCGCCGAGACGGGCCACTTGGTCATCGCGACGATGCAGACCACGGGCGCCGTCGCCACCATCGACAAACTCGTCGAGAGCTTTCCCGCCGACGAGCAGCAGCAAGTCCGCGTCGGTCTCGCCGGCAGCCTGAAGCTCATCGTGTCGCAATCGCTCGTGCCCAAGGCGGACGGACGCGGGCGCGTGGCCGTGTTCGAGATCCTGAAGTCCACCTCGCCGATCCGCGCCATCATCCGCGAGGGGAAGACGTTCCAGTTGCCCAGCGCCATGCAGATCGGTCGTTCCCAGGGCATGGTCACCGTCGATGCCTCGCTCGAGGAACTCGTCCACGCGGGCGTCATCTCCCTCGACGTCGCCTACGAGCGCGCCGAGAAGAAGGACACGTTCACGGCGAAGGGCATGGCGGCGAAGAAGGCGGCTCCCTCGGCGCCCGGTTCCGCGCCGGAGGCCCGTGCCGCCGCGCCCCGCGCTCCGCAAGCGTCCGCTCCCTCCATCGATGGCGCGGAGGCGGGGGCCGGGACGCCGAAGCCGCAGCCCGCGGCGGAAGGTCGCCCGCAACCGCCAGCGCGCCCCCAGAGCATCGCGCCGGCGGCGCGTCCGCAACAGCCCGGTGCGGCCCGTCCGCAGCCCCAGGCCCGCCCGCAAGGCGCGCCCGCCAACCCTGCCGCCAAGCCCGGCGGTCCCAAGAACGGCTGATCCGAGGAACCCTCCATGGACGCGAACCAGACGCAATCGGACAACCGGATCGCCCGCTTCCTCACGCTGATGAAGAATTGGGGCGCGAGCGACATGCACCTCTCCGTCGGTCGACCGCCCATGTTCCGCGTCGACGGCAAGGTGGACACCATCCGGTACCGCACGTTGTCGAACGGCGACTTCCGCACGTTGATGGAGCCCATCACGCCTCCGCACTTGTGGAAGCAGTACATGGAGACCGGCGACGTCGACTTCGCCTACGAGCTCCCCGGCGTTTCCCGCTTCCGCGTGAACATGTTCCGGCAGGAGCGCGGCATGGGCGCCGTCCTCCGCAATCTGTCCGCCTCGATCATCACGATCCAGAAGCTGCGTCTGCCCGAATCCATCGAGAAGATCGTCGACATGCGTTCCGGGCTCGTGCTCGTGACCGGTCCGACGGGCTCCGGCAAATCGACGACGCTCGCGGCCATCATCAACGAGATCAACCAGAAGCACGGGATGCACATCATCACGATCGAGGACCCGATCGAGTTCGTGCACCCGAACAAGAAGTCCCTCCTGTCCCAGCGGGAGGTCGGCGCCCACACCGGGTCGTTCGCGACGGCGCTCCGTGCCGCCATGCGCGAGAATCCCGACGCCGTCCTCGTCGGCGAAATGCGTGACCTCGAGACCGTCGCCATGGCGCTCACGGCCGCGGAAACCGGCATCCTCGTGTTCGGAACGCTCCACACGAACTCCGCCGCCAAGACCATCGACCGCCTCATCAGCGTGTTCCCCACCGAACAGCAGCCGGGCGTCCGGAACACGTTGGCGTCGGTTCTCCGCGGTGTCGTCGCCCAACAACTCCTGCCGAAGAAGATGGGAGGGCGCATCGCGGCCGTCGAGATCCTGTTCTCGAACCACGCCCTCGGCGCCATGATCCGCGAGGGCAAGACCTACCAGGTGCCGGGCATCATCGCGCAGGGCAAGAAGGAGGGCATGGTCGGCATGGACGACACCCTCATGCGCTACGTCGACGAGGAGATCGTGACCTGGGAAGACGCGCTCGAGAAGGCCGTCGAGAAGGACGCCTTCCGCGACTTCCTGAAGACGAAGGGCATCCAGACGTCGGGAGGCTGACGGCGTCCGCGCGTCGTGCCCGTCACTCGGGGGCGGAGGCTTTGGGTGCCGGCTTCTTGCCGACGTCCGTCTTGTCGTCGTCCTGCCGCGATTCTTCCACGCGTTCGCGCACGAGGACGAAGGTGGCCACGCCGACGAGCAGCGCGATCGCGAGGATGAGCACCACGTTTCCGCGCCACTCCTGTTGCCCCTTCGACGGCGGACGCTTGGAAGTCGGCGGCTGGCTCGGATGTTCGGAACGGTTCGTGAGTGGGACCCGGCGGCTCGACGGGGGGATGCCGGCCGTCATGTCCGTCGCGCTCTGGGACGGCGTCGGCCCGAGCGAATCGGAGAGTTTCGGTTTCCGGCCCGCCATGACGCGGCGAACGTCCCCGAGCATCGCGTATGCGCTCTCGTAGCGGTTCAGGGGATCGAAGCTGAGGGCGTGATCGATGACGGCCGCGATGTTCTCGGGCACGTCCGGCTGGAGTTCGCGGAGCGGACGGGCCGCGAGGGTCGCGAGCTCGGTGCGCGACTCGACGTCCCCTCGCGGGAACGTGCGTGCGAGTGTATAATACAGGCAAGCGCCGATGGAATAGATGTCCGACTGCTCGGACTGGGGCTGAGGTGGCTCCGTGCAGCGCTCGGGGGCCGTGAACGCGCCGCACCTGTGGTTCGCGACGACGTCGACGTCTCCCTCGTTCCGTGCGGCGAGTCCCGGAGGCGATCCGAAGTCCACGAGTCGGATCGAGCGACGGCTCGTGATGAGGATGTTCGAGGGCGTGAGACTTCCGTGGACGATGCCGTGGGCGTGCGCCATCTCGAGGACGTCGAGGATCTGTTCGCCGATGCGGAGGGTCTCCGAAGGCGTGAACACGTCGTTCTTCGCGAGCAGGTGCGAGAGAGGCTCGACGTCGGCGTAGGGACGGACGACGAACGGGATGCCGTCGCCGTCCGTGCCGTCCTCGAGGATGGGGAGCACCCGCGAATGCTGGAAGCGGTTCGCCGCGTAGGCCGACCGAAGAAAGTGGCTCTTCGCGCGCTCGTGGGAGCCGATTTCTCCGATCATCACCCGCGCGACGCCGCGTTCGGTGGCGTCCTTGGCTCCGCGGACGGCCTCGTAGGCGGCACTCACGGGACCGACACCGAGCAGACGCACGATCCGCCACCCCTTCAGGGTGCCGTTCAGTCGCGCTTCGGCGAGGGTCTTCCGGTCCGCGAGCGAGAGCTCCTTCGGGGGCGGTTGGGACGGGGAGCTCCCGAGCCTCGCGCGGAGGGAATTCGAGGTCGTGGCCGGGGACTCCTGGACGGAGTCTTGGGGCGATTCGGGAGGTGTGTCGCTCATCGGAGGAACCTGCCGGCCGGTCGGTGCGGGAAGCGGTCGGTGGAGGGAGGCCGAGTCTATCGGATCAGCGCGTGCCGGTGGAACCGTAACCGCCCTCACCGCGCGCGGTGGCCGACAGACCGGCCACGGGCCGGAGCTCGGCGCGAACCACGGGGCACACCACCAACTGCGCGATGCGATCTCCCGGTGCGAGGGTCACGGGCGCGTCGCCGAAGTTGACGAGGAGGACCATCACCTCGCCACGGAAGTCGCTGTCGATGGTTCCGGGAGCATTGAGGACCGTGAGGCCCTGCCGGGCCGCGAGTCCGGAGCGGGGCCTCACCTGCCCTTCGAATCCGGACGGGATGGCGAACGCGAGTCCCGTGGGAATGCGCATGCGCGCTCCCGGCGCGATCGTCACCGGCTCCACCAGGTCGGCGCGGAGATCCATGCCCGCGGCGCCTTCGGTCTCGTACCGAGGAAGTGGCACCTCCCGAGGACCCGTGCGGACGACGTCGATCGTGCAATTTCCCATGGCGGAACGTAAGCACGGATCGGCGGATTCCGGACCATGGAAGGCGCCCTGGAGGCATGCTACTCGCCCCGTCATCCCCATGGCGAACGCGCGCGATCTCGTCCTCATCCTCGACTTCGGTTCGCAGTACACGCAGCTCATCGCGCGGCGCATCCGGGAGCTCAAGGTCTACTGCGAGATCCACCCCTGCACGCTCGGACTCGACGCCGTGAAGGCCATGAATCCGAAGGCCATCGTGCTCTCCGGAGGTCCCGCGAGCGTCTACGGCGAGGGGGCACCGACGATCGACAAGGCGCTGTTCGACATGGGCGTTCCCGTCTTCGGGATCTGCTACGGCATGCAGCTCGTCGCCCACCTCCTCGGTGGACGCGTGGAGCGCGCCGAGGCCCGGGAATACGGCGCCGCGAAGGTCGTCGTCGGACGAGCCGAGGGGATGTTCGCCCGGTTCACGGCGAAGGAGTCCATCGACGTGTGGATGTCCCATGGCGATCGCATCGCCGCGGTGCCGCCGGGCTTCGAGGCCCTCGGCGAGTCCGGGAACACGGCGTTCTGCGCGGTCGGTGACGCGAAGCGCAAGATCTACGGCGTGCAGTTCCATCCCGAGGTCGTCCACACGCCCCGTGGCAAGGACCTCCTCGCGTCCTTCGTCTTCGACGTCGCGGGCCTCGCGCCGACGTGGACCGCCAGCTCGTTCACGGAAGACGCCATCGCCGCCGTGCGCGCGAAAGTCGGGGAGAAGGATCACGTCATCTGTGGCCTGTCCGGTGGCGTGGACTCGTCCGTCGCCGCGGTCCTCTGTCACCGGGCGTTGGGCGATCGACTCACGTGCATCTTCGTCGACAACGGCTTGCTCCGTACCGGCGAAGCCGAACAGGTCGAGAAGACGTTCCGCGACGCCTACAGGATGAACCTCGTCGTCGTCGACGCGCGCGAACGGTTCCTCGGTGAACTCGCCGGTGTTTCCGATCCGGAGAAGAAGCGGAAGATCATCGGTCGCATCTTCATCGAGGTGTTCGAGGAGGAAGCGAAGAAGGTCTCGGGTGCGAAGCACCTCGTCCAGGGCACCCTGTACCCCGACGTGATCGAGAGCACGTCTTTCAAGGGGCCGAGCGCGGTCATCAAGAGCCACCACAACGTCGGTGGCCTTCCCGAGCGGATGAACCTCTCCCTCGTGGAGCCGCTCCGCGAACTCTTCAAGGACGAGGTGCGCGCCGTCGGCGAGACGCTCGGCATGCCGCACGCGATGGTGCACCGTCACCCCTTCCCCGGTCCCGGCCTCGCCATCCGCTGCCTCGGCGAGATCACGAAGGAGCGTCTCCGGATCCTCCGCGGCGCCGACACCATCTTCATCGAGGAGATCCGGAACGCCGGTCTCTACGACAGGATCTGGCAAGCGTTCGCCGTGCTGCTCCCCGTCCGCACCGTCGGGGTCATGGGCGACGAACGCACCTACGACGAGGTGTGCGCGATCCGCGCCGTCGAATCGGTGGACGGCATGACGGCCGACTGGTCCAAGATCCCGTTCGACGTCCTCGCGCGCATCTCGACGCGCATCACGAACGAAGTGAAGGGCATCAACCGCGTCGCGTACGACATCTCGTCCAAGCCGCCGGCGACCATCGAATGGGAATGAGGGCCCGCGTACTCCGTACGGCGGCGTTCCTCCTCGCGGTCGCCACGTCCGCTTCCGTCGTCGCCTGCGGGCCTGCGCGCTCGGCGTCCACGGTCTCGCTCCGGATGTCGGGGACGCCGGCGACCGCGCTCGTCACCATCGACGACCAGGTCATGGGGCCCCTGGGGTTCGTGGGGAAACGGGGCGTCGCGCTGCCGCCGGGGGACCATCGCGTCAGTGTCGAAGCGCCGGGGTACTTTCCCGTGGACCGGGTCGTCCATGCCGATCGGGAGCCTGTGCGTCTCGAGATTGCCCTCGAGCCGGTGCCTCGGTAGCGCCGGGATTTCCGGCGGGCTCGGCGCTTCGGAGTTCAGAAGCCGGGCACGGGCACGGGCACGGGCACGGGCACGGGCACGGGGTGATAGGGGGGTTGACACGGCAGGCCGTTGAGGCAAAGTGCGCGCCCCGGTCCTTTTGGGGGCCGTGCTACGCGAGATTCCGCGAGAAAGTTCGACCGATGGCTAACCGTGCGATTTGGAGTGTTCGTAAGCGTCATGAGTGGCTCGCCAAGCCGAAGCGGTCGCGCCGCATCAAGCGCGCGGCGCGCCTCCGTTGCGGCCTCCAGGATGCGTTGGATCGCAAGGCGAGCCCGACGCCCGAAGCCCAGGGCTGAACACTTCCCGTCGCCTTCCGGTGCGTGGCGCTGCCTTCAGGGTGGCCCGAACGGAGGGCGACGTCAGCGGAACCGCACGACTCCCAGGGTGACCTGTTCACCGGCCGCCGGGTTCGGGCGTTTCGCGACGAGCAGGGAGCTCGCCGTCACGACGATCGACACGCCTGCCGCGTCGGTCGTCGTCGTGTTTTTGACGTAGAACTCGAACGTGCCTTGGGACCCTGGCAGGTCGGCGAACGCGCCCGCGGGGATGTCGCCCGACCCGGCCGCGGCGTCGAAGCTGCAAGTCGCGGACGCGGCGACGTTCGACGTCGCCGCATCGAAGTAGAAGACCACGCGACCCGACGAGCTCCCGGTCCACGCGACGTGGAGTCCGTCCGCTTTCACGAGCGCGAGCGACCCCGCGGCCGGCACCGGTTCGGTGAGCGTGAGCTTGGAAGGCGCGACGAGCGACGCTTCGAACGCGGGGACGTCGGCTCCCTCCGCGCGGAACGTGAGCGTCGAACCGCCGGTCCATAGACCGAGCGTCGAACTCGATTCGGTCGCGTACGCCTTCGTCGCCGTCGGCGTGAGCGTGAGCGCGCGCGTGCCGCCGGAGACCGTGAGCGTGCCCGCCGAGAGCGCCGTCTCGATCGGCTTCACGCTCGCGCCGAACGTCTCGACCACGCACGGGCCGATGGTCTTCGGGGTCGTGGGGGCGGCCGGGCCTTCGCGCTTCACGAAGTACGCCCCGGCGCGGCTCGACGCTTTCGTCACGGGACCCGCGTCGTCCGTGGACGCGTCGGATCCGCCGTCGGCCGACGCCGGGACGAACTCGTACGCGTCGTGGATGACGAAGATGGCTCCGACCTTCGCGGTGCTTCCCGCGTCGCTCGTCGTCTCGGCGTCCGCGGCCGCGTCTTTCGTCGTCGCGTCCGATGCCGACGCCGCGTCTCCGCCCCCCGGGCCCGCGTCGGAAGCCGGGGCCTCCGACGTCGTCGAACCGCACCCTCCGACGAGCGTGGCGAAGCCTGCGCCCGCGAGAGCCAGCGCCACGACCTCGATTCTCCCCCGCCGTTGCACCTTCATCGACCGGACTCCCCTTCGACGCGCTCCGTGACGGCGACCGTGCGGAGGAGCGCGTTCCGCGTGTCGGTGAGGAGTTCGAAGGCCCGTTCGAGCCGCTGGCGGCGCTCGTGTTCGAGGAAACGGAGGGCGCGGTCGAAACTTCGTTCGACCGTCACCTTGCGCGAGCCGTCCTGGGTGGGACCTCCGCGGACGGCGCCGATCCAGTGGATGGCTTTCAGTGCACCGCGGAGGAACGGAGGTTCGCACGAGAACGCGACGAACTTCATGCGAGCGAGACGTCGGTTCGCCTCCACCAGGGTGCGACGCCACGGACCGGTCGCCACGGGGCCGGCCGGTTCGACGAGCACGAGGCACGCGGGAGCGCCATGGGTCGTCCTCGAATGGAAGGCGTCGAGCCCGGCCTCGGACGCGGCCCACGCGTCGGGACCCGAGACTCCGGCGCGGAAGTGCCAGAGCGCGAGCGCGAGTTCGTCGTCGTACCGGAGGACAAGGTCCACGTCGCGACCATGGTACGTCGTTTCCGGCGCCGTGGTGCTCGGAGCTTCAATTCAGGGGCCGACGGGTGTCTACTCGGGGACCTCGATGGCCCGACTCCTGGTGTTCCAGCACGTCGCGTACGAAATCCTGGGGACGTTCGATCCCCTCCTCCGGGACGCGGGATTCCGGATTCGTTACGTGAACTTCGGACGTCACCCGGAGGCGGAACCTTCCCTGGACGGCTACGACGGTCTCGTCGTGCTCGGAGGGCCCATGAACGTGGGTCAGGCGGGCACCTTCCGGCACCTGACCACCGAGATGCGCTGCATCGAACGAGCGCTGCGGAACGACGTACCGGTGCTCGGCATCTGCCTCGGTGCGCAGCTCCTCGCGAGCACGCTCGGAGCCCGCGTGCGCGCGAACGACGTGCGCGAGATCGGATGGACTCCCGTGACGACGACGGACGCGGGCACGAGGGATCCGCTCCTCCGATCGTTCGAGGGAACGGAGTCGATCTTCCAGTGGCACGGGGACACGTTCGACGTGCCGGACGGCGCCGTGCACTTGGCGTCGTCACCGACGTGCGCGAACCAGGCGTTCTCTTACGGGGATCGCGCCTACGGCCTCCAGTTCCACCTCGAAGTCGACGGGCCCACCATCGAGCGTTGGCTCGGCGTCCCGGCCCTGCAGGAGGAGCTCGCGACCCTCCGCGGGATCACCGACGCGGAGACCATCCGCCGCGAGACACCCGGGCGCATCGTCCGGCTCGAGACCCTCGCGCGGAAGACGTTCGGCGCGTTCATCGACCTCCTCCCCGTGAAACGGAAACGGATCCTGCCCTCCCGATGACCCACCCTCACCTTTCCCCCTTCGACGACCTGACGCGTCTCGCTCCTCCTCCGGATGCGCTCCTCGCGCACGTTCTCTCGGGCAGGCAGGAGGGGGAACTCGTGGTGTTCCTCCCGAGCAGCGGGATGTCGTCGCGGCAGTGGAAGAAGCTCGCCGAGGATCTCGGGAACACGCATCGCACGCTCGCCGTCGATCTGTCCGGGACCGGCGCCAACCCCCCGTGGCCGGCGGACGCGCCTTTCCATTTCCACGACGACGTGGCCGCCGTGGCCCGCCTCGTGGATTCCGTGGCGGGACCCGCGACGCGCTTCCACGTCGTCGGTCATTCGTACGGCGGACTCGTCGGCCTGACCCTGGCCCGCGTCCTGCCCTCCCGCATCCTGTCGATCGCCGCGTTCGAGCCGGTCGCCATGGGCATCCTCCACGACGCGAACGACACCGAAGGACTCGCGGAGCTCGCCCGCGTGGAACGGAACCGCGCGTTCTTCGACGCGACCACGGGCGGCACCGAGCCGTGGATGAAGGCGTTCGTCGAGTATTGGAACGGCGAAGGGGCGTGGGATTGGCTTCCCGATCCCGCGAAGGCCTCCATGCTCGCTGTCGGGCGGAAGGTCTTCCTGGAAGTGACGTCGCTCCTCCGCGACAGGACGGGCCTCGCCGCGTACCGCGCGATCGAGGCGCCCGCGTCGTTCCTGACGGGGGCCGTCTCGCCGCGGGCGGCCGGACGTGTGGTCGAGCTCGCGGCAGCGGGATTCGTGAAGGGATCGTCTCACCGGTTCGAAGGGGTCGGGCACATGGCACCGGTCACGAACGCGGCCCTCGTGAATCCGGTGATCGCGGCCCACGTGCGCGCGGCGTCGGGCTGAGCGAACGCTCCGTCTCCGCGGGGCGAATCGGTCTTGCCGCCGGCGGGACTCCTTTGATTGGATCCCCCCATGACGAACGGGACGGGACGAACGCTGCACGGGACCATGATGGCGACCGAACTCACGCTCGACGTGCTCGTGCGGCGTGCGGCGACCGAGTTCGGACACGTGGAGGTGGTCTCGAGGAGACCCGACAAGTCCCTCCATCGCACGAACTACGCCGACGTCTGCGCGCGCGCGACGAAGCTCGCGAAGGCCCTGGTGAAGGAAGGCGTCACGAAGGGAACCGCCGTGGCCACGCTGATGTGGAACCACGCGTTCCACCTCGAGGCGTACTTCGGTGTCCCGCTCTCGGGAGCGGTCCTCCACACGTTGAACCTCCGTCTGCACCCGACCGAGATCGCTTGGATCGCGAAGGATGCCGGGGATCGGATCGTGTTCGTCGACGAGGTCCTCCTTCCTCTGTTCGACAAGGTGCTCGAAGCCGGCGCGACCTTCGCCAAGGTCGTCGTCGTCAACGCGACCAGAGATCCCGGTCCCGGTCGCACCGACTACGAGACCTTCCTCGCGGGGGCGGACGACGCGACGAACCTCCCCGTCCTCCACGAGGGAGACGCCCTCGGCTGTTGCTACACGAGCGGGACGACGGGTCAGCCGAAGGGTGTGGTGTACACGCATCGATCGACGTTGCTGCACTCGATCGTGTCCGCCCTGCCCGATTCGCTGGATCTTTCGCGTCGGGACACGCTCTTGCCCGTCGTTCCCATGTTCCACGTGAACGCGTGGGGACTCCCCTACTCCGCGGCCCTCGTCGGCGCGAAACAGGTCCACCCGGGTCCCATGCTCGACGCCGGAAGCCTCCTCGATCTCATGCAGCGGGAGAAGGTCACGTGTGCGGCGGGGGTGCCGACCTTGTGGATCGGCATCCGCGAGCTCATGGACGGATCGCCTCCCGGCACGTTCACCCTCGAACCGGGCCTCCGCATGGTCGTGGGCGGTTCGGCGGCTCCGGAGCAGTTGATCCGCGACTTCGACAGGCTCGGCATGCGCCTCCTCCACGCCTGGGGCATGACGGAGACGTCGCCCATCGGCCTCGTGTCGAAGCTTCCTCCCGAGACCGACGCGGAGACCGAGGACCAGAAGTACCGTATGCGGGCGAAGCAGGGTGTGCCGCCGCCGTTCGTCGAGGTGCGCGTGCGCAACGATCGAGGCGTCGTGCCGCGGGACGCGAAGACCGCCGGAGAGCTCGAGGTGCGTGGCCCGTGGATCGCGGCTGCGTACGCGAACCTCGGGACCACGGAAAAGTGGACCGACGACGGGTTCTTCCGGACGGGCGACGTCGCGAACGTGTGCCCGCGGGGCATGGTGCAACTCACCGATCGCGTGGCGGACCTCATCAAGTCCGGAGGCGAATGGATCGCGTCCCAGGAGATCGAGAACGCGCTCATGGGACATCCCGCCGTCAAGGAAGCCGCGGTGATCGGCGTGGCCCACCCCAAGTGGAGCGAGCGCCCCCTCGCCGCCATCGTGTGGAAGCCCGGGCAGACCGCCACCGACGACGAACTCCGTGCGTTCCTCGCGCCGAAGTTCGCGAAGTTCTGGATTCCGGACGCGTTCGTCGTCCTGGAGACGATCCCTCGTACGTCCGCCGGGAAGTTCAAGAAGACCGAGCTCAGGGACCAGTTCAAGACCTGGGCATGGTGACCCGTGGGACGCGGATCGGTCTTCGGAGGTCGGGCGGAGGGCGCGCGTCTCGAGAGGATGCTCGCGTCGCCGCGTTTCCGTGACGGCTCGTTCCACAACACGAAGCCCGTCTCTCCCGGTCTGAAGAAGGGGACCATGGCGTCGACCCTGGGCGAGTACGTCGGCGGAAGCGAGGCCCGGACGCCTCCCTACCCCCTCCCCTCCCTGGACCCACGCCCCACGTGGACGCGCCCCGTGGACACCGGGCTCCGCGCGACGTGGCTCGGGCACTCCACGGTCCTCCTCGAAATCGACGGGGTCCGTGTGCTCACCGATCCGGTCTGGGGAGAGCGCGCGTCGCCCTACGGGTTCGCCGGTCCGAAACGCTTCCAGCCCGTCCCCGTGTCCGTCGCCGACCTGCCCCGGATCGACGTCGCCATCGTCTCCCACGATCACTACGACCACCTTTGCCACCCGACGATCCTCGAGCTCGCCACGACGGACGTCCCGTTCGTGACGTCGCTCGGCGTCGGGGCGCACCTCGCGGCGTGGGGCGTTCCCGAATCCCGCATCACCGAACTCGACTGGTGGGAGTCGTGGACGCTGCCGCGGGCCGAGCTCACGATCACCGCCGCTCCCTCCCAGCATTTTTCCGGGCGCGGCGTGCGCGATCGCAACCGCACCTCGTGGTCGTCCTTCGTGATGCGCGGTCCGACCCGCTCGGTGTTCTTCAGCGGGGACACGGGGCTCACCGACGAGTACGTGACCATCCGCGAACGCCTCGGTCCCTTCGATCTCGTGATGCTCGAAGTCGGCGCGTGGCACCCGAGTTGGGGCGACATCCATCTCGGTCCACGGAACGCCCTCACGGCCCTCGGTCTCCTCGGAGGAGGCGCGTTCCTGCCCGTGCACTGGGGAACGTTCAACCTCGCCCTCCACGCGTGGGACGAACCCGCCGAGACGCTCCTCGCCCTCGCCCCCGGGAGCGGAGCGAGGCTCGTGATGCCGCGCCTCGGCGAAGCCGTCGAACCGGTACGCGCGGACGCCGTAGTCCCGTGGTGGCGATCCGGCGCCGCGAAGCGCTGACGTCCGAGGCCGTCGTCCGCGCGTCAGCCCCGCGGCGGGAGACTGAACATCTTCCGCATCCGCTCCATCACGTTCGTCTCTTCTTCACTCACCTTCGAGCCGAGGCCGAAGAGTCCGCCGCCCGACGACTCCGCGATCCGTGCGCCGAGGTCGAGGAACGCCTGCTTCAGTTCCCGGGCCTCGTCGCGATGGGGGTAGCGACGGAGCAGCGTGTCCACGTCGGTGAGGCCGTGGGCGGCGTCGCGCTTGTCGGCCGCGCGGGCCTCGGTGAGCGCCGCGAGATCGTTCCTCACGGCGGTGAAGACGTAGGCGGCGAGCTTGCCGGGAGGATCCTGGGCGAGGAACGAAGCGAACGCCGCGCGCTCCTTCTCGTCGATTTTCTTGTCGGCTCCGGCCACGGCCTCGAACGTCCAGAGCACGCCGAAGAGGATCGTCTTCCAATCGGCGTCGAGGTAGTGGTCGCTCGGTTTCACGTCGAGCTGGACCCCGGAGAACGTCAGTTTGAGGGCGGCCTTTCCATCGTCGTTCGCCATGGAGGGATCGTACCAAAAGGCTCGGGGGTCGGCCGCGTCCGCGGATGGTCCGCCCGTCGGGACGGTGTTCCGGTCCGATTTTCGGGCATTTCCCGGTCCGTGGGCCTCGGCGGCCGTGCCGATGTACACTTCGGGGATGCGGTTTCGCCGAGACCTCGTCCTCGCGCTCCTTTCCGCGACGACGGTCGGGTGTCTTTCGCTCTCGGGGCTCGTCGACGGGGGCGACGATTCCGAAGGCGACGGCGGGTCCGATGCGGCCACGAACACCTCGCGGGGCGGCTCGTCCGGAACCGCGGGGTCGTCGGCCGGAACCGGGGCGACCCACGGAGGATCGGCCGGCACGGCCGGCAGCATCGGCGCCTCGGGCTCCTCGGGCGCGAGCGGGAGTGCGGGGACGTCCGGAGCTTCCGGTGCGTCGGGGAACTCCGGAGCGAGCGGCACCGCGGGGACGAACGGAACCGATGCGGGCCCGGATCCGTGGGTGCCCGTCGAGTTCAAGGCCACGACCCGCACCGCGTGCGCGGATCCGACGGCGTCTCCGGTCGACATCTCGACGGTCCCCGACGCCACCGAATCCTGCGCATGCACGTGCACGCCCTCGACGACGACGTGCACGATGCCCACGGCCGTCAACATCAAGAACGACACGGCGACGTGCGCCGGTGCGTCCCAGGTCTCGGTCACGACCGACGGCGGCGCGTGCTCGAACAAGACGATTTCGATCACGTCGGCGTTCGGCGTTCGCATCTTCAGCGGCGTTTCCGCGTCCTGTTCCCTCGCGGCGACACCGCCCGCGTTGCCCCTGGCGCGCATCTGCATGTCGACGACGGCGGGCGCGACGACCATCGCGGTCAACGACGGCATCCGGTGCGTCGCCCGCTCCGGCGCGGCGACCTGCACGAATCCCTCCTTCCCGAGGCTCGTGCGTGCGGGCGCGCGGGTCTCGGACGCGCGCCGCTGCCAATGCGAATGCGTGGGCTCCCCGTGCCCGAAGGTGCTCAACGTCTACACGGGAGCGTCGTGCACGGGCGCCATGGCGCAGCTCGTGGAGACCTGCAACACGACCCCGACGGCCAACACGTACCAGTCCTACCGGTACATCCACCAGCCCGGCACCTGCGATTTGCGCGACCCCCGCGATCACGTCACGCCCGTGACGCCGGGCACGGGGGCGATCACGGGCGCGGTCACGCCCATCGGCACCGAATACACGATCTGTTGCCCGAACTGAGCGGAGTCAGCGTCGGGGAGACGGTCGTTCGAACAGGGTGACGGGCGTGCCCTTGTACGCCGTTTCGGTGACGGGAACGTATCCGCATTTCGCGGCCACGCGGCGGGAGGCGAGGTTGCCTCCGTCGATGATGCACACGCTCCGCGACGCGGGGACGTGCCGATCGAGCCATCCGAGGGCCGCCGTGACGGCCTCGGTCGCGAAGCCGCGACCGTGGAACGCCTTCGCGAGGACCCATCCGCCCTCCGGAACGCCCTCGATGGACGGGACCATGTCGCGGTGGAAGTCCGCGAAGCCCACCTCGCCGACGTACGCCCCCGTCGAACGCTCGCGGACGGCCCAGTAGCCGTAGCCGAGCGCGTGCCACATGCCGAGGCCGCGGAGGATCTTGGTCCACACTTCCTCGCGGCCGAAGGGTTTGCCGCCCACGTACCGGACCACGTCGGGATCCGACCACACCGCGCACGCGGCCTCGAGCTCCCCTTCGCCCGGGAGGCGGAACGTGAGCCGTTCGGTGTCGAACGCGGCGGAGTTCGGTTCCATCGCGACCACGATACATGGCACGCGGGACCACGAACACGGTTAGCGTTCACTCACGCCCATGTACGAGCTCTACGTCGCCAACAAGAACTACTCCTCTTGGTCCCTCCGTCCGTGGATCCTGCTCCGCGAGCTGGGGATCCCGTTCGAAGAGCGGCTCGTGCCGTTCACCGTGAGCACGAACTGGGACACGTACCGGAAGTTCTCCCCCAGCGGACGCGTGCCGTGCCTCGTCGACGACGGGTTCGCCGTGTGGGATTCCCTCGCGATCGTGGAGTACGTCGCCGAGCGCCATCCGGCCGTGTGGCCGAAGGACGCGAAGACGCGCGCGTGGGCGAGGTGCGTCGCGGCGGAGATGCACTCCGGGTTCGGGGCGCTCCGGGGAACCTGCTCCATGAATTGCGGACTTCGGGTGGCGCTCCACCGGATCGATGCGGCGCTCGCGAAGGACGTCGCCCGCATCGACGAGATCTGGAGCGAAGGGCTCGCGACGTTCGGCGGGCCGTTCCTCGCGGGCGCCTCCTTCACGGCCGTGGACGCCTTCTTCGCGCCCGTCGTCTTCCGCGTGAACACGTACGGGCTCCCCGTCGGGGACGCCGCCAAGGGCTACGTCGAGCGCATGCTCGCCCGTCCCGGGATGCGAGCCTGGTACGACGCCGCGCTCCGTGAGACCTGGCGCGAACCGGATCACGAGGCGGAGGCCCTCGCGAACGGCACGGTCACCGCCGACTTCCGGACGGGCTGACTTCCTCCCCACGAGCCGTGGGCGGAAACGTGGGACGCGCACGCACGCGTGGAACCCGTGGCGTCGTGCGTCGGGAGCGGGTGCGTCACGTGTCGACGTCTCGGGAGCATACCGCGTAGGACGGTGGCTCCCGGCGCCGCTATCCTCCGAGGATGGCTTCCGGGGAGTCGCGGCGATCCGTCGCGGCGTGGATCGTGTTCGTCGTCGTCCTGGGAGCGATCTTCCTGGGCGCGGGAGCGTGCACGTCCGCGCGGGAAGAGGCGCGTCCTTCCGAGGACGCCGGCGTCCGGAACCCGCGTGCGTCGAACGGGGCCGGCGCTCCTTGGACCGAGACGCCGTCGGGTTTCGTGACGGTGTCGTCGGGCACGCGTCTCCGCGTCGGACGCGACGGGGCGATCCACGTCGGGGACGGAATCGAGTTCCGATCCGTCGATGCGTCCAGCGCGACCCTCGAGGGCGATCGCGTTTCCGTCCGCGGGACGGGGTCGACCGGTGAGTTCGGGATCGCGCCAGGCGGGGTTGAGCGGACCTGGTCGTTCGCGTCGATGCCGGAGGGGAGCGACGACGTCGAGGTTCGCCTCCACGTCCGTGGCGGAAAGCTCCTCCGGGAAGATGGCGAGGGGGTCCACTTCGTGCCGGACTCCACGGGTCCTGCACCCACGGCACGACGGGAACGCGCCGTCGTCGGTCACGGGACGTGGATCGACGCTCGCGGCGTCCGGACGGCCGTGAAGGCCCGCCACGAGGACGGCGACGTCGTCTTCCGCGTGGCACGCTCCACGGTCGCTTCGAGTCGCTTCCCGGCGGTACTCGATCCGGTGATCGGTCCCGACCTCACGCTCGGAGGTCCCGCGACGGCCCCGTACTACGGCGACCACGGGATGGCCGACGTGGCGTGGAACGGGACGAACTACCTCGTCGTGTGGCTCGCGGTCCGCGGGTCGCTGCCCGCGGGACTGATGGCGCAGACCTTCGACGCGGCGGGTGTGGCCACGTCGGCGCCCCAACAACTCCAAGCTTCGGGCTCCGTCGGGACCCTCGTCCAGATCCGCGTCATCGCCAGCGGTACGAACTTCGCGGTCGCGACGCTCTCGCGCGCCGGCGTCTCGAGCTACCTCGCGACGTGGGCCCTCCAAGGGAACGGAAACTCCGTCAACGGGTCGAGCCTCGCGTCGATCTACATCGGATCGGACGTCACGGGCATCGACATGGCGGCATCTCCCACGGAGGTTTTCGTCGTGTGGGACACGCCCACGACGGCGCCGGGAATCTCGGGACGTCGGTACGTCGCGTCCACCATGTCGCCGTACTCGACCACGACGGAGACCTTGGCCGCCGGAACGGTGGGGAACACGAAGCGCCCTCGGATCTCCTGGAACGGGACGCACTTCCTCGTCGTGTGGACGCGGACCTTCGGGACCAACGACGACATCGAGGGTGTCCGGTACCTGCCGGGCACCGGCGTCGTCGGGACGAATCCGATCGCGATCTCGAAGCGTGCCGAAGGCGAGGTCGACCCCGTCGTCGCGTCGAACGGTGCGGAGTGGTTGGTGGGGTGGCGTGTGACCGGTGCCACGCCACGCGTGAAGACGGCCCGCGTGTCCGCCGCGGGACTGGTCCTGGACACGGTTCCCGTCGTCCACGGGACGTCGCCCGTCGTCGGATCGACGTCGCTCGTGTGGACGGGGACGAACTACGTCCTCGGCTTCGCGGACTCGACCGGACCGTCCGGTACGAACGTTTCGGCGTTCCGCATCACCGCCGGGGGGGCGACGGTGGGCACGTCGCCCGCCCGCTTCGGTACGACGACCGTCGGGACCGATCCCTTCGCCTTGGCGGCCGGTCCCGCGCACGTGTTCGCGACGTGGACCACGGGAACGCCGGGCTCCCGGGGCGTGACCGGACGACGCATGGCGTTCGACGGCACGTTCCCGGAGGCCCAGGGCACCCTCCTCACGCAGGGCGCAGTGTCCCGCAATTTCCCCGCCGTCGCGTGGAACGGATCGAGGTATCTCGTCGCGTGGAACGAGACCCGCACCTTTTCGGGCAACATCCTATGGGTCGCCGCCGTCGCACCGACGGTCACGCTGGCGACCCGACCGGCATCCCGATCTCGGCCCTGATGGGCGGGATCGCCGACGTGCACGTCACCGCGACGGCGAACGGGTTCTTCCTCGCGTGGTCGAACCGGACGAACGGCATCGGAGTCGTCGAGGGGACCTACGTCGACGTCGTCGGCGACGTCGTCTCGGCGTTGCCCGTCTTCTCCATCGACACCACGTCGACGGTCCTCCTTCGTCGGTCGCCACGAACGGCTCGAGCGAACTCGCGACGTCGTACTCGTACAACCAGCCTGCCGTGCACACCCACGAGATCACGCGGAACGGCTCCGTCGTCACGGTCGGGGCGCGTACGCTCGTCGCGCGGGGCTTCCTCGCCGCCGGACTCTCGACCACACCCAGCGCCGTGTGGACCGGGACGCACTACCAGATGGTGTGGGCGGACGCGCGCGCTTCGACGACAAGTCCGTGCTCTTCGGTATCCGGGTCGACGGGCACGGCGTCCCGATCGATGTCATCGGACGTCCGTTGACCACGGTCGAGGGCTACGACTTCGTACCGTCGCTCGCGTGGGACGGGCAGAAGGCCTTCGCCACGTTCCGGATGAACCCCGTCCGCTACGGGCAGACGCAGGTCATGGCGATCCACGTCGAAGCGGACGGCTCGCCCACCGAAGCGACCCCCGTCCTCGTCGCCGGGCTCGCGCCGGGCTTCGCGTCGTTCCCGCCGGCGACCGTGTGGATGAACGACGACGCCACGTTCCTCTTCGTGGACTCGAAGACGACGCAGACCTCGCCCGGCGCGTACGACAACGCCCTCCTGGACGACCTGGCTCGATCGCTCGGGCCGCCGGCTCGACACGACGGCCCAGCGCGTGAATCCCGAGGTGTCGCACGATCTCTACCCCGCGCTCGCGGCGGGCCCCGGCGAGGCCCTCCTCGTCCACGCGAAGAGCGGGGCGACATTCGATGCCTACGCGGATTCCTCGCGCTCCGCCTCGTCACCTCCGGCTCCCCGATCGGAGCCGCGTGTTCGGCCCACGAGGACTGCCGCCTCCGCAATTGCGTCGACGGCTACTGCTGCAACGAGGCCTGCGGTGACGTGCCGGACCTGCAGCGCCACGCCGGGGACGCGCACCGCCGTCACGTCGGGGACGGACCCGCCCACGTGCTCGGGGACGTCGAGTTGCGGTCCGACGGGAACGGGTGCAAGGCGGAACGACGGCCGCGCGTGTTCGGAGGACGCCGAGTGTCTCTCGGGACACTGCGCGGACGGCGTGTGTTGCGACACGGCATGCCAGGGATCCTGCGACGCCTGCGACCTCGCGGGTTCGGTGGGCGTGTGTTCGGTCGTGCCGGCAGGACGTCCCAGGACGCCGGATTGTTTCCCGCCACCTGCGACGGCACCCGCCCCAACTGTCCGGGCAACTGCACGACCGACGCCGACTGCGCGGCCGACGGATTCTGCAGCAAGAACGGCCTCCGCGAGATCCGTCGCTCGAACGGTCAGACGTGCAACGACAACGCCTGCCAGATCCCGGGGTGTCGCCAATGCACGTCCGGCCACTGCGTCGACGGCTATTGCTGCGACGGCGCGTGTTCCGGTGCGTGCGACTCGTGTTCGAAGGTTCCCGGAACCTGCCAACGTGCTTCGCGCGGCGAGCGGGCGAACCCGAGCTGCTCGCCGTTCAGTGCACGGGCACCTCCGACGCGTGCCCCACCCGATGCACGGACTCCACGGAGTGCGTGAACGGTGCGCGGTGCGACGTCGCGACGCGGACCTGCGTCGCGCGTCTTCGCGTCGGATCCGCGTGCCGATGCGCCTGACGTGCGCGAGAGCGGAGCGCGCGTCGACGGCGTCTGCTGCGACCGGGCATGCAACGGTCAGTGCGAGGCGTGCGACGTGCCGGGAGCGGAAGGACGATGCTCGGCTATCTCGACGCCGCACGGACTGCGGAGCCCGTGCAGCCGGGGCAACGCGACCTGCGAACAGCGGGTGTGCGACGGCACGAAGTCGGCGTCGACGTGCGAAGGCTTCGTGGGTACGGAAGTCCAATGCGCCGAAGCGACGTGCCAGGACGGCGTCGAATCGTTCGCGGCGTCCTGCAACGGCGCGGGAGCCTGCGGCGTCGGCGACACCTCGTCCCGGAGGAAGCCGTGTTCTCCCTTCGCCTGCGCGGACGCCCGGCAGTGCCGGACGGACTGCGCGAACGACGGGCACTGCGTCGCGGGATACCGGTGCGACGTGGCGTCGAAGACGTGCGTCACCGGATCCACCTGCGTCGACGCCCACGTGCTCGTCTCGGTGGAGGGAGCCCGGCAGGACTGCGCCCCCTACGGATGCGTCGCCGGGGCGTGCGTCACCTCGTGCACGGAAGTCGCCAACTGCGCCGAGGGATTCGTGTGCGATTCCCGGGGGGCGTGCATCGTGCCCGAAGTCTCGCCGAAGGACGTGGAGGGGGGATGCGGGTGCCGCGTCGTCCGTGCGCGGAGCGACCGGCGGAGCGCACTCGCCCTGCTCGTCGTCGTCGCGGTCGTCGCGGGACGTCGCAGGCCACGGGCGCGGTGGAGATCGCGGCGTCCGTCGTCCGCGTGGGGGATGCTCGCATGCGCGCTCTCCGTGACCATCTCGGCCCTCGCGGTCGCCTGCGGCACCGTGGACGTGCCCGTGCCGATCGATGGCGGTCCGGTCGCGGAGTCGCCGCGCGCGTCAATCCTCCGTGGAATCACGGTGTCGGCACCGACGGCTCTCGACGGTCCGCTCGAATCCCGTGAATCCGGTCCGCAGGGATTGCCTTCGGCGGCGTCCGACGGGACGAACGCGTACGTCGTGTGGCTCGACTTCACCGACTACGTTCCGGTCGTGGAAGGGCGCCTCGTCGCGTTGGACGGAACGCCGGTCCCGAAGACGCGACGCGTGTTCGGGACGGGGTTCGGAGCGCAATACCAGGCCGGCACGGCGGCGGTCGCGTGGACCGGCCAGCACTACCTCGTCACTTGGGTGAGCTCGGTCTCGTCGCCGCAGTACGCGATCCGTATCGTGGGCCAGAGGATCTCGTCCGCGGGCGTTCCGCTGGACCCCTGCGCCGCAGGTGCTCGCCCTCGTCGATACGGAGTGTCTCGGTCTGTCGGCCGCGTCCGCAGGAGGAAACACGTTCGTCGCCTGGGGCAAACCGTACGTCGCGCAGGCTTGGGGCATGGCCGTGGGACCCACGATGTCGGTTCTCCTCGCGCCGACCCGTCTCGACGTCGGATCGAACTACGAACGAAAGCCCCAGGTCGCTTCCAACGGTTCGTCGTTCCTCGTCGTGTGGGACGCGGCGGCGAGCGCCGGAGGAACGGGACGTATCCTGGGTCGCCGTGTGACCTCCGCCGGCGCGCTCGTCGGTACCGCGTCGTTCGTCGTCGGGACGCACGCGCAACGGTCCTACGAGCGCTCCGCGGTCGCCTCGAACGGCACCGACTTTCTCGTGTCCTACGACACTTCCAACCCGTACAAGAGGTACGTCGCGCGCGTGACGGCGTCGGGAAGCGTCCTCGACCCCGACGGCGTCCCTCTGCCGGGATCCCTCTACGTTTCGGCGCAACGGTACGGAATCGGGTACGACGGCACGCGGTACGTCGTTCCCGGCTTCGACGCGAGCGGCGGTCGGTACGCCCTGGGATACGTGCGTGTGTCGGCGACGGGCACGCCCGACGCGGCCCTCACCGTGCTCGAGACCGCCACCTCGGGTCTCGCTCCGCCCACGATGTTCGTCGTCGGCGGCGGAGGGCGGACTCGTCGTGCGTGACGCGACGACCGCCTCGACGACGTCACCGCGTACCCGACCGGCATCCCGATCTCGGCCCTGATGGGCGGGATCGCCGACGTGCACGTCACCGCGACGGCGAACGGGTTCTTCCTCGCCTGGTCGAACCGGACGAACGGCATCGGGGTCGTCGAGGGGACCTACGTCGACGTCGTCGGCGACGTCGTCTCGGCGTTGCCCGTCTTCTCCATCGACACCACGTCGACGGTCCTCCTCTCGTCGGTCGCCACGAACGGCTCGAGCGAACTCGCGACGTCGTACTCGTACAACCAGCCCGCCGTGCACACCCACGAGATCACGCGGAACGGCTCCGTCGTCACGGTCGGGGCGCGTACGCTCGTCGCGCGGGGCTTCCTCGCCGCCGGACTCTCGACCACACCCAGCGCCGTGTGGACCGGGACGCACTACCAGATGGTGTGGGCGGACGCGCGCGCTTCGGACGACAAGTCCGTGCTCTTCGGTATCCGGGTCGACGGGCACGGCGTCCCGATCGATGTCATCGGACGTCCGTTGACCACGGTCGAGGGCTACGACTTCGTACCGTCGCTCGCGTGGGACGGGCAGAAGGCCTTCGCCACGTTCCGGATGAACCCCGTCCGCTACGGGCAGACGCAGGTCATGGCGATCCACGTCGAAGCGGACGGCTCGCCCACCGAAGCGACCCCCGTCCTCGTCGCCGGGCTCGCGCCGGGCTTCGCGTCGTTCCCGCCGGCGACCGTGTGGATGAACGACGACGCCACGTTCCTCTTCGTGGACTCGAAGACGACGCAGACCTCGCCCGGCGCGTACGACAACGCCCTCCTGACGACCTGGCTCGATCGCTCGGGCCGCCGGCTCGACACGACGGCCCAGCGCGTGAATCCCGAGGTGTCGCACGATCTCTACCCCGCGCTCGCGGCGGGCCCTCCCGGCGAGGCCCTCCTCGTCCACGCGAAGAGCGGGGCGACATTCGATGCCTACGCGGGATTCCTCGCGCTCCGCCTCGTCACCTCCGGCTCCCCGATCGGAGCCGCGTGTTCGGCCCACGAGGACTGCCGCCTCCGCAATTGCGTCGACGGCTACTGCTGCAACGAGGCCTGCGGTGACGCGTGCCGGACCTGCAGCGCCACGCCGGGGACGTGCACCGCCGTCACGTCGGGGACGGACCCGCCCACGTGCTCGGGGACGTCGAGTTGCGGTCCGACGGGAACGTGCAAGGCGAACGACGGCCGCGCGTGTTCGGAGGACGCCGAGTGTCTCTCGGGACACTGCGCGGACGGCGTGTGTTGCGACACGGCATGCCAGGGATCCTGCGACGCCTGCGACCTCGCGGGTTCGGTGGGCGTGTGTTCGGTCGTGCCGGCAGGACGTCCCGGGACGCCGGATTGTTTCCCGGCCACCTGCGACGGCACCCGCCCCAACTGTCCGGGCAACTGCACGACCGACGCCGACTGCGCGGCCGACGGATTCTGCAGCAAGAACGGCCTCTGCGAGATCCGTCGCTCGAACGGTCAGACGTGCAACGACAACGCCTGCCAGATCCCGGGGTGTCGCCAATGCACGTCCGGCCACTGCGTCGACGGCTATTGCTGCGACGGCGCGTGTTCCGGTGCGTGCGACTCGTGTTCGAAGGTTCCCGGAACCTGCCAACGTGCTTCGCGCGGCGAGCGGGGCAACCCGAGCTGCTCGCCGTTCGTGTGCACGGGCACCTCCGACGCGTGCCCCACCCGATGCACGGACTCCACGGAGTGCGTGAACGGTGCGCGGTGCGACGTCGCGACGCGGACCTGCGTCGCGCGTCTTCGCGTCGGATCCGCGTGCGATGCGCCTGACGTGTGCGAGAGCGGAGCGTGCGTCGACGGCGTCTGCTGCGACCGGGCATGCAACGGTCAGTGCGAGGCGTGCGACGCCACCGGATCCGTGGGCAATTGCTCGCCGATTTCGGGCGATCCCCACGGCAATCGACCTTCCTGTGGGGGCGGAGGAGGGGGCGTTTGCGCGCGCGCCACCTGCGACGGCACGAAGAGCGCGTCTTCCTGTTCGGCCTATCCCGGACCCGAGGTCGAGTGCGCACCCGCGGCGTGCTCGGCAGGCACCATGACGTTCGCGATCGCGTGCGACGGTCAGGGCCGCTGCGGAGACGGAGCCGTCCGGAAGAAAGCCTGCGCTCCCTACGAGTGCGACGGTACCGTATGCCGGACGTCGTGCCGGTCGGACGCCGACTGCCGTGGCGGGAGCGCATGCGACGTCGCGTCGGGAAAGTGCGTCTCGACGTCCACCTGCGAAGGGACGCTCGTCGTGGCAGCCACGGGTGAACGCACCGATTGCTTCCCGAACGTCTGTGCCGACGGTGCTTGCGGGACGCAGTGCGCGAGCATCGACCAATGTGCGAGCGGCGCGTTCTGCGACGAGCGGGGCAAGTGCCAGCCCAACGTGCTCCCGCCTCCCCGAACGAACTCGGGGTGCGGATGCCGCGTCGTTCCGACGCCGTCACCGCACCCCGCGTGGTCCGTTCCGGGACTCGTTCTCGTGTCCATCCTCGGTCGGAGACGGGCGCGACGGCGTCCGTCCCCGTGAGCGAAGAGCGAATCGATCAGAACGACGGACACATGCCCGGCGCGTCGTTGTCGACCTCCGGCAAGGTGTGGATGAACGTCGCGATGTTCGTGATGTCCGACGCCGTGAGACCCGCGAAGGCGCCCGGCATCGGAGCGCAGAGCGCCGTGCCGGTTCCCTTCTTGAGGTAGGTCTTCATGGTGTTCTCGAGTTCGACGGTCGTCCACGACCCGAGACCCTTGGTCGGGTGGGGCGTGATGTTGGCCGAGACGGAGAGGAAGCTCGGTCCGAGCTGGAAGGCACGGCCACCGCCGAACGCCCTCGTCAGATCGGTGACGGGCGGTCCCGCCTGATCGAGGTCCGGCGTGTGGCAGTGGAGGCACACGAGCTTCGCGAGGTACCGGCCGTCCTCCGCCTTCTGGAAGTCCGGATCGTTCTGGGCGAGGGTCGTGTGGGGAATCGACGATTCCGGGAAGACCGGCTCGGGCGCCGGTAGCTGGACGGTGCTCGCGGGGACCGCGTTGGTGATCGCCGGGATCGACTTCAGGTACATGGCGATGGCCGTCGCGTCCGCGTCGGTCATGTTGCCGAGCTCGTGGTACGGCATGATCGGGTGGAGGGCGTTGCCCTGGCGATCGAGGCCCTGGGTCATGGCCGTCTTGAGTTCGGCGACCGTCCACGCGCCGATGCCCGTGGTCATGTCGGACGTGAGGTTTCCGGCGTAGACGTGATCGAGGCCGCCGTCCGCCGAGGGGATCGGGAAGTCCATGCCTCCGGCCATGAGCTTCGTCACGTCCGGCATGCCCATGTTGTTCATCGGCGTGTGGCAATCGGCGCAGACGAGGAGGTTCTGCACGAGGTAGCGACCGCGATCGACCTGCGCGCTGGCGCCGTCGTCGCCCGCGTCCGTGGACCCGTCGGCGGTGGTCCCGCCGTCGCCGGTCGTCGCGTCGGACGAACCGTCCGAGGACGCACCGTCGTTCGATCCGTCGCGGGAGCCGTCGCCCGATCCGTCACGCGATCCGTCGCCCGAGCCGTCACGCACGGCGTCGGCCGCGGCATCGGTGGTCGTCGTCGCGTCGGTCGCCGATCCGTCCCGGGACGCGTCGGTCGATCCGTCGGCCGTAGCGGAGCCCTCGCGGGCGGCGTCGGCCGCACCGTCGGCTCCGCCATCGGCGCCGGGGTCATCGCTCGAGCCGCTGCTGCACGCCGCGCTCGCGGCGATTCCCGAGGACAACACGAGGGCGACGACGAGGACTCGATCACGCTTCATGGACGATTCTCCTGGACGGGGACGCGTCGGCACGGGAGGTTCCGGCCGCGGGGACGTCGAAAGTGACCCGAGGGTACAGGAAAACTCCCGAGCTCAACCAAGGTCATGGGACGCGGAATTTTCCGGTGGAACGTCGCTGAGAAGTCCACAGTCCGGTTTCCCCTGCGACGAGGACCGCGGCGAACATCGCGATGGCGACGTGGGGCATCACCGCGGCACCGACGAGTTCGAACGCCATGATCGCGAGCGCCAGTGGCGCCCTGGACGCGACACCGAAGGCCGTCGCCATCCCCACCGCGGCGCCCATGGACACCGGGAGACCGAGGGCGTGCGCGCACGTGGCGCCGGCGGCCGCACCGACGAAGAAGAACGGCGTCACCTCCCCGCCCACGAACCCGACGCCCAGGGTGACGACGGTGAACGCCATCTTCAGGGCGAACATGTCGGCGCCGACGGCCGGCTCCGCGAACGCCCGCAGGATCCCGTCGACGCCGAGGCCGAGGTACGCGTGGGTTCCGAGGACGCGCGCGCCCACCGCCACGAGGAGCCCCCCGATGGCCATGCGCCACGGGAGCGAAGGGACCCACCGCGACGACCACCGTTTCGCGGCGTGCAGGGCGACGACGAACACGCGGGCCACGATCCCGACGGCACTTCCGAACACGACCCATCGTGCGACGAGGATCGGGGTCGTCACGAGGACGGCGGCCGCGGGATAGGGCGTGTGGACGACGCCGCACGCGTGGACGACCGTATCTCCCACGAACGATGCCACGAGCGCCGGCACGAGGGCCGAGACTTCGAGCCTTCCGACGACCAGGGCCTCGATCCCGAAGACGGCACCCGCCCAGGGCGTCCCGAACACCGAACCGAAACCCCCGGCCATGCCCGCCGCGAGGAGACTCCTCCTGTGTCGTCCGAACGCACGGTGCACGTGGACGAGGAGGTCGGCGAAGCTCGCTCCCATCTGCACCGCGGTGCCTTCGCGTCCCGCGCTCCCGCCGAAAAGGTGCGTGACCCACGTGCCCACGAGGACGAGGGGCGCCATGCGCGCCGGGAGACGTGGACCGCCTTCGTGGATCGTGTCGAGGACGAGTTCGGTGCCCCGCGCGACGGGCGTACCGAACCTCGCGAGCCACGCTCCCCACGCGAGACCCGCGAGAGGCAGTGCGGACACGATCGCCGGATGGGCGACCCGCGTGCGCGTGACGGCGTCGAGTCCGAGGAGGAAGATCGCGGACGCGAGTCCCGACGCGATGCCGACGATCGCCCCGCCCGTCGCCTTCACGACGACGTCGCGGGCCCGGGACGGCGCGACGTCCGCGGGTCGAGATGCAGATGCGACGTCCGACGCGTCCACGTCGCTCGCGGCTCTGTCGGCAGGGTCCGACACGCCCGGACTATGCCCGCGATCCCGTGGAACCTGCAACGACTTCGGGCCTTCGTCGTCCACTTCCGACGGATGGCTCATCGCGCACGTTTCCGACCTGTCGGAAGGGTCCGACGGTTCCCTGCCCGACCGCGTTCGAGGACGACGTGCACGCACCTGCTCCCGTATTGACCGGCCCGTCGGCGAGACGATAGCCGTCGAGGATGGCTCGAATCGGGATCGAAGATATCCAGAAGGACGTCGTCTCGTTCATCGTTCAGAACTACCTCTTCGGCAACGCCGACGGCGCTCCCCAAGCCGACGCGTCGTTCCTCGAGTCCGGACTCATCGACTCCACCGGGATCCTGGAACTCATCGCGCACGTCGAGACGCGGTACGGGATCAAGGTCGCGGACGAGGAACTCGTGCCGGAGAACCTCGACTCGGTCGCGCGCATCTCGGCGTTCGTCGCGAAGAAGGCGGCGTGACGGTGGGCATCTCGTCCGACGTCCTCGTCCTCGATCTCGCGCGCGAGGCCGATCGCATCGGCGCGGAAATGCGTCGCATCGTCGGCGCGGAATGCAAACGGAAGGGCGTGGTCGTCGCGCTCTCCGGGGGCATCGACTCGAGTTGTGTCGCGGCGCTGTCCGTCCGCGCGCTCGGCAAAGAACGCGTCCACGGTCTCCACATGCCGGAACGGGACTCGTCTCCCGAGACGATCTCCCTCTCCAAGTCCATCTCCGACACGTTCGGATTCGAATCGAGCGTCGAGATCCTCACGCCCATCCTCGAGGGCCTCCGCTGTTACGAACGTCGGGACGAGGCGATTCGGTGGATGTTCCCGGACTTCGCACCGGAGAGGGATCCCCGGTGGAAATCCAAGATCGTCCTCGGCGGCGTCGGCGAGGGCTACAACGTGTATTCGCTGGTCGTGCAGACGCCGTCCGGTGAGATCCGGAAGGCCCGGCTCACGCCGAAGGCGTACATGCAGATCGTCGCCGCGACGAACTTCAAACAGCGTACGCGGAAGATGCTGGAGTACTACCACGCCGATCGGCTGCACTTCGCCGTGACGGGTACGCCCAATCGTCTCGAGTACGACCAAGGTTTCTTCGTGAAGACCGGCGACGGGTCGGCCGACGTGAAGCCCATCGCGCACCTCTACAAGACCCAGGTCTACGCCATGGCGAAGTTCCTCGGTGTGCCCGCCGCCATTTGCGCGCGCCCCCCGACGACCGACACCTACAGCCTCGCGCAGGGGCAGGACGAGTTCTACTTCGCCCTTCCCTACGACAAGATGGACCTCTGTCTCTGGGGCAAGAACAACGGCGCTCCCCCGTCCGAGGTCGCGCCCGCCGTCGGCATCACGGCCGACGAGGTCGCGTGGGTCTACAAGGACATCGACAAGAAGCGCGCGACGACGCGCTACATGCACCTGCCGCCGCAGCTCTGCGTCGACGTCCCCGAAGTCGGGCATTGACGTTCCGGCTCCTCCACCACGGCCTCGACGCGCACGCGGTGAGCACGCCGGGGGCGGAGCTCTTGATCACGCACGCGCCGTCCGCCGCCCGACTCGGCTACGGGGACGTCGCCCGCGCGTCGAATCGCATGGCCCGGACGCTCGTGCGGCTCGGGGTCCGTCCGGGGGACCGCGTCCTCGTCCTCGCGGCGAACGGCGCGGAGTACGTGGCCGCGTTCTTCGGCGCGTCGAAAGCCGGGGCCGTGGTCGTGCCCGTCAATACGGCGACCGATCCGAAGAGCCTCGCGTTCGTCGTGCGGGATTCGGGCGCGGCGGTTCTCGTCGTCGGTCCCAGGATGGAGAAGCTCGTCGTCCGGGCGCTCGCGGACGCGCCACGTCCCCCCACGTTGATCGTGGACGGCGCGGCCGTCGGCATCGTCGCGAAGGAGCTCCCCCACGCGGTCGTGGTCCCGGCGGACGACGTCGCCCGGGAATCCGACGACGCCTTCGAGGTCCGCCGCATCGACGCCGACCTCGCGGCGATCGTCTACACCTCCGGATCCACGGGCGCGCCCCGCGGCGCGATGTTGTCCCACCTCGCGCTCGTGACGAACGCGACGTCGATCGTCGAATACCTCGGGCTCACGGCCGCGGATCGGACGCTCGTCGTTCTCCCCTTCTTCTACGTCTACGGCCAGTCGCTCCTCACCACGGCGACGATCGTGGGTGCGTCGCTCGTCGTCGAGAACCGGTTCCAGTACGTCAACGTGGCGCTCGACACGCTCGAGAACGAGAAGTGCACGGGGCTCGCCGGCGTGCCTTCCACGTTCGCGATCCTCCTCGACCGGTCGAACTTCGCGTCACGTGCCCACGAACACCTCCGATGGGTCTCGCAGGCCGGTGGCGGTATGAGCCCCACGCTGACGCGTCGCTTGATGGAGGCGCTCCCGGGCATCCGCATCCACGTGATGTACGGGGCGACGGAAGCGTCCGCGCGTCTCGCGCACGTGCCTCCGGACGAACTCGCGACGTGCGTGGGTGCCATCGGTCGCGCCATCCCGAACGTGGAGCTGACCGTGCGTCGCGCCGACGGTTCCGTCACGGACGACGACGAGCCGGGGGAGCTCTTCGCCCGCGGTTCCAACCTGATGCTCGGCTACTGGAACGCGCCGGACGAGACCGCACGCGTCCTCGGTCCATTCGGCTACGCGACGGGCGACCTCGTCACGCGCGACGCACGGGGGATCCTTCGCGTGGTGGGCCGCAAGACGGAGATGCTCAAGGTCGGCGGCCACCGCGTCTCGGCGAAGGAGGTCGAGGAGGCGGTCGCCGAGCACCCGGCGGTGTCGGAGGTCGCGGTCGTCGGAATCGAGGATCCGATCCTCGGGCACGCCCTCCGGGCGTTCGTGGTCCGCCGCGAAGGCCACGACGTCGACGCGAACGGTCTCGGGGCGTTCCTCCAAGGTCGCCTCGCCGCGTACAAGGTCCCGGGGACGCTGTCGTTCGTCGATGCCTTGCCCAAGAACGCCTCCGGGAAGATCACCAAGGCGGACCTCGTCGCGACCGCCCGCTGATCACCCCGGTCCGGTCACCTCCAACGGCACGCGCCGTGGACCTCGACCGGGACGCCCCGTCGTTCCACCGCGGAGGCGAGCCGTGAGAGGAGCGTCCGCTGGAGGGGCGTCGACCGTCCCCGGGACCGCCCCGCGTGCGCGTACCGGTCCCCCGTGTCGTTGTCGAGGCCGACGCCGTAGAGACGGATGCGCGACGCGCCGAAGAGCCACGCCATCTGCAGCGCGACGCCCGCGATGGTCGCCCCGTGGAGGAACCGACCGTCTTCCACGCTCCGGAAGATCTCGTCGTCGCTTTCCGGGAACGCGGCCTCCCGGTAGCGGAACCAGGCGTGGGGTGCGACGGGGCGCGTCGAAGGCTCGAACGAATGGTAGGCCCCCGGTCGGAGAGAGTGGACCGCGAGTTCGAGTCGCAACGCGAGGCGCGTGCGCGCGCGTGGGTAGAGCACCGGGTCCCGGACGGCGACGAAGGACGAGACGATCCGGGGAATCCCGCGTCTCTCGGACTCGTGGAACCACGGCATCCCCGGGGCGTTCCGGTCGCCGCACACGAAGTACGTGTACGGCCGGTCCGTGAACGCGCCGCCGTTCACCGCGATGGCGACGGACTCCGAGCCCCGGTAGTCGACGAGCGACGGACCGCTGCCGAGAATCGCGACGGTCGCATTCGCGTGGATGCCGCGACGTTCGAGGATCACCTCGTCGATTCTAGGGCCGAAGCGTTCCTGCGTCACGACGTCGGTCCGCGTCCCCGTGTTCGCGGGGGGACGTGCTGCTGCGCTACGTCCGAGGAGACGCGCACGGGCAGTCAGGGCCGGTGACGGGGCCGATCCCGTGTCGATTCCGACCGCCGCGAGCGCGCTATGCGATCGCCTTGCTCGCCCGCGCCGCGTCGTTCGACAGCTCCACGAGCCACTGGCGGTCCTCGCGATCCTTGGTGAGCGCCGCCGCCTTCGCGAACGCCTCCGCCGCGGAGTCGTAGAGACGGCGCGCCCGACGCGCCTTCCGCGTCGTGTCCGTGTTCGACGCCAGGAGCTCGCAGACGTTGCCGAGGGTCGTGTGGCCGCTGCGTTCTTCGGGAGCACGCTTGGTCGCGACGCGCGCGTACCGGAGGCCCCGTGACGGCGACTTCGCGCGCATCCAGGCACGGGCGAGCGTCTCGGCCACGAAGGCGACGTCGTCGTCCACGCCGAGCGCGACCGCCCGGTGGAACGCGCGTTCGTACACCACGACCGCTTCCTTCACGTCGCGCTTCATGAGCGCGGCCGCGGACTTCATCAGGCTCGGGAGATTCTCGGTTTCGGCCATCGTGTGTGCCTTCCCGCTCGTCGGACGAGCGCCCGAAAGAATAGCGCCCTTCGCGCCTCCGTACGTCTTATAGAGCGGACATGACGTCCCGACCGACCGCTCTCCGCTCGATGTTGACCGCCGTTCCCGCGTTCGCCCTCGCCGCGTGCGGGGCCCACGGAGGAAGCGGACCGCAGAAGCTGCCCGAGTCCCCGCACCCGACGCTCCTTCCTGCACCGCCCTCCCCCGCGCCCGTCACCGGCGACGTGGACGGACCGAAGTTCCCCCGTCCGTCCCATCCCTTCGACTTCGCCGACATGGTCGCCATGGAGCGTGTCGAGGAACTCACCATCGCACCCGACGGGAAACGGTACGCGTTCACGATCAAGGCGGCCGACGTCGGGTCCAACACGTTCGTGCGCACGCTCTGGATCGGGTCGACCGACGGAACGGCTCCCCGGGCGGTGTCGAGTCCAGCCGCGAAGGCGTCGTCCCCGCGGTTCTCCGCGGACGGGAATCGCCTCTTCTTTCTCGAGGGCGAGACGGGCACGTCGCAGCTCGTGTCCATCCATCCCGACGGCAAGGACGGGAACGAGCGCACGCGGCTCACGAACCTTCCCGTCGACGTGGAAGGGTTCGTGCCCTTCGACGACGGCGTGCGTTTCGCGCTCGTGCTCTCGGTGTTCCCCGACGCGGCGACCTTGAAGGACTCGAAGGCCAAGGACGACGCCGAACGCGCGACGAAGTCCAAGGTCCGCACCTACGAAATGCTGCCGATCCGCCACTGGGACGCCTGGGACGATGGCAAACGTTCCCACATTTTCGTGTGGAAGGCCGGCTCGGAGCCCGTCGATCTGATGCGAGGTCTCCCGGACGACGCACCTCCGAAGCCCTTCGGAGGTGTGGAAGAGATCGCCGTGTCGAAGGACGGCAAGGACCTCGTCTTCACCTCGAAGCGCGCGACGAAGGACGCGGCCTGGTCCACGAATTCGGACCTCTGGGTCGTCCCCACGGACGGTAGCGCGAAGCCGAAGAACCTCACCGAGAAGAACCTCGGCGAGGATTCGCACCCGGTGTTCTCGCCCGACGGCAAGTCGCTCGCGTTCCTTTCCATGGCCCGCCCGATCTACGAGTCCGACAAGCGGCGCATCCGCGTGATCGACTGGGCGACGAAGTCCGAACGTGGGATCGCGGACGCGTGGGATCGATCGCCCACCGATATCGTGTGGTCCGCCGACGGAAAAGGCTTCCTCGCGACGGCCGACCACCTCGGGAGCCATGCGCTCTTCACGATCCCGCTCGAAGGCGGCGCGCCGACGGCGTGGCCGGTGCCGGGCGCGAACAACGGCGTGGTCGCCGCCGGCGACACGGTGCTCTGGCTCCACGATTCCCTCCGCGAACCTGCCGACGTGTGGATGTCCGACGCCAAGGGCGGTGCGCCGAAGGCGATCACCCACGTGAACGAGGCGATCACGAAGACCATCGTCTGGGGCGTGCCGGAGGCCTTCACGTTCAAGGGCGCCAAGGGAGACGTCGTCCACGCGTGGTTCATCAAGCCGGCTGGCTACGTGGAAGGCACGAAGGTGCCGATGGCGACCCTGATCCACGGAGGTCCGCAGGGGTCCCTCGGCGACCACTTCCACTACCGGTGGAACCCGTCGATCTTCGCGGGCCACGGCTACGCGACCCTCATGATCGACTTCCACGGATCCACGGGGTACGGCCAGGCGTTCACGGACGCCATCCGGGGCGATTGGGGCGGAGCACCGTACGAGGACCTCATGAAGGGCGTCGACGCGGCGCTCGCGAAGTACACGTTCGTCGACAAGGACCGCGTCGTCGCCCTCGGGGCGTCCTACGGCGGCTTCATGATCAACTGGATCAACGGCAAGACCGACCGCTTCAAGGCGCTCGTGTGCCACGACGGCAACCTCGACGAGCCCCAGGCCTACTTCGAGACCGAGGAGCTCTGGTTCCCCGAGTGGGAGCACGGCAAGACGCCGTGGGAGAACCCGACGGGATACGCGAAGCACAACCCGCGCGATCACGTGAAGGACTGGAAGACGCCGACGCTCGTCATCCACGGCGGCCTCGACTTCCGCGTCGTGGACACGCAAGGCATGGGCACCTTCACGGCACTCCAGCGCCGCGGCATCCCCTCCCGCTTCGTCCACTTCCCGGACGAAAACCACTGGGTCCTGAAGCCGGCGAACTCGAAGCGTTGGCACTCCGAGGTCTTCGGGTGGATCGATCGCTACGCGATGCCGAAGGACGCGAAGACCGCCGCGGACGCCCCGAAGCCCGCGTCGAAGTGACGGTCGGAACCGGCGGCGAGGATCTCCCGGCCGCCGGTTCGCTTCGCCGGGCGTCGCCCGCCGGATCTCAGACGCGGAGCTTCTTGTACTTGATGCGGTGCGGCTGCTCTGCGGCGTTGCCGAGGCGCTTCTTGCGATCGGCCTCGTACGCCTCGTAGTTCCCCGCGAACCACTCGACGTGGCTGTCGCCTTCGAACGCGAGGATGTGCGTCGCGATGCGATCGAGGAACCAGCGATCGTGGCTGATGATGACGGCGCAACCCGGGAAGTCCGAGAGGGCGTCCTCGAGGGATCGCAGGGTGTCGACGTCGAGATCGTTGGTGGGCTCGTCGAGGAGGAGCAGGTTGCCGCCTTCCTTGAGGAGCTTGGCGAGCTGGACGCGGTTGCGCTCTCCACCGGAGAGCGTCCCCACCTTTTTCTGTTGGTCCGCACCCTTGAACCCGAACCAGGAGCAGTACGCGCGGGAGGACACCTCCCGCTTGCCGCCGAGGGAGATCTTCTCCTCGCCGTTCGCGATCTCCTGGAAGACGGAGTTCTCGCCCTTGAGAGACTCGCGGCTCTGGTCGACGTAGGAGATCTTCACGGTCTCGCCGACGCGCAACGTGCCGCCGTCGGGCTTGTCTTCGCCCACGAGCATCCGGAAGAGGGTCGTCTTGCCGGCGCCATTGGGTCCGATCACGCCCACGATGCCGCTCCGCGGCAACTGGAACGTGAGATCGTCGACGAGGAGGCGGTCACCGAAGCCCTTCTGGAGGTTCGTCGCTTCGATGACGACGTCGCCGAGGCGCGGACCCGGCGGGATGCTGATGTCGGCGCCCTCGGCCACGGCCTCGGTGGACTTCGCCATGAGCTCTTCGTAGGCGGAAAGACGCGCCTTGCTCTTCGCCTGGCGGGCCTTGGGACTCGCGCGGACCCACTCGAGCTCCTGCTTCAACTTCCGTTGACGCGCGCTCTCCTGCTTCTCCTCCTGGGCGAGGCGGGCGCTCTTCTGTTCGAGCCAGCCCGAGTAGTTGCCCTTGAAGGGGTAGCCGCGGCCGCGATCGAGCTCGAGGATCCACTCGGCGACGTCGTCCAAGAAGTAGCGATCGTGGGTGACGGCGACGACGGTCCCCGGGAATTCTTTGAGGAACCGTTCGAGCCACGCCACGCTCTCGGCGTCGAGGTGGTTCGTGGGCTCGTCGAGCAGGAGCATGTCGGGTTTCTCGAGGAGGATGCGCGCGAGGGCCACGCGACGCTTCTCGCCGCCGGAGAGCTTGGCGATCTCGGCCTCGGGCGGCGGGCACCGGAGGGCGTCCATGGCGATCTCGACGGTCTGATCCAGGTTCCAGGCGTCGGCGGCGTCGAGCTTGTCCTGGAGTTCGCCCTGGCGCGCGAGGGCCTTCTCCATGGCGTCGTCGCTCATGGGTTCGCCGAGGGACGCGCTCACGGCCTCGAATTCCGTGATCAGCGCCTTCACTCCCGCGACGCCGAGTTCCACGGCCTCGCGCACGGTCTTGGCGGTGCCGAGATCGGGCTCCTGGGCGAAGTAGCCGACGCGGATGGCCGGGTGGGCCTTCGCCTCGCCGTAAATTTCCTTGTCGACCCCCGCCATGATCCGGAGAAGGCTGCTCTTGCCCGAGCCGTTCGAGCCGATGACGCCGATCTTCGCGCCCGGGAGGAACGCGAGGGTGATGTTGTCGAGGACCTTCTTGTCGGGCGGGTGGACCTTGCTCACGCCCTGCATCGTGAAGATGTAATCCATGGTCTTTCGCGGCTCGGGAAACCTCGGGCCGCGTCATCGCGGCCGGGGGGCATCGGAGCCTAGCCCAAGGAAACGGGAAGCGATCGACCGATCAGCGGCTGCGCGCTTCTTCCGATTGGCAGATGCCGCGCGTGACGTCGGCCCCCTTCGCCTCGGCCTCCACCCAGCCCCGGAGTTCGTCCGCACTCGGGGCACGACCGAGGCATTGGAGGTAGGCGTTCGCGACGGTGACCGGCGCCGGCTCGCACGTCATGCGGTAGCTCGCCGCGGGATTCACGGAATTCATCTTCGTCGCCGCGCAATAGTTCACGCAGGCGTTCCACCAGTTGCATGCGCGGGAGCGGCTCCCGCCGCAGGAGTCGGCTTCGGCGCGGCAGCTCGAGACGCAGGTCTCGAACGTTCCCTGGGCGTCCCGCCAGAACCCGTAGGTGTAGTTCGTCACCGCGACGGCCGTGGACTTCGAGCAGCCGGGCACCGAACCCTTGAAGTCGGGGGACACCCACGCTTCCCAGTTCTCCTGCACGGCGTACACCGTGTTCACGGCGAGATCGCATGCGCCCCGGACGGCCTCGGCGCAGGACATCGCCAGGCCGATGTACGTCGACTTCGGGACGGTCTTGAGCGACGGCTGGATGCGTGGATCGCCCATCACCTTCACGAAAGTGTCCATCATCTTCACGGCACGGGCTTCGCCGACTTTCGCGACGAGCGCGCCATATTCCTTCGGGCTCGCGGCGATGAGCGAGAGCACGGTCCAATGGTGGTTCGCGTTCGTGGCGGCCGCACCGGCCATGGACCACATCACGTTCGCGGAATCGGGGTCGTCCTTCGCGAGTTCCAGCACGGCCGACATTCCGGTCGAACAGATCATCGAGGCGGTCGGGCCGAGGCGGCCGCAGACCGCCGCGGCCGCGCACTTGAAGGCACCGATGCTCCGGTCGTGAAGGTACGCCGAGTCGCTCACGTTCCGGTTGCCGCACCAGTCGCCCTCGCGCGCGCCGGTCAAGAGCCCGGTCGTCGCTACTTCGGGGGGCGCGACGAACTCCGTCGCGTCGACGTCCGCGCGCTCCTCGCCGACGTCGGCGGTGCATCCCCCCGCGCCCACGCCGAGGAGGCCCAGGGACCCGGAGATGAAAACGAGGAACATCGAACGGCGGGCGAAGGAGGGCGGAACCGGAACCATGGGCCTTTCATGAAGCCCCGATCCGATTCCGCCACGGCGCGACGCGTAAACTGAAATCGCGCCTACGACCCTCCGCGTCGATCCGGGGTCAGTCGCCGAGATCCGCCTTCGACATCGCGTCGACCGAGAGCATGATCCGCCGGAAGGACTCCGCCTGCTGGTGGAGACGGGTCTTTTCGAGCACTTCCATCTCCTTGGACGGATCGAAGAGGTAGTACGGGATGCTCATGCCGCCGAGGGTCGGAAGTTTCGTCGCATTCCGCCAGATGATCGCACTGCCGATGCCGTAGGACGCGATGGTCGTCGCGGGGATCTTCGGGGCCTGGGTCGCACGCGTGGCGGCGTCGCGGAGTGCGCGGGACGTCGCCCAGATCCGGAAGTCCTGGGGCGTACGGAAGAACGGCGAGATGGTGCCCATGTGTTCGGGCGACACGATCGCGACGACGTTCTTCAGGCGATCCGGATGCGCCGCCACCCAGCCGTCCGCTTCTTCGCTGTCGGCCGAGGCCATGTGGGCCGTCGGGAACACGACGAGGACGCCACGCTTGCGCATCGACTTCGGCAGCTTCGACAGGTGTTCGACGATGGCCATGGCCACGATCGTCCCGTTCTCCTCCACCGAATTCTGTCCGTCGGAGTGGACGCCGAGGAGGACGTCCTCGTTCGTGGAGCCCGGGAGGTAGCCGTAGAGGTGGTGACTGATGCCGGACGTCGGAGCGCCGGGCGCCGTGAAGCCGTTCGGGCCCGTGACGGTCACCGTGTCGCGACCGATCTCGATCATCCCGATGCGTTTCATCCACGCTTCGAGGGAGTCCACGAACGCGTCGTGGGCAGGACTCGCCGTGTGGCGCGGACCGAGATCGACCATCTCCTCGACCTTCTTCCAGAGCTCGTCGGCGGTGATGAACGGAGCGGCGACGCGCACGTCGTCCGGGGTCGACTGCGTGAGCGCGCTTCCCGCGTTCTGGGAAACGCTCTCGTCCACGAACGACGTGCCCGAGCACGCGACGGCCAGGGCGGCGAGAGCGGCGGCCGGCAGGAACTTCTTCAGGCAGCGGACGATGGAGGGAGCGGACGGGCGCATGGGAACTCCGGGTTTCGGGACTGGGGAAAGGGTGCGGCGACCGCACGGTCTCGGGGACGATCTCCCCACGGACCGACATTGCAGACGTCGCGCCGACACCGGTTCCCGGCGCGCGTGCCCGAATGGCCGGGATTTCGGCGACGGTCGGACCCGCGTTGTGGCGTCGACCCGACACTTCTGACCGAAGGAATGTGGGGTCGTGGCGCGGGAGCGGCGGCCGCTCCGGCGCCGTTGCGACGGTGAGCCGTGCGGTTCCGGGACCCGGCGCCGCGTCACGACGGAGGTACGTCGCTGCGAGCGCGGACGATCCGTCGCGCGGGTTCGATGCGCGGGGTGACTCCGGGTGGACCCTCGTCCGCGACGCGGAGGTCACGGACGGCGAAGCGGATCACGGCTACTTCTACGTGGGCGGTCTCCAGGCCGCACAGTCGCCCGATGCCATCGATCCCGTCTGGGACACGGGCGACGTCCTCTGGGGACGGTCCGAAAACCTGCGCTGGCTCGCGTCGAAACTCGGGCCCTGACACTCGGCGCGAAGGCGGGCCGATTCCGAAGCGCCTCCCGCTTCCCATGGGCCCGGGTTTCGTGAGACACCCCCGCCCATGATCTCCTCACGGACCTCCGCCCTCCGCGCCGTCTCCCTCTTCGCCACGCTCGTGGGACTCTCGGCGACGTGCGGCTGTTCGACCACCACCGTCGATCTCGCGTCCGACGGTGGCACCACGGACGGCGGGACCACGTCGGCCACCGAGTGCGAAGTCGTCGTCGTCGGTGGCGGTGCAGGTGGCCTCCACACGGCGTTCCGTCTGGCGCCGACCCTCGGTTCGAAGGTCTGTCTCTTCGAGCGCGAAAAGGAGCTCGGCGGCCGCATCAAGGACATCCGTCTCGACGAGACCGACCCGAACGCCCCGCGGGTCGGTGTCGGCGCGCGCCGGGTGATGGAATCGGAGAACGTCCTCTTCGCGCTCGCGACCGAACTCGGTCTCGAACTGGAGACGCCCCCTTCCCTCGCCGATCTCATCGAGGCCCGCGGCACGTTCTCCTTCAGCAAGGACGATCTCGCGGAGAAGAAATATCCGACCGTCCCTGCGTCGACCGTCGCCGACAAGGATCGCGAGACCGTGCTGTACGACACGCTCCGCGCTAGCCCCGAGCGCGCGAAGTTGCCGTCCGCCGAGTATCCGAACTTCCAGACCTACGTGAAGAAGGTCGTCGGCGCCGAGGGCTACGCCTTCCTCCGGGACATGTCCCGTTTCCGCGCGGACTTCGAGATGGAGCTCGATGCGCGCGGGTACCTCGACTACTTCGACGAGGAGTGGGACAACTGCTGCACGCCTTCGTACCCGAAGGGCGGCATGAGCGCCTTCATTCGCGGGATGGAGACGGCGGCGACGAAGGCCGGTGCGCGCATCTTCAAGGAAGAGGGCGTCACGTCCATCGCGAAGAACGCGGCCGGCGGATACGACCTCGTGACGGCGAAGCAGAAGGTCCACGCGACGAAGCTGGTCCTGGGGCTCCCGCCGAGCGGACTCGACAAGGTGACGGGCGACGTGGCCGACCGCATCAAGGAGCAGTCGAACTACAAGTCCATCGTCGGCGCGAAGGTCGCGACCATCACGCAGTTCTGGCCGGAAGCCTGGTGGAAGGCGGTGAAGAACCCGGCCGCCACGAAGGATCCGAACGTGTGGCGCGCGTGGACCACGACCCACTGCATGAACTTCATCGAGATCCCGTACGAGCCGAACGTGGATGCGGGACCAGAAGATCCGCGCGCAGCGTCGTCGACCGGGCGGAATGCGTCGACTTCTGGGCGAAGCTCGCCGCGGAAGGACGGACAAGGTCGAGGCCGAACTCCAGAACTGACGGCCGTCTTCAACAACGGGGTCTCGACGCCGGCGACCGTCACGATCCCCAAGCCGAACAAGACCGTCGTGCAGATCTGGCCGGACGCGTGGCACTGGCTCAAGGCCGGCGCGACGATCACGAACGCGCAGCTTTCGGACTGGGCCCTCGAGCCGCTCGCGGGCGAGCCCGTCGCCCTCGTCGGCGAGGCGTACTGGGTCAATCGTTCCGGCTGGAGCGACGGCGCGTACAAGTCGTCGTTGCGCCTGCTCAACACGAAGTACGGAATGACCCTGCCCGGTCTCGCCACGAAGTCCATGCGCCCGCTCATGAGCCGACCGCGTCCGCGCACGTCGGGTCCGACGCAGCGCTGAGGTACGCCGCGGTCGTCGCCGGCCGTCACGGAAGGACGACGCCTCACGTCCCGTGGGGCGTCCCGTCCTTCTTCGTGAAGACCCACGTGCCGTCCGGTTTCTTCGCCGCGGCCATGTCGACGTCAGGGTAGACGACGTCGTCTGTCGCCGCGCGGTTGCTCACCTCGAGGTAGCGCACCGGCGCGGACGATCGGTTCACGAGCTGGTGGCCGTCCTTCGAGCCCGCCGGGAATCCCGCGCACGTTCCCGCCCGCAACGTCTGCTCGCCGCCGTCCGTGACGAGGACCACCTCGCCCTCGAGGACGAACACGAACTCGTCCTCGTGCGTGTGATGGTGCCGCATGGACGACTCTTTGCCCGGCGGAAGCGTCGTCAGGTTGATGCCGACTTTCGTGAGGCCGAGCGCGTCGCCCAGGGCACGCTTCTCCCGAGGAAGGACCCGGGAACGGAACGGCTCCGGGTACGAGGAACCCGTGCGGGCGACGACGGTGGCCGGATCGAGTGCAGGAAGTTTCATGGGACGAACAAGGTACCTCCAGGGGCACGCGGAACGTGCGTGAGTCGTCGTGGAACCTCGGAACGGTGGCCGCGACGGTGGATCGCCCGAACGACCGAGCGGACCTTCGTTCGCCGTCTCGGAGAGGATGGGCATGGGGTTTCATGTGTTCTTCTGCTGGCTTGGCGTTCGGTACCTACATGGCACGACAACTGCTCCTTGGAAGTGACATGATTGTCCGAACCTTCCGGAGCCTCGCGCCGCTCCTCGTCGTCGCGATCCCGACCCTCGTTGGATGCGGCGGCGCGGGGGACGACGGAGCGTCCTCGACAGCGAGTGCGGTGGAGGTCGCGGACGCGGACCCGGTCGACGCAGCGCCGGGCGCCACGCTCCATGCGCACCTGGACGAACTCCGCGGGAAGTCGTTCCAGCTCCGGATGGAGGGCGACTGCGCGTCGACGGATTCGACCTCCCGCATCGAGATCCGACCGGTCGCCACTTACGACGGCAAGGAGATCGCCTTCGGCTCGTACGGCGGCTCGTTCAAGATCGATCGCCACGGTGCCGCGGCGCAGGAGCACGCGGTCGCCCTCGACGGCAACGCGCTCGCCGACCTCCTCGTGTCGAAGGGGGTGCACCTCCGCCTCGGGCTCAAGGTCTTCCAGAACGTCGTGAACGGCTGGAGCTGGGGACCTGCCCGGCAGGATTACCCCGTGGACTGGGACACCGTCCGCGGCGCGACGACCGTCCCGTTCGCGAACCAACACGGCGCATGCACGGGGCGATTCTCGGAAATCTCCCGCGAGCGGTACGTCGAACTCCAGCACTGATCCTCGCGCGCGCGTTCCTCTCGCGCTCCGGTGCGCCGGATTTCGTCTTCGCTCGAGCTCCGAATCGCCTCGACGAACGTCTTCCGGGACGGGAGGATGTCCGCCCGCGCGCGCACGCGCCCGAACGAAAGGACGACGCGATGAAGGTGATGGTGTTGGTGAAGGCGACGAAGAACAGCGAGGCCGCTCACATGCCGGACGAAGCCCTCCTCGCGGCCATGGGCAAGTACAACGAGGAACTCGTGAAGGCGGGCATCATGCTCTCGGGCGAAGGCCTCCACCCGAGCTCGAAGGGAAAACGCGTCCACATGGGCGCGGGGACGCGCACGGTCGTCGACGGTCCTTTCCCGACCACGAGTGAGCTCGTCGCCGGGTTCTGGATGTGGCAGGTGAAATCGATGGACGAGGCGGTGGCGTGGGCGCGCCGCTGCCCCGATCCCATGCCGGGCGAAGAGTCCGTGCTCGAGCTCCGGCCGGTGTTCGAGGCCGAGGACTTCGGTGCGGAGTTCACGCCGGAACTGCGGGCGAAGGAGGAAGCGCTCCGCGTCGAACTCGAGCGGCAGCAGGCGGCGAAAGCGCGCTGACGTCGGTCGCCGGCGACGAAGGCACGCACCTCGGGAACCGCGATCCACGTCCGGTACCCATGGATCCCGAGAGTGTTCGGGCGCGACGGATTCCGTCGGCGGAAGACGTCCGAATTCGTCGCGAAATCCTCGAAAGTTCGACGTGCGACCGTGTGCGTGAACGTCGTTTTCGGACCGCGGCACGGGCCGTGCTGAAGCAGGGATCGCTTCCTCGATTCTCTTTCTTCGAAGGTGACCCATGCTTCGCTTCGGCCAAGGCGGTTTCCTCCTTTGCGCGAGCCTCGTGCTCGCATCGACCTACGCCTGCTCCTCCGGATCCGGGGACGACACGGCGACCGACGACGGAGACGCGGGCACCGACGCTGCGCGACCGGACGTGCCCGGCGACGCCGTCGACGCGAGCGCGTCCGACGCCGCGAACGTCCCCTCGCCGGACGGAGCGACGTCCGCCGTCCCGAACGATCACGTCGACTACCTCGCCGCGCTCCCCAAGCGCGACGCGCAGCTCAAGATCCTCTGCGCGCGGAACGGCAAGGACCTCGTCTCCAAGCGGTTCTGCACGGCGACGCCGCCGACCCTCGGGCGCCTCACCGACGTGCAGTCGCTGCTCGGCCTGGCGTTCGCGGACACGAGTGACAAGGGCGCGAACGCGAAGGGGGGCAATCCCGGCTTCGCGCTCCTCGGCCACTCGTCGTCCCTCGTGGCGAAGTACGTGTCCGCGATCAACCCCCGGGCGATCGTCTTCTCGCAGGCCGCCGCGCCCGCCAAGGACTACATGATCCTCGGCTACACGCGTGGCGAACAATTCGTCGAACTCGCCGTCCACGAGCCGGACGAGAACCAGCCCGTTTCTACCTGCTCGAGTTCAAGCAAGCCTGCAACGACCGGCCGGGTGGATGCGACCGGCGACCTCTACGGCCGGCCGTCGAGAAGGACTGGACGTCGTGGACACTCTACGAAGAGGACGATCTGCTCGACACGCCCGTCGATTGCCAGCACTGCCACAAGCCCGCGGGCGCGGCAAGCCGTCCATCCTCCGGATGCAGGAGCGCGTCACGCCGTGGACCCACTTCTTCCGCAGTTCCACCGCGGGCGGGCAGGCGTTGCTCGCCGACTTCCACGCGGCCCACGGCACCGACGAGGCGTTCGGTCCCATCCCTGCGTCGATGATCGACAAGAGTGACCCCGCCGAGCTCCAGAAGCTGATCGACTCGAAGGGCTTCTCGAAGCAACCGAACGAGTTCCCGACGGCCCAGATCGAGAAGGAAGTGCGCGACTCGAGCCCGGTGCAGCCGGCCATCAACGTGCCGTTCGGCAAGAGCGCGACGTGGGACAAGATCTACGCGCAGTCGGCCGCCGGCAAGTTCATCCCGGTGCCGTACCACGACGTGAAGGTGACCGACCCGGCGAAGCTCGTCGACGCGACCAAGTCCTACCGGGACTTCGTGGCCGGCAAGAGCCCGTCGCTCTACGACCTCGGCGAGGTCTTCCTCGAGGACGCGCTCGCCGGGATGACGTTTCGCGTGAAGCCCGGTGCCACGGGCGAAGAGATCCTCGCCCAGGCCTGCACGCAGTGCCACAACCCGAAGATCGATCCCGAGACGCGGAAGGCCAGGTTCGACGTGACCAACCTCGCGAAGATGACGCGCGCCCAGAAGGACGCCGCCATCGCGCGCATGAAGCTGCCCGAGTCGAACCCGGCGCACATGCCGCCGCGCCTCTTCCGGAAGCTCTCGGACGACGAGATCACGAAGGCGGCGGAAGCGCTCGCGAAGTGATCGCGGTCGGCTCCGGTCACCACCGTGGATGGGCCGGATCCGAGAACGCGATGGGCGCGGCGAGGCACGCGTCCGGGATGCCGAACGCCGAGGTCAGCGCGACCGTGTCCGGCAGGAGCTCGGCGAAGAGCCTCGGAGCGAGTTTGCGGACGGCGCGCGCACGCGGAGCCTCGAACACGCCGTTCTCGAGGAACCAGCCCGTGTGGCGTTCGAGGAGCGTGATGCCGTGCAACGTCCGGAGCCGGTCGAGGACGGCCCGCTCGCCTCCCGTCGACGCGTCGACCGCGCGGACGAACGCCCGGAGCGTGAAGGCCTCCACGTGCGCACGCGCGAGGGCGAGCAGGTGCTCCTGCACGTCGTTGAAGACGCGCGTCGGTTCGACGTCGGCCGCGAGCCGCTTCCGGACGCGGCTCGCCGCCGATCGGAGGAGCGAGGCTTCGCGGAAGTCCACGATCGCGAGCTGCGTCGCGGCATCCCGTAGGGCGTCCTCGTCGGCGTCCCGACTCGTGAACGGATTCGTGAGGGCGGCGGTGTCCTTCAGGTGGCCGGCGACGAACCGAACGAGCCCCCTCTCGGCGAAACGCTTCCGGAATCCGGTGAGCAGTCCCTTCGCGAGCAACTGGAGGAGCACGGTGTTGTCGCCTTCGAAGGTCGTGAAGATGTCCGCGTCCGCGCGCGCGTCGGCGATCCGGTTGACGGAGAGGTACCCCTGCCCTCCGCACGCTTCCCGGCACGCTTGCAACGTGTCCGTCGCGTGCCAGGTCGCGAGCGCCTTCACTCCGGCGACGTCGCCTTCAAGTTCGCGGGTGTCGTCGTCCGGTCCGCGGGACAGGAACGCCGTGCGGACGGCGTCGACGGCGAAGTGGTACGCGTAGGTCTCCGCCAGGCGCGGGAGCAGGCGCCTCTGGTGCGAGGGGTACTCGAGGAGCAGGGTCTCCGGTTCGTTCGTGACGCCGAACTGACGTCGTGCCGTCGCGTAGCGGAGGGCGACGGTCAAGCCCACCTTGGCCGCGCTCACGCCCGACGCCGCGACGGCGATGCGCCCACCGACGAGGGTCCCGAGCATGGTGAAGAATCTCTTGCCCGGGCTCGCGATCGGAGAGGAATACGTGCCGTTCTCGTCGACCGCGGCGTAGCGGCCGAGGAGCGCGTCGCGAGGGATCGCCACGTGATCGAACCAGAGCCGTCCGTTGTCGACGCCGTTCAGGCCCGCCTTGTGTCCGGCGTCACCGATGCGGATACCGGGAAGCGGACGCATGGCATGGTCGCGGATCGGGACCACGAACGCGTGGACCCCGTGCGACTCCGATCCGACCTCGAGCTGGGCGAAGACCGTCGCGAATTTCGCGTGGCAGGCGGCATTCCCGGCCCAATCCTTCCGCGCCGATTCGCGGGGGGTGTGGAGGACGAAACCCTTCGTCTCCGGGTTCCAACGGACGACCGTCTCCAGATCGGCGACGTTCGACCCGTGGCCGACTTCGCTCATCGCGAAACAGCCGGGCGCCCGGAGGCTCGCGACGTCCGGCAGGAACGTCCGCTTCTGAGCGTCGGTCCCGAGGAAGAACACGCTCCCGCCCCAGAGACCGAACTGGACGCCGAACTTCACCACGAGCGAGAGATCACCGAACGCGAGGGTCTCGAAGGTCGCGAGGAACGGTCCGAGTCCGCGGGTCCCGTCGCACGTGACGCCCGGGAACGCGAGCGCGCCGAAGCCTCTCTTCGCGAGATCCGCGAGGAGCGCGTAGACGCGCGTCCGGTGCTCTTCTTTCCCGACGCCGTAGAGCGGGCGGTTCGCCGGATCCGCGAGGAAGGCGCGGGCGTCCTCGCGCGCGTCCGCGAACGGACCGTCGAGGAGCGCACGGAGGCGGAGAGGATCGAACGAAGGTGCCGACGCGAACGCGTCCGTGACGGCGTGGTCCGCCGGAGCGCCGAGATCCGCCGCCGAAACACCCAGGATGCGCTCGAGATCGCGGAGCGCGGTGACGGAAGCGTCGTCGACCGCGGGAAGCGAGCGCGCGATCGCGAGGACCGATCGACGTCGCACGTCCGGCAGCGTGCCCACCATGGCCACGAGGGCCGAGCGCACCTTCGCCAACGTCACCGCGTCGGGAGGCGCGCCGTCGAGCCACCGCTCGAGGGCGAGGCGAATCCGGGGCTTGAGCCACGGCTGGTCCACGATGCGCGCGTGGATCCGGGCGCGTTCGTCGTCGTCGAGTTCGCCGTCCGCCCACGCCAGGTAAAGGAGCGGAAGGAAGGGGCGCACTTCCGGCTCGGCGAGGGCGGTCTCGAAATCCATGGCCGGAGCATCGCGATCGACGGCTCGTGGCGCAAGCTCATGGGAGCTGATCCCGGGAGATGTCGGTCCGCGGCGACGCGCGACCCCGGGCCGTCTCCGTTCCACGACCGGATTCGCGCGAGTCCCTGTCCGCTCGCGGCCGAAACGTGGTTCTTTGGGGATCGTGCCCGCCGCCAGTCTCCTCGCCTTGCTCGACGACATCGCCGGTGTCCTGGACGACGTCGCCGCCCTGACGAAGGTCGCGTCGAAGCAGACGGCGGGTGTCCTCGGGGACGACCTCGCGCTCAACGCCGAACAGGTGGCGGGCGTGCGTGCGGAGCGCGAGTTGCCCGTGGTCTGGGCGGTGGCGAAAGGCTCCCTCGTCAACAAGGCCATCCTCGTGCCCGTGGCCCTCGCCCTGAGCGCCTTCGCGCCGTTCCTCGTGACCCCCTTGCTCGTCCTCGGGGGCTCCTATCTGGCGTACGAAGGGGCCGAGAAGGTCCTCCACGGTCTCGCCCGTCGATCGCACGACGCGAATTCGGGGCCCACGTCCGCCCCTCCGAGTTCCCGCGCGGCGACGACCGGGATTGATCCGGCCGCGCTCGAGCGGACGAAGATCCGCGGCGCCATCCGCACGGATTTCATCCTGTCCGCGGAGATCGTGATCATCGCCCTCGGCACCGTCGCGACGGAGACGCTCCTCCTCCGATCGCTGGTCCTCGTGGCCCTTTCCGTCGCCATGACCGTATTCGTCTACGGACTCGTCGCGGTGCTCGTGAAAGCCGACGACGTCGCGGTCCACCTCGTGGCGCGCGGGAACCCGATCCTGCGAACCGTGGGGCGAGCGGTCCTCGTCGCCGCGCCCCGTTTCATGCGGCTGCTCGCCGCCGTGGGCACCCTGGCGATGTTCTTGGTCGGGGGCGGCATCGTGGTCCACGCCTTCCACGCGCTCGCGGATCGCGTCGCGGCGTGGGAACGGGCGGCGGCATCGGGCACCTTCCTCCTTCGTCTCGTCTCCGGACTCGTGCCCGCGTTGGCAAACGCGACCGTGGGTGCCGTTCTCGGCGTGGTACTGGTGGGTGTCGTCACGGGCATCAAGCGCGTGGTCATCCGCCAACCGGTCTGAATCGTCCAGGCGTCGCCGCGGGGTGCGGCTCGTCCGGAAGGTTCCGCTCCCGCAGAGGATGATTTCTCCTCGGCGTTGTGGCCCAATCCGCGGTCACCATGACGACGAACGCGACGTGTCCCTTCCCCCACGCATCGACCGGAACCTCGAACCGGGACTGGTGGCCCGAACGTGTTCGCGTCGACGCGTTGCACCGCCACTCGTCCCGCTCCAATCCCATGGGAGCCGCCTTCGACTACGCGAAGGCCTTCGCGTCCCTCGACTACGCGGCGTTGAAGAAGGATCTCGCGGCCGCCATGACGGACTCGCAACCGTGGTGGCCCGCCGACTTCGGGCACTACGGTCCCTTCTTCGTGCGCATGGCGTGGCACAGCGCGGGAACCTACCGCGTGGGAGACGGGCGTGGGGGCGGCGGGCGCGGGCAACAGCGCTTCCCCCCCTTGGGCGCGTGGCCCGACAACGTGAACCTCGACAAGGCGCGTCGGCTCCTCTGGCCGATCAAGCGGAAGTACGGTCGTGCGATCTCCTGGGCGGACCTCATGATCCTCGCCGGCAACGTGGCGCTCGAGACCATGGGGCTCCGGACCTTCGGGTTCGGCGGCGGTCGTGAGGACGTGTGGGAACCCGACGAGGACGTCTACTGGGGCACCGAGACGAAGTGGCTCGCAGCCGACGGTCGCAAGACGGGGGCGCAGGATCTCGAGAATCCCCTCGCTGCCGTGCAGATGGGCCTCATCTACGTCAACCCGGAAGGTCCCGGCGGGAACCCGGATCCGCTCGCGGCGGCGAAGGACATCCGCGAGACCTTCGCGCGCATGGCCATGAACGACGAGGAGACCGTCGCCCTGATCGCGGGCGGCCACACGTTCGGCAAGGCCCACGGAGCGGCGCCCACGTCCCACGTCGGCGTGGATCCCGAGGCGTTCGACATCGAGGCCCAGGGTTTCGGATGGAAGAACTCCTTCGGGACGGGCGTCGGCAAGGACACGATCTCGAGCGGTCTCGAGGTGACGTGGACCACGACGCCCACGACATGGGGCGTGGGCTTCTTCGATCACCTCTTCGGGCACGAATGGGAACTCACGAAGAGCCCCGCGGGCGCGCACCAATGGCGCGCGAAGGGGGCCGCCGCGACCGTCCCGGACGCGCACGATCCCTCGAAGAAGCACGTGCCGACGATGCTCACCACCGATCTCTCCCTCCGGTTCGATCCGGCCTACGAGACGATCTCCCGCCGGTTCCACCAGAACCCGGATCAGTTCGCCGATGCGTTCGCACGCGCCTGGTTCAAGCTCACCCACCGCGACATGGGACCGCGCGTGCGTTACCTCGGTCCCGAGGTCCCGAAGGAGGAACTCCTCTGGCAGGATCCGATCCCGCCTGTGGACCACCCTCTCGTGGACGACAAGGACGTCGCGGCCCTCAAGGCGACCATCGCCGCGTCCGGCCTCTCGACGTCCGAACTCGTCGCGACGGCGTGGGCGTCCGCGTCGACGTTCCGAGGCTCCGACAAACGCGGAGGTGCGAACGGCGGACGCATCCGCCTCGCGCCCCAGAAGGACTGGCAGGTCAACGAGCCCGCGCGCCTCGCGAAGGTGCTCGCCGTCTACGAGAAGATCCAGGGCGACTTCGGACGCGCCGCGACGGGCGGGAAGAAGGTGTCGATCGCCGACCTCGTGGTCCTCGGAGGAACTGTCGGCGTCGAGCGCGCGGCCGCGGCCGCCGGCCACACGATCGCGGTGCCCTTCACGCCGGGACGCACCGACGCGACGGACGCCCAGACCGACGTGGAGTCCTTCGGGTACCTCGAGCCCTTCGCCGACGGCTTCCGGAACTTCCGGAAGGACGTGATCGCCGTTCCGGGCGAAGCGCTCCTCGTCGATCGCGCGCAGCTCCTCGGCCTCACCGCGCCGGAGATGACCGTGCTCGTGGGCGGATTGCGTGTGCTCGGCGCGAACGTCGGCGATTCGAAGGAAGGTGTCCTCACCTCGCGACCGGGGGTCCTCACGAACGACTTTTTCGTGAACCTCCTCGACATGGGGACGATCTGGTCGAAGGTGTCCGGCAAGGCGGACGCGTACGAAGGCCGTGATCGCGCGACGAACGCCCCGAAGTGGACGGCCTCGCGCGTGGACCTGGCGTTCGGTTCCCATTCCGAACTCCGCGCGTTCGCCGAGGTCTACGGGAGCGCCGACGCGGGAACGACGTTCGTCTCGGACTTCGTCGCCGCCTGGACGAAGGTGATGGACGCGGATCGCTTCGATCGTCGCTGAATCCGCCTCGGCGATCGCGGGACGAAGCGATCGCCGACCCCGGATCTCCGTCCAGAAGTGCGACGATCTCCGTCGAGACCAAGCGAGACCTAGGAGCGGAGGAGGAGCCGTACTTCCGTACGGCGACGACTCCCGACGACGGGCCCGCGCCGGTATCGGCGGAGAACGTCGTGCTTCTGGCTCCGTGTGCGGCGCCGCCTGCGAACGCTCTCGGTAAACGGAATCGGGACAGATTCGGATGTTCGCACTGACCCACGCAGGCGCTCGCGCTGCGACTCCGAGAACTTGCGCCGAGAGCGCTGGGACAGATTCGCCGCTTCGCACTGTCCCATCGTGAGTCCGTCGCCTCGGGATCGAGTGCCCTCGGGACACGTTGAGCGAAAGCGAGGCGTCCCGGCTCCCGCTGGACTGTAGCGGGGAAGCGAGCCTGTGTGGTCCGCATGGACCAGCCCTCGCAGCCCGAGGACATCGCCGCGAACACCGAGCGCGAGGAACGACGCGCCGACGTGCAGCGCCGCATCGACGAGGTGGCCGGCGTGCTCGCCGAGACCCTGCTCGGCATGTGGCGCGCGAAGCACCGGGCCGAGCGTCGTGGGGAGGCCTGGCCGCCGCCGGAGCCGCCGAAGCCGGAGCCGCGCAAGTCGGTACTGAGCGACAAGCCGAAGGCGCTGCGGCGGGCCTTCCGCGAGCTCGCGCCCGGCGACGAGCCGGTCGCGAACGGGCTGCTGCAGACAACGTGGTTCCCAGTGCTGGAGCTGTGGCTGGAGCCTGCGGGCGGGAAGCGCACGCGCGCCGTCCTCGAGTACGGGCGCGTCGTCATGGGCGTCGCGGTGCTCGACGAGTACGGCGACGCGGCGGTGCTGCGAGCGCTCGCAGTCCGGTCGACGCATCGGAGGCAGGGCCACGGTCGCTCGCTCGTCGAGTTCATCGTCCGGCACGCGTACCAGGCCGGCGTCGGCCGCATGTACGCCGCCAGCGGGACGCCCTGCTTCGCCGAGGAGGTCGGCTTCGAGGTCCGCGAGCGCGAGCTGCTGCCCGAGGACGCGCGTCGCCTCCCCGGCATCATCGACGCGCCTCGCAACGCGTTCGTGTTCGAGCTGACGCCGACCATGAGCGGGCGGCGCGCTCCGCGCCGGAGCGTGCCGCGCTCGGCGAGCGCGGCGATCGCGACCGGGCCCCGCCAGCCTCGGCGGCAACGTTCAAGCGAGACCTGAAGGTTGCCAGCCCGGGGAGCCTCGCGGACGAGCGCCACCAGGGCCCCACGTTGGCCCAGGGCGCGCCGATGGTGCTGGTCCCGAGCATGGGCCGCGGACGCGGGCAGCGGCGCGGACAGTGGCGCGTTCAGCGCGGCAGGCGTCCTCGGACGGCCGGATGAGGAACTCGGCCTCGCGCCGGGCGAAGTCATGGCGCCGGCTGCGGACGAGGCCAGATGCGCTTGGCGTGCTCAAGGAGCTTCTCGCCACGCTTCGCGATCTCGGCCTCGTCCCAGGTCGTCGCGTCCTGGAAGTACGTGTTCAGCCGCAGGACGCTTTGCTTCGCGATCTCGGGGCGTTTGGCCGCGAAGGGGCCGTTGCTCACCGACGAGTTCAGCTCCTGAGTGAGCAGCGTGAGGTTGCCCAGGGAGTGCAGCAGGCGCCCACGACGCTCAATGGCGGTCTCGTCGTCGTTGCCGACATCGGCTGGCGGCTCAGGCCACGCCGGCGGCGCCCACTGCTGGGGAAGCACGTGCTCTACCGTGAGCCTGCCGTTGATGGTCACCGCCTCCTGCTTCGATGTCCTCATGGCGCGGTCTACGGCCTCAAGGAGCATTGAGCAGCGCATCGGCTTCAGCGTGTCGTATAGCGGCCTCTCCAGCCACGCCTTGGCGAACTTCTTGTCGTCAGGCCACTCGCCCGCAGAGCCATCGGGCGCGAGCAGCATCTGTTGGATCGTCGCGCGAGAGATCGGATCCGTCGAACCGCGTAGCTTCTGGAGCATCGAGAGGAAGAAGCGGTTGTAGTTCTTCGTGCCGAGGTCGCAGACCATGCGACGGACCAGGTACGATTCGAGGTCGGTCACGATGCCGTCGAGGTCACCAGCGACCACGCGATCCTGGCCGCCGACGAGGAGCAGGAGCAGCACCGGGTACACCGTGCTCGTGTCGAGAGCCTGCAACCGCTTCGCGAAGAGCGCGGTACGGCCATCACCGTCCGGCACGAGCACGTTCGCGAAAACATCGCTGTGCCGCCGCAGCTCTTTCAGCTCGCCTGCGACGTTGCGCTTGTCGGCCGACTCCCACCAGGAGCGGAAGGCCTGAAACAGGTGCCCGATCGACAGGTCCTGCGCCGACCGGTACTGGACGTAGTGGTGGATGAAGAGGTCGAGGCGCGTGCGCTTCACGCGGCCTTGGCGCTCCATCTGCTTCCAGAAGCGCTCGTTCTTGCCGGCGTCGGCCTCGGCGGGACGTTCGTCGTACTCCTTCCACAGCGTGCTGTAGAGATCCTCGGCGTTCTCACCCTGCTGCGTGGCGCGCAAGAAGACGAAGTTGCGAATGAGGTCCGACGGCAGGAGCGGAACGCCGCGCGCGTTAAGCGTCTCGAAGATGACCTGGGGGTCGTCGTCGTCTTCGAGCTCGATCACGACGAGCTGGATGTGACGCTTCAGCGCTTCGTACAGCGCGTAGGCGCGGTCCGCCGAGAACGTGAGCGTCGTGCTTTCACCATCGTTCTCGGAAGTGCTGGCAGGCGGCACCGAGCAGAACTCGCCGATGCGACGGGCGAAGAACAGGTAGGTCTCGACGAGGCGTGGGCGTGGATCGAATTTGCGGGCGTACTTTCGGCGCTGGAGCGGGTACTTGCCTTCGAGGTCCTGCACCGAGCCGGCGACCAGCGCAGCCTCGAAGTCGCGCCGGTCGGCGTTGGTCGGCCACACCTTGAAGCGCTCGATCTCCGAATCCCGCACACCGCTGTTCTCGGTGAGCCGCGCGAGGTCGTCGGCGAGGCGCGTCTCCGTCGTGCCCTTGACCACGTCGCGGAAGGCAGCGAGCAGGAGCTGCAGGGTCGTCAGGCGCTGCTGTCCGTCGATGACCTCGACCGTGTCGACCTGGCGCCCGTAGACCTTGATCTGATTGAGGACGACGGCGCCAAGGAAGTGGTTCTCGATTCGGTCGCTGCGAGACCCTCGTGCCTCGCGCTCAAGGATGGCATCCGCGCGCCCCGTGATGTCCTGCCAGAGCGGCTCCCACTGCTCGTCCTGCTCCCAGACATAAGGGCGCTGGAAGAGTGGCACGACGTACCGCCGCTGCTTCTCGAACATCTCGACGAGGGAGAGCTTGCTTGGGCGCATCTGCTACTTCCCCCCCTCGGGCGCGGTGAACGTGTACGTCTTAGCCAGCCCATCGAGGGTCATGTTGTCTGCGATGGCATCGTGCGGGATGAGCAGGTAACGCCACGGCTTGCCGTGGTTCGCCTTCTCGTGCTCCGTCGCGTGTTTGCACCAGGTGGCAGCCGCGCGCGCCTTGGCGAGCACCACGGGGTCCTGCATGCGGTCCGCGCCCTTGGGTTCGCAGATCAGCTTCTCGGTCTCGGTCTCGACGACGAAGTCGGGCTCGTAGTCGGCGTCGTTCGAGTAACGAATCTGGAAGACGCCCTTGCCGGGCTTGAACCACTTGATGACGGCCTTGTCCTTCTCGATGACGACGGTGAAGCGGCGCTCCGTGTCCGAGTCGAACTTCTGCGTCGGGTAGAGGCACTTCTTGAAGCCGCCGAATAGCATCTTGCGGATGTCGATCTTGTTGTCGATTGGCGTGTCGTACTGGCGCACGACCTCACCCGCAGGCGCGGCGAAGGCCTGCGCGCGAACGTCGGAGAAGCCCTGGCTCACCACGGCCTCGTAGGACGAAGCCTCCTCCCACGCGTGCGGCTGCATCTGCGTGTGAACGAGGTCGGCGATCTGCTTCGCGTGAAAGATGAGGACGTTGCGAACCTCGTCGTCGTCCTTGAGGTACGACCGCAGGTGCACGACGACCTCGCCCGCGAGCTTGTAGAGCAGGTCCGCCTGCTCGTCATAGCTCACGTCGTCGAAGTCGATGAGGCTGCGCACGACGAAGTTCTCGAGCCGCTCTTCGTCGACGCCCCCGGAAAGCGCGCCGATGACGTGCTCGACGCCACTCTCGAGGTGCCGGACGAGGATCTCCTGCGAGACCGGCTGGAGCCGGAACGACGAAAGATCCAGGGAGAAGTCTCGGAAGCCCGCCCGGACCACGCCCTTCGGCAGCACGATGACGCGTGGGATGGCGATGGTGAGCGCGTTGTAGATGGCGGTCGCCTCGCGTACGACGAGCACAAGCTGGGCGTCGGTCAGCTTGCCGATGTCCGGGTACATCGTGAGCTGGCCACCTGAGAGCTTGTCCTTCACCACCTCGACGAGCTTCTTCTGCACCTCATCGCTCTGCAGCGCCTTCGGCGTCGGCGCGAGCTGGGGATCGCGCACCACCTTCGCGATGGCCTCGATCGTCGCCTTCGCCGCCGCGACCTCCTCGGGCTTGGTGAACTTCGGCTGCTGAACGGGCGCCGGTGCTGCGGGCTTCACGCCGGGGCTCGGTGCCGCCGGTACCGCCCCGGTCTCGGGTGCCGCTGGGGTGATGCCCAGCGCGGTCTCGAACGACGGAACGACTACTACGGTCTGCTTCGGCGTCTCGTCGACGTCGGTACCGATGTTCACCGTGCTGAACGAGTAGCCGCCCTTCTTGGCTTCATCGACGATGTCCTGGAACCGGTCATGCGCGACGATGGTCAGGCGGTCGACGGCGGCGACGCCGGTGCGCTTGCCGTAGGGCAAACGCAGACCACGGCCGATCGATTGCTCGACCAGAGTGCGAGAGTCCGCCGTGCGCAGCGGGACGATGGTGTAGAGGTTCGTGACGTCCCAGCCCTCCTTGAGCATGTTGACGTGGACGACGATCTCCGTCGGCTCGTCGGGTCGCTCCACCGAGAGCAGGCGCTCGACGTTCTCGTCCTTCTCCGCGCCCTTCTGGCCGGAGTGGACCTGGATGACGCGACCCTTGTAGCGGCCATCGAAGAACGTCTCGCCCTCGATGAGCTTCACCAGCTCGCTCGCGTGATCGGTGTTCTCCGCGATGACGAGCATGAACGGCTTGACCTTCCGCGCGCCGTTCTGCTGTGCGTACACGTCAAGATCGACTTTCACCGACTCGTGGACGCGTACGCCGTCTTCGAGCTTGAGCAGCTCGAGCGCGTCTTTGCTCATCGACTTCGGGTTGAAGTTCGCGCGCGTCGCGACGGCAGGCTCCTTCACGTAGCCGTCCTGCATCGCCTTCGCGAGCGGGTAGTCGTAGATGACGTTCTTGAATCGCGCCGACTTGGCGCCTGCTTCGATCTGCGGCGTGGCCGTGAGTTCGAGGCCGAGCACGGGCTTTAGCTCCTCGATCGACTTCGCGCTGGTGTCAGCGCGGTAGCGGTGCGCCTCGTCCATGATGAGCACGAGGTCGTCGAGGCCCGCGAGGTAGTCGAAGTACGACTGGCCGAGGAACTCGGACAGCCGCCGCACCTTGAGCGTCTTCTTGCCTTCCTCGTCCGTGGCCTTCGCCTTCTCGTTGAACTTCGAGATGTTGAAGATGTTGACCACGACGTCGTCGCGCTCGAACAAGTCGAGCACCTGCGGCTTCTGCTCGAAGTTCTCCCCGGTCACGAGCGTCGGCGCCTTGACCGCGAACTCGGCGATACCCTGGAACACGTACTTCGGCGTGTTGGGCGTGAAGTCGGCGACGAGCTTGTTGTAGATGGTCAGGTTCGGCGCCAGCACGAAGAAGTGCCTGATGCCGTGCTCGAGGTGCAGGTACGTGATGAACGCGCCCATGAGCCGCGTCTTGCCGACGCCAGTGGCGAGGGCGAAGCACAGGCTCGGGAAGGCGTGCTCGAAGTCCTCGACCGTCGGGTACTCCGACCGGACGATGTCGAGCGCCGACTTGAGATCGCCGCCGGCCCTCTTCAGCTTGTGGGGCTGGGCGATCTCCATGACGCGGTCGAGGATCTCGAGAGACTTCCGCTGCGGGGAGCGAAGAGAGAGACGTCCGGTGATGCTGTTGACGTGACGGCTGGTCATCACTTGCTCCCGTTATCGATCCCGGCGAATAGCGGGAGTGCTTGCACCGGCGTCGCCTTCTTGCGGCGCCCGCCGGCCTTGGTCTTCGTGCCGTTGTTCGACGACGCCTCGGCCTTCGCCTCTTCGACGGCGACGACCGGCGCCTGCTCGGTGACGTTGAGGCTGTAGTCGTCCTTGCCCCACTCGCACCGCGCGAGCACCGCCTGCGGGATCTTCTTCACAGTGAGGTTCGGGAAGTCCGGCTTACCTCGGAACGCGCCGCAGCAGATGAGGAGCGTGCGCTCGGGGCCGACCTGCTCGCTGATGAAGCGGAGCTGGTCTGGGCTCAGGTTCTGCGTGGTGACGTAGATGAAGTCACGCTCGGTCGAGTGTCCGTGGTTCCAGAACACCTCGCGATCGGGCGCGTAGCGGAAGCCTTCGAGCTTGCACATCGCCTCGGCGAGCATCTCGGGCTTGTACTGCTTGCTGACGATCCAGTTGCCCCACTTGTCCTTCTCGAGGAGCGAAGGCGCGAGCTTGAAGAAGCGGAAGCCACCGCCGCCCTTCCAACCAACGTCCGACGTGATCCCGCTCGGGTCTTCGCCATCAACGACGGAGCGTAGTCGCGGCAGGATAAGGCTGTGGCAGTGCTCGCCGAGTTCGATCATCACCCAGCGACGGCCCATCTTCTGCGCGAC